>JAHENF010000088.1 GCA_024643255.1 Ilumatobacteraceae bacterium
CCTGTCGCGCCGCAATCTCATCGCGGGAGATGTAGATCGGTGAGCGATGAGGTTCTGGCTCACCTGTCGCGCCGCAATCTCATCGCGGGAGATGTAGATCGGTGAGCGATGAGGTTCTGGCCCGGATGTCAGCCCACAAGCTCATCGCGGGAGGGTGAGGGGCGACATCAGTAGGGTGCCCATGTGGCCGAGGTCGTACTGATCACCGGATTGTCGGGAGCCGGCCGATCGGCTGTGGCCGACGTGTTGGAGGACCTGGGCTGGTTCGTGGTCGACAACCTGCCGACGGCGCTGATCGGCACGATCGTGGAACTTGCCGCCAAGCCGACGAGCGACCTCGAACGGCTGGCGCTCGTCGCTGGCCGCCAGCACGCCGAGGTGCTCACCTGCGTCGGCGAGCTCCGCGCCGAGAACCACGACGTACGCGTGGTGTTCCTCGACGCGTCGACCCCCGAACTCGTCCGGCGCTACGACGCCACCCGCCGTCGACATCCGCTGGCCGATCAGACCGACGGCCTCGTCGAGTCCATCGAACTCGAACGGGCCATGCTCGAACCGGTTCGCGCAGCTGCCGACCTGGTGATCGACACGAGCGATCTCAACGTGCACCAGCTGAAGCAACGCATCGATCACGCCTTCGACACCATCAGCGGATCGCGACTCCAGGTCGCCGTGGAGAGCTTCGGGTTCAAGCACGGGCTGCCGCTCGACGCCGACATCGTCATGGACGTCAGATTCCTCCCGAACCCGCACTGGGAGGAGGACCTGCGCCCGTTGACCGGTCATGATCCGAAGGTCCGTGACTTCGTCCTGGAGACCGCCGCCGGTTCGGCGTTCGTCGACCAGTTCGACGAACTGCTGGGCGCGCTGGTGCCGCAATACCAGGCCGAGGGTCGCAGCTATCTGACGGTTGCCGTCGGCTGCACCGGTGGCCGACACCGATCGGTCGCGTTGGCAGAGGAACTGGCGGGCCGTCTCCGCCAGCGCGGCGTGGCGGTTCGAACGACACATCGCGACGTGTCGCGCTGAGTCGTTTCCGGACCTGAATCCGCCGCGAACTACAATCGTCGTCGCACAACGTTCTTCCCCCCATTGCCAGGAGGCATCCAGTCATGACGATCAGAGTTGGCATCAACGGTTTCGGCCGCATCGGCCGCAACTTCTTCCGTGCCGCCAAGGCGAGCGGCGCCGACTTCGACTTCGTGGCGGTGAACGACCTCGGCTCGATCGACACGATGGCGTACCTGCTGCAGTACGACTCGGTGCTCGGGCGATTCCCGCAGAAGGTGTCGGCGACCAAGTCGAGCATCAGGGTCGGTCGCGACTCGCTCAAGGTGCTCAGCGAGCGCAACCCGGCCGACCTGCCGTGGGGCGATCTCGGCGTCGACGTCGTCATCGAGTCGACCGGCTTCTTCAACACCCGCGATGCGGCCAGCGCCCACCTCGAGGGCGGCGCGCCGCTCGTGATCGTCTCGGCGCCGTGCACCAACGCTGACGCCACCTTTGTCTACGGGGTGAACCACACCGACTTCCGGATCAGCAAGCACAAGGTGATCTCGAACGCGAGCTGCACCACCAACTGCTTCGTGCCGATGGTGAAGGTGCTCGACGACGCCTTCGGCGTCGAGCAGGGCCTGATGACCACGGTCCACTCCTACACCGGTGACCAGAATCTCGTCGACGGTCCGCACAGCGACCTCCGCCGCGCCCGGGCCGCGGCGATCAACATCGTGCCCACGTCGACCGGTGCCGCCCGCGCCACGTCGCTCGTGATGGAGTCGATGAAGGGCAAGCTCGACGGAACGGCGCTGCGCGTGCCGACCCCGACCGGCTCGCTCACCGACTTCACGGCCACCCTCAAGAAGACGGCGAGCGTCGAGGACATCAACGCCGCGTTCGCCGCGGCTGCGGCCAAGTCGCTCAAGGGCGTCCTCAAGTACACCGAGGACCCGATCGTCTCGAGTGACATCGTCACCGACCCGCACTCGTGCGTCTTCGATGCGGGCCTCACGATGAGCATGGGGAAGCTCGTGAAGATCAACGGCTGGTACGACAACGAGTGGGGCTACTCGAACCGTCTCGTCGATCTCACCACGTTCACCGGCAGCAAGGTCAAGCGCTGACCACGATGAGCGAGACCTCCATCCCGACGCTGGAGGATCTGGAGTCGACGCTCGGCGACCTGAGCGGCAAGCGCGTATTGGTGCGAACCGACTTCAACGTGCCGCTCGACGACGACGGCCAGATCACCGACGACTTCCGCATCCGTGCCGCGCTGCCGACCATCGAGTGGCTCGTCGAACGCGGCGCGACGGTGGTCACCGCCAGCCACCTCGGTCGCCCGAAGGGCGCGCCGGATCCCAAGTACTCGATGGATGCGGTACGCGCGCGCCTCGGCGAACTCGCGCCTGGCGTCGAGTTGCTGGAGAACCTCCGCTTCGACCCGGGCGAGACGGCCGATGATCCCGCTTTCGTCGCCACGCTCGTCGAGGGCATCGACGGCTACGTCAACGACGCGTTCGGCGCATCGCACCGGGCACACGCGTCGATCGTCGGGCCGCCGCGTTTCGTGCCGTCGGCGATGGGCCGACTCCTCCAGAAGGAGGTCGAGGTACTCCTCGGCTTGCGGAACAAGCCGAAGCATCCGTTCGTCGCCGTGCTGGGCGGGGCGAAGATCTCCGACAAGCTCGGCGTGGTCGAAGCGCTGCTCGAGGTCGTCGACTCGCTGGTGATCGGCGGTGCCATGTGCTTCACGTTCTTCGCTGCGCAGGGCAAGCCGATCGGCGACTCGCTGTTCGAGCCCGACCAGGTCGACACGTGCAAGCGGTTGCTCGCCGAGGCCGGGGCCAAGGGCAAGACGATCCACCTGCCCGAGGACATCACGGGCGTCGACGCACGCGGCGAGTACGCCACGTTCGGCACCCGCCTGCCCGACGGAGCCAAGGGCTTCGACATCGGGCCCGGCTCAGCGGCAGCGTTCACCGACGTGATCATGGATGCCCGGATGGTGTTCTGGAACGGCCCGATGGGCATGTTCGAAGACGAACGATTCGCCAGCGGGACACGAACCGTCGCCCAGGCGATGGCCGACACCAAGGCGTTCACCGTCGTCGGCGGCGGCGACTCTGCCGCGGCGCTCGCCCAGTTCAAGCTCGACGACGAGGTCGACCACGTGTCGACCGGAGGCGGAGCGAGCCTCGAGCTGCTCGAGAACGGCGATCTACCCGGGCTGCAGGCCCTGCGAGAAGGAATCCGATGACACGACGTCCGTTGATCTCCGGCAACTGGAAGATGAACCTCAACCACTACGAGGCGATCCAGACCGTTCAGAAGCTGTCGTATCTGGTGCCGAAGGAGACGCTCGAGACGGTCGACGTCAGCATCCATCCACCGTTCACGGACATCCGCAGCATCCAGACCGTGATCGAGAGCGAGGACTTCGACTTCCACCTCGGCGCCCAGCACTGTCACTGGGAGGAGTCGGGAGCGTTCACGGGCGAGGTGTCGCCGGCGTTCCTCGCCAAGCTCAACGTGGTCTATGTGATCGTCGGCCACTCGGAACGGCGCGAGATCTTCGGCGAGACGGACGAAATGGTCAACCGCAAGGTCGCCGCCATTCAGGCACACGGCATGGTCCCGATCATGTGCTGCGGGGAGACGCTCGCCGAGCGCGAGGCGGGGGAGACCGAATCGAAGGTGCTCGGCCAGATCGAGACCGGCCTCGCCGGACGCACCAACGACCAGATCGCCTCGCTCGTGATCGCCTACGAGCCCATCTGGGCGATCGGCACCGGCAAGACCGCCACGTCCGACGATGCCCAAGCGGTCTGCGCAGCGATCCGCTCCAAGGTCCGCGAGTTGACCGACGAAGCGACTGCCGACGCCGTGCGCATCCAGTACGGCGGATCGGTGAAGGCCGCCAATGCGACCGAGCTGATGTCGCAATCCGACATCGACGGCGCACTCGTCGGCGGGGCCAGCCTCGATCCCGACGAGTTCGCCAAGATCGTCCAGTTCGACACCTGACCCGTCCAAGTTGCACCCGGGAGACGTCACGTTTGACCCGGCACCGTGTGACGATTGGGCGTCGTTGGGGGTTGACTTTTCACACAGCTGAAATGGGGATTACTACCGTCGGGTAGGCACCACTGCTAGGGTCTGGCGATCTTCGATCCGCAGGGAGGGGGTCGAAGTGTTCGGTTGCGGTTGAACGCTGGCCATGCCAGGCGGTTCCTGCGACCACTCATACCCTCCCGTTCTGACCCCAATCCAGGAGGACAACTACGTGAACACCTCACGACGAGGCCGCAAGGTTCTTGCGCTCGCCGCCGCCTCCGCCGTCATTTTCGCTGCCTGTGGCAGCGACAACAACAGCGGATCCAGCAACACCGACGGCAGCCAGACGACCGAAGCGCCCACCGACGGGACCACCGCGCCCGATTCGACCGATGCAGCAACCGGCACGACGGAACCGGGTGGGGAGCCCGTCTTCCAGATCACGTACGAGCTGTCCGACACCGCTGTCTGGAACGACGGCTCACCGATCACGGTGGCCGACTTCCAGTGCACATCCGA
>JAHENF010000053.1:0-1667 GCA_024643255.1 Ilumatobacteraceae bacterium
ACCTAGCGGTCGGCCAGGCCGAACTTGGCCTTCAGGATCTGGTGGTAGCGCTCCCCGTCGAAGCGGACGAAGTTGGCCGTGGCATCCGACGGCTCGCAACGTACGACGTCGCCGTCGTCGAGCGAGACGGTTGCCTGCCCGTCGAGCGTCAGCTCGGCGAGGCGGTGGCCGGTGACCTCGATCTCGATGACCTCGGATGGATCGAGCACGAGCGTGCGATCGAACAGCATGTGCGGTGACACCGGAGTGAGCAGCATCGCCCGGTGGCGCGGCGACACGATGGGGCCGCGGGCGGACAGCGAGTAGGCGGTCGACCCTGTCGGCGTCGCCACGATGAGTCCGTCGGCGGCGTAGTAGGTGAACGGCTCGCCGTCGATCCGGGCGAGGAGTCGCACGGTGTGGCCGGACTCGGCCTTCTCGACCACGGCTTCGTTGAGTGCGCGCCCGACGCGCCGGCCATTGACCGCGACGTCGAGCATCATCCGCTCGTCGAGCGTCCATTTGCCCGATGTCGCCCCGGCAGCGAACTTCGCCAGCGCGTCTTCGAGGTGATCCGGTTCGACCTCGGTGAGGTACCCGAGCGAGCCCAGGTTCACGCCGAGCAGCGGGACCGCAGCGCCTTCCAGCAGCCTGACCGAGCGCAGCATCGTCCCGTCACCGCCGAGGCTCAGCACGACATCGGCCTCGGCCACCGGCCGCGGGGCACCCACGCCGGCCATGTCGAGTGCGCCGGCGTCGTCGGGTGGCATCCAGAACGCCACCTCGTGCTCCGCGCACCAGCGTTGCGCCACCAGCGCATGCTCGCGTGCCGTGACGCGTTCGTGGTGAGCGACGAGGGCCAGGGAGCGCATCACGCGGCCCCTGTCTCGGCATGAACCAGGAACTCGACGTTGCCGTCAGCGCCGGTGATCGGCGAGGTGGTCCAGTCGCGCACGACGCATCCCGCAGCGAGCAGCGCATCGGCGACTTCCGTGCGCACTCGCTCGTGGACCGTCGGGTCGGTGATGATGCCGCGACCCTTGTCGACCTCTTGTCGACCGGCTTCGAACTGCGGCTTCACGAGCAGGATCATCGGCGACCCAGGTTGGCACAGTCGCGTCAGGTTCGGGATCACCAGCGTCAGCGAGATGAACGAGAGGTCGCCGACGATGATCTCGACCGGCCCACCGATCGCCTCGACGTCGACGTGACGTACATTGCAGCGCTCCAGATTGGTGACTCGCGCATCGCCGCGCAGCCGCTCGTGGAGCTGGCCGTGTCCGACGTCGAGCGCCACGACGTGGTCGGCGCCTCGCTGGAGCAGGCAGTCGGTGAATCCACCGGTGGAGGCGCCGACATCGAGCGCACGGAGGCCTTCGACGTCGACGTCGAAGGTGGCCAGTGCGTGTTCGAGCTTCTCGGCGCCTCGACCGACGAATCGGGCCGGGGGGCCTTCGACCACCACAGCGTCGCCGGGCGCGACCTGACGCGATGCCTTGTCGGCGATTGCACCGTTGACCAGCACTCGGTGAGCACCGATGAGGTGCTGCGCCTCGGTGCGGCTCGCCGTCAACTCACGTCGAACAAGTTCGGCGTCGAGTCGTCGGCGAGCCACCACAGGGGTTCAGCCGGCGGGCGTGCTCGCCGCGGCGGCCTTCTTCGCCGGAGCCTTCTTGGCCGGAGCCTTC
>JAHENF010000053.1:1767-6852 GCA_024643255.1 Ilumatobacteraceae bacterium
CTTCTTGGCCGGAGCCTTCCTCGCCGGAGCCTTCTTGGCGGCGGTCTTCTTGGCCGGAGCCTTCCTCGCCGGAGCCTTCTTGGCGGCGGTCTTCTTGGCCGGAGCCTTCTTGGCGGCGGTCTTCTTCGCAGGAGCCTTCTTCACCGCGCCCTGGGCGTTGTTCATCTCGGCCCTGACGCGATCGGCGATCTTCTCGGCCAGTTCCTCGAAGCGGTCCTCGAGCTCATCGAAGCGCTCCGAGAGCCAGTTGACCTGCTTGGTGAACTCCTGTTGGATGTTCTCCGTCAGGCGCTCCGACGTCTCTCGACCACGATCGAGAAGTGTCTGAACCGCCTTTTCGGCGTCGTCTCGACGCACTTCGCCGGCCCGGACCATCGACTGCACGATGGACTCGGCCTGCTTGCGGGAGATGTTGCTGAATTCGACGCCTGCGTCGACGAGACGCTGCAATGTCGTTGGTGTTGCCATGAGTTCAGGCTACTGCCGCTGCTCAGAGGTCGAAACGAGGCACGCGGCGACACCGGCAAGATCCGCGACGTCGAGATCGACCGGCGGCTCGGCCTCGATGGTGGCGTCGGGCGCGGTGACACCGGAGCGCACCAGGGCGAACCGACTGCCGAGCAGCCGAGCGAACGCGCCGTCGGTCTCCGGTCGGTCCCCGATCATCACGGTGCGGGTCGCGTCGAACGGACGCCCAGGTGCGTCCAACACGTGTGCGATCACCTCGGCCATCGGGCGGTGCGGCTTTCCGCCGACCACCGGCGTGCACCCAGCTGCCGCGGCAATCGCGGCGAGGATCGAACCGCCACCCGGTTGCAGACCACTCGGCGTCGGGTACGTCGAGTCGGTGTTGGTGCCGATCAGCACCGCTCCCGAGCGAACTGCCGATGACGCGACGGCGAGGCGGTCGTAGTCGAAATCACGATGGAGGCCCACCACGACTGCGTCGAAACCGTCAGGGCTCCCGGTTCCGTCGTTGACCACCACCTCGGCGCCGCGCTCACGAAGCGCCTCGGCAACGCCGGGGCCACCCGCCACGAGCACCCGGCTGCCGGGTTCGACGAGCAGTGCCGCCGCCATCGCGGAGCTGACGACGTCGCCGGTCGCCGGGACACCGATCGCCTCGAGCGCTCCTTCGTGAGCAGCGCGAAGTGACGCAGAGTTGTTGGTGACGAACATCACTCGCCGTCCCGACGCTCGCAGCCGCGCGATCGCCTCGACCGAGCCGGCGATCGGTTCGTGCGCCAGCCAGACCACGCCGTCGAGGTCGCACAGGACGGTGTCGATGCGATCCCAGTCGACGCGATCCCACGGGCTCGACGGGTCCTGCACGGACACGATCGTTGCAGGACCGGGGCCCGACGATGGCATCCTGGTGCCGTGCCGAGATTCACCCCGTTCCCCGCCCTGCGCTACAGCGATCGCACGATCGACGACCTGATCGCTCCGCCGTACGACGTGTTGTCGACCGACGACCTCGACGAATTGGGAGCGCGCAGCCGTTTCAACATCACCCACGTCGACGTGCCTCGCGAGGAGCAGGGACCGAGCCGATACGACGACGCCGCGACGGTCCTGAACCAGTGGATCGATGCCGGCGTGATGCAGTACGACGACACGGCGACGTTCACGATCTATCGGATGCGATTCATCGATTCGACCGGCGCCGAGCGCGACATCGCCGGTGTGCTCGGCGGGCTCGAAGTGGTCGATCAGGGTGCGGGCGGTGTGCTCCCCCACGAGCGCGTGACGCCGAAGGCATCGACCGATCGACTCGACCTCACGCGAGCAACGCAGGCGAACCTCTCGCCCGTCTGGGGCCTCTCGCTCGCATCCGGCCTGACCGATCTGCTCGCGGAGCCCGGCGAGCCGATCAGCGCCGTCACCGTCGACGGCGTCGAGCACGTCGTCGAACGAGTGTCGGACCCCGCCCGCGTCGAGGCCATCGCGGCGTTGATCGCGACCGACGACGTCCTGATCGCCGACGGTCACCACCGGTACGGGATCAGCCGCACTTACCGCGACGAGGTCCGCGCTGCCAACGGCGACCAGGCCTCACCGGCCGACGAGACGCTCGCCTTCGTCAACGAACTCGTCGCCGACCAACTGTCGGTCGAAGCGATTCACCGGCTGTACCACGACGTGACCTTCGAGGACCTGACCACGGCGCTCGACGCCGCCTTCGAGCGCTCGGACGCGGGGCGGCCCGACGCCGACACCCTGTCCGCGATGGACGCTCGGGCGGCGCTCTGTCTCGTGGGTCCGGATGGCTCAGCACAGTGGCTCACCCCCCGACCGGGCGCATTCGACGGCGTGCGCTCGCTCGACGGCGCATGGCTGGAGCACGCCCTTGCCGACCTCGACCACCGCGTCACCTACCAGCACGGCGTCGACCACGTCGTCGGCGCCGTCACCTCGGGCGCCGCGGTAGGCGCAGTCCTGATCCGGCCGGTCAGCGTCGCGGAGATCGAGCGCACCGCCCGCGAAGGCGCGCTGATGCCGCCCAAGTCGACGTTCTTCACCCCGAAGCTGCGCACCGGACTGGTGATCCGCAGCCTCGTCTGACGGCCGGCGCTTCATGGCCCCGCGAGGCGTGCCAGCGCATCGTTGACGGCCGACGCGGCCTGCGTGCGCCGCCGCGCCGGCACGACCCTGTCGGCCACCACCTCGGTCCGGCTCTGCGTCGCTCCGCCGACGCGGAAGAATCGACGCCGGACCGTTCCGACGACCACCAGGTCCGTGGCGTCGACGAGCCACGCCCTCGACGATGTCGCCGGCTCCGACCACGCGACCGGCACCACCACGCGTTCGGTGGCGTGTCCCGAGCCGATCGTCGTCGCCACGTCGAACTGCGCAACGGTGCCGCCCGACGGAAGCTCGCGGATCGTCGGATCGCCCCGCACGACACCGCGGAGCACCGCGACATTTGACGATTCGTGCACATCTGATTCGTTCATCTCAGCTCCTTCTGGGTGGATTCCAGCGGGAGGAGTCGGTCACCGATCACCCTAGACAGGGGCTGTGACAGCGTTGTCACGACCAGCGCGCCGCGTTGCTACGGTCCGAACATGGACGAGAACGAATCAGTGCGTTGGGGAATCGCCGCGACCGGTGGGATCGCCGCCAGCATGTGCGAGGCGCTCGCCACGCTGCCCGATGCGCGCATCGTCGCCGTCGGATCGCGCAGCCAGGAGTCCGCGGACGCATTCGCCAAGAGATTCGACATCCAGCGCGCACACGGCACGTACGACGACCTGTGGGCCGACGACGAGGTCGACGTCGTCTACATCGCATCGCCCCACAGCCATCACCACGCGATGACGATCGCCGCGCTCGACGCCGGCAAACACGTGCTGTGCGAGAAGGCGTTCGCGCTCAATGCCGCCCAGGCGCGCGAGATGGTCGCCGCCGCGGAACGCAACGACCGGTTCCTGATGGAAGCGATGTGGACGTGGTTCATCCCCGCCGTGGTCGAGGTCCGCCGGCGCGTCCTCGATGGGGAGATCGGCGAGCTCAAGGTCGTCGAAGCGAACTTCGGCATCCCGATGTTCGACCCCGACGGACGCCACCGACGCGCCGACCTCGCGGGCGGGGCGATGCTCGATCTTGGCATCTACCCGGTCACCTTCGCCAGATTCCTCGCCGGAGATCCCGTCGAGGCGAAGGTCCTCGGATCGCTGGGCGACTCCGGCGTCGACGCCACCGTCGGCGGCGTGGTGTCGTACTCGAGCGGAGCGATCGGAGTGTTCCACACGTCGCTCGACATGCTGAGCAGCCTGGGCGCATCGGTGTTCGGCACGCTCGGGCGCATCGATGTCGACGCACCCTTTTGGCACTCGCCGGGGTTCACCGTTCGGATCACCGGCGAGGAGCCGGTCCATGTCGACATGCCCAACCTGGGCCTCGCCCACGAGGCACAGCACGCGATGGATCGCCTCCGAGCGGGTCACCGCGAGAGCGACGTGATCCCGCTCGCCACCACCGTGTCGACGATGGAGTTGCTCGATGACATCCGGGCCCAACTCGGCGTCGTCTACCCCGAAGAACGCTGATCGGTGACGCCGGTCCCTGGCACCGGCGTCACCGGTCAGGTGGGATAGTCGGCGTAGGAGGCCTTGAACACGCCCTGATGGAGGAGCACCGTTGCGGCGTGGACGCCGGTCTCGGCGTCGGTGAGCGTCGATTCGGTCCAGTACGACTCGACCCGCTTGCTCTGGCCGATCCCGACCAGGGTGTGCTCGACGAGATAGGGCTGGCCGACGAACACCGGCCCGTCGACGAAACGGACTTCGAGGTCGATGAACAACCCGATCGCGGGCCCGCGAACCGGGAAATGAGCGTTCGAACGGTGGGCGATGACGCTGATCATCTCGGTCGGAACGACCGGACGGCCCCAGGGGCTGTCGCCGTCCGCCACGTACCATGACGACCGCTCGGTGATCTTCGCCAGCTTCTCGCTCAGCGTGAACGGGTACAGGCTGCCGTTGTGGTCGTCGAAGCCCATCGTGACCACAGCGTCGACGGTCACGGTCATTCCGAGCGCGAGTTGATCCACGATGTGGAGCCGTCCCGGATCCGCGAGCCCCCGTTGACGGCGCTCGTCGAGCTCTGTGGCGTCCTCACGACCGATCGACGCGGTCCCGGTGAGCACGGGCGTGCCATCGGCCTTCTCGGCACCGATCCTCGCCAGCGTCGCGGTGACCGGCTCGAGCGCTGCTCGTACCTCGTCGCCCTCGACGACCATGTTCAGGAAGTGGGAGCTGACACAACCGTGCTCGAACCACTCGCGACCCCACCGCTCGACGGCGAGCGGGTCGATCTGGCTGAAATGGGTCGGCCCCTCGATCGGAGCGCCTGCCAGGCCCAGCTTGGCCGCCGTCTCGTGGTCGTGGACGCTCGTGTGGCCGGCGTACTCCTGATCGGCCAGCATCTGTGCCGGCGCTCGCAGCGGGCCGACCAGCGTGTCGCTGTCGCGAGTGATCTCGGTGTCGAAACTCATCGCTCGATCCTGCCAGATCACCCCGCTGCGATGAGTTTCCGGCCCGACAGGTGCACCACAACCTCATCGTTCTCGTCTGCGATGAG
>JAHENF010000053.1:6952-17096 GCA_024643255.1 Ilumatobacteraceae bacterium
GGCCGACAGGTCGGCCACTACCTCATCGCTGCGAGGTCGGCCGAGGTCAGGTGGCGGGCGGGAGGACCTTGAGGCCGAGTTCGGCGAGCGCCTTCGGGTCACCGGGAATCGGCGAGTTGGTCATCGGGTCGGTGCCCGACTGCGTCTTCGGGAAGGCGATCACCTCGCGGATGTTCTCCTCCCCCGCGAGGATCGCGACGAGCCGATCGAGACCGAACGCGAATCCGCCGTGCGGCGGCGCGCCGTAGTCGAACGGGTTGAGGAAGAACCCGAACTTGCGCTCGGCCTCCTCATCGGAGATCCCCAGCGCATGGAACACCCGCCGCTGCAGATCGGGCTCGTGGATCCTGATCGAACCGGATCCGAGCTCCCAACCGTTGAGTACGAGGTCGTACGCGATCGAACGGACCGACAGCGGGTCGGACTCGATCTTGTCGAGATCGTCGGGGTGGGGTGTGGTGAAGGGGTGATGGCCCGGCTTCGGGCGACCGGACTCCTTGTCGACACCGACGAACAACGGGAACTCGACGACCCAGACGTAGCGGTACGGGCCTTCGTGCACCGGCGGACGGCCGAGGTCGTTGCGCAACGTGCCCAACACCTCACAGGTCGTCATCCACTCGTCGGCGACGACGAGGATCAGGTCGCCGGTCTCGGCACCCATCGCCGAGCGCACCGCTGCGGCCTCGTCGTCGGACAGGAACTTGGCGACCGGCGAGTCGAAGCCCTCGTCCGTCGTCTTCAGCCACACGAGGCCCTTGGCGCCGAGCGACTTCGCCCGGTCCGTCAGCTTGTCGAGCTGGTTGCGCCCGTACTCGTCGGCACCGCCCGGTACCCGGATGCCCTTGATCGCACCGGCGCCGGCGAAGGCCTTGAACTCCGTCGCCGCGAAGATCGGTGTCAGCTCGGTCAGCTCGAGACCGAAGCGCAGGTCGGGCTTGTCGATGCCGTATCGGTCCATCGCCTCGCGCCACGTGATCCGCTCGATCGGCAGCGGCCGCTCACCGGTCGCGACCTCGGCCGCATCGAGCACGGCTTCGCTCACCGCATCGAGCACATCGTCCTGGGTGACGAAGCTCATCTCCATGTCGAGCTGCATGAACTCGTACTGCCGATCGGCGCGCAGGTCCTCGTCGCGCAGGCAGCGAGCCATCTGGTAGTAGCGATCGACGCCAGCCACCATCAGCAGCTGCTTGAACAACTGCGGCGACTGCGGCAGCGCGTAGAACGAACCCGGCTCCTTGCGCGACGGCACGAGGAACTCCCTGGCACCCTCGGGTGTCGACGGTACGAGCATCGGCGTCTCGACCTCGACGAACCCCTGCGCATCCATCGCGTTGCGGACCGCCGCATTGATCTTCGAACGGACCCGCAGGTTCTTCTGCATGCGCTCGCGACGAAGGTCGAGATAACGATGCTGGAGGCGGACGTTCTCGTCGACGTCATCGGCGCGCGCGTCGATCGGGAACGGTGGCGGCGTCGCCTGGCGCAGGATCTCCACCTGGCAGTCACCGATCTCGACCTCGCCGGTCGGCAGGCCGTCGTTGACAGTGCCCTCCGGCCGGGCACGGACCGTTCCGGTGATGCGCAACACGTATTCGCTGCGAACGTCGACATCATCGTTGACGACGCACTGGATGATGCCGGAGTGGTCGCGGAGGTCGACGAAGGCGAGGTGCTCGCCGTGCTCGCGGCGACGACCGACCCAGCCGCAGACGCTCACCGTCTGGCCGATCTGGTCGCTGCGCAGCTCACCGCACATGTGGGTGCGCATGCTCGTGGCGTTGGACGAGGGGGTGATGGTGTGGTCGCTCATGGTTCGGATCAATTCTGGTCGGGATGGGCTGCGAGATGGGTGGAGATTTCGGAACGTGGGACGGCGAGTTGTTCGCCGTCGCCCCGCATCGGCTTGACGACGACGGTGCCGGCGGCGAGTTCGTCGTCACCGATGATCACGGCGAAGCGCGCGCCGCTGCGGTTGGCGAGCTTCATCTGGGCCTTCATCGACCGGTTGTCGTAGCCCCGATCGACCGCAAGGCCGGCGGCTCGCAGTTCAGCGGTCAGCGCGACGGCCTGCAGCCCGCCCGTCACATCGACGACGAACGCATCGAGCTCGACGGGTTCCGCCGCGAACACGCCCTCGTCGTCGCATGCGAGCAGCGTGCGGTCGACACCGAGCGCGAACCCGATCCCCGGTGTGGCCGGCCCACCGAGGGCTTCGACCAGACCGTCGTAGCGGCCGCCGCCGCCGAGTGCATTCTGCGCGGAATCGAGGGTGCCGCCCTGGAACTCGAAGATCGTGCGACGGTAGTAGTCGAGCCCCCTCACGAGCTTGGGCTCGACCGTGAACTCGATGTCGAGCGTGCGCAGCCCGTCGAGCACCGCGACGAAGTGCGCCGCGGCCTCCGGGCTGTGGAAGTCGCCGATCTGGGGGGCCGCAGCGATGAGCTCCTGATCACGTTCGCGCTTCGAGTCGAGGACGCGCAGCGGGTTGCGTTCGAGCGTGGCACGAGAGGCTTCGCTGAGTCGGTCCCCGGCCGCCGTGAAGTAGGCACGCAACGCCTCGACGTAGCGGGCCCGATCGTCGGGTTCGCCCAGGCTGTTGACGACGAGCGTCACCTGCCGCAGCCCGAGACGGCGGTAGAACTCCGACGCGAGCGCGATGACTTCGACGTCGAGGAACGCATCATCGGCCCCCAGCACCTCGATACCCACCTGGTCGAACTGGCGGTAGCGCCCGCGCTGCGGCTTCTCGTAGCGGAAGTTCGAACCGGAGTAGAACACCTTCCACGGAACCGTCGGGCGGTGCTCGGCGAACGCCCGACACACGCTCGCGGTCATCTCCGGTCGCAACGCGATGTGCCGCTCGCCCTTGTCGACGAAGTCGTACATCTCCTTGGTCACCACGTCGGTCGCATCACCGATGCGGGTGAACACACCGAGGTCCTCGAGCAGCGGGGTGACGATCTGGCCGTATCCGGCGCGCTCGACCACGTCGGCGAACACATCGGTGAATCGACGCCAACGCCCGCTCTCGGGCGGCAGGATGTCCCGCATGCCGGGACTGGTCTGGAACGCTGGCACGGCCGGTCAGGCTACCGGCGTGGCTGCGCCCGGAATCAGGCGATATGCGTCGTAGACCGAATCGACGCCCTTGATCGTGCGGATGACGGCGTCGAGGTAGCCCGGGTTCGCGAACTCGAACTCGAAACGCATCTTGGCGACCCGGTCGGTCCCGGTGACGGTCTGGCAGGACAGGATGTTGACCTGGTGGTCGGCGAGCGCGTTGGTCACGTCGCGCAGCAACCGTGACCGATCGAGCGCCACCACCTCGACGCCGGCGACGAATGTGGCGCCCCGCTGCTCGGCTCCGTCCCACTCGACCTCGATCATTCGAGTGGCCTGCTCGGCCATCAACGACACCGCATTCGCACAGTCGGAGCGGTGCACGCTCACGCCACGGCCGCGGGTGACGAACCCGATGATGCCGTCGCCGGGAACCGGCGTGCAACAGTTCGCCAACCTGACCAGGACGTCGTCGAGGCCCTCGACGTGCACGCCGACGCGAGAACGTTCGCCCTCGCGCTGTTCGCGCCGCGGTCGGCTGATCGTGGCGGGCATCTGCTCGTCCTCGTCGCCCGAACGAAAACCCTTGGTCAGACGTTGCGCGACCGATTTGGCCGAGACGTGATGTTCACCGATCGCGGCCAGCAGCGCATCCAGATCGACGTAGCTCAGTTCGGTGACGACCGCCTGCAGCTGCGGCGACTTCCAGATCTGCTGCACCGGCAGGCGCTCGCGGCGCAACTCGGAGGTGAGGTCGTCGCGACCGGCTTCCACCATGTCGACGCGCCGCTCGCGGCTGAACCACTGCCGGATCTTGTTGCGCGCTCGCGGCGACGCCACGAACGTCAGCCAGTCCTGTGACGGCCCGGCGGTCTCGACCTTCGAGGTGAAGATCTCGACGTTGTCGCCGCTGGCCAGCACATGGTCGAGCGAGACCAGCCGTCCGTTGACCTTCGCGCCGATACAGGCATGTCCGACCTCGGTGTGGACGCCGTAGGCGAAATCGACCGTCGTGGAGCCGACCGGCAGCGTGATGACGCGACCCTTCGGCGTGAAGACGAACACCTCGTCCTGCTCGAGGTCGGTCTTCAGGCTCTGCATGAACTGGGCTGGGTCGGAGATCTCCTCCTGCCAGTCGATGATGCGGGTCAGCCAGTCGATCTCGGCGGGCTTCTCGGAACCCTCCTTGTACGCCCAGTGGGCGGCGACGCCCCACTCGGCGCGTTGGTGCATCTCGACGGTGCGGATCTGCACCTCGATCGGCTTGCCCGCCGGCCCGATCACCGTGGTGTGCAAGCTCTGGTAGAGGTTGAACTTCGGCATCGCGATGTAGTCCTTGAACCGCCCGACCACCGGCCGCCAGCGGCCGTGGATCGACCCCAGCGCCGCGTAGCAGTCCTTCATCGACTCGACGACGACGCGGATCGCGATGAGATCGAAGATGTCGTCGAACTCGCGGCCCTTGACGACCATCTTCTCGTAGATGCTCCACAGGTGCTTGCCACGTCCGGTGACCTCGGCATGAATGCCCAGTTCGTCGAGGCGGGCGCGCACCTCCGCAAGTGTCTTGGCCAGGTACAGGTCGCGCTCCGGGGTCCGGGTGCTCACCAGATGGTCGAGTTCGGCGAACCGCTTCGGGTGCAGCGAGGCGAAGGCGAGGTCCTCGAGCTGCTGCTTCATCTCCTGCATCCCGAGGCGGTGCGCCAGCGGCGCATAGATGTCGAGCGTCTCCTGGGCGATGCGTTGCTGCTTCTCGAGCGGCATCGCGGCGATCGTGCGCATGTTGTGCAGCCGGTCGGCGAGCTTGATCACCAGAACCCGCAGGTCCTTCGCCATGGCGACCAGCATCTTGCGCATCGTCGCGGCCTGCTGCTCCTCACGGGAGTCGAAGCGGATTCGTTCGAGCTTGGTCACGCCGTCGACGATCGCTGCGACCTCGGCGCCGAAGTCCCGTTCGACGTCGGCGACCGTGATCTCGGTGTCCTCGACGGCGTCGTGCAGCAGGGCGGCGGTGACCGACACTTCGTCGAGACCGATGTCGGCGACGATCTGGGCGACGGCCAGCGGATGGTTGATGTAGCTCTCGCCGCTCGAACGCATCTGCGACTGGTGGGCGTCGGCGGCGACGCGGTATGCCCGGCTGATCGTGGAGACCGGCGACTTGGGGTGCCGGCGTCGATACGACGCCAACAGCGGCGTCAGCTCGGAATTCGCGACCTCGACGTGTTGGCGTCTCCAGGGAAGAACTCGATCGACCGTCCCCATGATCAGTTCCCCATCAGTAGTGCAGGAGCGACCTCACGGACCGCTCCCCCACCTGGGCTCGCCCTCCCAGATCATCGAGTTCGATCACGAAGCCGAGTCCGGCGATCACGCCACCGAGCGTCTCGACGAGACGGGCGGTCGCCGCCGCTGTCCCCCCAGTGGCGAGCACGTCGTCGATGATCAGGATCCGTTCACCGGGATGGATCGCGTCGCGGTGGATCTCGAGCTTGTCCGATCCGTACTCCAGCTCGTACTCCTCGCGGACGACCGCCCACGGCAGCTTGCCCGCCTTGCGGACCGGGACGAGGCCGGCACCGATCCGGTAGGCGACGGCCGAGGCGAAGATGAACCCTCGGGACTCGACGCCGACCACGCGGTCGATCGACAGCGACGGGAACTCGTCGACGAGGCCGTTGACCGCTGCGGCGAACGATGCGCCGTCGCCGAGCAGCGGCGTGATGTCACGAAACGTGACGCCGTCGGTCGGGTAGTCCTTGATCTCCCGGACGAAACTCCGGAGAGACCCATAGTCGCCTGCCATGTCGGGAGGATACCGGCCGCAGGGGTGATGTGTCAGCGACGCTTCTTCTTGCGCGGCCGCGGCGGGTGCGTCAGCAGGCGATCGGCCGGTTGGCTGACACCGGTGGACACCAACTCGCCGTCGGCGGAGTCGTCGTCGGACGACGCTGCGCTCGTTTCGGCGATCACCCGTGCCGCCCTGACGCCCGCGCCCATCACCATGGCACGCAGTTCGTCGTCGACGAGTCGGTCACGGTGGGTCTTGCGGCCGGTGTCGCGCTTCAGCCACGCCAGCAGCGGTGTGGCGATGAAGATCGACGAGTAGACGCCCGAGATCATGCCGACGAGCAGGGCGAGTGCGAACTCCTGGAGGGCGACCGCGCCCATGACGCCCGATCCGAGGATCAGCAGCGACAGCACCGGGATGATCGAGGAGAAGCTGGTCATCAGCGACCGCATCAGCACCTGGTTCATCGAGATGTTGACGATGTCCTCGTACGGCATGCGGACGCCGGCGTACTTGCCCTCGTTCTCGTTGACGCGGTCGAACACGACGATCGTGTCGTAGAGCGAGTAGCCCAAGATGGTGAGGAACGCGATCACGGTCGCCGGTGTCACCGTGAACTGGAACACCGAGTACACGCCGACGGCCGCCACGACGTCGTTGACCATCGCCGCGATCGCGGCGAGCGCCATTCGCCACTCGAAGCGGATCGAGATGAAGATCGACACCACGACCAGGAACACCACGAGGGCGCGAATCGCCTTCTTGGTGATCTCGCTGCCCCACGTCGAACTCGTGAAGGAGAAGCTGACGTCCTGGACGCTCACGCCGGCGGCCGATGCGAAGTCGGCGGTGACCTTCGCGGCCTGATCCCGTGGGAGTTCTTCGACCTGGATCGTCACGACGTCGGATGTCTCCGAGCTGCGCAACTGGATCCGGGCGCCGGTGGTGGAGATGCCGTTGTCGGAGAGCACCTGTTCGGCCTCGTTGACACCGAACGTCGCACTGGCCGGGACGTCCCAGGCGTCGCCACCCTCGAAGTCGAGTCCGAGGTTCAGCCCCTGCGTGAACAGTGAGATGACGGTGACGACGACGATGATCAGCGCGCTGTAGAGGCCGATGCGTCGGTGGCCGTAGAAGTCGATGGCCGTCTGGCCCTTGAAGAGCCGGCCGATGCCCGACTTGGAGATCGTGTTGTCGAGGGTCATGTCGTTGCCACGTTCATGCCGAGAACGTGCTCCTGTCTCTGCAGCACCTTGCTCTGCGCGAGCAGCAGCACGGCCGGACGGGTGAAGAAATAGCAGACCAGGAGGTCACAGATCGTCGTCAGGCCGAGGTACAGCGCGAAGCCCCGCACCGAGCCGACGCTCAGCAGGAACAGGATGATGGCGCCGATCAGCGACACGACGTCGGCCGACCAGATCGTCCGCCAGGTCATGTTGAAGCTGCGCGGGGCGGCGTTCTTGATCGTGCGACCGTGGCGCAGCTCGTCCTTGATGCGTTCGAAGAAGACGACATAGCTGTCGACGGTCACGCCGATCGCCACGATGATGCCGGTGACCCCCGCCAGACTCAAGGCGTAGTTGGTCCAGCCGGACACGAACGAGGCCATGGTGAACACCATGGCCGCCCACACGAAGAGCCCGCCCACGATCACGAGACCGAGCCAGCGGTAGTAGGCCAGCAGCAGCGCAACGACCAGCAGCATGCCGACAAGGCCGGCGATGATGGCGGCGCGCAATGAGTCCGAACCAGCCGAGGGCGACACCGTTCGAGCCTCCTGCGCCTCGACCTGCACCGGGAAGGCACCGCGGTTCAGCACGTTGACGAGGTCTTCGGCCTCAGCTTTCGAGAAGCTTCCGGTGATGGCGACCGAGCCGGCGAAGTTCGGCTGGTTGACCTGGGGTGCCGACTGCACGACGTCGTCGAGGACGATCGCGATCTGACCGCGCAGGCCGGGCTGGGTCGACGGGCACGTGGGCGTCGAGTTGTAGCACTCGTTGGCGAGGGCGTTCCAGGTGTCCTGGCCGTCGCTGCGCAGGTCGACGGCGACGCCCCAGCCCTGTTGGCCGGTCAGCTGGGCGCTGCCCTTGGCGAAGACCTCACCGGTGCCCTGAGCTGGACCGACGCACAGGATCGATCCGTCACGGTTGGGCAGCAGTTCGGCCCCGGCCATGGTGGAGGCGACCGGTGCCGGCTCATTGATGGGAACGACCGAATCGGTCGGCACGGTGTCGGTCGGCACGGTGTCGGTCGGAAGCGTGCCGGTCGGAGTGGTGCCGGTCGGGATGCTGTCCGCGGGAGGCGATTCCGGGCGTCGGAATCCGGCGGGAGCCGACGTGGCCGGCCCCGAGGTGTCGGGGACCACGGACGATCCGGTGTCCTGGCCGAGTCCGAGCGCCGGGGTCGAGTTCGTCGGCGCGGGGCAGGAAGAGAAATTCACGACGGGCCGGAGCTCGACGACGCCGGAGACGTCGACGGCGCTCAGGGCGTCACTCTGGTCGCGGACCCCCGGAAGGTCGACGACGATCGTCTGTCCCTGCACACGCACGTCGGGTTCTGCGATGCCACGCCGTTCGAGCTCGTCGCGGATCAGGTCACGGATGATGATCAGGTCCTGCTCGCTCGCAGGCTCGACCGGCGCGAGGATGACCGACACGCCACCCTGGAGGTCGAGGCCGAGGATCGGGGTGTTGTCGGTTGCCACGTTGTAGACCAACGTGGCGAGCACGATCAGCACGACGCCGATCATCGAGGTCCACAGACGGCGACGCATGGGGGTCGTCAGTCGTCGTCGGCGGTGTTCGCCGACTCGAGTTCGTCGGCGTCGGCGTCGTCGGAGACATCCTCGGCGTCGGCGACCGGAGCGTCGGGCGATGCCTTGCCCTGGATCGCCGCGCGGGCGATGCGGATCTGGACGTCGTCGTCGATCTCGAGCCAGAAGCGGGTGTCGCCGTCCTCGCCCGTGATGGTTCCGTAGACGCCCGAGGTGGTGATGACCTCATCGCCGACCTGGATCGAGCGCTGCAGATCCTGCTGCTCACGCATCCGGCGCCGTTGCGGCCGGATCATGAAGAAATACATCGCGAAGGGGATCAGCAGGAGGATGCCGAGCTGGATGATGGCGCCGCTGCCGCCTCCACTTGAGGAGCTGGCGATCACGGTCGAGAGTTGCGCAGTCATGTCGGCGGGCGAGCCTATCTGCAATGACGTCGGCGCACCCGTCAACTCCACACATCAACTCCAGACGTCGAGGATCGAGCGTCGCAACTCGTCGAACGTGCCGGCCGCGATCGATGCCCGCATCCGCGCCATCAAGTCGATCGTCCAGGCCACGTTGTGGATCGACAGCAGACGCGACGCGCTCGGCTCGCCCACCTGCAACAGGTGGCGGATGTAGCCGCGACTATGCCGCGCACAGACGTCGCAGGGGCACTCACGGTCGAGCGGCTCGTCCAGTTCGGCGTTGCGGGCGGCCTTTGCCTGGAAGCGCCCGGTCGAGGTGAGGGCTGTGCCGTGACGGCCGAGGCGGGTCTGCATGACACAGTCGAACTGGTCGACGCCGAGCGCGACCGCTTCGACGAGTGATGCCGGGTCGCCGACGCCCATCAGGTATCGGGGGCGATCGGTCGGGAGGTGTTCGAGGGCGGCGGCGAGCGCGGGCAGCATCTCGGCTCGGGTCTCGCCGACGGACAGCCCGCCGATGCCGTAGCCGTCGAAGCCGATCTCGACGATCTGTTGGGCGCTCTCGCGCCGCATGGTGTCGCTGACTCCGCCCTGGACGATGCCGAAGAGTGCCTGGTCAGGACGGTTGTGGGCGGCATTTGCGCGCGCCGCCCAGGCGGTCGTGCGATCGACGGCGCGACGGATGACCTCGGGTGGGCTCGGCAGTGGCGGGCAGACGTCGAGCACCATCATGATGTCGGCCCCGATGCGCTGCTGGACGTCGACGGCGATCTCAGGTGTGAATCGGTGCGATGACCCGTCGTAGGTGCTCTTGAACGTCACGCCGTCGTCGTCGACCTTCGGGTCGAGCGAGAACACCTGGAATCCGCCCGAGTCGGTGAGGGTCAGGCCGTCCCAGCCGACGAATCGGCCCAACCCGCCGAATCGTTCCACCAGGTCGGCGCCCGGGCGCAGCATCAGGTGATACGTGTTGCCGAGCACGATCTGCGCGCCGACGCGGTCGTAGTCGGCGGCGCTGAGGTACTTGATCGCACCACGGGTGCCGACCGGCATGAACAGCGGCGTGGTGTAGCTCCCCCGCGCCGTCGTCGCCGTCCCGGCGCG
>JAHENF010000054.1:0-2690 GCA_024643255.1 Ilumatobacteraceae bacterium
TCACTGGAGCCGGGTGCGAGGATCGAACTCGCCACCTCATGATTACAAATCAAGTGCTCTACCAACTGAGCTAACCCGGCAGGGTCGGCACAGGATACCGACGGAGCCGGTCAGTCGAGATCTTCCCAGCCGACGAGCTGGAACGTCGACACCAGCCGGTACTGGAGGCTGGTCGGCAGCCGGTCGGTGCGCGAACACGCGACCAACGACACGGTTTCGCCGGCGACGCGCCTCGACGCTGCCAGGATGTCGCTCGAGTACTTGCTGGTGAGGTACTCGGCGACCTTGCGGTAGGTGTACCGACGGCTGTCCGAGGTCGTGATGTACAACAGGTCGCCGCTCTGGAGCGTGTGGAGGTACCGGTACGGGCCGCCGTGTTCGGTGCGATGCCCGAACAGCACGACGTGCGCGCCCTCCCCCACCAGACCCGTTCCGGTCCAGTGCCACGAATTCCCTGCGTCGACGACCCGTTTGGCGTCGCCGTCGAACACCCACTGGTTGAGGCCGAGCCGAGGAACCTGGACCACCCACGGGATGGGCCCTCCTGGTGGTGGCGGGTTGACCGCAGGACCTGTCGTCGTCCGCATCGGCGTACCGGTGAACCAGCCGTTCATGTCGACGACGGCATGACCGCCGGCGTGCGAGTACACCGAGACGCCCTTCGGGGTGACGCTCGCGATCGCATGGTTGGCGAGGGTCTGGCCGGCCCAGTTGGCGTTCAGCGTCGACACCTCCGGCCGCGGTGTGTTCGTCGGCACCAGTGCATAGAACCCCATGCCCATCGTCTTCGTGGCGGTCAGGTTGAGGACGACCGCCTGAGCACGCGAACTCGCCGGCGAGGGAATGGCGATCGGTTTGGTCCAGCCGGGCCACAACCGCTGATGCACGGGGCGCGTGTCCATCAGGCGTCGGGGTGCCATGGGGACGAACAGACCATCGGCCGTGGCGGGATCACCCGCCCCGGTGATGTAGCCGATCACATCGACGAGGATGTGCGCGCCTTGTTGCGTGAAGACCTTGATGCCGCGGACAGCCCCCGTGGCCGTCTGCACGGTGCCGAGTTTGGTCATCACCCCGACCGCTCGATTCTGCCCACCCGCGGGGTTGAGGTTCGACGTGCCGGGTCTGGTCTCGTTGGCGGGATAGGCAGTGACGAATCCCTGGGCGTTCGGCTCGACGGCCGTCAGGTTCGCGACCACCGCGATCGCGGTCGGCGTCACGTACTTGGTGAGGTCGACCATCACCTCGCCACCGGGTCGGATCTTGGCGGACTTGCGAGTGTCGAGCACACGTCGCGCCGTGCCGATCGACACGAAGCGGCCGGCGCCCACCGGGACCGTCGTCGGGATGTACACGCCGGCCAGGTCGACGATGATCTCCGCCGGGCCGTGCGAGTAGATGTCGATGGCCCCGTCGGCGCCGAGCTTGACGGTCACCAGGTTCGCGATCCGTTCGTCGAAGCGTCCGCAGTTCAGACTCGACGCTTCGGGTCGGGTGGTCGCCGCCGGATACGTCGAGACGAAGATCGGACCCTGCGTCCGGTTCACCGCGGTGACCGTGAGCACGGCCGCCACGGCATTCGCCGGCACGCCCGGCCGTCCCGCGACCCGGACGCGGATCGTGCGGGTACCGACCGTCTTGTATCCGGTTCGTTCCCGCGTGTCGCACAGGCGGGTCGGGCTCATCGGCACGAAGAAACTGGCCCCGGGCTCGACGGCGTTCGCCGTGCCCGACAGCACCGTGGCACCGGCGATCACGCCGGCGGTCCCGGCGATGAAGGCACGTCGACCGAGCCGCCTCGTCGAGCTGTCGACGCCCTGCGCACCCGCGTCGGTGTTCGTGGCTGGATCCCGGCCGTCCATCAGCACAAAGTACGACACCTACAGGCGCAAACGGGCGACCTCGTAGAGTGAGACCGCCGCAGCCGCCGACACGTTGAGTGAACTCACGTGGCCCGCCATCGGGATCCCGACGATGGAATCACACCGTTCACGAACCAGTCGCGACAATCCGGCACCTTCGGCTCCCAGCACCAGACAGATCGGCTCGGTGGCGAGCGACCCCATGTCGTAGAGCCCGCGGTCGGCGCCGTCGTCGAGCCCGACGATCCAGATGCCCCGCTCGGTCAACTGCCGCAGCGCCGCCGGTAACCCGGGTACGAGCGCCATCGGGACGTACTCGACGGCTCCCGCTGCCGACTTGGCGACCGTCGGGGTGACATGGACCGCACGATGTCGAGGCAACAACACCCCGGTGACGCCGGCCGCGTCGCAGGTGCGGATGATCGCGCCGAGGTTGCCCGGATCGGTGACGCCGTCGACCGCGACCAGGAACGGGCTTCGGGCCCGTCCCGGACGATCCGCACCGATCAGGTCGGCGAGATCCGCTTCCGGGATCTCGGCGGCGTGCGCGAGCACGCCTTGTGGTGCTTCGCTGCGAGCCTCACGTTCGAGGCGCGCCCTCGCGACGTGCAGGAGTGGGATGCGCCGCGCCGCCGCGATCTCGACGATGTCGGCCACACCGGCATCGCCCTCCAACTCCGCGCTGACCCAGACCTCGTGCACCTTGCGACGCTCGGCGATCAGCAGCTCACGGACCGCCTGTCGACCCTCGATCTGGCGGCCGCCGAGCCCCTTGGCCCCACCGGCGCCACCAGTGCCACCGCTCGGTTGCCGCGACGCGCGCCCGCC
>JAHENF010000054.1:2790-16594 GCA_024643255.1 Ilumatobacteraceae bacterium
TGCCGCTCGAACCCCTGCCGCTCGAACCCTTGCCGCCGGTTCCCTTACCGCTCGAACGTCCGGCGCTCACGCCAGGCTCACGATCCGGTGGATCAGCGCCGACGCGAAACAGGCGACGCCTTCACCGCGCCCGATCGCTCCGAGTCGCTCGGCGCGATTGCCCTTGACCGTGACCGGGCCGGCGACCGCAGCCGACAGGTTGCGTTGCATCTCGTCGCGCATCGGCGCCAGCTTGGGTCGCTCGCACACGACGGCGCAATCGACGTTCGACACGCGCCAGCCGTCCTCGGCGAGCATCGCCGCAACGTGACGCAGCAGCGCCATCGAATCGGCCCCCTCCCATCGCGGGTCCGTGTCGGGGAAGTGCATCCCGATGTCTCCGAGTCCCGCTGCTCCGAGGAGCGCATCGGCACAGGCATGGGCGATCGCGTCGGCGTCGCTGTGGCCCTCGAGGCCGGGGGCACCATCGAATCGACAACCGCCCAGCACGAGCACTCGTGCGGGGTCACTGCTGAATCGATGGATGTCGAAGCCCTGGCCGACACGGAAGTCGGGAACGGTGAGCGTCATGAGGTGGGTCCTGTCGGGTCGGCGACGAGCTGCCGGCGGGCCCACTCGAGGTCATTGGGATGTGTGATCTTGCGGTTCCGCGGGTCGCCGGCGACGACGACCACGTGGCCGCCGAGCCGTTCGACCAGCGCGGCGTCGTCGGTCGAGGCGGCGGCATCGTCGTGTGCCCGACGAAGGATCGCCGCACGGAACGCCTGAGGCGTCTGGACGGCGACGAGCGACGAGCGCTCGGGCGTGGACATCACCACACCGTCGGCGACGACCTTGATCGTGTCGGTCACCGCAATACCCGGGATCGCTCCGTCGGCCCCGGCCTCGACAGCTGCGATCACGCTCCGGAACAGCGCTGGTGTTGCAAAGGGGCGCGCCGCATCGTGCACGCAGATGATCGTGGCATCAGCAGGCACTGCCGCGAGCCCGGCGCGCACCGAGTCGCTACGCGTCGCTCCACCGGCCACCGCATGCTCGCGTTCGGCGTCGGCGGCAGGGACGACCACGACGACACCGTGCGAGGCGACCTCGGCGACGGTGCGAGCGTGGTCGATCACCCTGGAGTCACCCAGCGGTTCGTACTGCTTGAGCGTTCCGAACCGCTGGCCACTCCCGCCGCCGACCACGATCGTCCAGATGTGCTCAGCGCCGGTCACATCGGCGCAGGGTAGTACCGTGACCGAAGTCATGGCTCACGAAGACACCCTCGCCCGCACCGACTTCTTCGCCGACGCGGCACCCGACGCGTTACGACGCGTTGCCGCCGAAGGCCACGAACTCCACCTGATTCGCGGTGACGTCCTCTTCAACGAGGGGGATCCGCCCGAATCGCTCTACCTCGTCCTGCGCGGCAGGATCGCAATCGCGCTGGCCAATCCGATCGATCGTCGCGAGAGCGTCGTCGCCCTGATGGAGACCAACGACCTGTTCGGCGAGATGGGAATGCTCGACGACGGGCCGCGCTCGGCGATGGCCCGTGCGCTCGAACCGACCACGGTGCTGGCAATTCCGTACGAGCCCGTCTTCCAGATGTTCGAGACCAACCCGAAGCTGCTGTGGAACGTCACGCGGCTGCTGGCGCAACGGATCCGCGTCACCGACGAGGCACTCGCCGACTCGGTCTTCCTCGATGTGACGGGCCGCACCGCGAAACGCCTGCTCGAACTCGCCGACGGCACCGACGAGTTCACCCTGCCCGTCACCCAGGAGGAGTTGGCCGGGATGGTCGGTGCATCACGCGAACGGGTCAACAAGGCGATCGCCAGCTTCATCCGCCTCGGCTGGCTCGAGCAGCACGATCGCACCTACGTCATCATCCAACGCGAGCGCCTCGAACTCCGCTCCCGCTGACCGCCGCTCAGGCGGACAGCCAGGTGTGGGCGCGCTGGAACGCGTCGGCGGCGTCGGCCGGACGGTGCGCCGGACGCTCGGGGGCGTGAGCGAACCCGTGCTCGGCCTCCGGGTACTGCACGACGCGGACGCCGGTCGATTCGAGTGCGACGACATCATCGGCAGGGGTGTACGGATCGAGCGCACCGATGATCGCCAGCACCCGGTCCGGGTGTCCGGCGGCGAGATGGTCGAGTGGCTCGCCTTGGCCCGGACCCTTCCACCCGTCGGGCAAGCGGATCATGCCGTAGAAGCTGGCGATCCTGGCGAACCGGTCACTACGCGCCGACTTGAAGCAGTACATGCCGCCCATGCAGAAGCCGAGCAGGCCGACGCGCTCACAGCCGGTCACCTCCGCGGCCTCCTCGAGATCACGAAGGTGGATCGCATCGTCGAGGCGCGACATCGCCGCCATCCGCGGCTCGACGTCGGGTCCGAGATCGAGCCCCGGGAACGGCTCGACGGCGCAGACGGTCATCGACCACACCGACGACAGCCGAGCGACCATGTCGTCGAACAGCGGCCGCAGCCCGAAGATGTCGGGGGCGATGACCAGCCCCATGTTCGACGAGTCGTCGGAATCGGCCGGCTCGGCGATCTCGGCAGCGGTCCCTGACGGCAACGTGATGCGCATCCCCCAGACCCTAAACAACGTCACACGGTGCCGGGTCAAACGTGACGGAATCGTTCAGCGGGCGAAGGTGTCGATCATCAGGTGGACGTCGTCGGCCAGCGGATACAGGATCGGGCACGTGCAGCCCGACGCGACGTACTCGTCGACCTTGGCACGTACCTCGTCCGGGGTGCCCGACGCCGTGATCATCTGGACGATGTCATCGGGCACCAGCTTGCTCGCCGCGACCACCTCGTCGTGCGTCGCCGGCCACGTGAGCACCTTGCCGATCTCGTCGAGCAGTTCCTGCGGCACGCCTGACGCCTTCATGATGTGTGGCTGCTGGCCGAGGTACTGGGTGACGAGCAGTCGAGCACCATCGAGCGCCGCCTGGCGATCGTCGTCGACCGAGCACACGATCAACTGCGGACGGTCGATGTCGTCGAGTGTGCGACCAGCCTTGGCAGCGCCACGCTCGAGCGCTTCGAGCGCGCCGACGTTGTAGCTCGGCGACACCAGATAGTTCAGCACCGCGCCGTCGGCGATCTCACCGGTCAGCTCCATCATTTGCATGCCCGTGGCGCCGATGTAGATCGGCACATCCTTCGCCCGGCGCTCCTGGTGGACGTAGTCGAGCTCCACACCGTCGAGGTGCACGTAGTAGCCGTCCATCGTCACGGTCTCGTTGTTCAACAGTCCGCGGATCGCTTCGACCACCTCGCGCATGACCTTGAGCGGACGACTGCGGTCGATACCGACCTTCGCCGCCAGCGGATCCCACCACGCGCCGAGCCCGCAGATCATGCGCCCGGGCGCGAGGTCGTCGAGCGTCGAGAACGTCGACGCCAGTCGTGCGGGGTTGCGTGTCCAGCAGTCGATCACGCCCGAGCCGATCTTGATCCGGTCGGTGGTCGCACCGAAGGCGGCCATCGGCACGACGGCGTCGCGCACGAGCCGGCTGTCGGCCTGCCACACGGCATCGAAACCCTTCGCCTCGGCGTAGCGCACCAGTTCGATGCCCTGGCGGATGTCGTGGGCGTCCTGCAGGTACAACGCGACCGGGTAGCTCATCGACGCAGCTTCCCACGACCGTCGGCCCCCTCGCCAACGGTCAACTGCCGGCGGCGAAGTGCCCGGCGATGCGAGCGGCGCTGAGGACGGTGTCGAGAGCGGGGCAGTTCCGAGCGCATCTCGGTAGCGTGCTGCAGCGAGGTCCCCCCCACCACGATGTTTCTCGCATTCAAGGAAATGGCTCGCGCCAAGGTGCGCTTCGCGCTGCTGATCGCTGCCATCGCGCTCCTGGTGTTCCTGATCCTGTTCCAGCAGTCGCTGCAGAACGGTCTGATCACCGGCTTCATCGGGGCAATCCGCGAACAGAGCGCGCCGGTGCTCGTCTACAGCGTCGACGGCCAGCGGGTGGTCCAAGGCAGCGCGATCACCCCCGAGATGGAGGCCCAGGTGCGCACCGCTCCCGGTGTCCGCGAGGTCGGGCCCATCGGTCAGGGCACCTTCACCGGCAAGCCGAGCGGCAACGCCGACGGCGAGACCTTCGACACCACGATCATCGGCTACGAACTCGGGCCCGACGGCAACGGCATCGGCGCGCCGACGACGGTCGTCGAGGGACGGCTCCCGAACGCCGACAACGAGGCGGTCGTCAGCGATGCCGACGTGCAACTCGGCTACGGCATCGGCGACAGCGTCACGTTGTTGCCGGGCGCCAAGTCGATCACGATCGTGGGTGTCGCGCAGGACGCTCAGCTCAACGTGTCACCGACGCTGTTCGTGTCCTACGAGACCTATCTCGACGCGATCAAGAGCGTGAACCCGGACGCCGGAACCCCGCTGCCCAACGTGCTCGGGGTCGTTCCCGCCGATGGATACACCGCCGAACAGACCGTGACGTCGATCAACGACCAGTCACTCGATCTCGATGCGCTCACCAAGGACGATGCGGCGGCGCAGACCCCCGGTGTCTCGCAGGTGCAGCAGTCGTTCAACATCATCTTCCTGCTCTACGGGCTCGTGGTGCCCTGCGTGACCGGGCTGTTCTTCCTGATCGTCACCTTCCAGAAGGCCAACTCGCTCACCCTGCTGCGCGCCATCGGCGCGCCGGCCGGTCGGCTCGTGTCGTCGTTGCTGATCCAGGTGATCGTGATCGTCGGCGCCGGTCTCCTGATCGGGACACTCCTGTACTACCCCGTGTCGCAACAGTCGCTCGGCGGCATCACGCTGCGCTTCGAGACGAGCGCCGTGGTCTTCTGGTCGGTGCTGCTGCTGTCGCTCGGCGTGCTGAGTTCTCTCGTCGCCGCGCGGCGCGTGCTGAGCATCGACCCGATCGAGGCGACGACGGGGCAAGGGGTCGGATCGTGAAGCTCGCACTCAAGGAACTGCGACGCCGCCCCGGCCGCTTCGCCACCGCCACGATCATCCTGACGCTCATCGCGATCTTGCTGATGTTCCTCGGTGGCCTGCTCGACGGTCTCATCGCGACCTCGACCGGCGCGATCCGCGCCCAGAACGCCCAGGCCATCGTCTACTCCGGCACAGCGCAGGCGTCGTTCGTGCGCAGCCGGATCGAGCCCGAGCTGCGCGCGCAGGTCGAGGCCGTCGAAGGCGTCACCGAGGTCGGCGGGATCGGCAACGTGCAGCTCGGAGCACGGGTCCCAGGCAACGGCCCGCGCGACCTCGCAAGCGTCGCCCTGTTCGGCTACGAACTCGCCCCCGACGGAGTCCCCGACGCACCGCCATTCGGTCAGGCGTGGGCCGACGAGACGATCAAGGCCAGTGGTGTCGAGGAGGGGATGGTGATCGAGCTCGGCCCCGCTCGCACGCCGATCGAGATCGTCGGGTTCGTGAAGGACACGAACTTCAACGGCCAGTCGAGTCTGTGGGCGTCGCCCGACACATGGCGCGATGTCCTCAGCGCCAACCGCCCGGACGCCCAGGTCGGCGCGGACGTGTTCCAGGCCCTCGTCGTGCGCGGTGATGGCACCGATCTGCCGGGCGCGATCGATGCGGCGACCGCCGGTGCAACCGACTCGTACACGGTCGCAGGCGCGGTCGCGGCAATCCCCGGTGTGACCGAGCAGCAGAACACGTTCAATCAGATCATCGGCGTGACCTTGGCGATCGCGCTCGTCGTGATCGGACTCTTCTTCGCGCTGCTCACCGTCGAGCGCACGAGTCTGTACGGCGTGCTCAAGGCGCTCGGCGCGAAGTCGTCGACGATCTTCGCGGGGCTCGTGGCCCAGGCGGTCGTCGTCACGGCGATCGCGGCACTGATCGCCGGGGCGCTCGTCGCGGTGCTCGACCTGCTGATCCCGCCGGGCTCGATCCCGTTGCTGGTCACCCCTGCCCGCATCGTGTCGAGCGTCGTGCTGTTGCTCGTCGCCGCGGTGCTCGGCTGTTCGTTCTCGTTGCGCCGCGTGCTGCGCATCGACCCCGCCTCTGCGATTGGAACCACCTCATGAACAGTGCACCGTCCGCTACGACCGTCACCACCGCACTCGAGATGTCGAACGTCCGCAAGGTGTACACGATGGGCGACGGCTCCGATGTCGTGGCGCTCGACCACGCCACGCTGACCCTCGGCAGCGATGAGATGGTCGCGCTGGTCGGCCCGTCGGGGTCCGGCAAGACCACCCTGTGTTCGATCGCCGGTGGGATCCTGTCGGCGACCGAGGGCCGCATCGTCGTGGGTGACGAGGACATCTCCGGCCACAGCGCCAAGGAGCTCACCAAGTTCCGCCAGGACAAGGTCGGATTCGTGTTCCAGTCGGTCAATCTCGTCCCGTTCCTCAACGCCCGCGAGAACCTCCTGGTCGTCGACGAACTCGGCAGGCGCACCGGGGCGCCGGCGAAGGCCCGCGCCGACCAGTTGCTCGAGGAACTCGGCCTCGCCGATCGGGCCAAGAACCTGCCGTCGCAGCTGTCGGGTGGCCAGCGTCAGCGGGTGGCGATCGGTCGTGCGTTGATGAACGACCCCGCGCTGGTGCTGTTCGACGAGCCGACCTCGGCGCTCGACACGAAGCTCGGTGAACAGGTGATGGAGCTGATCCGCAACGAGATGAAGTCGCGTGGTACCGCAGCGATCGTCGTGACCCACGACGAGCGCATCACCCACTACTGCGACCGCAGCGTCCACATCATCGACGGCCGCCTCGAAGCCTGAATCACCGACCCCGGCGTCACACGGCGTCACACGGTGCCGGGTCAAACGTGACATTTCGGCGCGTGTGATTGTCACACCCCCCGGGCATGATCACGGTCATGCCCTCAGCGATCGAGGCGAACGCCCTCAAGAGAACCTTCGGGACCAACGATGCCGTGGCCGGTATCGATCTCGACGTGCAGTACGGCGAGATCTACGGCTTCCTCGGCCCGAACGGCGCCGGCAAGTCGACGACCGTCAAGATGCTGTGCACGCTGCTCGGCATCACGGCCGGCCGAGCGAGCGTCGCCGGCTTCGACGTCGCCACCCAACCCGGCGACATCCGCCTGCGCATCGGGGTGGCGCTGCAGGACTACTCGATCGACGGCAAACAGACCGGCCGTGAGATGCTCCACTTGCAGGGCCGCCTGTACGGTCTGAGCAAGGCCGACATCGTCACACGAATGGACGACGTGATCGGACTGGTCGACATCGGCACGGCGATCGACGACCGCGTCGATTCGTATTCGGGCGGCATGAAGCGCCGGCTCGACCTGGCGATGTCGCTGATCCATCGACCGCAGATCCTGTTCCTCGACGAGCCGACGACCGGCCTCGACCCGGCGAGCCGATCGGCGGTGTGGGCAGAGGTGCGCCGGCTCAACGACGACTACGGCACGACGATCTTCCTGACGACGCAGTATCTCGAGGAGGCCGACGAGTTGGCCGATCGGGTGGGGATCATCTCCGATGGGCTGATCAAAGCGGAGGGGACGCCCTCCGACCTCAAGCGATCGATCGGCACCGACCTGATCGTGGCCGAGGTCGATGGCGACACGGCGACCGCCGCCGAGGCGTTGCGGGCCATCGATGGGATCGACGAGGTCCAGATCCACAACAACGAGCTCGCGCTGGCGACGCCCAACGGTGCAGGCCTCATCGCCCAGGTGGCCGTGGCCCTGAATGGGTGCGGCGTACCGGTGCGTTCGCTGACGCTGCGCACCCCGACCCTCGACGATGTGTTCCTCCAGGTCACGGGCACGCACCTGGCAGGCGACGGCCCGAAGGACGCCACCACCACCGAGTCCGAGCCCGAACAGGAGGTCGCATCATGACCACGACGTCACCGCTCACCCACAGCGAGCCAACCTATGTCCCGTTGGCGGCGCGGGCGTCGATGTGGCACGACTTCGCGACCATCGCCCATCGCGCGATCCGCGGCGTGTTCCGCGAGCCCGAGTTCTTCATCCCTGCACTCATCACGCCGGTCTTCTTCTTCGTCGTCAACGTGGGCGCGTTGCAGGACTTCGCCCAGGGCAGCGGCACGGTGCAGGACTTCAAGGCGTTCCAGCTGCCGGTCGCGATCATCTTCGCGGTCACCGGTGTGTCGCGGGCGAGCGCACTCGTGACCGACATCCAGAGCGGCTATTTCGACCGCCTGCTGCTCACCCCGATTCGGCGTCCGATGCTGCTGCTCGGGTTGATGGCAGCCGACTTCGTGTCGGTGATCCTGCTCACCATCCCGGTGTTGTTGCTCGGTCTCGTACTCGGCGTCAGCTTCGAGACCGGCTTGATCGGCATGCTGGTGTTCCTGCTCTATGGCGCGCTGTGGGGCCTCGCCTTCGCGGGCTTCCCGTATGCGATCGCGCTCAAGACAGGCAACCCTGGCGCGGTGAACGCGAGCTTCATCCTCTTCTTCCCGTTCGCGTTCCTGACCACGACATTCCTTCCGAAAGAGGCGCTCACCGGATGGTTGTCGACCGTGGCGACCTACAACCCGGTCACCTACGTCCTGTCGGGGTTGCGCAGCCTGGTCAGCGACGGATGGAAGGCCGACCTGCTGTTGCAGGGCCTCGCCGCGTCGCTCGGGCTGATGGTGATCTCCTTCGGGCTGGCGAGCCTCGCCATGCGTGGACGCACCGACCGCGGATAGTTTTCTTGAGTCATATGTTGTCAACTTGGATGAGTGGTTGTACTGTGCTCATCAGCAGTAACACCACTCAGATTCAGGAGAACACCATGCTCTTGCAGAACTCCCCCTTCCGTGAACTCGATGCGTTGTTCAACCAGCGGACCCCCGCCCGCTCCTCGTGGGCCGACGGCCGTCCCATGCCCATGGACGCATATCGCCGCGGCGACAACGTCTGGGTCCACCTCGATCTCCCCGGCGTCGCAGCCGACTCGATCGACATCTCGGTCGAGCGCAACGTGCTCACGGTCTCGGCCGAGCGCAGCTACCAGCGCGAAGAGGGCGACCGCGTGTACTTCGACGAACGCCATGAGGGCACCTTCCGTCGCCAGGTCAGCCTGGGCGAGGGCCTCGATGCCGATGGCATCGAAGCCGACTACACCGACGGCGTCTTGACGCTGAGGGTCCCGGTCGTACCGCAGGCCCAGCCCCGCAAGATCAGCGTGGGCACCAGCCAGCCGGCCGTCGACACCACCGCCAGCGACACCGACGCCTGATCCATCCCGTTTGCGGTGCAGTTCTGTTGGCCCGCCCCAACGGAACTGCACCACAAGGGTTGAATTTATGTCCGACATCTCTGGATCGTTCGGGAGATGTCGGATATTGTTGCGGTCATGGTCCCCGACTATGACCTTGCACCGAGCGTCGACGCCGACACGCCCGAACAACTCCGGGCGCTCGCCCAGCCGCTGCGCAGCCTGATCCTCGACCTCGTGCTCGAGCGAGCCGCAACGGTCACCGAACTCGCGACCGCGCTCGACCGCCCGAAGTCATCGGTCGCCTACCACGTCGACGTGCTCGTCGACGCCGGTTTGCTCACCGTGGTGCGCACCCGCCAGGTGCGTGCGATCGAGGAACGCTTCTACGGCCGCACCGGCCGCACGATCGTCGTCGGTGACACGCCGATGCCCACGGGTGTCGTGCGCCAGAACTTCCTCGCCGAGGCGCAGGCGGAAGCTGCCGTGTCCGAGCCGGGACGCATGCGCTCCACCATGCGCCACGCCCGGATTCCCGAGGAGCGCGCCGACGAGTTCTTCTCGCGTGTCGTCGAGCTCGCCCAGGAATTCACCGCCCTGCCCCGCGACGGTGACGTCGTGTTCGGTTTCGTCGCGGCGGTGTATCCGACCGATCACCCCGTCCTGCCGGAGCCGTCGTGAGCGACATCGCGGAAGCGAGCACTCGCACCGGGCTCGACCCGAGGCGGCTCGGGCCGAACTACTTCAAGCTGTTCTGGGCGAGCACGATCTCGAACCTCGGAGACGGGATCGGGCTCATCGCCTACCCGTGGCTGGCGTCCGCCGTCACCCGGAATCCGCTGCTGATCTCGCTCGTGGTCGTCGTGCAACGGCTTCCGTGGCTGCTGTTCAGCCTGCCGGCCGGCGTGATCACCGACCGCCACGACCGCAAGCGGCTGATGGTCACCTCCAACACGATCCGCGCGATCGTCACGGTCGGCATCGCCACCGTCGTCATGGGTCGCCAGAACGCGCTCCCGGCACCCGATGTCCTGTCCGACGCTGCCACGGTGATCTCGACCGACACGTCGCTGTACCTCATGATCCTGGTCGCGACACTCCTGCTCGGGATCGCCGAAGTGCTCTATGACAATTCGGCCCAGACGTTCCTGCCCTCGATCGTCCACGTCGACAACCTTGAGAAGGCCAACGGCCGCATGTGGAGCGCCGAACTCGTCGCCAACACGTTCGCCGGACCGCCGCTCGCGGGGATCCTGATCGCGGCATCGTTCGCCCTGCCGTTCTATGCGGACGCCGCGACGTTCGCCGCGTCCGCCCTGCTGATCGCACTCATCCGACCGCCGCGCCGGGCCACTGCGAGAACGGTGACTGGCGCCCACGAGACAGCGGCCACGTCGTGGCGCACCGAACTCGCCGAGGGGTTCCGCTGGCTGTGGCGCCACGACCTGCTGCGAACCCTCGCGATCACACTCGGGCTGCTCAACCTGATCGGCGCCCTGTCGACCGCGACCTTCGTGCTGTACGGCCAGGAAGTCCTCGATACGAGCCCGACGGAGTTCGCGATCCTCGCCACCGGCGGCGCGGTCGGCGGCATCGTCGGCGGTTGGACCGCGTCGAACATCGCGAAACGCATCGGGGCCGGCCCATCGTTGATGCTGACCCTCGTCGGGGGCGCCGTCTTGTCGTTCCTGATCGGATTGATGACGTGGTGGCCGACCGTGTGGTTGCTGCTGGTTGCGTTCATGTTCGTGGGCACGCTGTGGAACGTGATCACGGTCAGCTTCCGCCAGTCGGTGATTCCCGACCACCTGCTCGGCCGGGTCAACAGTGTGTACCGATTCTTCGGGTGGGGCATGATGCCGATCGGCGCTGCGCTGGGCGGACTGATCGTCGTGATCGTCGATCAGTTCGCATCGCGCGACGTTGCGCTGCGGATGCCCTGGCTCGTCGCCGGCGTGATGTCGCTGCTGTTGTTCGTCGTCGCCGGCCCACGCCTGACCACGGCGAAGTTCACCGCCGCCCGGGCTGTGGCGACGGTCGAACGGGCCAACTGGTGACCGACACGCCGAACCCCCGACATCGTCGACCGCCGACTTGGTGACGCCGGTGCCAGGCGCCGGCGTAACCGGGGCGCCGCCGTACCAACACGACTCGCCGCGTGGTGCCAGCATCCTTGACCGGCCACATGCGATTTGACGCATAGTTGCCACGGTGAGGTTCGGGGGAGCGCGCACGATCGTGGAACGCCGGGTGATCCGGCGTGGTCGGCTGTCGAGTCTCGCGCTCGTCGCGATCATCGCGATCAGCGCCGGCGCAACGATGGCAGCCGCGGCCGGGGGCCGACGAGCGGCGACGAGTTACGACCGCCTGATCGAGTGGTCCGGCGGCACGGTCGCCAACGTCCCCGGTGGCGCGTCCGGTGATTCCGATTCGGCCGACGCAAACCTCGCCGCGATCGCCGCGCTGCCCGAGGTCGAACGATCGACCCGGTCGCTCGTGCTCGGCGACGGTGTCGAGTTGCGAGGCGAGACCGTGCCGTGGCCGGGGCTCCTCCCCGTGGCGCTCGCCACGACGGACCCCGCGCTCGGGCGGATCAAGGTCCTTCACGGCCGCCTCCCGAACCCCGGCGCCGTGGACGAAGCCATCGTTCCCTTCGACACGGCCGAACGCTTCGACGTCGACGTCGGTGACACCGTCGACATCCGGTTCGACAAGCGACCGGACCAACCAGACCGGGTCGCCGGGGTCGACAGGGTGCGACTGGTCGGGATCGTCGCCTACCCCGGCACCTTCCCGTCGGTCACCGCCGAGCCCACCGCAGTGGTCCTGCTGACGCCGGCATTCCTCGACGCCCACCGCGACCGTGCCGACTGGACGAACGCTGACCTCTGGGTGAAGCTGCGCGACAACACCGCCGCCGGAGTCGAGACGTTTCGAGCGGCAGTCGCAGCCACCGGAATCCCGGTCGACTTCGTGGGGTCGATCTACGACGACGCCGTCGGCGTGCGCAAGGTGGTTCGTGTCGAGGCCGGTGTGCTGTGGTTGATTGCGGTGGTGCTCGCCGGGGCATCGGCGGTCGTGGCGATCCAGTTCTTCCGCCGCGAGGCCGCCGACGCGAGCGGTGATCTCGCGATCCTCCGGGCACTCGGAATGTCGAGATCGACGATCGCGACGACCGGTGCGCTCCACGGTGTCCTCGTCGGGCTGGTGGGCGCGTTCGGCGCGGTCGTCATCGCGATCGCCATGTCGACGTTGCTCCCTCGCGGTGTTGCGCGCAGCGCCGATCCACACCTCGGCTTCCATGCAGATCTCGTCGTCGTCGGCATCGGCGTGGCACTGATCGTGTCGGCCACGACGGCGATCGGCGCTGTTTCGGTGGCGTGGGCCACCCGAGCACGCGGTGCCACTTCATCGCCGAGCATCAGGCTGGAACGCTTCGTCGCGTCGCTGCCTACTCCGGCGTCATCGGGCGTCCGATCGGCGCTCGCGCCGACGACTGGCGGTCCAGGTTCGACGCTGCGGATCGGATTGCTCGGGCTCGGGCTGATTCTGGCCGCGCTCATCGGAGTCGTCTCGCTGCAAGCCAGCTTCGATCACATCCTCGCCGAACCAGCGATCTCCGGCGCGACGTGGGACATGACGGCAGTCTGGGGAGACGGCGCCCCGATCGTCACCGAGGAGGCGGCACAGGCGCTCGCCGTCGACCCGGCCGTGGTCGCGTTCACCCGGGGTGGCTGGACCGAGATCGAGGTGAACGGCAAGAGCGTGTACACGGCCTATCTCGAGCCCGGCAACGACGTGAACGTGGCCACCGACCTCGGTCGCGCCCCGATCGGTCCGGACGAGATCGCACTCGGACGAGCAGAGTTGGAGGCGCTCGATGTGGGGATCGGTGACCGCGTCGAGGTCACCGCGCCGCCATCGGATGAGAGCGACCAAGCCACCGGCGAGACCGTCTCGGCGACCGTGACAGGTCGGGCGATCATGTCCGCCCCCATCTACCAGCCGCTCGAGCCGGGCGAAGGTGGCGCGGTGACCGTGGGGCTGATGGAGCGGATACTCGGCGAGGATCCGTGGGCCGGCGCCTTCATCGATCTCACCGACGATCTGTCGCTCAGCGACGGGACCACGGCGGTGGCCGATCGAACCACTCCCGCATTCTGGTTCGCCCGGCCCGACCGTGCCGGCGTGCGGTCGCTGCGCGACGTCGGCCAGCTGGCGTCGGTGCTGTTGGCACTGCTCGGGCTGATGGCCGCGGCCGCACTCGTCCACCGGCTCGTCATGAGTTCGCGGTCAGCGCGCCGCGAGCAGGCAGTGCTGCGCAGCATCGGCTTCACCGGCCGACAGTTCGCGCAGGCGGGTGCAGTCCAGGGCGCAACGGTGTCGCTGCTCGCGCTGGTCGGCGCGATCCCGTTCGGGCTGTTGTGCGCAACAGTGGGCTGGCGGCGGGTCGCCGACTACCTCAGGGTGGTCCCGAGTCCGGCCGTCCCCGGCGCCATGGTGACCGCCATTGCCGCACTCGCCGTGGCCCTGGCAGTCGCCTCGGGAATCGCCCTGTCGAGGCACGCCCGGCGCGCTCGCCCTGGCGTCGTCTTGCGGAGCGAGTGACGCTCGCGCCGACGGAGCGGGGAACACACCTCGGC
>JAHENF010000017.1:0-3645 GCA_024643255.1 Ilumatobacteraceae bacterium
GATCAGATCATCCGACGCGCAGGGCTCGGCGCGGATCGCAATAATGTGCTCCACACGCTCGGCGACAGCGACGGAATCCATACGTCGAACAGTACGTAGGGGGTGTCACAGAGTTGGCCGGCCTGTGGCCGGCTCGGGAGTTGGTTCGCGACCGCTCGGCCGATGAACCGCCGTGGTGATCGAGTGCGTGCCGGTGTTGCGCGACAGTGGTGGAGATGAGCACTGAATTCGGCGTCGGGCGGGGAAAGGTGTTCCCGGCCTCGAAGGCCCGTTCGTTGCTCAACCCGGCGCGACGTCTCGTGCAGTCGCCCGGCCGTGTGGTCGACGCACTCGGGGTCGCAGCCGATGCCAGGGTGCTCGAGATCGGCTGCGGTCCCGGCTACTTCAGCCCGACGCTCGCCACGGCCATCGCGCAGGGCGACGCGGTGATGGCCGATCTGCAGCACGAAATGCTGCTGCTCGCCCGCGAGCGCCTCCAGGCGCACGACAATGCCCGATTCGTCCAGCTCGACGCGACCCGACTCCCGTTCGGATCAGCGACATTCGACGCGGTACTTGTCGTGTTGATGCTCGGCGAGGTGCCGGACCGGGAGGCGTGTCTGGCCGAATGCCGCCGAGTGCTCCGGCCTGACGGTGTTGCACTGTTCGCCGAGAGCCGCCGCGACGGTGACTTCATCCGGCGCGCCGAGTTGCAGGCACTCGTCGAACCGTACGGCTTCGAACTCGACAGGTTCCGCGGCTGGTCGTGGGAGTACACGGCTCGCTTCCGAGCGGCCCAAGGATGAGCACGGGGTACGTCACTCGAAAATAAAAGTAGACGAAGATTGCAGGAATTAGAGTTCCGGTATTAGAGTACCGGTGATGTCCGGACTCCTCATCGCTGTCGTTGCACTTCCGCTGATCGGGCTGCTCGCGATCGTCTTGCTCCGACTCCCGTCACCGACCGCTGCCCGGGTGGCCATCGGTGCCAGCGGCGCGGCGTTCGCGGCGGCGTTCGTCACACTCGTCGTGACGGCGATCGACGGGCCGACCGGCGCTGTGGTGACCGACGGTGACGGCCGGGCGGTCTTCGGATTCGCCGCGGACCGGGTCGGCGCCGTTCTGATGGCACTGACGACCCTCGTCGGCGTGATCGGGCAGTCGTTCGCCTCGAGGTCGCTGCTCGGTGATCCCCGAGCGCGTCGGTTTCACGTCCTCGCATTGGCGCTGACGGCCGCCACGACATCGGTGGCGATCGCTGCGACCGGGTCGGGGCTGGCCGTCGCCTGGGTTGCAACGAGTGTCGCGCTGGTCGCGCTCGTCGGCCACCGGGCGCCATGGCGTCCGGCGGTGGCCGCCCGGCGGCGCACCGGCTGGAGCTTCGCGCTCGGCGACCTCGCGCTGATCGCTGCTGTCGTCATCGCCATCACGACCGTCGGCGACATCGACCTGCGCACGTCCGGCCCGGCTGCCGAGGCCCTCGACGTCGAGCGGATCGCCGGCGTCAGCGCGTTGACGATCGTTGCCGTACTGCTGGTGGTCGCCGGTGTGGCCCGATCGGCGCTCGTGCCGATCCATCGTTGGCTGCCTTCGACGCTCGCCGCCCCCACGCCCGTGTCGGCGTTGCTCCATGCCGGCGTCGTCAACGGTGCAGGAGTGCTGCTCATCCGTTGCGCGCCGATCTTCGGAGCCTCGGCCCCGGCGATGACGCTGGCATTCGCGCTGGGGATGCTCACGGCCCTGATCGCCACCGCAGTGATGCTGGTACGCACTGACGTCAAGGGCGCCCTCGTGTGGTCCACCTCCGGGCAGATGGGCTTCATGGTGCTGCAACTCGGCGTGGGCGCGTTCGCCGCCGCGCTGTTCCACATCGTGGGACACGCCCTCTACAAGGCGGCGATGTTCCTCGGGGCCGGTGGAGCGATCAGCGCCCACCAGCGCCAGGGCCGCCGCCCCCACCTCGGCAGCGCGAGCGCATCGACACTGCACTCGACACCACTGCGTCTGCTGGTGGGTTTGGCCGTGCCCCTCGGCGCCTTCGCGCTGGCGCTTTTCGTGATCGATCCGCACCTGAGCGCCGCGGCCACGATCCTGATCGTCGTGTTCGGCTCGCTGTCGATCGGACGGGCAGCCAACGGCTGGATGTCGTCGAGCCCGTTCACCGCCGCGATGTCGATCGGTACGGCCATCGCCGGCGTGTTCGTCGGTGCGTTCGGCTACGTCGCCGGCATCACGGTCTTCGAGCACTTCGTGGCAGGCGTGGTGCCCGACGACGTGCCTGCTGCCGTCGGCCCGCTGTGGGTCGCCGGGTCGCTCGCTCTCATCGCGCTCGGCCTGGGCATCATCGCCTTCAGCCCCGGGGCGAGCGGCGACGACCTGCGTCGGCGGGTGTACGTGTGGCTGCTCTCGACGGGTGCTCCCGAACCGCTCGACCCCACGCGGCGATCCGATGTGCCGGCACCCGCCCGTCGACCGGTCACCGCCGCCACATCCGCCGCACTCATCACCGTGGGAGAACCTGCATGACCACCTCGACGACCACCTCGACCCGATCGGTCGACCGCAGCGTCCTCGTCGCCGACGTCGCCAGAGCAGGAGCGTTCGTGGCCCCGTACTGGCCGCTGACGTCGTTCGTCGCGGTCAATCCGCTGGGCGGCCTCCAGGACCGCGCCTTCGCCGAGGCTTCAGCGCTGGCGGCGCGCTGGTTCGGTGCGCGCACCCATCTGTCGCTCGACGAGTACCGCCACGAGTACCGCCGCGGCACGATCGGTCGCGCCGACCTCGACCGATCGATCAGCCGTCACCTCCCGTGGGTGGCCGATGCCCCCCCGATCGACGTCGGTCGACTGCGCGTCGAGGTGATCGACCTGGTTCGCTGGGACGTGCTCGAAGGGCCGGCCGACGAGCCGACCGTTGCGACGGACTCGCCGCTTGCCGACGCGCTCGACGCCGTGCTCACCACGTGGTGCGCGACATTCATCGACGAGACGCACGTGCCCTGGGCGATGCCGGACCGCTCGCTCGGCTTCTACCGGTCGTGGCGAGCCCTCGCCGCCGGAGATCGGCGTCTCGCGGCGCTCATCGGAGCGGGCGGACGCGAACGGATCGCGGCGCTGCCGGAGGATCCGATCGAGATGATCGACCTCGCACTCCGCACTCGCAGCATTCCCGACGCCGAACGGGTAGCTGCCATACGCACGCTCCTGCTGCGCACGCCGGGATGGGCCGGATTTGCACGCTGGTGCGACGATTGGGCCCCGGCCGACCGCGACGGGGTCCGCCTGCGCATGGTCGATCTCGTCGCCGCGCGCGCCGCGCTCGACCACCTCGCGCCCGTGCACATTGAACTACTCGACGCCGACACGCCCGCGGCGTCGATCACCACACGCGTCGAGGCGGCGACGGCGGCGTTCGCTCTCGCCGCGCCCACCGCCGACGACCGCGAGGCGATCGAGGCAGTGATCCGCAACGTGACCGCCGCCGACCGGTCCGCGATCTGGCTCGCCGCCCACGAGTGGGCCTTCCGCGATCGCCTGCTCGCGCGGCTCGACCCGCCGACCGACACCGGACGACCGGCATCGGTGGCGCGGGCGGACGCGCAATTGGTGTTCTGCATCGACGTGCGCTCGGAGGGTTTTCGGCGTCACCTCGAAGGGCTCGGCAACT
>JAHENF010000017.1:3745-61458 GCA_024643255.1 Ilumatobacteraceae bacterium
CTCGACCCGCCGACCGACACCGGACGACCGGCATCGGTGGCGCGGGCGGACGCGCAATTGGTGTTCTGCATCGACGTGCGCTCGGAGGGTTTTCGGCGTCACCTCGAAGGGCTCGGCAACTACGAGACATTCGGATTCGCAGGGTTCTTCGGCGTCCCGGTGCGTTGGCGCCCGCTGGGATCCGACACGGCGCAGGCGCGCTGTCCGGTACTCGTGTCGCCGCGTCACGAGATCGCCGAAGTCGCCGTCGGCGACGACCGCGCCTACCTCTCGGCCTGCTCCGCGACTGCCGGTCTCCACGACGCGTTCCACGCGGCGAAGGGTGGCATCGCCTCGCCGTTCGCGCTCGCCGAGTCGGCCGGCTGGTTCGCCGGCCCGGTCGCCGCGCTGCGCACGTTCGCGCCCGGCCGGGCGGTGCCCTCGTCGACGAAGCAGTCGTGGTGGCGCAGGTTTGCGTCGGCGCCGCGGACCGCGCCGGTCGTCGACGAGATCGCGGGTGACGACCTGCATGTCGGGCTGTCGCTCGAAGAGCGGACGTTGTTCGCCGAGGCGATCGTCACCACCATCGCGATGCGCGACTTCGCGCCGCTGGTCGTGCTCTGCGGTCACGGGAGCCGCACGACCAACAACCCGCATGCCTCGTCGCTCGACTGCGGTGCCTGCGGAGGCGCGCCGGGTGGTGCCAGCGCCCGCATCGCCGCCGCCATCCTGAACGACCCGGACGTGCGCGCCGGTCTCGTCGAACGCGGGATCGAGATCCCAGCCGACACGTGGTTCATCGCCGCCGAACACGACACGACCGCCGACGTGGTCACGATCTTCGACCGCGAGGTCATTCCCGCCGGTGCCCATCCGCTCGTCGACGTGCTCCAGCGCGATCTCGACGCCGCCGGGGAGCGCAACGCCCACGACCGAGCCCGCAGGCTGCCGGGGAACCCCGACCGCGTGCGCGATCGAGGGCGTGACTGGGCGCAGGTGCGCCCCGAGTGGGGGCTGGCCGGCAACGGGGCGTTCATCATCGGCCCCCGTTCGATCACCGCCGAACACGATCTCGAAGGCCGCGCGTTCCTGCACAGCTACGTCGCCGAGCACGACCTCGACGGGGTGGCCCTCGAAACGATCATGACGGCACCGCTGGTGGTGGCGCAGTGGATTTCGGCGCAGTACTACTTCTCGACCGTCGACCCGACCGTGTTCGGTGCGGGTGACAAGATGTTGCACAATCCGGTCGGCGGTGTCGGGGTGATCGTCGGTCAGTCGGGTGACCTCGCCGTCGGACTGCCGATGCAGTCGGTGATGTTCGGCGACCAGCGCGCACACGATCCGCTCCGCCTGCTCGCGATCGTGCAGGCACCGCTCGACCGGATCGAACAGATCATCCTGCGCAACTCCGGGCTCCGCCAGCTCGTCGAAGGCGAGTGGATCCACGTCGCGGCCCGCGAGAGCGAGCACGATGCCTGGTCGTTGCGCACACCCAGCGGCGGCTGGGAACCCTGGCATCCCGCCGAACCCGAACCCGATCCGGCCGCACCGCTGCTCACACCTCTGGAGATCTCATGACCACCTGGAACAACCTCACCGCCATGGCGAAGATCGAGGTCGTCGTCGACGGCGACGACGTCCCCGCTGTGCGCGACCTCTTCCTCGACGCCGGTGCCACCGGCTACACCGCGGTGTCGGGCGTGTCGGGCTTCGGCCACCACGGCCATCATCAGGGCAAGCTGCTCTTCAACGATCGCGCCAGCCTCTCGATGCTGATCACCGTGGTGCCGATCGAGCGGGCCGAGGCCCTGATCGCCGGCATCCGGCGGTTCCTCGACGGACGCCACGGGGTGCTGTTCGTGTCGGAGACCCAGGTGAGTCGTCCCGACTACTTCGCCTGATCGTCGTCACCATGTCGTGCCGAGCGGTTGTGCACGGCAAGATGTGATCACCCGATCCGTTTGGAGATTTGCAGTGCACACGATCATCGACACCGACGCCGTCAACCCGGTCCTCAACGAGATTCTCAAGGCCGAGCTCGCCGGCGTCGTCCGCTACACCCACTATTCACTGGTGATCACGGGGCCGAACCGGCTGCCGTTGGTCGATTTCATGAAGGCGCAGGCGGCCGAGTCGCTGCTGCACGCGCAGCAGGCCGGTGAGATCCTCACCGGCCTCGGCGGACATCCCGAGCAGGGCATCGCCACGATCGAGGAATCACACGATCACACGATCGAGGCCATCCTGCGCGAATCGGTCGGTCACGAGCGGCGGGCGCTCGACCTGTACCGCCAGCTGTTGAAGCTGACCGAAGGCAGTTCGATCTATCTCGAGGAGTATGCCCGCGGCCAGATCGGCCAGGAAGAGCTCCACGTGATCGAGATGAACAAGCTGTTGCGCGACTATTCGATCGTCTGACCCGCTGGCGATGTCGAGCAGCTCAGCAACACCCGAGGTCGGGCTGTGCACCGGCAAGGACTGTCGGCAGGCCAATGGATTCCGAACCGTCCAGCGCGAGTTGGGTCGCGCCTGCGCCGTGCTCGATCTGCCATGCCTCGACGTGTGTGAGGGCGTCGTGGTGGTGATCGAACCCCGCTCGTCGGAGTCGGTGGTGCTCGAGCGCGTCGGCACCCGCGCGCTCGCGCTGGAGGTCGTCGACCATGTGATCGACGGAGACCCGCTGGCGAGCCGCCTCCGCAAGCGGCGACTCAGCGGGGCGAAGCGCGCGAAGGCCCGCCGCCGCGTCGAGCGAGCGCTCTGAACCTCAGCTCGCGCGAGCGATGTGGAACGCGGGGATGACCCGGGGCGCCGCGGAGGTGATGTAGTCGAGGAACTGCGGCATGAGCGCGCCCTGTGCCTGGAGCTTCGCCTGGCCTTCGGCTTCGGGGAGCTCGCTGAGCGTGGCGGTGAACGTCTCGGTGCCGTACTCGACCGTGATCTCCGGGGTGGCCTTGAGGTTGTAGTACCAGTCGGGGTTCGTGGGCGCGCCGCCCTTCGACGCGAAGACGTACATGTCGTCGCCTTCGACGAGCGCGACGAGCGGGGTCTCGCGCACCTCGCCGGACTTGGCGCCGATCGTGTGCAGGATCACCAGGGGGGCGTCGCCGAACTGGGCGGCCTTTCCACCGGTGGCACGGAACTCGGCGATGATCTGAGCATTCCAGTCGTTCATACCCGTCGTTCTATCGGGCGATCCTTGCAATCGCAAGCAACGTAAGGTTGTAATTGTGTAATCATCGACTACGCTCACCACATGACCACCGACACCGCCGTCAGCACCTCCGCCATCACCGCCTGGTTCCTCGGACGGATGCCGGATGCCTGGACTTCGACCGCACCACCCGCGATCACCATCGACCGCGAGGAGATCACGGTCGTCCTCACGGTCGCCGCGCCCGACCTGCCCGGCGAGGCCGGCGACGCGGACCGCGCCGAAGCGGTCCTGGGCCGCATCTCGGGATTCCGCGAGGACACTCGCGAGCAACGGATGAACGTGGCGCGCGAGGCCGAGCACCGCTTCGATCGGAAGGTCGCGTGGGGCGTCACGGTCGGCGAGCGCACCGAGCTCTTCACGCACCTCGCCGTCCCGGTGATGACCCGCCTGCGCCAACCCGAGCGCATGGTGCTCGACACCCTGGTCGCGGCCAACGTCGCGCGGTCGCGTGCCGACGCACTCGCCTGGTGCGTGCGACTCGTCGGACGACACACCGACGACTGGTTGAGCGGGCTGCGCGACGCGATGGAAGAAGTCGACCGCCTCCGGGCGGCCGGCCCCGTCACGTCGTGACGCGTCGTTCGAACACGAACTCGTACTCGAGGTAGGCGTTCAGGTGTTCCTCGCCGGGCAGCGGCGGCGTGAGCTGCGACGACTGCAGCAACATCCAGCCGTCGCGCAGTGCGGCAACGCCCGTGGCGTACGGCGGCGATCCGTCCGGCAGCGCCGGACCCGACCCGTCGGTGCCGTCGTGGAAGGCCCATCCGACGGTGCCCGAATCGAGCGCCGACCCGCTCGCCCACAGATAGAGGATCTGCTGTCGCTCCATCTCAACTCCCCACGAGCGCGCCGCGGCCCTCGAGCCGCGTGAGATAATGGTCGACGTCGTAGGTCTCGTCGCCGGTGAGGTAGCGCCAGAGCCTGGCGCGTTGCACCTGTTCGTTGCGGTAGTCGGTGACGCTCATCCACGGATGCCACGTCCGGAAGATCTGCGCGACGCTGTCGGGCAGGATGCGGGCGAAGATGTGATCGGACGGCGGGTTCTGGAGATCGGGCAGGTCGTCGGTGTTCCACAGCCGGACCTGCGCGACCGTCGGGTTGAGCCGCACCTTGTGCATCCAGCGGTCGCCGTCGCCTGGGTTCGGTTGGCCGGCGTGCCAGAGTCCATGGTGGAAGACCACCACGGTGCCTGCCGGCCCGGAGAACTGCTGCTCGCCGTTGATGTGCTGGTAGCGGTCGAGGCCTGATGACCTGACCCGACGGAGGTGGCTCCCGGGGACGAAGCGGGTGCCGCCCTCGCCGGGTGCGACGTCGTGCGGATACCAGAAGAGCTGGACGTCGAAGGTCGGGTCCGTCGAGTCGGTGATCGCGTCGACGTGGAGCGGCTGCACGTAGGTGGCGTGCGGGTGGATGTGATGCGTCCAGTCGTGGTCGAAGGTGGGGTTCGGCCCGACGAACGACTCGATGATCCCCTGGATCCGGGGGAGTCGGAGGTACTCGCCGATCACCGATGGGGCCGGGTAGCACTCATCGAGCGGTGTGCCCGTGTGTGGCGGTTTCATACCGCCCGGGGCGAGCCGTTCGGCTTCGAGCTGACGCATCTCGTCGATCGCCCGCTCGTTGATGTCCGCCGGCACGATCGCGTCGAACCGGATGAACCCGTTCGCCACGAACTCGGCCATCTGCCGCGTGGTCAACCGATGGTCTGTCCCCATCGCCGAATTCTGCCAGACGTCGCGATTGGGGTCAGACCCCAATCGCGACGGGAGGTCGAAATCAGCTGGACTGGGTGCCGACCTTGAGGTCGCGGAAGGGGACGCCACGGTCGACCGACGGTTCGCGAGGCAGGCCGAGCACGCGGTCGCCGATGATGTTGCGCTGGATCTCGTCGGTGCCGCCCGCGATGCTCGACTGGAAGCTGTTGAGGACGATGCGCTGCAATTCGGCTGCCGACTCGTCATCGGGATCCCACGCCACCGAACCCGGGCCCGCGAACTCGAGTGCCATCGTGCGGACCTTCCACGCGATGTTCGAGCCGAACAGCTTGCCGAGCGAGCCGCCGGGACCCGGTGTCTTGCCGGCCTTGAGTTCGTCGCGGGTCTTCATCGCAACGAGCGACTTGCAGGTCTCCATCGACCAGATCTGCATCAGCTGATCGCGCACGACCGGGTTGTCGATCTGGCCGGTCGACTCGGCGGCCTTGCGCAGCATCTTGAAGTTGGGCTGGTTGATCTTGCCCGCGCCGGCGCCACCGATGGCGACACGCTCGTACATGAGCATCGCCGTGGCGAGGTTCCAGCCGTTGTTGAGGTCGCCGACGAGCCAGTCCTTCGGGATGCGTGCATCGGTGAAGAACACCTCGTTGAAGTGGGAGCCGCCGTCGATCTGGTGGATCGGGCGGATCTCCACGCCCGGGCCGCGCATGTCCATGATGAACATCGAGATGCCGGCGTGCTTGACCTGGTCGGGGTCGGTGCGTGCAACACACAGGCCGTAGTCGGACTTGTGGGCGAGCGTCGTCCAGACCTTCTGGCCGTTGATGACCCACTCGTCGCCGTCGAGTTCGGCCTTGGTCTGCAGGCTGGCGACATCGGATCCGGCGCCGGGCTCGGAGAACATCTGGCACCACATGGTCTTGCCCGAGATGTTGTCGGCGAGGAAGCGTTCCTTCTGCTCGTGGGTGCCGTATTCGGCGAGCATCGGCATGCACATGCCGTGGGAGATGATGAACTCGCTGTCGGGGAACGGGTAGTTGCCCTTCACCTCGCGCCAGATCTTCTCGTGGGCGAGGGTCTTGCCGCCGCCGCCGTACTCCGCGGGTACGGGGAGTCCGGCGAGTCCGGCCTCGGCCGCGGCGGCGAGGAATGCCTTCTGGTCGTCGAGGGTCGGGTTCTGGCCCGGAGCGAACTGCTCCATGAAGTCGACGCACTTCTGGCGGAACTCCGCGGCCTCGGCCTCGGCGAGCCCGGTGTCGGTGGCGGTGTCGGTCATGTGGTGTCCTCCGTCTCGACGGCCGAGTGAGTGGCCGTTCAGCGATCTGCAGTTGCAATACTGTATGGCATCGTACAGTATGTGTCCACACCGAACGCCACGCCGCCCCTACCGTCACACGGTGCCGGGTCAAACGTGACGCCGACGGGTTCACCACCATGACCGCCGCCAACCTCACCACCCACGAACTCGACTCGCCGCCGTGGCTGCGCGTCGAATCGACCCTGATGGCGACGGCGCGCTTGTTGCGCGTGGCATTCGATGCCCGACTTGCAGCCCTCGACCTCAATCTCACGCAGGCCTCCCTGCTCGGTTACGTCGCCGAGTTCGGCGCGACCACACAGACCGACCTCGCCGACCACCTCGGCATCGGGCGCGCCGCCATCGGATCGGTCATCGACCGGCTGCAGGCTCGTGGCCTCGTCGAGCGCCGACCCCGACCCGACGATCGCCGCGTGTGGCTCGTCGCCATCACCGACGACGGCACGGAGATGGCCGGCCGCATCGCCGAAGTCGATGCCGTGCTGCGCGCCGAGCTCCGCCGTGGCATCGGGCGCGAGGAACGCCAGGCCCTCGCTTGGGTGATGACCCGGCTGCAGCAGAACCTCGCCACGGCCATCGCCACCACCTCATCCACATCGAACACCCCCATCTCAACAACCACAGGAGAAACCCAATGACCGAAGCAGTGATCGTCGACGCCGTCCGCACCCCCGGCGGCAAGCGCAACGGCAAGTTGAAGGACCAGCATCCCGCCGCACTCGCCGCGCATGTGCTCAAGGCCCTCCAGGAGCGCAACAACCTCGACCCGGCCATGGTCGACGACGTGATCATGGGCTGCGTGATGCAGGTCGGTGAGCAGTCGCTCAACATCGGCCGCAACGCGGTGCTCGCCGCCGGCTGGCCCGAAGAGGTGCCGTCGACCACGATCGACCGCCAGTGCGGCTCGAGCCAGCAGGCGATGCACTTCGCCGCGCAGGGCGTGATGGCCGGTGCATACGACGTGGTCGTCGCCGCCGGTGTCGAAGTGATGACCCGCACACCGATGGGCGCCTCGATCGTCCAGGGCATGGGCTTCCCGTTCCCCAAGGAGCAGCTCGACCGCTACGCCGAGACCGGCCTGCCGCCGCAGGGCATCGGTGCCGACATGATCGCCGCCGAGTACGGCATCACCCGCGAGGACCTCGACGAATTCGGCGCCCTCAGCCAGCAGCGCGCCGCGCAGGCCCGCGACGAAGGCCGCTTCGAGCGCGAGATCATCCCGGTCGAGGTCGACCTCGACGGCCAGGTCGAGATGATGATCTCCGACGAAGGCATCCGCGAAGGCACCACCGCCGAGACGCTCGCCAAGCTCAAGCCCGCCTTCAAGGAGGACGGCGTCATCACCGCCGGCAACTCGTCGCAGATCTCCGACGGAGCGTCCGCCGTGCTGATCATGAGCAAGGAGAAGGCCGAGGAGCTCGGGATGAAGCCCCGCGCCCGATTCCACGCATTCGCGGTGACCGGTGCCGACCCGGTGACGATGCTCAAGGGTCCGATCCCGGCCACCAAGAAGATCCTCGAGAAGACCGGCCTCACGATCGACGACATCGACCTCTTCGAGGTGAACGAGGCGTTCGCCTCGGTCGTGCTCGCATGGCAGAAGGAAACCGGCGCCGACATGAGCAAGGTCAACGTGAACGGCGGCGCCATCGCCCTCGGTCACCCGCTCGGCTCGTCCGGCACGAAGCTGATGGCGACGTTGCTCAACGAACTCGAGCGCACCGGCGGCCGTTATGGCCTGCAGGTGATGTGCGAAGGCGGCGGCATGGCCAACGCCACCATCATCGAGCGCCTCGACTGACATCGCGGGGTCACTCCCCGAACACCGAATTTCGCCTGGGACTGCCCGCTGAGCGGGCAGTCCCAGGCATTTTTCGGCTCTGGCGCGCTCGGTGTGGGGTGACGCTTGACCGGTACACGACGGTCTGGCCTTCGGGTACGGTCGCGACATGGGGTTCCCCGCACCGGTCCAGGCGGCCGTCGTCCGGATCACCACGACGAGTGGGTCGATCCACGTCGTGGCCGAGCCAGGGCGCACCGACGTGTGGTCGAGCACCGATCCGCTCGACGACGGCCGATTGCCTGCCACCATCGACGGCGGCGCGTCACGAGTCCGGGTGCGGGTCCCCGAAGGAACCGATCTGGTGGTCGGTTCGACCTCGGGTCGCGTCACGATCGAAGGAAGCGTCGGGGCCGTCTCGGCGATGACCAACGCGGGGAGGGTGTCGATCGCCGACGCCGAGTCGGTCGACGTGCGCACGAAGAGTGGACGCATCGAGGTGAAGCAGGTGTCTGGGAGTTGTCGCGCGGTCGCGACCAGCGCACGTGTCGAGATCGGGCACTGCGGCGATGCCGACGTCACCAGCGGCAGCGGCCGGATCTCGCTCGACGACGCAAACGGTCGAGTGCATGCGCACTGCTCGAGTGGGCGCATCGAGATCTCGATGGGCGGTGCGCACGACGTCGACGCCGAGACGGTGTCGGGCCGGATCACGGTGTCGCTGCCGGCAGCGGTGCGCGCGCTGGTCGTCCCGTTGCCCGGCGAGGTCGCCGTCGGAGCCGACGACTGCGATTGTGTCGTCGTCGCACGGTCGGGAAGCGGTCGCGTCGACGTCTCGAACCGATGACCCCCGCTCCTACGCTCACAGCGACGCGGACCGGTGCGATCTTGTTCACCGACCTCGTCGGGTTCACCGAGTTCACCGACGCGCGCGGCGACGCTGCGGCGGTCCAGGTGCTCGACGCGCAGTCGGCGATTGCGGCCGATGCGCTCGCGGACGTCGACGGTCAACTGGTGAAGGAGCTCGGCGACGGCCTGATGCTCTGGTTCGATCACGCGACGCACGGTCTCCGGACCGCCGCCGGCATGCTCCAGGCGATCGAGCAGGCACGGACCGAGCGTGGGTTCCCCCTCTCGTTGCGGATGGGCATGCACTGGGGTGACGTCGTCGAACGTGGTGCCGACTTCGTGGGACAGAACGTCAACATCGCGTCGCGGATCGCCGATCTCGCCGGGCCCGGCGAACTGTTGGTGTCGGAGCAGGTGGTCAGCGCGGTCGACGGTGAAACACCCGCGGCGGCGTTCCGGCCGGTGGGGCCGACGCGGGTGAAGGGTGTCGCCTCACCGATCTGGCTGTACCGCCTCGCCACCTGAGGCCGTCCGCCCAACGTCAGGATCGACGAGGCCGATCGGACGTGACGCTGGTCGATGCGTCCGCGAGACTGCGGGCATGCAACGGCGCAGCCTCGTGATCGACACCGACACGGCATCCGACGACGCAGTCGCCCTCGTCCTCGCAGTGCGAGAACCGTCGGTCGACGTGCGTGCCGTGACGGTGGTCGCGGGCAACGTACCGCTCGATCTGGCCGTGGGCAATGCGATCGTCACCCTCGACCTGTGTGGCGGCGCCGACATCGAGCTGCACGCCGGCCGGGCTCAACCGCTGACGCGGACGCTGAACACCGCGCAGTTCGTCCACGGAACCGACGGCATGGGTGGCGCCGAGTTGCCCGCGCCGTCACGCGCTCCGACGTCGTTCGATGCCGTGGAGGCCCTGCTGCGGATCGCCGCCGACGAACCGGGCCGGCACGACCTCGTGACGCTCGGGCCGCTCACGAACATCGCCGCAGCGCTCGAGGTCGATCCCGACTTTCTCACGAAGTTCGGCCACACGTATCTGATGGCCGGCTCGCCGGACGGCGTCGGCAACGTGGACGCCCTCGGTGAGTACAACGTGTGGGCCGACCCGGAGGCGGCGTCGGTGGCGTTCGCGGCCGAGGGCGCCAAGACGATGATCGGGTGGAACATCTCCCGGCAGTTCGCCGTGATGCTCCCCGACGAGCAGACCCGGCTCGCTGCTGCCGGTCGTCTCGGTCGGTTCGCGATCGACATCAACGGCGACGTCGAGCAGTACTGCCTGGACACCGGGCTTGCCGGGTTCGATCTCCCGGACCCCATCGCCATGGCGGTTGCGCTCGACGACTCGATCATCGTCGAGGCGACCGACGAGTGGCTGGTCGTCGGTCTCGATGGGCCGACGCGGGGTTGCACGATTCCCGACCGTCGATTCGGCCGACCCGACCCGAACATCCGTGTGCTGTGGTCGGTCGACGAAACCGCGTTCAAGGCCCGACTCTTCACCGCCTGCTCCGACTGACCCCCACCCGGACGTTTGTGGCGAGAGTTGATTGGACCGTCCCAACCGGAGTGCGCCCCAAACGTGAATGGGGATGGGGATGGGATGGGGATGGGGATGGGGATGAGGATGGTGTGGGTCAGCGGGAGATGCCGATGCCGCCGGGCTCGCCGACGCCGAATCGTTCGATCTCGGCGGGAAGATCGAGGGCCCGGATCGTCATGCGGGCGTCGAGATCGTCCTGGGTCAGCAGGTCGGCCGGAATGATCCAGACCACCTCGAACTCGAGGCCGTCGGGGTCCCTCGCGTAGAGACTCTTGGTGGTGCCATGGTCGGAGGCGCCGACGAGCGCCCCGCGCTCGCGGAGCACACCGGCGAGACGCTGGAGTTCACCGAGCGTGTCGACCTCCCAGGCGAGATGGTAGAGGCCGACGGTCGACCGACCGGCATCCGAGGGCCCGGCGCCGGCCCCGATCTGGAAGACCCCGAGGTCGTGGTCGTTCGTCGAGTCGGGCGCCTGGAGGAAGGCCGCGCCCTGAAGCGAGGCGACGACGCGGAAGCCGAGTACATCGCCGTAGAACTCGGTGGTCCGATCCACGTCTCGGACGTAGAGCACGGCGTGGTTGAGGCGGTGAACACCCATACCGCGTCGCAACCTGTTCGTGAACGCAAACATTCCTCGAGGGTCCGCCCGAAACGTGTGCTGGGTGAGTGGCGGCCAACGGGGAGAATGTGCCGATGGCCACGCAGACCGCGACGAGCGGTACACGCTGGCGCGTCCTCGGCGCGCTGCTGCGGCCCGACGCCTGGCGCTGGGCCGGCCTCGGCGTGCTCGTGGCCATCAGCTCGGCGCTCCTCATCGCCGGGCCGCTCGTGGTGCGACAGATCGTCGACGCCGCCACCGAGGGCACGACTCGTGCGGACATCGTGCGTCTCTCCCTGGTCTTCCTGGCGATCGCGGTCGTCACGCAGATCCTTGCCGTGATCGTCGTGTGGTCGGCGACGATCGCCGCTTGGCGCACGACCAATGATCTGCGTCTGACGATGACGCGTCACGTGCTCGGCCTCGATCACGAGTTCCATCGCACGCACACGCCAGGTGAGCTGATCCAACGCGTCGACGGCGACATCACCTCTGTGTCGGACTTCCTGAGCACCGTGGTCACGAAGGCGGCCGGCGCCGCGATGCTGATCGGCGGCATCATCATCGTGCTGACCGTGCTCGACTGGCGGCTCGGGCTCGGCATGGCGGTGTACGTCGGGCTGGCGTTGGTCGTGATCGTGCAGAGCCGTCACCGTGCGGTGTCGGAATCGTCGGACGAGATGGGCGCCCTGGGCCGCCTGTACGGCGGGATCGAGGAGCGGCTCACCGCTGCCGAAGACCTCCGGGCCAACGGTGCCGCCGACCACGTCGCCTGGCGATTCGTCGAGGACAGCGAGGACGCGCTGATGAGCGCCGTGCGCCGCGAGCGTGCGTTCCTGATCATGTGGTGGTTCGTCCAGGGCGCCGTTGCTGCCGGTTGGGTCATCGCGCTCGTGCTCGGCGCGGTCCTCGTGGCGGCCGGCACCATCTCGCTCGGGACCGCCTTCCTCCTCTTCCAGTACGTTCTGCTGATCGCCCGTCCGCTCGAGGAGGTCGTGCACGAACTCGAGACCGTGCAGAAGGCAAACGGGGCCATGGTGCGTGTCGTCGACCTGCTCGACGTGCGGCCCAAGGTGCTCGACGAAGGCGACACGAACCCGCCGGCCGGCCCGCTCTCCATCGACGTCGATGCCGTGCACTTCGACTACGGCGACGACCGCCCGGTGCTCAGCCACGTCGACCTGCACATCGGTGCCGGTCGTTCCGTCGGGATCGTGGGACGTACCGGCAGCGGCAAGACCACGTTCTCGCGTCTCGTCCTGCGACTGGTGGAGCCAACCAGTGGTGGCGTCGCGCTCGGCGGGGTGCCCATCGCCGACATCTCCCTCGTCGAACTCCGCCGGCGCGTGGCGCTCGTGCCCCAGGAGGTCGAACTGTTCGCCGGGACCGTTCGCGACAACGTGACGCTGTTCGACGACCAGCCCACCGATGCCGCCGTCGTCGAGGCACTGCACCGGGTGGGCCTCGATGCACTTGCCGCGGCCGGCATCGACCGCGCGCTCGGTGCCGCTGGGGGCGGACTGTCCGCCGGTGAAGCGCAGTTGCTGGCGCTTGCGCGGGTGTGGCTGCGTGACCCCGACGTCCTGGTGCTCGACGAAGCGACGGCCAGGGTCGATCCGCAGACCGAGCAACGTCTGGAGGCTGCCGTCGTCGAGCTCATGCGTGGCCGTACCACGCTCGTGATCGCCCATCGCCTGTCGACGCTGCATTCGGTCGACGAGATCATCGTGTTCGATCACGGGCTGGTCGTCGAGCACGGCGATCGCGGCGACCTGGTCGGCGACGACGACAGCCGGTTCGCGCAACTCCTGTCCATCTCGCTCGACGAGGAGCGCGAACCGGACGGCGAGACGGCGAGCTCGGAGGTGACGCCATGACCGAGCTCGTGACGAAGCATCCTGAGCCGATCCATGACGTGCCCGCCGGGAACCCGACCGACAATGTCTGGAAGCTCACCTGGCGGGTCTCGCAGCATCGCCCGCGCGAACTCTGGGTGGGCTGGTCCCTGTTCGTCGTCTTCTTCACGATGCCGGCGATCACGGGGTACTTCCTCGCGCGAGGGTACGGCGCGCTCGAGGGGGGTGACACCACCGGGACGATCTGGTGGGCGGCGGCCATCGCGGCGAGCGAAACGATCCGGATGATCGCGATCCACCACGGTGCCCTGATCTGGACCAAGGCGTGGATCCACATGCAGACACTGCTGAGGGCGAACATGTTGAGCGCCCAGATGGCCAGCGGCGGCCTGCATGCCGGCCAGCCGGTGGGATCGGCGGGGTCGGCCGTCACGCACTTCCGCGACGACACCGAGGACGTCGCCAACTTCGTCGACGGCATGGTCGACGTGTCGGGCGGCCTCGTCTTCACGGTGATCGCCGGGTTCGTGCTCGGCGCCGCGGACCCGAACGCCGCGCTCATCCTGATCCTGCCGTTGCTCGGCGTCGGCATCGCGACGCGCGTGCTCGACACCCGGATCAAGGAGTACCGCGCCGCCGATCGCGCCGCCACCGAGGGGGTGACCGGACTGCTGGGCGACGTGATGGCCGCGGCCACCACCGTCAAGGTCAATGACGCCGCCGAACCGATGCTCGCGCGTCTCGCCGTGCTCGTTGATCGTCGACGCCACACGGCGGTGCGCGATCGCGTGCTCGAGGAGGGTGTCCAGGCGTTCAGCAAGGGTGCCGCCGACGTGGGCCTCGGTCTGGTGCTGCTCGTGAGTGCCGGAGCGATCGCGTCGGGTTCCTTCGACCTCGCCACGCTTGCGCTGTTCACCGCGTACCTCGGCTGGTTGAGCTTCCTACCGCGGATGGTCGGGCGGGTACTCGCGCGCCGCAAGCAGGCAGGTGTCGCGTTCGACCGGATGAGCGCACTGGTGGCCGAGCAGGCACCGACGAACACGGTGCGCAAGCGTCGCCTGCCGATCGACCCGGCCGACAAGCGGACACGCTCCGCCGTCGAGCGCCCCGAGCGTGTGTCACTCGAGCGACTCGATGTCTCCGGACTGTCCGTCGCCTATGACGGCCGGCGCGTGGTGAGCGACGTCGGGTTCACGGTCGGCCGCGGTGAGTTCGTCGTCATCACCGGTCCGATCGGTGTCGGCAAGTCGACACTGCTGCGCGCGCTGCTCGGGCTCGCTTGGCAGGCCGACGTGACCGGTTCGGTGCGTTGGAACGGCCGCGAGATCGAGGACCGATCGGCATTTCTCGTGCCACCGAACGCAGCGTTCCTCTCGCAGGTACCGCAGCTGATCTCCGACAGCGTTGCGGACAATGTCGCGCTCGGACCGGTCGATCCGGTGCAGCTCGCGACCGCGCTCCGCCTCGCTGCGATCGCCGACGACATCGAGTCGATGCCCGCCGGCGCCGACACGCTGATCGGCCCGCGCGGACTCCGGCTGTCGGGAGGGCAGCGCCAGCGTCTGGCGACCGCCCGAGCGTTGGTGCATGCGCCCGAACTCGTCGTGCTCGACGACCTGTCGAGCGCGCTCGACGTCGAGACCGAGGTGCTGCTGTGGACCAATCTCGCCGATGCGGGCATGACGGTCATCGCCGTGTCGCACCGCGAGGTCGCCTTCCGCCGCGCCGATCAGGTGCTCCGTCTCGAAGACGGGCGCATCGTCGGCCCCGCCCCCCGAAATTCGGACTGAACCTGCCGCTGAGCGCAAGGTTCGCTCCGAATTTCGGGTTGGTGATTTCGGGTTGGGTTGGTGCGGGGCTGATTGGGGTTGGGCCTGGTGCGGGTTGGGTTGGTGCGGGCTGAGCTGGGTCAGGTCGAGCGTTGGCGGGCGCGGTGGTCGGCGGTGTGGGTGCGGCTGGCGCAGCGGGGGTCGGCGCAGAAGCGGCGCGATCCGTTGCGGGTGGCGTCGTAGAAGAGGTGATCGCAGGTCGCTGCCGCGCAGGTCCCGAAGCGCCCGGTGCCGTGATCGCAGATGTCCTGGCCGAGCGCCATCAGCACGTCGGCGATCACCTGCTGGTCGAACGCCGCCGATTCCGATGTCCAGTGGATGTGGAGTCCGGCGCCGTCGTGGTCGGTCAGCGACGGTGTGATGTGGAGGTCGGCCAACTCGCGGTTGATCCACTGCACCGTCGGCTGGGGTTCGGACGTTGCCAACGTCGCCAACTTGTCGAGCAGTTCGTTCATCCGCGACTCGACCCGTTCGATCGAGGCCGCCGAGGCCGAGTTCGCCTTCGTGAACCCGTGGGAGTCGAGGAGCCCACGCACGTCGGCGCGCTCGCCGGATTCCCGAGCATCCGACAGCGCGTTGACCAGATCGACCATCGCTTCGAGCGTGAGGCGGATCTCGGTGTCATGCCCGGATGTGACGTACACGACACCACGGTACCGCTCGGCGTCGTGTAAGGTACTAAATCCAGATAGACACTTACAGCTTGCAAGGTAGAACTCCGTGAACATCCTCCTGAATCTCTTGGTCGTCGTGGCGACGGTGCTCGGCTCGTGGATGGCCTTCCCTCAGGCCAGGCGCCTGGCGCGCACGCGCCGCGTCGAGGGTGTGTCGGCGGTGTGGATCGGGGTGAGCCTGGCGATCAACGGCTGGTGGCTCACCTATGGCATCGCCGCCGGGGTGTGGGCGCTCGTGCCGGTGTCGGTCGTGTCGTTGATGCTCTACACCTCGATGGCCGTCGTCTACGTCGGCACGGTCGGTCGCCCCGCATTGCCGTCGATGGCGGTTGGCTTCTTCGTGCTGGGAATGATCCCGTTGCCGTTCCTCGTCGTCGGCGGCTGGCAACTCGCCGCGGTCGCAGTCGGATTGTCGTACGGCGTCCAGCTGCTCCCGGCGGTGGTGTCTGCGTGTCGCACACGCGATCTGGTCGGTGTGTCGGCGTCGACGTGGCTGATCGCGTGGATCGAAGCCGCGCTCTGGTTGGTGTACGGACTCCTCGGTGTCGCGGACATCGCGCTCACGCTGGCCGGCATCGTCGGCGTCGTGATGGCGTCGATCATCCTGGCGCGCCTTGCGATCACGGGACACGAGCCCTTCGTCGGCGTCGACCCTCGGCGTCGGCTGGCTGTCACCCGGCCGATGTGACGATGGGCGACGGTTGCCCGCGCGGTGGACAATCGCGCAATCGTCACTAGTCTGAGCGACGTAAACGTGAGTCAACGGTGGCTCCGATTTCAACAAGGAGCCGAAATGGCCACAGGTACAGTGAAGTTCTTCAATGACGAGAAGGGCTTCGGTTTCATCTCTCGCGACGACGGCGACGACGTCTTCGTGCACTACTCGAACATCGTTGGTTCTGGTCGTCGTTCGCTGAACGACGGTGACACCGTCGAGTTCGAAATCGCTGCCGGCCGTAAGGGCCCGGAAGCGGTCGACGTCAAAGTCGTCTGAGGAGGCGTTCCGATTGGCTCGAAGTCCCCAGTCCTACCAGAAACGACAACGAGAACTCCGTAAGAAGGAGCGCAAGGCCGAGAAGCTTGCCGTACGACACGGCAAGAGCTCGGACTCCGACGAGGAGCCCACAGAGGGCCCCGACGAGGATGCGTTGCTCGAGGAGTTCCGTCAGTTGAACGAGAAGTTCGCTGCCGGCGACGTCGAGGAGGATGACTTCGAGTACCGCAAGGCGGAGATCTTCGCTGAACTCGGCCTCGGGGAAGCCCCCGAGCCGCGTGAGACGGCCTCCGAATCGTCCGACTGACTCCAACGAATTCTGATGACAACCCCCGGCTCGGCCGGGGGTTGTCATCGTTTTCGGGTCCGGTCAGGAGCGTGTGGCGGTGAGCCAGAACCCGGTGCCCGCAGATGCCGTGCGCCCGGACCATTCGCCCGGGAGCGCGGCGAGTACGTCCTCGGGTGGGAGGTGGATCGGCGTCTGGTCGCCGAGTGTGTTGACCCAGAGCACGGTGCCGGCCTCGCGCAGCACTCGGTCGACCTCATGGGGGAACAGCAGCATGTTGATCATCAGGACCGCATCGAACGATCGATCTCGATAGGGGAGCATCGACGCGTCGGCGCGGACCCGTGGCGCGAGCTCACCGGGCGCGTGGTGCAGCATCTCCGCCGACAGGTCGGTGGCCACCAGCGATCCGACGCTGCCCACGAGGATTCGAGCGCCGGCGCCGGTGCCCGAACCCAGTTCCAACCAGGCGCCGCCGACGGGGACGTCGCCGCGCTCGAGAGCGTCCTGAACCGGCGCCGCCTTGGTGTCGTCGATGTGGCGCACCGACCACTCCTCTGCGAGATCATCGAACACGGCGGCCACCCGGTCGGCATCGTCGCTCGTCCACGGCTCGCCCAGGGCAACCGCTCGCGTGAGCGTGCGCATCGGATGGTCGGGTCCGGCGAACGGTTCCGGCTCCCGTGCCGATGGATGGTCTGGGAGTCGCTCGATCATGTCGTCGTGCCGTGCGGTCCGCCGACCGGGAAGCACAGACAGAAGGGGTGCCCGGCGGGGTCGGCGTAGACCTGGAAGTCGTCTCCCGATGCGGCGCCGGCGGCGGGTTGCAGCACACGAGCCCCGAGCCGCCTGACCTCCTCGTCGGCGTCGACGAAGTCGTCGACCCACAGATCCAGATGAATCTGCTGTGGCGGCACACCGTTCGGCCACTCGGGCGCGACGTGACCGGGCGCGAGCTGCACGCCGACGCGTGGCTCACCGTCGACGACGACCATGTGCCAGTCGTCTTCGCGCTCGATCTCGCCACCGAGCACGCCGGCCCAGAAGGTGCTCTCCGTCTCGATGTCCGCGGTATCGAACACGACCACCTGGAATCGGATCTCCATGCGCCGACGATAACCCCACGACGCCGAGGTCGATCGCGCGCTGATCGCCTGTGCAGACGCTTCCGTCATGTCGGGGGAGGATTCCGGGACGGCCGAGGCTGCCGAACAACCAACCCCGCGATGAGTCTCGCCGCGACCCGTCCGCGCTGAGACTCATCGCTGCGGTGTGCCGGAGGGTTGCGATGAGTCTCGCCGCGACCTGTTCGCGCTGAGACTCATCGATGGGTGGGGGAGGGCCGGCCGAGGAGCGCCGAAGTTGCATTCATCGTTCTATGGTTATAGAGTGCTCGACATGCCCAAGGCGCTGCCGACCGAACTGCTCGAACACGTGGCCGAACGCTTCCGCGTGCTCGGTGACGCGACGCGCCTCGGTGTCATCCGCACGCTGCTCGACGACGGCGAGCAGAACGTCGGCCAGCTGGTCGAGCGGCTCGGCACCAGCCAGGCCAACGTCTCCAAGCACCTGCGGATCCTCCATGACGCTGGCATCGTCTCGCGGCGAGCGGAGGGCACGTCGGCCTACTACTCCGTCACCGATCCGAGCCTGATGCCCGTGTGCGCCATCGTGTGTGACCGCCTGCGTGAGCAGGTCGCCGACGACGCCCGCACGTTTGCCGTCTGACGGCACGCTCCACCAATTTCCCCACCATCCCCACCAACGAAGGAACCCACACATGTCCATCGACACCGACTCCTCACCGCCCAGTCGATCACTTCATGAAGATGAATTGGTCAATTGGCATCCGCACCACGACGACCTCGAGACCGACGTCGTGCACCCGCCCTTGGCCAGGGTGGGGCGCTGGGCGCACGGCCACCGCAAGTTCGTGGTCATCGCGTGGGCGTTCCTGGCCATCGGGCTGGGCGTGTTCGCCCCCAAGCTCGAACACGCGCTCTCCGGAGCGATGTGGGAGGTCAACGGCAGCGAGTCGCTGGCGGCCCGCGACGTGATCGACCAGCAGTTCGGTGGTCTGTCGTCGCAGTCGGCGGTCGTGGTGATCCAGAGTCAGTCGACGCCGATCGAGGATCCCGCCTACCAGCAGGTGATCGCCGACGTGAACGCACTCATCCTCACCGAGCCCGGATTCGGTCAGCCGATGCCGGCACAGCCCGGGATGGACGGCAAGACCGTGATGATCCAGGCGGGAGCCCAGGTCGATCCGACCGAAGCGGTCCGCGCCGCGGAGCGACTGGGCAACGAGATCAACGACCTGTCGACCGAGGTCGCCGGCGATCAGATCAGCGTCGCGCTCACCGGCTCCCCAGCGTTCTGGGACGACTTCAACGCCGTCAACCGTGAGGGGATGATGAAGGCCGAGATCCTCACGTGGCCCGTCACGGCGGTGATCCTCGTGATCGCCTTCGGCACCCTCGCCGCTGCCGGACTGCCGCTCCTGCTCACCGCAGCGGGCCTGCTCGCCTCGATGGGCGTGCTCTACGGCATCACACAGGTCACCGACCTGTCGATCTGGACATTGAACTTCGCCATGATGTTCGCGCTCGCACTGGGCATCGACTACGCGCTGTTCATCGTCACCAGGTACCGAGCTGCGCTACACGCTCATCCCGAAGATCCCCCGCACGCCGTCGGTCTCACGATGGACACCGCCGGCAAGGCCGTGCTGTTCTCCGGCCTGACGGTGTTGATCAGCCTCTCGGCGATCCTGCTCGTGCCGATCCCGGCATTCCGCTCGATGGCTGCCGGCATGATGCTCTCGGTCAGCTTCGTGTTGCTCGCCGCACTGACCTTGCTGCCGGCGCTGCTCGGACCCGCGATCGACAAGTTCGCACTCCCGTGGCACAGCAAGGGCGACCACCACAGCGAGTTCTTCGCACGGCTCGCCGATCGGATCCAGGCCCGCAAGGTCCTCGTGGCCATCGGTGCGGTCACCATCTTGGTGGCCCTCGCGCTGCCGCTGCTCGGACTGAAGACGGGGATGCCCGGAATCACCGTGCTGCCCGAAGACCAACAGGCCCGTCAGGGCTACGACATGATCGCCGACGGCTTCGGCCCCGGCGGGCCCGGCCCGATCCAAGTGATCGTGCCGGCCGGCGCCGACGCGCAGGCAGTGGCCGATCAGGTCACGGCGACCGAAGGCATCGTCATGGCCTTCCCACCGCAGCCGGGCATGGAAGGTGCCAGCATCATCCAGGCCGTCGGTGCCTACGACCCGTCGTCGACCGAAGCGCTCGCGCTGATCCCGACGTTGCGAACCGAACTCCCCGACGGCGTGCTCGTCGGTGGCCCGGTCGCCGAGAACTTCGACCTCGACCAGACGCTCAGCGAGAAGGCACCGCTCGTCATCGGCGTCGTGCTCATCCTGGGCTTCCTGCTGCTCATGGTCGCCCTCCAGGCGGTGATCGTCGCGTTCGTCGGCGTCATCTTCAACCTGTTGTCGGTCGGTGCGGCCTTCGGAGTGGGAGCGCTCGTGTTCCAGCACGGAATGGGCGCCAGCCTGCTCGGCTTCGAGAGTCAGGGGTACCTGACCTCGTGGGCACCGCTGTTCTTCTTCGCCCTGGTGTTCGCCATCTCGATGGACTACACGGTGTTCCTGCTCGCCTCGACCCGGGAGCACTTCGAACGATCGGGTGACGCGAACGAGGCGGTGCGAGGATCGCTCGGCCACAGTGGACGACCGATCGTCGCCGCTGCCGGCGTCATGATCGCCGTCTTCTACACCTTCGCCATCGCCGGCACGCTGCCGATGAAGGAGATGGGCCTGATCCTCGGCACCGCGGTGCTGCTCGACGCCTTCCTGATCCGGTTGGTGCTCGTGCCCGCAGCGCTGTTCATCATCGGCAACCGGGCGTGGTGGCTGCCTCGCTGGATCGACCGGATCCTGCCGAACGTCAAGTTCGCCCACTGACAGGTCGCACATGAGACGCGGGTCTGACCCGCGTCTCATGGGCGCGTGGTGGCGGCGAACGTGACCGCTGCCGCTTGGGCGACGTTGAGCGAGTCGACGGTGGGGGAGATCGGAATCCGCACCCGACGACTCGCCCCGGCCAACATGGTCCGGCTCAGACCCGGGCCCTCCGCACCCAGGCAGACGGCGAGACGATCGGGCACCGCGACCGCCCACAGGTCGTCTTCGCCCGCCGGTGTCATCGCCCAGACCTCGAAGCCCGCAGTCGTCAGGCGTTCGCCGAGATCGGACCACTGCTCCGGCTCGGCCCGTGCGACCGGCAGGGTGAGGACCTCGCCCATGCTGACCCGAACGGTGCGCCGTGAATAGGGGTCGGTGCACGTCGGATCGACGATCAGCCCGTCGATGCCGAACGCCTTCGCCGCGCGGGCGATCGCCCCGAGGTTCTCCGCATCGTTGAGACCTTCGAGGACGGCCACGCGCCGGGCACCGACGACCAACTCGTCGATCGACGGGTGCGGCCGCCGGTCGGCGCAGGCGATCACGCCCCGGTGCAGGTCGAAGCCGACGACGTCGGCGATCACACCGCGGTCTGCCACGTACACCGGCACGTCGTCGGCGGCGAGCAACGTCGCGTTCACGCCGAAACGTTCCTGCCGCGATGGGGCGAGCAGCACCGAGCGGACCGTGTGCCCCGATTCGATCAGCCGGTCGATCGCGACGTAGCCCTCGACGATGAAACACCGGTCGGCTTCGTACCGCCGCCGGAAGGCCTGGTCGTTGAGCGATCGGTAGTCGTCGAGACGCTCGTCGGAGGCGTCGGCGATCGTGATCATCGTCCGGTCACCGTCCGGTCACGGCGCCGTCGTCACCGTGCGAACACCTGGGCGTCGTCGGCGAACGACTTGAACTCGAGCGCATTGCCCGACGGATCGAGCAGGAACATCGTCGACTGCTCGCCGACCAGCCCCGCGAAACGGGTGTGGGGCTCGATGACGAACGCTGTTCCGGCAGCCGTCAGGCGTTCGGCCAACGCGCGCCACTCGGCCGGGTTCAGCAGCACTCCGAAGTGGGGGACGGGCACGTCGTCGCCGTCGACCGGGTTCGACAGTGACGACGGCCGATGCGCGGGATCGAGGTGGGCGACGAACTGGTGGCCGTACAGATCGAAGTCGACCCAGGTGTCGCTCGATCGTCCCTCGGCGCACCCGAGCAGCTCGCCGTAGAAGGCGCGCGCCGGTGCGAGATCGTGCACCGGCATCGCCAGGTGGAAACGCGGGCGCTCACTCATCGGTCAGTGCGGCAGGACGTAGGTACCCTGCGCCGTGGCCGTCGGTCGATCTTCGCGATCGTCGCACCAGACGCGGACGGTGCCCACCACGTTGCGTCGGCCGGCCACGTCGAGCGTCGCCCTGGCCCACAACACCGACCCCTGCGCAGGCCGCAGGAACCGGATCGACAGCTCGGACGTGAGGGCCATCGGCTCGATTCGGCCGGTGGCCCCGAAGACGAGGTACCACAGCGCGGCGTCGGCGAGCCCGAACTGGGACGGGCCCGAGATGAAGGCGCCGGGGCGCAGCTCGGCTTCCGACACCTCACGGCGGGCGACGGCGATCGTACGGCCGAGTTCCACACAGGAGTTGTTCGAGCCTGGGAAGAGCTCACCGATCATGTCGTTGACGGCGTCCACGTCGGGCGCTGTCACGTCGTGCATCTGGCCGGTAGAAGGCATGGGTCGACGCTAGCGAGCTTCGCCTCCACCCCGAAACCGTGGCATCGTGTCGGACATGACGGAGACCGACGCCACTCGTCCCTCGCTCGACCGTGTCGTGGTCGTCGGTGCCTCGCTCGCGGGGCTGCGTGCAGCGGAAACACTCCGCCAGCACGACCATGTCGGCTCGGTCGTGGTCGTCGGCGACGAGGTGCATCGTCCGTATGACCGGCCGCCACTGTCGAAGAAGCTGCTGTCGGGGGAATGGGAGCCGGACCGCATTCACCTTCGTCAGCCCGAGGTCTTCGACGAACTCGACGTGGAGTGGCGGCTGGGTTCGGCCGCGACCGGCCTCGATCTCGACGCGCGCACCGTCGCCCTCGCCGACGGCACCTCGATCCCCTTCGATGGCGCGATCATCGCCACCGGCGCCACGCCGCGCCGGCTGCCCGACCAGGAGCGCTTCGGCCACATCCACGAACTCCGGTCGCTCGACGATGCCCTCGCCCTGCGGCGCGAGATCACCCCCGGCGGTCGACGCGTCGTCGTGGTCGGCGCCGGATTCATCGGGCTCGAAGCGGCCGCGACCGCGAAGGCCCTCGGCAACGACGTCGTGGTGCTCGAAGGTGCTCCTGCTCCGCTGATCCGCGGTCTCGGCACCGAGATGGGCGAGGCGATCGCCGAACTCCACCGGGCCCACGGTGTCGACGTGCGCTGCGACGTGCGCATCGACGCCCTGGCCCCCGACGGCGTGCGGCTCGTCGGTGGCGAGCTCGTCGCGGCCGACGTGGTGGTCGTGGGAATCGGTGTCGCCCCGGCAACCCGCTGGCTCGACGGGAGCGGGTTGGAGGTGCGCGACGGCATCGTGTGCGACGCCAACCTCCAGGCGATCGCATCGAGTGGTGCGCTGGTCCCCGGGGTGTTCGCCGCCGGCGATGTGGCGCGCTGGCCGAACGGGCTCTTCGACGAGGAGATGCGGGTCGAGCACTGGACCAACGCTGCCGAGCAGGGCGCTCAGGCCGCGAACAATCTCGTCCACCTCGCGGCCGGTGAAGCACTCGAACCGTATGCCGCACTGCCGTTCTTCTGGAGCGACCAGTTCGAGCACCGGATCCAGTTCCTCGGCAGATCCGCGGTCGACGACGAGGTGCGCATCGTGGCCGGATCGGTCGCCGACGCGAAATTCCTCGCTCTGTACGGACGGCGCGGTCGGCTGCACGGTGCGTTGGGTGTGAACGCCCCGCGGTGGGTCATGTCGACGCGCAAGCTGTTCCTCGAGCGGGCGAGCTGGGACGAGGCCGTCGCCGCCACGAGCGGCCTCGATGCGTAGGCTCGGTACATGACCGGGTCGTCACACGTTTCCAAGGTCTGGGCGAAGACCACCGATCTGCAGGTCGTCAGCGGTCATGGGTGTCGCGTGGTCGACGTCAACGGCGTCGAGTACCTCGACTTCACCGCCGGGATCGCGGCCGCGTCGACCGGGCATTCGCATCCGCGGGTCGTGCAGGCGATCAGCGAGCAGGCAGGCCGGTTCATCCACGCCCAACAGAACGTCTACACCCACGATCTGCTCGAACCACTCGCCGGACGGCTCGCCGAGATCACCCCCGAGTCGATCGACACGTTCTTCTTCGCGAACTCGAGCGACGAGGTCCTCGAAGTCGCCGTGAAGGTGGCCAAGCACGCCACCGGACGGCACTCGATCATCGTGCTCGACGGCGCGTTCCACGGTCGGACGCATCTGACGATGGCGATGTCGACCTCGCGTTCGATCGATCGTGCCGGCTACGGACCGCTCCCCTCCGGGGTCTTCATCGCCCCCTTCCCCGATCCGCACGCCTCCGATCAGGAAGCGGAGATCAGCGCGGCGCTGCGTGGACTCGACCGGCTCTTCGCGACCCAGGTGGCTCCCAGCGAGGTGGCGGCGATCTTCGTCGAGCCGGTGATCAGCGAACGGGGCTACATCCCGACACCGGCGGCCTTCATCCGCGGTCTGGCCGAGCGATGTCGAGAACACGGCATCTTGTTCGTGGCCGACGAGGTGCAGAGCGGGTTCGGTCGCACGGGCAAGATGTTCGCCATCGAGGCCCACGACGTCGAGCCCGACATGCTGTGCATGGCCAAGGGCATCGCGTCGGGTTTTCCGTTCGCTGCGCTCGGCATGCGACGGTCGATCGACGATTCGTGGCGGGTCGGCAGCCAGGGAGGATCGTCGAACGGCAACCCGATCGGTTGTGCGGCGGCCCTCGCCACGATCGATGTGCTCACCGAACCGGGGTTCCTCGACAACGTCCATGCCCGCGGGAACCAGCTGATCGACGCGCTGCGCGAGATGCAGCAACTCGATGCGTCCCTGCGATACGTGCGCGGCCGAGGGCTGATGGTGGCGACCGAATTCGACTCGGCCGATCGTGCCGTCGCCGTCGTCGGGCACTGCCTGCGTGAGAGCCGGGTCATCCTCATGCCGGCTGGTACTCGCGGCCGGACGGTGCGATGGATGCCGCCCCTCGTGGTCACCTCGGAGGAGATCTCCGAAGCGGTCCAGGCGTTCGGGTCGGCGATTCGCGCCACGAGCTGAGGTCTGTGTCGTGGCTCGTCTCGATGCCACCCGCATCGGCGCCTGGCGTGGCCTGCAAGCGGTCGTCGGGCAGATCGAGCGAGGCATCGACGACGAACTGCGCGCCGACTGGGACATCCAACTCGGATGGTTCGATGTCCTCGCGTCGCTCCAACGGTTGGGCGGCCGCGCCCGGCCGCTCGACGTCGCCGCGGATCTCCGCCTCCCGCCGTCGAGTCTCAGCCGGCGTCTCGATCGTCTGCAGGAGGAGGGGTGGATCGCCCGGCATCGTCACGTGCCCGGCGCCGATCATCGAGCGGTCGAGATCGAACTGACCCGCACCGGTCGTCGGCTCTGGCGGGAGATGAACATCAGCTACCGGCGTGCGCTGCAGGCGCAGTTCGCGATCCATCTCGACGACGCCGACGTCGACGACATCCGACGTGTCCTCGACCTGCTGATCGGTCTCGAGCCGGAGCCCGCCGGCGAGACGGCGGAGACATGACCTGCGTCGTGACACCGAGATCGTCGGTCCACTCGCGCCGCTAGCGTGAGCCCATGCCTGCTGTCGCGACGATCATCTGGGTCGGTTTCGGCGTCCTGATGGGCTACGTCCTGTGGAAAACCGGCATCATGATGCTGCGCAGCATGACGTCGATGCCGCCGGCGCCGCCGCCCACCGGCGAGATGCGTCGGGTGAACCGCAGGTATCGCTGCGATGTCTGCGGGGTGGAGCTGAGATTGACGATGGCCCCCGACGAGGACCCACCGCCCCCGCGACACTGTCTCGAGGACATGACCGAGGTCGCACCGCTGTTCGAATGACGCCGGGAACAGGGCATCCAGGCGCAAGTTGTCCACAGGGTTGGGGACAATCTGGGTGAAACCACATCGATGTGATTCGGGTTTCCCACAGGGTGGGAACCGTCGACTGTGTTCAGCCGGTCAACGCCACTTGGTGGCCGTGTACAGGCCGGCCAGGATGCAGCCCAGCCCGATCAATGTCGGGATGTTGCTGTCGGTGAAGAACAGGTATCGAGCCATGATCATCAGCCCGCCGGCGATGAGCAGCACGACCATGATGATCGGGATCCAGTGCGGCGGCACCAGTTCTCGCTTGGTCGCCTTCGGCGTGTAACGCGACGACGCGGTCGCGGCGTGATGCGGTTGGTCGTCGTTCTGAACGTGGCGATCTTCGGGTCGGGTCCCCTTCGGGGTGACCCGGCCGCCGCCGGTCTTTCGCTTCGGGGGAGCCATGCAGGAACGAGCATACGTGATCAGGTCAACCGACCGTTCACGGCGGCGGACTTCGGCCCATACTGGAGTGGTGACTCGTGTCCTCGTGATCGACAGCTACGACAGCTTCGTGTACAACCTGGTGCAGTATCTCGGTGAACTCGGCGCCGATCCGATCGTGGTTCGCAACGACCAGTTGACCGTCGCCGAGGCGGTGGCGATGGAGCCCGACGCTGTCCTGCTCTCGCCCGGGCCGGGTCGCCCGGAGACGAGCGGCATCATCTGCGAGTCGATCGGCGCGTTCGCTGCACTCGGCACACCACTGTTCGGTGTGTGCCTCGGGCACCAGGCGATCGGCCATGTGTACGGCGCCGATGTGGTGGGCGCACCCGAGCTGATGCACGGCAAGACCTCCGAGATCATGCACGACGGAACCGGCGTGTTCGCCGGTCTGCCCTCACCCCTGACGGCGACGCGCTATCACTCTCTGACGCTCGCGCCCGAGAGCATCCCGGACGAATTGATCGTCACCGCGCACAGTGTCGACGGCGTGGTGATGGGCGTCCGCCATCGCACGCTGTCGGTCGAAGGCGTCCAGTTCCATCCCGAGAGCATCCTCACCGGGCAGGGCCACGAACTGTTGGCCAACTTCCTCGCACGAGCCGCAGCGCCTGCGGTCGGCTGACCCGATCGCGGCTCGCTGTCGGGTCAGGGCGCGACGGTCGTCGTCGTCGCCGGCGCGGTCGTTGTCGGCGGCAACGTGGTGGTCGTGGTCGGTGGCACGGTGGTGACCGGGGCGACGGCACGGCCGACGGTGATCTTGATGCCGGTGCCGGGGTCGACCTTGGTTCCCGCGGGAAGGCTCTGCGCCACGACCCGTCCGTCGTCGGGGCTCCCGGCGGCGACGTCGATGTACGACACACTCGGCACGAGCCCCTGCTCGGTCAGTGTGTTGCGGGCCTGCGCCTCGGTGCGACCCACGACGGCAGGCACCGTGACCGGCTCGGGCCCGTCCGACACGATGATCAGCACGTCGCTGCCCTTGGCGATCAGTTCGCCTGGCCCCGGCCGGATCTCCATCACCGTGCCCTTGGGAACCGTAGGGCTCGAGCGCACGTCGGTGGTGACGACGAACTCGTAGGGCGCTGCCTGGAGTACCGCTCGGGCCTCGACCTCGGTCATCCCGATCACCTCGCCGGGCACCTGCACACTCGAAGGCGGTGCGGCGACGACGAGGTTGACGATGGTGCCCTGCAACGCCGGGGTACCGGCTGCCGGGTCGCTGGAGATCACGGTGTTCTCGGCGAGATCGTCGCGTTCCTCGGTGGTGATCGTCCCGACCACGAAGCCGTCGGCGGCGAGCAGCGAACTCGCCTCGGTGATCGGCAGCGTGATCACGTTGGGGATGGGAACGAGCTGGGGGTCCGGGTTGAAGAACACCTCGACGGTGTCGGCCTTCAGGATCAAGGTGCCGGCCGGTGGATCGGTTCGCGTGACGAAACCCACAGCGACGAGCGAGCTCTCTTCGGGCGTGGTGACGAAGCGGATGTTCTTGGCCGTGAGATCCGCGGTGACCTCCTCGAGTGGCTTGTTCGTGTAGTCGTCGAGGACGAACTGCGTCGGCTCGGCGGTGCCGTCGTCGCCGCCCAGCGCCTGGAACAACAGCACGCCACCGATGACGAGGAGGATCAGCGCGACGAACGCTCCGAGCGCATACCAACCGGTGCGCGATGGGTTGGTGTCGTAGTACATGGCGTCGGCGGACGCACCGGTCGGGTAGCCGGCCTCGACCATGCCGCCCGAGGGCACCGAGGACGCCCGTGGCGCGGCGCCGGGCATGATGCCGGTCGGCGCCACCGTGGGGTTGATCGTGGTGCTGCCGGCGGCGATGAGTCCCGCACCGGCGGCCGCGGCGGCCGCGGCGTTGCGACTCTGGGCGTCGGCTACTGCAGCGAGGGCCTGGACGGGCTCATCGTTGCGGAAGCGGCGGAGATCGTCGCGGAGTGCGGCCGCGCTCGGATAGCGCTTCTTCGGATCCTTGGCGAGGAGCTTGGCGACGATCGCCTCGAACGAGCGCGGCACATCGGCAACGATTTGGACGAGCGGCTGCGGCGCGTCGTGGACCTGCTTGTAGGCGATGCTCACCGGGTTCTCGCCGGTGAACGGCGGCCGCCCCGCCACCATCTCGTACATCACGATGCCGAGCGAGTACAGATCGCTCCGCGGGTCGGGCTGGGCGCCTTGGGCCTGCTCGGGGGAGAAGTACGTCGCGGTGCCCATCACCGAACCGACCTGGGTGAGGTTCGACTCGGTCGGCGCGTTCAGGGCGCGGGCGATCCCGAAGTCGGCGACCTTCACCTGGCCGTTGGTGCCGATCAGGATGTTGGCGGGCTTGATGTCGCGGTGGGCGACGTGGTTGTCGTGGGCGAAGCCGAGTGCGGCGGCGACCTCGCTCGCGATCTCCGCAGCCTGCTTCGACGTGAGTTGCTTGTTCGTGGCGAGGATCTCGGCGAGCGTGCGACCCTGCACCTCCTCCATCACGATGAAGTAGGTGCCCTCGAACTTGCCCCAGTCGTAGACGTTGACGATGTTGGGGTGCGAGAGGCTGGCGGCCGACTGGGCTTCACGACGGAAGCGCTCCACGAAGTTGGCGTCCGTCGCGAACTCCGGGAAGAGCACCTTGACCGCGACTTGGCGGTCGAGCAGGAGATCGCGCGCGGAGAACACGTCGGCCATACCGCCGCGTCCGATTCGCTTGTGGATCTCGTAACGGTCGTTGATGACCGTCGCCTCGCCGTTGTTCGTCACATCTTGCCTTCTGCGCTGGAACACCGGTTCTGGGCGCTGTGCAAGGTTACCGACCCCGTTGCTGCCATTGCTGGCAGCCCCCTGGTGACGGCGATCACCCTCCGCCTCCCGGCGCCGTCGGGGTGAGCGGTTGCGATCCGGCGCCCGTGAGGAGGAAGTCGAGCATGCCCTTCGCGATCGGACCGGCCAGGCGACCGCCGGTCACGGCGACGTCGGCGGTCGACTGCGCGTTCGTCAGCACCACCGACACGGCGTACTGCGGATTGTCGGCCGGAGCGAAGGCGATGATCCAGGCGTGCGAGAGCCCCGGGTTCGATGCGACGCCGAGCTGGGCCGTACCGGTCTTCGCCGCAACCGGGATGCCACCTTCGAGTGCGATGCAGCAACTCGCGGTGCCGCGTTCGGCCACGCCGATCATCAGTTGCCGCTCGATCTCGGCGGTGGCGGGGGAGATCGGGGTCTTCCAGACCTCGGGCGACGTCCGGTCGAGGACCCGCCCGGCCTGGTCGTAGGTGGCCTGCACGGCGTACGGCTTCATCATCCGGCCGCCGTTGGCGACCGTGCCGGCGACCATCGCCATGTGCAGCGGCACCATCTGCACCTCGCTCTGGCCGAACCCGCGGATCGCGAGCAATGGGAGTTCCTGGTCGAGGTTGTCGGTGTTGCCGAACGTGCTGGCGGCCGGGCGTGGCAGGTCGATCGGAAGTTCCTCGCCGATGCCCCACGCTTCGGTGCCGCGGACCATCGCTTCGGGCCCGAGCAGCGTGGCGATCTTGGCGAACGGGATGTTGCAGCTGCGGGCGAACACGGTGGCGAGGTCGCCGCCGCACAGGCTGCCGTTGTAGTTCTGGATCGGGTCGGTGGTCTGGGGTGGCACCCATTCGCGTTCGTCCGGGAACGCCGTGTCGAGGTTGACCAGCCCGGATTCGAGCGCGATGCCGGTCGTGATCACCTTGAACGTCGACCCCGGCATGTAACGCTCCTGGTACGCCTGGGCGAGCAAGGGGCTGCCCTCCGCGTTCTGGAGGTCGGTGATGATGCCTTCGGCGACGTCGAAGTCGGCGTTGACGAACGTGTTCGGGTCGTAGGTCGGGTTGCTGTACATCGCGCGGATCGCGCCCGTCTTCGGCTCGATGACCGTGACCGACCCGGTCCGGCCCGCCAGGAGGAACTTGGCCATCTGCTGTGCGTCCTTGCGCACGGCGAGTTCGACCGTGCCCGTGGTCTCGACGTTGCCGCCGAGGAGGTCGCCGAGGCCACGGACCTGCTGCGCGGTGGTGGTGCCGGTCAGCACGTCGCCGTACAGCCGCTCGACCTGGGTCGACCCGAACGCGAACGTGAAGTATCCGGTGACGTCGGCGAGCAGGTCGCCGGTCGGGTATTCGCGGCGGTAGTCGTACGTTTCGCCCGGCGCTGTCGGGAACGACACCGCAGCGACCACGCCGTCAGCGGTGACGATCGGCCCACGCGGCCGGTTGAACTCCCGGAACACCTGACGGGTGTTGTCGAAGCGGGCGTCGAGTTCGGGCTTGCGTCCGACCTGCCAGTAGTTCAGGGCGACGAAGAGCACGACGTAACACGCGATGATGCCCGCAGCCAGTTGGCGGATCCTACGGTTCATGCTGCCTCTCGCCGCTCGGCTCGCCGCATCGAACGCGACAATCGCCACGCCTTCCAGCGCTCGCTCGGCGTGGGGTCGTCAGGCAGCTCACCGAGCCGGCGCGCCGAGGCATCCGAGAGTCGGATCAGCAATGCCAGCAGGATGTAGTTCGCGACGAGCGACGAGCCGCCGTAGCTGACGAACGGCAGCGTGATCCCGGTGAGCGGCACGACCTTGATGACGCCGCCGATGATGATGAACCCCTGGATGCCGACGATCGTCGTGAGGCCGACAGCAAGCAGCTTCTCGAACGTCCGGTCCGTGCGCAGCGCGGTCCGCAACCCGGCGCCGACGATCAGGATGAACGCCATCAGCACGCCGGTGGCACCGATCAGGCCCCACTCCTCGCCGATCGAGGAGAAGATGAAGTCGTTCTGGGCCTCGGGCACCTGTCCCGGGTTGCCGCGGCCGAGCCCGGTCCCGGTGAGGCCGCCGTCGGCGAGGCCGTAGAGCGACTGGATGATCTGGTAGCCCTTGTTGAGCGGGTCGGCCCATGGGTCGAGCCAGATGTCGACGCGGGTCTGGACGTGTCCGAACTGCGTCCACGAGAAGTAGGCGGCGAGGGCGAACAAGACGAAGCCGATCAGCAGGTAGCTGAGGCGTTCGGTGGCCACCCACATCATCACGACGAACAGCGTGAAGAACAGCAGTGAGGAGCCGAGGTCCTTCTGGAACACCATGACGACGACGGCGAACCCCCAGGCCATGATGATCGGGGCGATGTAGCGGGGTTCGGGGAGGTGGAGCGGTCCGACTCTCCAGGTGGACGCGGCGATCAGCTCACGCCGGTCGGCGAGGTACGACGCGAAGAAGATGGCGAGGGCGATCTTGGCGAACTCGCCCGGTTGGAAGTTGATCGGTCCGAGGCTGACCCAGATGCGCGCGCCGTTGATGTTGACGCCGAGGCCGGGGGCGAGCGGGAGGAGCAGGAGGAACGCCCCGCCGAAGAAGAACAGCCAGCTGTAGCGGGCGAGATCGGTGGCGCGTTGGACGATGAGCAACGTGGCCACGAACGCGCCGATCGCAACGAGGCTCCAGGTGGCCTGCAGCCCGGCGAGTTTGTCGTCGAGCCGTGTGATCATCACGAACCCGATGCCGTGCAGGAGCGCGGCGAGCGGTAGCAGGGTGCCGTCGGCGCCTCGGGCGACGAGTCGTACGACCACGTGGGCACACAGCAGCAGCCCGAGCAGGATGGCGACGAACACGATGATGCCCGGCGGGATCTCGGCGTTCGTGCCGAGCGCGGTGATCGTGTAGGCCGCGCCGGTGATCAGCGCCGCCATCACGACGAGGGTGAGCTCGGTCGTCCGTCGGCTCCGCGCGAGCGGTGAGTCGACCACGACGGGCTGCACGGCGGACACGTCGAGGTCGCTCATGTGTCGTCCAACGGGTGTCGTGCGACCCTCATGGGGTCGCGATCGTCGTCACTCCGGTCGGTGCGCCGGTTGACGCGGTCGTCACCGGGGCGATCGTGGTCGTCGTGGTGGTGGTCGTCGTGGTGGTGGTCGTCGTGGTGGTCACGCCTTCGCGGATGAACTCCGCGGCGGCGTCGGCGGAATCGAACGTCGGCTCGTCGTCGATCGCGGTGGCGACATCGGGCTCGAGTTCGTCGCGGCCGGGGCCGCCGGCGTTGACGGCCGTCGGGTCGATCCACAGCACGCCGCCAGGTCGGCCCTGGTAGATGATCGCCTGGTCGGTGTCGTCGAAGGCGACGAAGTAGCCGCTTCGGGCCCACGCCGAGAACACGACGAACGACGCGAGGACGACCGCCGCGACGCCGAAGCCGATCGCGAACCGCTTGACATTCGATCGGCGCGGCGTGTCACCGGCCGCGGCGGCGGCCGAATTCGACGGATCGGCATCGAGTTCGAGGGTGCCCGCAGGCGTCGGGTCGGCGGCGCCGTCGGCCCACAGCGGTGCGACGTCGATCTCCTGCGTGGGATCCGGGGGATCGTCACCCTCGATCACGTCGATGACGATCACGGTGATGTTGTCGCGGCCGCCGGCGTCGTTGGCGAGCACGACGAGCCGGTCGGCGGCAGCCTGCGGATCGTCCTCATTCTCGAGCACTGCGGTGATGTCGTCGTCGTCGACCTCGTCGACCAGACCGTCGCTGCACAAGACGAAGCGGTCGCCGCGGATGAGCGGAAGTGTCCACCAGTCGACACGCACGTCGGGTTCGATGCCGAGCGCCCGGGTGATGATGTTGCGACGCGGGTGGTGGCGAGCCTCGGCCTCGGTGAGGTGGCCCGTCGCCACCAACTCCTGGACATAGCTGTGGTCGACCGTGACGCGGCGGAGCCGACCGTGACGGAAGAGATAGGTGCGCGAGTCGCCGACGTTGGCGAGCACCAGCGCTTCGCTCGGCTCCGCGGGCACGACCGGCGTGACGTCTCCCGGCAGCACGGGCCGCCTGGTCTGTTCGTCGACCGGGGCCTCGGTTGATGTTGCGGTCGGGTCGTCGCTCGACGTCGCGGTCGGGTCGTCGATCGGGTCGTCCGTCAGGTCGTTGTCGTTGGGCTCGTCGTCGATGTTCGGTTCGGCGCGGCCTGCGTAGTGGTCGGCGATGACGGCGATGGCCGTGACGGTGGTGCCCATCCCGGCCTGGCCGGGATTGGCGATGGCCGCACGGAAGATGTCGCCGTTCGCGGTGCGGATCGCCGCCACGACGGTCTCGGCCGACGGGAGTTCGTCGCCGTCGAGGAGTTCGGCGATGCGTTCCACGGCGAGCTGGCTGGCGACTTCGCCGGCTTCGTGGCCGCCCATGCCGTCGGCGACGACGAACACCGACGGGGTGACGAGCAGGCTGTCCTCGTTCGCCGGGCGGACCTGGCCGGTGTGGGTCGTTGCGCCGACGCGGAGATGTGCCATCACTGGGCCTCGATCACGGTGGTGCCGACCTGGATGCGGTCGCCCGGGTGCAGCAGTTTGGCGCCGACGAGCTTCGAGCCGTTGTGGAACGTGCCGTTCGTGGACCCGAGGTCCTCGACCATCGGTTGGCCCTCGTAGTCGTAGATGCGCAGGTGGAGTTGCGACACGTAGGCGTCGTCGTCGATCGTGATCGTGCAGCCGGGTTCGCGTCCGAGGGTGATGTCGCCGACGAGCGCCACGCTCATGCCGCGTCGGGCCTTCGGCTCGAGGATCACCAATCGGCTGGCTCGGCGCCCGGCCTGCTGCTTGGCGTGCTTCGCCTGGCGGCGGTCCTTGGGGGGTGCGGTCGCCACGCCGGCAGGGGGCATCGTCGGCTGGCCGATCTGGGCGACGCGTGGTGCACCGACCATCGGTCGCCTCGTCGGCGTGCGGACCTCGCTCCACACCGCCCACAGGACGCGTGCGAAGAACAGGTACAGCAGTCCGAGGAGTACGAACTTCAGGAGGTTGAGGACTTGGTCGGTCATGAGCGGAGGAGCGGCGTGCTCCGGCGGATCAGGAGGCCTCGAACCGCAGATGGGTGGCGCCGACGCTGATGATGTCGCCGTCGCGGAGTCGTTGTTCGCCGCTGATCTTGACACCGTTGATCATCGTGCCGTTGGTCGAGCCGAGATCGACGACGACGAAGGCGGTGGCGCCGGCGCGGACCTCTGCGTGACGACGGCTGATGTTGCTGTCGTTGACGGCGATGGCACATTCGGGCAGACGGCCGATCGTGACCGGCTGATCGTTGACGTAGACGCGTTCGCCCGACGGGAGCACGAGCGAGCCCATGCCGGGGCCGGTGGAGGCCTGCTTCAGCTGACTCACGATGCTGAAGCGGCCGCCGCGCAGGTTGTTGTCGACGGCGAGTTGCACGGTGACGGGACCCATGAAGTGGTAGCCCTCTTCGCGGGCGTACTCGCGTGCGGCCTCGGCCAGCTCGGCGACGAGGGCGTCCTCGATGTCACCGAAACCGGCGTGGTCGGCGGCGTTGAGCATGACCGTGAAGTCGTTGGGAACGATCCGGCGACCCTTGACGTCGACGGAGCGGTTGTCGTCCATCTCGCGCACGAGACGTCGACCGAGTTCGATGGGGCGGATGGAGCCGCGGGAACGACGAGAGAACACCCCATCGACCATACGCTCCAAACGGTGCTCCAACGACTGCAATCCCATACGTGGGAGGCGAGGCTACTCCCCGTCCCCGCGCGCTCGGCGTCGCCACGCCCGCCGTCCCCCTGCGATGAGGTTGTGGTGCATACGTCGCGCCGGAACCTCATCGCTGGTGTTGTGATGAGGTTGTGGTGCACCTGTTGGGCCGGAACCTCATCGCTGGTGTTGTGATGAGGTTGTGGGTCGTCGGGCAGCGGTCGGGATCAGCGTGTGGGATCGCTGCGGAGGTGCGCTAGCGTTCTGGGCTCCACTTGCGCGAGTGGCGGAATGGCAGACGCGCCAGCTTCAGGTGCTGGTGTCCGAAAGGGCGTGGGGGTTCAAGTCCCCCCTCGCGCACGAGAAATCCCTTGCAGTGCAAGGGATTTCTTCGCGTCTCAGGCCGGGGTTCGGCGCGTCTAGTCAGCGGTTGACTACCATACGACCGTGCGTTCTCGGACACTCAGCCTCGCCGGTGGCTTCCTGGTACTGGCGCTGGTCGGCGCGGCGTGCGGTTCGGACTCCGCCTCGTCGTCGAACTCCCTCACCGTCTTCGCCGCATCCTCCCTGACCGACGCGTTCACGGAGCTCGGCGACGCCTTCACGCAGGCCCATCCCGACACCGACCTGACTTTCAGCTTCGCGTCGTCCTCCGACCTCGCCCGCCAGGTGATCGAGGGCGCCCCCGGCGACGTCTACGCCTCGGCCGACCTCGCCAACATGGCCAAGGTGTCCGACGCTGGAGCGGTTGCGGGAGAGCCGACGGTCTTCGCCACCAATCGGGCCGAGATCATCGTCGCCCCCGGCAACCCACTCGGCATCACGGGCGTCGCCGACCTCGCAACACGCGACCTCGTGGTCGTCGTCTGCGCGCCCGAGGTCCCGTGCGGCACCTACGCCGCGGAGATCTTCGACCGCGCCGGCGTCACCGTCGCGCCCGACTCGCTGGAGGACAACGTCAAAGCCGCCGTCACCAAGGTCACACTCGGCGAAGCCGACGCCGGCGTGGTCTACGTCACCGACGTGCAGGCCGCTGGTGACGCCGCGTCAGGCGTCGAGATCCCCGCCGACGTCAACGTCGTCGCCGACTATCCGATCGTCGCGGTGTCGGACAACCCACTCGCCCGGACGTTCATCGACTTCGTGACGAGCGCTGCGGGCCAGGACATCCTCGCCTCGTACGGATTCGCGCCACCGCAATGACCCGTCGCCGCGGACAACGCACCCCACTCCCGCCGCCGGTCTTCGCGGTGGCGATGGTGGCGATCGCGTTCTTCGCCCTGCCCTTCATCGGCCTGCTGTGGCGGGCGCCCTGGGGATCGATGCTCGACGTCGTCGGTCAGGAGTCGGTGCGCACCGCGCTCTGGCTGTCGCTGCGCACGTCGTTCGCCGCGACCTTCTTCGCCGTGATGTTGGGCGTCCCGCTCGCCTGGCTCCTCGCCCGGGTGCCGTTTACCGGCAGCTCGGCGGTCCGTGCGCTGTGCATCCTGTCGATGGTGCTCCCACCCGTGGTCGGTGGCGTGGCGCTGTTCTTCTCGTTCGGCCGGCGCGGGCTGTTCGGCCAGTACCTCGACCGCTGGTTCGACATCCAACTCCCGTTCACCACCTGGGGCGTGGTCGTCGCGCAGACCTTCGTGTCGATGCCGTTCCTCGTGATCACCGTCGAAGCGGCGCTGCGCCAGATGGACCGTCGCTACGAGGACGCCGCCCGCACGCTCGGCGCGTCGCGCTGGCACGTGTTCCGGCGCGTCACCGTGCCGGCGATCCAGCCGGCGCTGATCGCCGGCGCGGTGCTCGCCTGGGCTCGGGCACTCGGCGAATTCGGGGCGACGATCACGTTCGCGGGCAACTTCCCCGGCACGACGCAGACGATGCCGCTCGCCACTTACCTGGCGCTGGAGACCGACCCCCAGGAGGCGCTCGTCATCAGCCTGCTGCTCATTGCCGTGTCGTTCGCGGTGCTGATCGGGTTGCGCGACCGTTGGTTGAACGGCGCCCGGGCGGCGTTCACGTGAGCCTCGACGCACACGTTGCGGTGCGGGTCGGCGACTTCGAACTCGACGTCGAACTCGACGTCGGGTCAGGGGAAGTCCTCGCCGTGCTCGGACCGAACGGCTCCGGCAAGTCGACGCTGTTGCGCGCGCTCGCCGGCCTGACGCCGATCGATCGCGGGCACATCCGCCTCGACGGCGTGGTGCTCGACGATCCCGCCACCGACACCTTCGTCCCGCCCGAACAACGTCCGATCGGTGTGGTGTTCCAGGACTACCTGCTCTTCGCCCACCTGAGCGCCACGGAGAACGTGGCATTCGGCCTGCGGGCCCGAGGGGGTGACAAGCGCGCTGCCCGCTCCATCGCCGCGACCTGGCTCGACCGCGTGGGTCTCGCCGATCTTGCATCGATGCGACCCGCCCAACTGTCGGGCGGACAGGCGCAGCGGGTGGCGCTGGCCCGGGCGCTCGCCACCGACCCGGCGATGCTGCTGCTCGACGAGCCGCTCGCCGCGCTCGACGTCAGCGCCCGCCAGGACGTCCGGCGGACACTCCGCGAGCACCTGTCGACGTTCGAGGGGACGCGGCTGCTCGTGACGCACGACCCGATCGACGCCTACGCCCTCGCCGATCGGGTCGCGATCCTCGAAGGTGGCCGCATCGCGCAGACCGGCACGATCGCCGAGGTCACTGCCCACCCGAGGTCGCGCTACGTCGCCGAACTCGTCGGGACCAACCTGATGCGCGGCGTCGTGGTCGACGGCGTGCTGACGACCGACGGCGGCGCCCGCGTGGTCGTCGCTGCCGACCCCGGCCCGGTGTTCGCCGTCATCCGGCCCCAGGCGATCACGCTGTCGCTCGCCGCCGACCCGACGAGCAGCGCCCGCAACATCTGGCCTGGCGTGGTCGGTGATATCGAGCGGCTCGGCGATCGGGCGCGGGTCGGCGTGCGCGGTCCACTCCCCATGGTCGCCGAGATCACCGCGGCCGCGCTCGACGCACTCGGGCTGCGCCCCGGCGACGACGTCTATGCGTCGCTCAAGGCGACCGACATCACCACGTATCCGGCATGAGTACGAAGCGCACGGACCAGGAACTCCTGCTCGGCGAATGGGCCTGCCTCGGGCTGCTCTGCGCCGAGCCGTCGCACGGCTTCGCGATCGCGGCGCAACTCCGCCCCGACGCCGAGATCGGGCGCATCTGGTCGGTGTCGCGCCCGCTCACCTACCGATCGCTCGACCAGCTCGGCGACCGCGGTCTGATCCATCCGATCGGCTCCGAGCCGGGCCACGCCGGACCCAACAGGACGATCCTGGCCCCGACCCGATCGGGGCGGGCTCGCCTGCGCCGATGGCTCGGGACACCGGTCGAGCATCTGCGCGACCTGCGCAGCGAACTGCTCCTCAAACTCGCGCTGGCCGACCGCTGCGACATCGAGATCGGCGACATGCTGCGCGCGCAACGCGAGCGGCTCGATGCGCAGTCGGCCGCGCTCGCGGCCACCGCCTTCGATCGGGACGGGAGGGTCGCCGACACCGTTGCGCTCTGGCGCTACGAGGCATCGCTCGCCGGGCTTCGCTACATCGACCAGCTCGAACACCGAACCTCGCGCTGACGAGACTTGCGATCTTGCGTCCATGGGTGGAGAATGCGCCCCTCATTCCCGGCGCTGGGCGCCCTTTCCCATGTTGGTGAGGATCGAATGTCGAGGCGTCTCATCGGTGTCGGTCTGATGGCCGGTGTCCTCTTCCTGGGTACGGCAGTGCCCGCCGTGAGCGCGCAGGGCTCGACACCCGATGACGGCGACCGCGTGACCTTGACGATCGGGCTGCTACAAGATCTCTCGTCGCCGAACGTCACCGTCGGTTACCTCGTCTCCGACTTCGAGGTCTGGAACCTGCAGTACGCTTCGCTCACCGACAAGGCCGCGGCCGACTTCGAGACCGTCCCGGGCCTCGCCGAGTCGTGGGTGGCCTCCGGTGACGGACTCACCTACACCTACACATTGCGTGAAGGTCTCCAGTGGTCCGACGGTGAGCCCCTCACGGCCGACGACGTGGCGTACACGATCAACCGATCACGCGACGAGGAATGGGCGAACCACTACTCGACGGTGCAGAACCTCGACGCCGTCGCAATCGACGACCGAACGGTCGAGATCACCAGCTCGGTACCGGACCCGAAGCTGCCGACGATGGACGTGTACATCGTGCCCGAGCACATCTATGCCGATCTGTCCGTTGACGAGCTGGCCTCGTACGACGGCCTCGACGGGGTGGCCTCAGGCCAGTACTCGCTCACCAGTTGGCGTTCGGGCCAGGACTGGACGATGACGAAGAATCCGAATTGGTACGGCCGTGACAACGGCATCGACCAGATCGTGTACCGGGTGTTCACCAACGGCGACGCCATGGTTGCCGCGTTGCAGGCGGGCGAGATCGATGCTGCTCACGAGGTGCCCCGTTCAGCACTCGAACGGTTGCAGGGCGACGCCAACATCGAGACGATCTCGGGTGAGCAGGGCTCGTTCACCGAACTCGCCATGAACGGTGGAGCGGGCGGTATCGGCGACGGCCACCCCGCCTTGCAGGACCTCGTGGTCCGCGAGGCCATCGCGCACGCCATTGACCGTCAGGTGCTCTTCGATCGCGTTGCGTTGGGGACCGGTTCGGTCGGCAGTGTCATGGTTCCCTCCGCCGACCCGGTGTGGACGCCGACGCTCGCCGCCGACGAGACGTTCAACTTCGATCCCGCGCGTGCGAACGCCATGCTCGACGAAGCGGGCTACCTCGACACCGACGGCGACGGCATCCGCGAGATGCCCGACGGCAGCGACCCGCTCAACTTCCGCTACGTCGAACGCTCCGAGTCGGAGCCGGCACCGGCCATCCGCGAGTTCGTCACGCAGTGGCTCTCCGACATCGGCATCGGTACCGAGGTGCAGGTGATGGACGACGACCAGCTGTACGAGGCGAGCATCGCCGGCGAGTACGACCTGTTCGTGTGGGCATGGACGCCCTTCGTCGATCCCGACCCGCAGTTGTCGTACTTCACCTGCGACCAGCTCACGACCAATGTCGACGAGCCGGGAAACAACGACGCCAACTGGTGCGACCCGAAGTACGACGAGCTGTACCAGCAACAGAAGGTTGAACTCGATCGTGACAAGCGCATCGAGATCGTCCACGAGATGGTGAAGTACTTCCACGACAACGCCACGTACGTCGTGCTGCTCGAGGACGGGGACCCGCAGGCGTATCGCACCGACCGGTTCGAGGGTTGGCTGCGCCAGCCGGCCGACACGGGCCCCGTGCTCTTCAGCAACTCGTCGCCGACCTATGCGAATCTCACCGCGATCGAAGGTGGCAGTGGCGGCGGCGGCGGCCTCAGCACCGGCGCCCTCATCGTGATCATCGTGGCGGGCCTCGTCGTCATCGGGGGGATCGCCCTCGGCGTCACCCGCTCGCGCAAGACCGCCGACGACCGCGAGTGACGTGCGCGCCCGCTTCGTCGTCGGCAAGATCCTGGGTTCGCTGGCGACGCTTGCGTTCGTGCTGGCCGTCAACTTCTTCCTGTTCCGCGTCGTCAATGACGATCCGACCGGGTCACTGTTCCGCGGCCGCAACCTGAGCCCCGACCAGATCCAGCGACGTCGCGAACAATTCAACCTCACGGGCACCAAGTTCGAGCAGTTCCTCGCGTATCTGCGCCAGACCGCGCGCGGCAACCTGGGCGACTCGTTCCTCAGCAATCGACCGGTGACCACCGAGATCATGGAGGCCGTCTGGCCGACGCTTCTGCTCGTCGGCACGGCCACGGTGCTGGCGATGCTCGTCGGCATCCCGCTCGGAATCCACGCGGGCTGGAAGCGTCGCAGCAGGTTCGACGCGGCGTCGACCTCGTTCTCGATGTTCACGTACTCGGTGCCCGACTTCTGGCTCGGCATGATCCTGCTCGCAGTCTTCGCCGTCGGGCTCGGATGGTTCCCCACCGGCGGGTTCGAGGATGCCGGGAGCAACGCCACCGGCGTTGCCGCGCTGCTCGATCAACTCCACCACATGGCGCTGCCGGCGCTGACGCTGATGCTCGCCTACATCGGTGAGTACGTCATCGTGATGCGATCGTCGATCCTCGACACCCTGAACGAGGACTACCTGCAGCTCGCTCGCGCCAAGGGTTTGCGCGACGCTGACGTCCGGCGCCGCCACGCCGTGCCGAACGCGCTGTTGCCCGTCGTGAGCCTGACGGCACTGAACTTCGGCTTCGTGCTGTCCGGGGCGATCGCCGTCGAGGCGATCTTCTCGTGGCCAGGCCTCGGCCAGGCAACACTCGAAGCGATCCGCGGGCCTGACTTCCCCATGCTGCAAGGACTGTTCCTCGTGTTCAGCATCGCCGCGATCCTCGCCAACCTGATCGCCGATCTGCTGTACGCGCACCTCGATCCGCGGGTTGGTGGGCGATGAGCGACGTCGCCTCGTACTCCCCGCGCACCGCCGCCTGGGCGCGCCGTCGCCGTTCGTTCTCCGACGGGATCTCACGGTTGCGCAAGGACCGGGTCGCGATGATCGGACTCGTCGTACTGGTCGGTTTCGTCATCATGGCGCTCATCGCGCCGTGGATGAGTCCCCGCGGTGGGCTCAGTGCCGTCGACTCGATCAACAACCCCACCTGGCATCCACCGAGCCGTGACTTCCCACTCGGCACCGATCATCTCGGTCGTTCGGTGGCCGCGCAGTTCGTCTGGGGATCGCGAGTCAGCCTGCTCGTCGGGTTCGCCGCCACCGTGCTGACGATCACGATCGGCTCCCTGGTCGGCATCAGCGCCGGCTTCTTCGGTGGCTGGACCGACGCCGTGCTGATGCGGCTCACCGACTGGTTCCTGGTCATTCCGTTCCTGCCGCTCGCCATCGTGCTCGCCGCGGTCCTCGACCGTTCGATCTGGAACATCATCCTCGTGATCGGCGTCACGTCCTGGCCGTCGACCGCCCGTCTCATCCGGGCCCAGGTCCTGACCGTGAAGACGCGTCTGTACGTCGACCGTGCCCGCGCACTCGGAGCGAGCCGTCCGCACATCGTGGCTCGTCACATCCTGCCGAACGTGGCACCGCTCATCCTGGCGAGCGTCACGCTCGCGGTGCCGATCGCGATCCTGACCGAGACGACCCTTGCATTTCTTGGGTTGGCCGACCCCACGCAGAACTCGTGGGGCAAGACGCTCGAAGAGGCGTTCGGTGCTGGAGCGATCGGTCGCAACGCGTGGTGGTACCACTTCCCGGCGGGTCTCGGGATCGTTGCGGTCGTGCTCGCCTTCACGCTGTTCGGCCGAGGACTCGAGGAGATCCTCGATCCGCGGCTTCGTGAAGAGGGAGCCCGACGATGACCATCCTGGAGCTCCGCGATCTGCACGTGACCTACAAATCCGATCGCGGTGACGTTCCCGCGGTACGCGGCGTCGACCTGGCCATCGCCGCCGGCGAGACGGTCGGTCTGGCGGGTGAGTCGGGCTGTGGCAAGTCGACGATCGCCGGCGCCGTGCTCCGGCTGCTGCCGAGAGACACCATCGTGGGTGGCCAGGTGCTGCTGAACGGCGATGACGTGTACGAGTTGAAGCCCGGTCGCCTCCGCGCCGTCCGATGGACCGCCGCGGCGATCGTGTTCCAGGGCGCTCTGCATTCGCTCAACCCCGTTCGGCGCGTCGGTGAGCAGATCGAGGAGGCGATCGTGTTGCACAGCGATCGCGGCGACGCGGGCACACACGCCGTGCGGGATCGAATTACGGGTCTCCTCGAACGCGTCGGTCTGCGGCCCGATCTCGCCCGTTCCTACCCGCACCAGATGTCTGGTGGCCAACGCCAACGTGTCCTGATCGCGTTGGCGCTGGCCTGCGAACCCGATCTGCTGATCGCCGACGAGCCCACGACGGCGCTCGACGTGATGGTGCAGGCCCAAGTGCTCGAACTCCTCGCCGAGTTGCAGCGCGATCGCGGACTCGCGCTGCTTTTCATCACCCACGACCTGTCGGTGTTGAGCACCACGTGTGATCGACTCGCGGTGATGTATGCGGGTCGAGTGGTCGAGGAGGGGCGAACCGTGGATCTGCTCAAGACTCCGCAACACCCCTACACCCGCGCGCTGGCGAGGGCGTTTCCCACGATCGGTGATCCGCGATCGCGGATGAACCCGTCCGGTCTGGGCGGTGATCCGCCCGATCCCACCCATCTGCCATCCGGATGTCCGTTCCATCCGCGATGTGACATGGCGATCGAGGCGTGCGCCACCGCTGACGTCCTGCTCCGTCCGATTCGACCGGATCGGGCTGCGGCGTGCGTGCATGTGGCGGTGAGCGCATGAGCGAGCTGCTGAGACTCGCGGGGGTACACGTCACCTACCAGAGTTCGGGGCGGTCGGGCGTCGTGCGGGCGGTCGACGGCATCGATCTGACCGTGGACCGCGGCGAGGTGCTGGCGCTCGTCGGCGAGTCCGGATGCGGCAAGACGACACTGATCCGGGCGATCATCGGGCTCGAGCCGATGACGTCGGGCAGCATCGTCTTCGACGGCGCCACTGTGGCCACCGGTCAGCGTGAGCTGCGACGGCTGCGCCGCCGCGTCCAGATGATCTTCCAGGACCCGACCGGAGCGCTGAACCCGCGGGCGACGATCTACGAAGCGGTCGCCGAGGGGATCAGGATCCACGGACTCGCCGGACCGGAGCCGGAGCTCGTGGCGACCGCGCTGGCCCAGGCCGGCCTCAGACCGCCTGAGCGCTACATGCCTCGATTCCCGCACGAGGTGTCCGGTGGACAGCGACAGCGCGTGCTCATCGCGGGGGCGATGGTGCTCGGACCGCAGTTGTTGCTCGCGGACGAACCCGTTGCGTCACTCGATGCGTCGGTACGTGGCGAGATCCTCGCACTCATGCGGGTGCTCGTCGACACGACAGGCATCTCGATCGTCGCCGTCACCCACGACCTGGGTCTGGCGTGGAACATTGCCGACCGGATCGCCGTCATGTACCTCGGCCGGATCGTCGAGGTCGGCGACGCTGAGGAAGTGCTGGCCGATCCGTTGCATCCGTACACCAAGGCGTTGCTGTCGGTAGTTCCCGAAGCTGACCGGATGGAACAACAGATCCTTGTCGGGGAGACACCCGATCCTGCAAATGTCCCGTCAGGGTGCCGCTTTCACCCGCGTTGCCCGCTCGTCGCATCTGGCGAGGCCGAACGTCTCGGCATCATCGACCGTTGCCGGAGCGTCGACGTTCAGCTCGTCGCTTCTCCCGGCGGTCGACGCTCGGTCGCCTGTCACGCGGTCAGGTTGCCGAACGACGGTTGAGCCGCACGATCGCGAGCACCGCAGCGATCGTCAACATCAACAACGTCGCGACCATCCCGAACGACGTGACCGCGTGCGGCACGGTGTTGGTCGCTCCCGGGTTCCGGTCGGCGATGCCGACGGGCTGGTCGCCCGTCTCGGCCAGCGACGTCACCCAGAGCACCAACGCGATGCTCGTCGCCCCGGCGGCCAGACCGAGGCCGTAGCTGCGGACCAGCAACATGCCGACCATGCCGGCGAGGGCGATCAACGCCACCTGGCCGAGGCGCCCGGCGAAGAACGCGGTCGGGAGATCGAAGTTCGGGTCGGGCGAACTGAAGTTGTCGGAGAACGAGGCGCTGCTGCCCACCGGGACGAGCGGGCCGAACGCGAGGATCACCATCGCCACCGCGGTCACGGCGGCGATCAGCGGATTGAGCGCGGCGCGTGCGCCTGTGCCGATCGAGCGGAGCGAGGCGGCGAACACCAGGAAACCCATCACGCCGATCCCGGCGATCAGGAACCAGCCGATGTCGCGCGTCACGCGCAGCGTGAACTGCTCCGACGACGTGCGGGTGATCGATGCGGCGATGGCGATCGGGAACTCGGCGAGCCCGATCGACAGCCCTGCCCATCCGGCGAGCGCGAGTCCGGCCCCGCCGGCGAGACCGGCACCCCAACGGAGCCCGAAGCAGGCGAGCAGACCGCCGATCACCATCACGGCCGCGCCGCCGAACGCCGCCCATCCGAGGTTGCTGCCGAGATCGGTCAGGGTGCTCGTTCCCGTCGCGATGCCTGCCGCGGGGCGCGTGGTGCGGATGTCGATCACGTCGGCAACCGTGGTCATCAACACCGCCGCGGCACCGAAGATCGCCAGGATGAACACCAGACGGAGCCGGAACGACTCGCGCTCCTCCGGGTACTCGGCGAGGTCGCTGCTGCCGTCGAAGATTGCCGGCATCTCTGCAGTTGCGGTGGGCGACGGCAGATCGCTGATCCGGTCGTCGATCGCGAGGTTGACCGCGGTGATGTCGTCGGAGAGGTCGGTCGTCACCGTGAACGGCTCGGCGGTCGGTGCCGCCGTGGTGACATCGGGTGGGGTGGTCAGCAACACCATCTCGGTCGCGTCGCCGGCGAGCGCAGCCCCGCACCCGTTGCAGAACCTCGATTCGTCGGCGACCTCGATCCCACACTCCGGACACACCATCGCGACGACTGTATGCGATGAATGCCGCAAGAATGTTCGGCATGACCGGACGGTTCGCTCCTTCGCCGACCGGCGACCTCCATGTCGGCAACCTGCGAACCGCGGTGGTGGCCTGGTTGTCGGCGCGCTCACAGGGCGAGCGTTTCCTGGTGCGCATGGAGGATCTCGACCGGGTGCAGTCGAGCACCGCTCACGAGCAATCGCAGATCCGCGACCTCGCGATCATCGGACTCGACTGGGATGGGGAGGTCGTCCGACAGAGTGAGCGGTTCGATCGCTACGACCAGGCGATCGCCGATCTCGACGCGCGAGGCCTCGTGTACGAGTGCTACTGCACGCGACGCGAGATCCGCGAGGAGATCGAGTCGTCGGCGCAGGCACCGCACGGTCCGCCGGGCTCCTATCCGGGAACGTGTCGTGAACTGCGCGAGCCCGAGCGCGCCGAACGCCGTGCCGCCGGTCGCGAGCCCGCACTCCGGCTTCGATCCGACCATCGCACGGTGACGTTCACCGACCGGCTCGTCGGGCAGGTCAGCGGTGTGGTCGACGACGTCGTGCTGCGACGCAACGACGGTGTGCCCGCGTACAACCTGGCGGTGGTGGTCGACGATGCCGCGCAGGGAGTGACCGAGGTCGTGCGAGGTGACGATCTGCTCTCCTCCACGCCCCGCCAGATCCATCTGCAGGAGCTGCTCGGGCTCGCTCGCCCCGGCTATGTGCACGTCCCGCTCGTCGTCGACCGGTCCGGTGAGCGGTTGGCCAAGCGCCGCGGTCGCCACGTGACGATCGCCGACCTCGGTGCGCGTGGTGTCGGCGTCGAGGAGATCGTCGGCTGGCTCGCGTCGTCGCTCGGACTGCCGCTGGACGCCCCGAATCTCACGCTGAGTGATCTCGTGTCACGCTTCGTCGCCGACGATCTGCCGCGTGAGCCGTGTGCCGCCCCGCCGTTCGTGGACGAACGGGCCTGAGATCGGGCCCGCGACGTCAGAACGAACGAACCGGTGAACATCGAGCTGGTGCCGGCACACACGCAGACATCACCGTTAGGATCACGTTCCGTGGTGGTTCTGCAACGTCGTCGCGCACTGATCGGCACCCTGGTGGTGCTCGCCGCGGCCGCGGCCGCGGGCTGTTCCACCGCGGTCACCAGCGGTTCCGCGAGCGAAGGCGCGAGTGCGGCCGCGACCGCCACCACCGAGTCGCCGACCACGACGTCGCCGCCGACCACGCTGCCGCCCACCACGACGGCTCCGACCACCACCCTGCCGCCGACGACGACCGTCGCACCGACGACGCTGCCGCCCACCACGACGCTGCCACCGAATCTCATCCCCGTGCCGGTCGTCGACCCTCCGCTGCAGGCCGGCGAGACGACACGGATCCAACAGCGGCTGCTGGAACTCGGGTTCTGGTTGCAGGCCGCCGACGGCAACAACGGGCTGACCACCAAACAGGCGGTGATGGCCTTCCAGAAGTACGCAGGGCTCGACGCCGACGGACGGATCGGTCAGGCGACCGCCGACGCGCTGACCGTCCAGACGATGCGGCCGATCGCCCGGGCCAACTCGGGCACGCTCATCGAGGTCGACAAGACCAAGCAGCTGCTGTTCTTCGTGGTCGACGGCAAGACCGAATGGATCCTCAACACCTCCACCGGCAGCGGCAAGGAGTACACCGAGGCCGACAAGAACACGCCCGGCGAGTTCATCACCGGTGTGTCGCTCACGCCCGACGGGCTGCACCGCGTCAACCGCGAGCGCCCCGACGGCTGGTGGGAGGGTGACCTCGGCGAGATCTACCGACCGAAGTACTTCGTCGGCGGCGTCGCGGTGCACGGCTCGAACAGCATCCCGAACTACCCGGCCTCGCACGGATGCGTGCGGGTGAGCGTCCCGGCGATGGACTGGATCTGGGACAGCGGCATCATGCCGATGAAGACGCCGGTCTGGGTGCACGGCGGCGCGTAGCCGTCGACGCCCGCCGATTCACCACTGCCCCGATTCCCTGCTGCCGATTCACTGCGGTCGACATCTCTCTGGGAGACTCCGGCGATGTTGCCGACCATCGGAGCGATCCGACCCTGGGCCGATCCGCACGTGGTGTCGCTGGGTCGACTCGACATGCGGCCGCCGACCCTCGCGGTCGATTCGATCGACGCGGCGAGATCACCCGAACCCTCCTCCGTCTGGCGTCGATCGCTCGACGGTCGTTGGGACTTCCGGCTGTTCGACACTCCCGACGACGTGACCGCTGCGGCGATCGAACGGCCGCCGACGACTCGGGCGTGGACCAAGGTGAGTGTGCCCGGCAACTGGACGCTGCAGGGTGTCGACGACCGCCCCCAGTACACGAATGTGCAAATGCCGTTCGACGGGCCGCCGCCGCGGCTGCCCGAGCGGAACCCGACCGGGGTGTACCGGCGGCAGGTGACGGTGTCGAAGCGGTGGAGCGGGCGCCGGATCGTGATCCATGTCGGCGGTGCCGAGAGCGTGCATGCGGTGTACGTCAACGGTGAGTTCGTCGGATACGGCACCGACAGCCGTCTGGCCAGCGAGTACGACGTGACCGCGGCTGTGCGTCCCGGCGTCAACGACGTGGCGATCGTGGTGATGCGCTGGAGCGCCCACAGCTACGTGGAGGATCAGGACCAGTGGTGGATGGCTGGGCTGCACCGCGAGGTCTGTCTCGAGGCCCGGGCGCCGATCGCGCTCACGTCGCTGGTCTGCGACGCCGGGCTGCGCGACACCACCGGGACGCTCGCCGTGAGCGCTCTCGTCGGTGGCCTGCAATCGCCCAGCGCTGGTTGGCGGGTGCGTTTCGGACTCGAGACACTCCGCGGCCGCAGGGTCGCCCGTGCGGTGACGGCCGACGTGCCCCACTCGTTCTCGACGCCGTACCTGTTCAGCGGCCACCGGGCGACGGCCCGGTTCGAGATCGCCGACGTCGAGCCCTGGTCGGCGGAATCACCGACCCGCTATCGGGTGACCGCCGAACTGCTCGACCCCGACGGGTCGGTCGTCGAGGTGCATCGCCAACTCGTCGGGTTCCGTCGCGTCGAGGTCCGCGACCGCCAGCTGCTCGTGAACGGTGCGCCGATCTGGATCTTCGGGGTCAACCGCCACGACCACCATCCGACGCGCGGCAAGGCGGTGAGCGTCGACGACATGCGTGACGACCTGCTCGCGATGCGGCGTCACAACATCACGGCGGTTCGCTGCTCGCACTATCCGAACGATCCGCGGTTTCTCGATCTGTGCGACGAGATCGGCATGTACGTCGTCGACGAGGCCAACATCGAGAGCCACGCCTACAACACCAGCCTGTGTCACGACGCCCGCTATCGCTCGACGTGGCTGTCGCGAGGGGCCCGGATGGTGGAGCGTGATCGCAACCATCCGAGCGTGATCATGTGGTCGCTCGGCAACGAGTCGGGCTACGGCGCGAACCACGATGCGCTCGCCGGATGGATCCGCCGGACCGATCCGACGCGGCCGCTGCACTACGAAGGAGCGGTGTTCCACCACGGGTGGGTCGACGGCGGTCTCGCCTCGAGCGATGTGGTGTGCCCGATGTATCCGACGATCGACGCGATCGAGGAGTACGGGCGCAGCGGGCTCGGCGATCGCCCGCTGATCATGTGCGAGTACAGCCACGCGATGGGCAACTCGAACGGTTCGCTCGCCGACTACTGGGATGTGATCACCTCGACGCCCGGCCTCCAGGGAGGCTTCATCTGGGAGTGGAAGGACCACGGGTTGCTCACCCTGCTTCCGAGCGGCAAACGGGGCTTCGCGTACGGCGGTCAGTTCGGCGACGAACCCAACGACGGCAACTTCGTCGCCGACGGGCTGATGTCGGCCGATCTCCACCCGCATCCTGCGATGCAGGAGGTGACCTGGGTGCACCGCCCCGTCGTGGTGCGCCTCGACGACGGGGGACTCGCGATCAGCAACCGGCGCAGCTTCACCGACCTGTCCGATCTGCGGGCGACGTGGGAGTTGCTCGTCGACGGAGTGGCCGTCGACGCGGGCGAACTCGACGTCGGCAACGTCGCCGCGTCGACCACTGTTCGCATCGCGCTCCCGCGCGCCGTCCCCGACGCCGATGACATCCAGCTGACCGTGCGCTGGTTGCAGCGCCGCGCCACCCCCTGGGCCCCCAGGTCCCACCTCGTCGCCTGGGACCAACTCCTCCTCGCGACCCCCGCCACCACCCGAACACGCCCGACAAGACGGAAATTCGGCGCCGATCTTGCGCCCAGCGCAAGAATCGCTCCGAATTTCGGGTCGGGTTTCGGGTCGGAGTTGTCGGTGTTCAGGGCGCCGGTCGACAACGACGGGTTGAAGTTGCTCGCGGACCTCGGCGGGGCGTTCAGCGCCGGCGCCAAGACGCTCGGGCGATGGCGCGACGCCGGTGTCGATCGGCGACCGGCCGACGACCTGGTCGAACACCACCATGAGGTCGAGACACTCGACGACGGCTCGCAGGTGCACACCCACGAGGTGATCGTGCCGGCGGAACTCGACGACCTCGCCCGAGTCGGCGTCACGTTCGAACTCCCACCGGGCTTCGACCGTGTGCGGTGGTACGGGCGTGGACCGCTGGAGAACTATCCGGATCGCAATCGGGGAGCCCTCCTCGGCATCTGGGAGTCGGGGATCGACGAGTCGCCGTATCTCGTCCCGCAGGAGTTCGGTCTGCGCACCGATTGCCGATGGTTCGAGTTCGTCGCCGCCGATCGGACCGTGCGCCTCGACGTGCTCGATCCTGCCGTGCTGCACATCTCGGCGACGCGATTCAGCGCGCACGACCTCTACGTCGCTGGACACGAGACCGATCTGCATCCACGGCGCACACTCGTGGTGCACGCCGACGTCGCGCACCGAGGGCTCGGAACGGCCAGTTGCGGGCCCGACGTGCTCGACCGCTACCGGATCGAACCCGGCACGTACCGGTTCAGCTACCGCCTGTCAGCACACTGACCATCGGTGCTGCCGCGCCCTGCTTGTCGGTGATGTTGTCGATCCGGTCACCGATCCACTCGAACAGGCTCGCCTGGGCGACGACCTGAAAGACGAAGTAGGCCACGAGCAGCAGAATTGCGACGATGACCGCGATCCGGATCCACTTCACGAGACGGTTCGTGTACTCCGAGATCAGCGGCCCGACGTTGCTCTGCATCGCGCGCGCCTGGCGGGCAAAGATCTCCGCGGCCCGATCGACCTCACCGCGAGCGGCACGACGGACATCGTCGATCATCTGCTGCGATTCAGGGCGACCGGCGCGACTCGCCGCCGCTGACGCTGCCGCGATCACATCCTGCGAGGGCGGCACGTACCGGTGGGATGCCTCGAACTCGGCCTGACCCTCGAACGACCGCAACTCCGCATCGCTGGGTGGGGCACGGCGCGCCTCGGTCCAGTCGAGGCCGTCCCACCAGCGCAGCGCGGTGCGGCTCTCGGGATCCGGATACCAGCCGGAACGAGGCGCGTTCTCGCGTCGCACCTCAGCTCGTCCGGTACTCGGAACGATCGGGTTCGGGGAGATCCACGCGGTCGTCGTCGTCGGGGATCGGGAGCCCGGCCTTCGGGCGGACCTCGTCGTCGGTGTCGTCGTCGCTCGTCGCGGCCGCCAGCGCAGCCACCGTGCCGAGCAATCCGGAGAACTCGGCAGGGATCACGAGCTTGGTCGCTCGTCCGTCGCCGATGCGCTCGAGTGCCTGCAGGTACTCGACGGTCAGCACGGCCTTGTCGGCCTGGGCTTCCTTGATGCCCGTGAGGCGGGACTTCGCTGCCGCGCCCTCACCGAGCCCGACGAGTTCGAGGCGCAACTTCTCGGCGTTGGCCCGCAGCTCGATCGCCTGCGCCTGGCCTTCGGCATCGAGAATCGCCGCCTGTTTGCGACCCTGGGCCGACAGCACCGCTGCCTGCTGTTCGCCGTCGGCGCGAGCGATCGCGGCCTCCTGGTAGCCCTTGGCCTCGGTGACGGTGGCACGGCGGTCGCGTTCTGCGCGCATCTGCGCGTGCATGGCCGACACGATGTCCGGCGGTGGGTCGATGCGCTGGATCTCGACTCGGACCACGCGCACGCCCCACTTGTCGGTGGCGTCGTCGAGCACATCGCGCAGCTGCGTGTTGATCGTGTCGCGCGATGTGAGCGCCCGGTCGAGTTCGAGATCGCCGATCAGGTTTCGCAGGTTGGTCTGGGCGAGTTTGGTGATGGCTGTGAAGAAATCGGCGACGTTGTAGACGAGGCGCTGAGGATCGGTCGCCTCGTAGTAGACGACGGCGTCGACCGAGACCACCACGTTGTCGGCGGTGATCACTTCCTGTGGCGGCACATCGACGACCTGTTCACGCATGTCGATCAGCTGCATCGTCTCGATGAACGGCAGGATCAGGTTGAGCCCAGGGTCACGGGTCGTCTTGTACTTGCCGAGACGCTCGACGAGGCCGCGCTGGTACGGGCGCACGATCTTCACCGACGCCACCAGCACACCGATGCCGATGATGGCGACGACGATGAGGACGAGGGCGATGGGGTTCATGAGTGCTCCGGACTAGGTGGGTGGCGGCGGCGGATACTGCGGCGACGGGGTCGGCGACCGGGGTGGATCGAGCGGCTGCACGGTCACCTTGGTGCCGTTGACAGCGACGACTCGGACGTGGGTGCCCACGGTGATGACGCTGCGATCGGAGGAGATGGCGCCCCAGATCTCGCCGTGGGCGGTGACGCGTCCGCGGCGATCGGAGTCGTCGGGGTCGATCGTGGTGGTCACGATGCCTTCCAGGCCGACGAGGCGGTCGGCGCCGACGCCGGGCTGGAGTTCGTTCTCGCCGGCGAACTTCTTGGCGTAGTGGTACGTCACCACCCACAACACCGCACCGCCGCCGACGAAGGCGAGCCACTGCAGTTCGATCGGCACGTCGTAGAAGCCGAGCAGCGCGGCGACGAACGCGGAGACCGAGAACGGCAGCAGGACGAAGGAACCGGCGAGGACCGTCAGTTCGATGAGCGCGAAGACCACCGCGATCCCGAGCCAGATCCATGGCCAGACGTTCAGGTCGATCCCGAGATCCAGCACACGTTCAAACTACCGGACACCGCTCGGCGAGTGATCCCATCGACGTTTGTGGCGCGTTCTGGTTGGCCCGTCCCAACAATTCCGCGCCGCAAACGGAGGGGTCGGCGCGCGCCGGCGATTGTGGCGCGTTCTGGTTGGCCCGTCCCAACAATTCCGCGCCGCAAACGGAGGGGGAGGGTCGGGGTCAGTCGGCGGGGCGGATGCGGAGGGGCTGATCGGACGCGGTCTTGTTGCGGCCGGTCTCGAGGTCGAAGCGCCAACCGTGCAGGGTGCACACGAACTCGCAGCCGTCGATCTCACCGAACGCCGCGAGATCGGCGTTGCGATGGGGGCAGCGCCGCTGGACCATGTAGTCGCCGATGCGGATGTCGGGCTCGTCGAGCGAGGCGAGTTCGTCGGGAGGCGTCAACTTGCGAACGACTTCGGCCTCGGCGCGTCGCATCCGTTCCCGCGACAGCGACTTCAAGAAGTTGTAGACGTACTCGTTGAACTCGCCGACGCGCCACGCGGTGAAACGACACGACAGCAGCAGCGAATTGCTCCAGTCGACCGCCCGGGCGGCGGTCACGGTCTCGACGAGTTCGCGCGGGATGTCGAAGCGGAACGAGTAGTCCTCGCCGTTGTGCAGCCGGACCTCGCCGGCGGGGAAGTCGATCAGGATCGGAAGGTCACCGGCGCGCAGCAACACGTTCGCGCCGATCTGCGAACGCAGTGTCGGCGCCATGTCGAGCAACGGCCCCCACCACTCCTGCAAGGTGGCGAGCAGGTCCGTGCTGGGCGGATTCCACGACGCCTTGAGATCGTCGAGCCACGGCTTCCAGTCGGCCTGGTACTGCGTCAGATACGACCGCTTGTCGGCGAAGATCGCCTCGACGTCGGCCACCGGCATCGGATGGACGACGTCGATCGCGTCCGGCCCGATCTCGATCGTCGTTCCCGGCACGTTCATCACGCCAGGGCGCCCCACCGCGGCCAGACGCGCCAGGAACGCCGTCTGGTCGGGAAAGATGCTGAGCTCGTCGCCGTCGATCATGTTGAGCGTGAACAGGTCGTCGTCGAGGAATGCCGGCGGCCCGGCGCTCGGCACGACAGAGCGGGCATCGATGTTCTCGACGTAGCGCATCGCCCGGGCGAACTGCGCATCGACCTTGGCCTCGCACAGGACACGCTTGTCGGCGTCGGGCATCTCGTAGACCATCGGGTACCAGATCGCCCCGGAGAACTGCAGCCAGTGCAGATCGACGGGGCCATGCGCACGGAGTTGTGCGAGGTCGTTCGTGCGACAGTCGTTCTGGTTGACGAGGATCGAGGTGCCGTCGGACACCACGAGCGCGGAGTCGCCGCCGGGGCCGTCGGTGATCGACGTCTCGACGTGGATCGCCACCGTCAACCCCGGAGCGATCTCGAGTTCCTCGGTGTCGACCGTGCGGATGAACTCGGTGAAACCGAGCGCCTGGAGGGTGCGCTGCTGTTCGCGCGTCGGGAAGCCCGGGAGCAGGATCGGGATGTCGCGACGCAGGTGTTCGCGCAACCACGGCTCGTCGTGGTGGTCGCCGTGCAGGTGCGAGATGTACAGGAAGTCGGCGTGCTCGATGCGGTCGCGGAGGTCGTCGCTCAACTGGTCGTTGCGCGGGAACACGAACCACGAACCGAAGAACGCCGGCACGAACCAGGGGTCGCACAGGATCGATCCGGCGTCGGTCTCGATGAGCATGCCCGCATGGCCGATCGATGTGGCGCGCATGATGTCAGGGTAGGGCTGTCGCTGGCCGGTCGGCGGCCACTGCGGCGATCAGGCGACTGGCGGGTCGGTGAACTGCTGGCCGGCGCGAGACACGTGCTCGGTCCAGGCACCGCCATCCCAGTAACGCAGCTCGAAGCGTCCGGACGGGTCGGCGTACCAGCCGGCCGGCACGGCCGGTTCGGCGACAACGGGTTCGGCGACAACAGGCTCGGCCACGACGGGCTCGACCACGGCCGGCTCCGGGTCGGCAGCGAGGACCGGTACCGGTTCGGCGTCGGCGACCTGCGCTGCCAGCGAGGCGATCGAGTCGTCGGCCGGCGCGGTCGTGTCAGATTCGGGAGCGCTTGCCCAACCGGCGGGCTCCTCGGTCGCTGCGACCTCAGCCGCAGCTTCTTCGACGATGGCCGCTTCGACGGCGACTTCGGCGGCGGCTTCTTCGACGGCCACCTCTTCGGCGACGACTTCGACAGCCGCCTCCTCGATGACGTCGAGTTGTCCGGCATCGCGGCTCAGATACGCCACGATGTTGGTGCCGGCCGACACGATCGACACGACGCCCCAGCCCTCGGCTGCCTTGTCGTTGAGCATCGGGGTGAGGGAATCTGCGTCGTAGGACGAGGCGGTGACCGAAGAGAACTCCTGCATGGCAGTGATGTTAGACCAACCGCAGCCGACTCACTGTTCTTCTTCGGGTGAAGACGGCGAAGTCAGCTCGGGTCAGCGGCGACGCCCTCGGTCAGCCGAGCGAGGTCACCTTCCGATGGGTCGCCGTCGTACACCAGCTGACCACCGCTGAGCGCGATCAGACGGCTGCTCTCCTTGACGCTCGACAGTTCGTGCGTGGCAACCACGAGCGTGGCTCCGTCGCCGTGCGCGAGCTTGAGCAGTTCGAGCAGCGCCTCCCGACCGGTGCGGTCGAGGCCGACGAACGGTTCGTCGATCAACATCACGTCGAACGGCCGGACGAACGCCATCGCGATCGCCGCTTTCTGCTTCAGACCGCGGCTGAACGTCATCGGGAGGTCGTCGATGCGTGGCATCAGACCGACCATGTCGACGAGGTCGACGGCCTGTTGTTCCCAGTCCTCGGTCGCGTGCAGCCGGGCGATGTACTCGAGGTGTTCCCACACGGTGAGGTCGTCGTAGAACACCGGCTGGTCGGCGAGGTACGAGATCGAGGCCCGCGCCTCGAGCGACCCGGCAGCGTGGCCGCCGATGGTGGCCGAACCCTCCGACGGCTCGAGCATGCCCACCAGCATCCGCAGCAGGGTGGTCTTGCCGCTGCCGTTGTGCCCGATCAGCGAGATGCGCTGGCCGGTTTCGATGCGCAGGTCGAGCGGCTCGAGCGCCGGCGCGTCGCCGTAGTGCTTGCCGAGTCCGACGGTCTCGACGGCTGCAGGGGGACGCTTCGTGCCCGGCGCCTTCGCCTTGCCGGCGGGTGGTGGGGTCGCGCGGCCGGAGGTGGTGGGCGCGGCCGGTTGCTTGCCCGCCGATTGCTTGGCGGTCGGCTGCTTCGCAGCGGCCTTGGCGGACGGTCGCTGTCGCTTCGACTGCGGACGATTCGAGCGCGAATTGGATGGTTGGCTCATGATGACGCTGCACGTCCCTCTTCGAAGAAGGTTCGGATCTTGATTCCCCAGGGGTCACGTCGACGGACCCACAGCACCACCACGGTGATGAAGAGCGTCAACCCGACGATCGAACGGCCGACGCTCGCGGCGTCGCTGCTGAATCGTGCGACGAACACGGGGATGGTGCCGACGGCACTGATGACGACGGGGAGCATCGCCTTCAACACCGTCGAGAAGCCGGCGAACTCCGGTGGCACGAAGCTGGTCTCGGCGTTGGCCGGTGTGCCCAGGAGTGTGGTTGCCTTCGGCGCCGTCGGGGCGTCGAGGACGGTGACCACGACGGCTCCCATCGCTCCGGCCCAAGCCATCGGAATCGCGATCGCGAAGGCACCGATCGCCACGGACGAGTCGATGGCGGTGGCGACACCGGCGCCGATCATCGACACGAGGGCCAGGAAGACCGCGGGTGCCACGAGCTGGTGGGCGTAGATCCAGCCACGCTCGATCGCGAAGCTCTCGGTGATGTCAGGTCGGTCGATCTCCTGCGACAACGGTTCGAGACATTCGAGACCGAGTAGGAACAGTCCGCCGAGCAGCAGGAGTCCGAACAGCGGAGAGGAGTCGTAGGCGAGGGTCCCGCCCACACCTGCGAGGGCGGCGAGCAGGGTGATGCGAACGAGTCGAGCGACCGGGAGGCGCCGCAGCGAGCGGACGCCGCGCCGCCACACGACGACCGGTGATGGGCGCACAGGTGCCTCGGCCGGCGTGCTGGTCGTCGCCTTCTTCTCGGGCTCGGCGACCGGAGTCGGACGCGATCTGGTGACCGGTTGCGGAGCCGGACGCGATGGAGCGTTGCGCTGGCCCCACTGCCGGGTTCGTAACACCTCGGAACGCAGTTGGCGACGCAGTTGCACGACGGTGCGAAGGTCCTGCACGGTCGCCGCGAAGCGCAGCTGGGAGACGAGTTCGCCGCGTCGGGCCAGCGGTTCGAGTCGGAGTCGTCCGCCGAGCGCGAGGGCCGCTGCCGCCATCGCGACGGCCACGACGATGGCGATCACGTCGATGCCGCGCTGGCTGATTCCCCACAACGCCAGCCGGCCGGCGAGGTTGCCCGGGCCGATGCGGGCCAGCCCGTCGGTGCTGTCGTTCCAGATTCCCCACGCGACGAACGCCTGCCACGCAACGACAGCGGTGGCGACGAGCGTCGCCACCCAGCGCGGGACGCGCAGGGTATGGCTCAGTACCGCGGTCGAGATGAACGTCGAGCCGACGATGGCACCGAACGCACCGCAGGCTGCGGCCCATGCAGCTCGCGACCCCTCGACCTCGGTCGCGATCAGCTGGCCGAGCACCGCACCGGTGAGCCCCACCGCGAACGTGGCCGCGCGCAGTCGTTGACCGATCGGGCGCAGCATCACCGATTGCTGGGAGATCGGTGCCAGGAGCACGTGTCGGATGTCGGCGACCTCGACGGAGATCGGCCCGCCATCGGCACCACTGCGCAGTCCGAGCGCGAATGCGACGACGACCAGCAGCCCGATGATCGCCGGTCCGCGCGTGAGGAGATCCTGGGTGTCGACTGCGTCGCCGATCGCACCGTCGATGGTGTCGGAGACCCAGACGACCACGACGAGGCCGACGAGCGCGAACAGGTAGACGCGATAGGCGATGTCGTACCAGTCGAGTTCACCGAGCCGTCGGCGCTGTCGGGTGCGGCGAAGCTGTTTCAGCGTTGCCTTCGCGTCGGACGGCACCGGAACGGCGAGCGCATCTGACGTCATCGCCGAAAGAACGTACTGCCCTCGTTGCATACTTGTGCAGTGAGTACCGACACGGCTCAGTTGTTCTTCGCGCTGCTGGCGCTCGCTGCAGGCCTCGGGGCGATCACCCTCGTGGTGCTTCGGATCGCGGCGGCAGCGGGCAGCGACGGTGCGTGGCGACTCGGTTCGGCGATCAGCGACGCCGGGGTCTGGCTCGCGTTCCTGGTCGCCACGGTCTCCATGCTCGGCAGCCTGTACTTCTCGGAAATCGCCGATTTCGTGCCGTGTCGTCTGTGCTGGTTCCAGCGCATTGCCATGTACCCGTTGTCGGTCGTGCTGCTCGTCGGAGCGATCCGCCGTGATGCCGGCGTGCGCTGGTACGCCGGCCC
>JAHENF010000055.1:0-11180 GCA_024643255.1 Ilumatobacteraceae bacterium
CGTCGACGTCGTGGTAGGCCTCGATGAGCGCCTCGAACAGGATGCCCCGCCCGGTCCCGCCGAAGGAGAAGTTGACGATGTCGGGCGCGACGACCTCCATCAGGATCCACAGCCGCAGTGCGAGTTCGAGCGTGCCGACATCGCCATCGGGCTCGAACACGCCCGGAACCCGGATGGTGCAACCCGGAGTCAGCTGCTCGATGATCCCCGCGATGAACGTGCCGTGACCCGCGACGGGATCGAGGTAGTTGTCGGCCGGGCCGCCACCGATCGGCCGCGAGGGCACGTCGAGGTCACCCTTGATCCGGCTCATCGACCCGGCGTCCGATCCCAACAACGCCGGACGGTAGTTGTCGAAGTTGGTCGGACCGCCGGCGATTCCACTGTCGAGCACACCGATCTTCACCCGGTGCGGCGACAGACCGGCGGGAAAGGACGGTCGCACGGGCAGCGAACGGAACGGTGCGGGCATCGCTGAACTCGTCGGCGCCTTGCCGGTGGCGAGAACGTTCAGTGACTCCGCATTGGCGTGCCACGGATTCGCGCTCCACGAGTTCGCGTGCCACGGATTCGCGTGCCACGGATTCGCGTGCCACGGATTCGCGTGCCACGGGTTGGCGGCGATCTCAGCGGCGAGTGCCGGATGGGGAGGACAGCCGCAACAGTCGGCGTCGTTGGCGAAGTACACGAAATCGAGCTGCGCGTTGTGATCCAGTACGACGAGCCGTTCGACCCATGCCGGAGCGTCATCGAATCGGTCGATCCGGTACCACTGACCGGTCGGGGGAAGTCCAGCGATCGGTTCTCCGTCGTCGTCTGCCGCGACGAAGATCGGCGCCACGTCGTAGCGGCTCTCGTCGAAGTCGTCGAACCCCTGGAGGGCCTCGTACGCGGGCAGATCGAGAAGGATCCGGCCCGGCCGGTAGGCGATCGGCGGATTGCCGGGCAGTACGGCGATCCGTTCTCGGTACGGGACCCCACGAGTTTCCGTGTCGTCATCGGGCATGGTCATCCTCCTTGGTTCGATGACGCCGCGGCTCGGCGCTGCAGCATCGCTTCGGTCTGATCGGCGAGTCGGTCGGCGGGGGCGGTCTGTCCCTCGGCTCGTGACTGCTCGAACCCGGCCTCGCCGAGGGAGTCACGTGCGGCATCGAGCAGCGACAGCCGCAACTCCTCGTCGCCGGGGTACAGCGACACCCCTTCGCGGATGAGGATCACATCGGCGGCCGACTGCAGCTTCACGGCATCATCGGCCGCCCCGTCCTCCAGGGCGAACCGGGCAGCGATCATGTGGGAGTAGGCGACAATGATCGCAAGACCCATCGATCGGGCCAGGTCGAGGGCAGCGAGTTGGTGCCGAGCCGCACCCTCCGGGTCATCCAGCGCGAGCAGCACCTCCGCGTAGTTGCCGTGGGTGCTTGCCAGGAACGTGTCGAGACCTGCGGCCTCCTCTGCGTGAAGGCAGTGGTCGAGTGCATCCGACGCAGCGGCGAGATCGCCCGAGGTGTTGCGGGCGATCGCCACGAGGTTCCAGACGCGTGCCTCGCCGCGTGACGTGGACGATCCGGCGCGCAGTGCGTCCTCGCCGAGGCGGGCAGCCGTCTCGGGATCGCCCGAGCGCAGCGCGAGTTCCCCCATCGAACGAACGACGCACATGTCGTTCCACGGAGGGACCCCGACCTCGTCGGCGAGCGCCGCTGCCCGATGGACGAGATCAGTGGCCGCGGTCACCTCCCCGAGGCGGAGATGCAGATCGGCCTGGAGCGTGAGCAGAGCGACAAGGTCGGGACCGGGGTGCGGCCGCTGCTCGACACACCGGGCGACCTCGGCGATCCCGGAGCGATACGACGACACGACGTCGTGGTACTGACCGATCGACCACGCCAGCGAACGGGCGGCCGTGTCGGCGGTGTCCGGGTGGTGGACGACGGCGCGGACGTTCTCCATGTCGATGCCCATCTCGGTGACCCATCGCCTCGACAGCGCCCGAACGGGCCCGAGCCGCTCCATCAGTGCGTCGGCGAGTCGACGCCGCGCCGCTGCAACCTCCTCGCCGGCGGCGCCCTCGAGGACGTGGGCCCGCACCGTCGACAGCAGCGTGTAGCGCGAACTGCCCGATGCCACCTCGCGCACGACGAGCGACCAGTCGATCAGCGACCACACCAGTTCCGGCACTCGCGCGGCCGGGAGGAGCTCGTCGCCGGCAACCGCTTCCGCGAGCACCACGTCGAAGCCGTCGGCGAGCACGGCGAGACGTCTCAAGACACAGAGTTCGTCGGGCCCGAGGAGGTCGAGGCTCCAGTCGAGCAGCCGATCGAGGCTGCGTTGACGCTCCGGCACCGTGGGGTCGCGGGTGGACACGACGGAGACGCCACCCGACAGCCGCTCCGTCAGCTCGGCTGCGGTCAACAGATGCGACCGCGTCGCCGCGAGTTCGATCGCCAGCGGAAGACCGTCGACCGCTCGACACAGCCCGACGACGTCGGTCAGGTCCGCGTCGACGGCGAGACCGCTGCGCTCGACGAACAGCCGGACCGCATCGGACCCGATGTCGTTGGCGCCGAGCGGATCGAGCCGGTACGTGGTCTCGCCGATCAGCCCGAGAGGGACCCGGCTCGTGGCGAGCAGGCCGACACGGGGACAGTGCCGGAGCAGCTCGTTGACAGTACGCGCGATCGGCTCGATCAGGTGCTCGCAGTTGTCGAGCACGATCAGCATCGACCGTTCGGCGAGGTGTGCGATCAGGTCGGCCTCGGCGTCGTTGCCCGGCACGGACCGGGCGGTGACGGCGTCGGCGATCGCCATCGGCACCACCTCTCCGGACGTGAGCGGGGCGAGGTCGACGAACCAGACCCCATCGGGCCACCGGTCGACTACCGCGAGACCGACCTCCACCGACAGTCTGGTCTTGCCGGCGCCGCCCGGGCCGAGGACCGTCACCACGGTGCCCGGACGCGTCGATTCGGCGAGCTCGGCCTGCTCGGCGACCCGGTTCACCATCGACGTGGTCGGCCGGACCAGGTTGTGGCTGTCGGCGGGACGCGCCCGGGGCTGGCGAAGGTCGGTGACGAGGTCGGGAGCAGACACCCGGTACAGCGCGATCGGCTCGTCGAAATCACGCACCCGGAACCGTCCGAGGAGCTCGACCGTCGGTTCGGGGTCGGCGTGGAGCGCGATCACCTCGGCGGTGGCGAGGACCTGGCCGCCATTCGCCGCGTCGACGACACGAGCGGCCTGATGCACTGCCAGCGCCCGGTAGTCGCCGTCGACCGGGCGGGCGTAACCGGTGTGGAGGCCCATCCGCACGTGCACCGGCTGATCGCCGGGCCACACCGCGCCGGCGAGCGCGCGTTGGCCGTCGACCGCGGCGGCCAAGGCATCCGTTGCGCTCGCGAACGCCACGAAGAAGGCATCGCCTTCGGTGAGGACCTCGACGCCTCGATGCCGCACCCAGACCTCCCGGAGCAGCCGGTGATGTTGATCGAGCAGATCGTCGTAGCGGTCGCCGAGGTCGCGCAGGATCCGGGTGCTCCCCTCGATGTCGGTGAACAGGAAGGTGACCGTTCCCGACGGCAGCCCCTTGACCATCGACGTGCTCCTCACCGGACGTGACCGTTGGGGTCGACACTAGCCGTCGGCCGCGGAGGCCCTCACCGAGGTTTGCCACTCCGGATGGAATCGACGTCGTCGCTTCCGTCGGGCGCGATCGGCACCTGGCCGCCCTTGAGCAGCCGGTTGACGTCGACGATGTCAGGGACGCGACGGATCGATCACCACGTCGGCGCGATGTCCAGTGCCGGCGACGATCACCGCATTCGCTTCATCCGACATCTCGACGAATTTGCGAGCCTCGTCGAACGATCGTCCGTGGCGGACGTGGCGGGCGACGAGTCGTTCCACCCTCATGGCATCGTCGACGTCGAGGTAGCCGGTCAGGTCGAACAGTTCGCCGAGCGCCGCCCAGGGTGAGCGATCGAGGAGCAGGTAGTTGCCCTCCACGATCACGATGCGGTCGCGCGGACCGACCGCGATCGCTGCGTCGATCGTGTGGTCGGCGACTCGATCGAACGCCGGGGCCGACATCGCGTCGGTGGTGTGCGCCAACCGCTCGACGAGTCGCACGAAGCCCGCCGCGTCGAACGTCTCGGGAGCGCCCTTGATCCCCGACAACCCCAACCGGTCGAGTTCGGTGTTGTCGAGATGGAAGCCGTCCATCGGCACCACCACGGCGCCGAGCGCGTCGGCGAGGCGGGCGGCGACGGTCGACTTCCCACTGCCCGGCGGCCCGGCCAATCCGAACACGTAGCGATCACGGGTTCGAGCATCGTCGGCAATCCGCGCGACGAGTTCGGCGATGCCGACCCTCGCTCCGTGGCCGGCCTCAGCCATCGGTGTTGGCGGGCGTCGTCGGCCAGGTGCCGGCTCGGAACGCCGCCACGGTCGTTCCGACGACGTTCTCGTCGATCGGGAACCAACCGGGTACATGGGCCTGGAACTCCGTGCGCTGGGTGCTGAGGTGGCTGACCCCGGCGAGGATCAGCGCGCCACCGAGGAGCCATCGCAGCACCGAACGAAGGCCGACACCGTCGACTCGTCGTGAGGTGTCGGGCATCGTGTGATGGTACGGCAGGGCCGTCCGGTCAGCCCGGCTCGACGAATTGCCTGACCGTCTCCGCAACCGTGCAGCGCTCGTCGCGGGGAGCGGCGCTGCCCCCGCACAGCATCCGTGAGGCTCGCGCCGGCCGGTCGTCGAGCATGTCGCCGTGGCCCATCGTGGCGATCACGACGTGTGACGCACCCGGTGGCGCCGCGGCTGCGAAGTGTTGGTGGTTCACCGCCTCGGGGGCGCAGCGACCTCCGAGGCCGGCACCGATGACGAGCGTCCTGGCGGTGAACGTTGCCGGCTCGGCGGCCGCGTCCGGCGTGGTCGGGTGTCGTCCCGCACCGTCGACCGGGTCGATGACCACGACCCCGTGGGGATCGACGTGTTCGGCCACCCGCCAGGCGACCTGGCCACCGCGGGAGTGACCGGCGAGCCACACCTCGGTGGCTCCGCGAGTGGCGACGACGTGTTCGACCAACCGGACCCCCGCCTCCGCCTCCTCGCTCGGCGACGGATGGCCGGCGAGCGCACCGGGACCCCGGCGGTACATCTGAGGCGCCACGATCGACGTCCGGTCGGAGACGATCGACGCGAACAGCGATCGGTAGCTCCATGGCGACACCATGAAGCCCGGGAAGAAGACGATCACGCGACCGACGGGTTGGTCGGACCGGCCCCAGTCGACCAAGAGGGCGCGAACGGCGCCGGGAAGGTCCGAGGCGGTGGTGAACACTGGACCGACACTGCCCACGACGTGACCGTAGCTGTCAGTTCGAATGTGCGAGGCCGTCGAGCAGGAGGTCGAGCACCAACTCGAAGCTGCTCGCCGTGTCGCCGTCGAGGTGCTGTTGGACATGAGCAACGGTGTGCGGGTAGTCGTCGACAGAGATCCCCTCGATGAACGAGCGGGCGAGGGCGTCGGCGTCACCGTCGGCCGGGACGACGTAGGCCATCGCCTGCTCCTGGAGCGAGTAGCCGATGACGTGGTTGTTGACGGCGTGGAAGGCCAGGTGGGCGACGCGAGGTGTCATGTCGGTGGCGGCGAGCGCGGTGAGGTGGTGCTCCATGTGTTGAACGCGGGCGGGGCCCGGAAGTTGGCGCAGCCAGAGCGATGCCGCCCACGGGTGCCTGACGAGCGCGGAGCGGGTGTCGACGGCGAGGGTGCGCACGGCGACGAGCGGATCGACCCCGGGGTCGGGGGCAGGGATCTCGGCGGCGACGGCGTCGACCATCAGCGCGAGCATCTCGGACTTGTTCGCAACGTGGTTGTAGAGCGACATCACCTCGTAGCCGAGCTCGGCGGCGAGCTTGCGCATCGAGAGGGCGTCGGTGCCGCGCTCGTCGGCGAACGCGATCCCGCGGGCGACGATCGCGTCGCGATCGAGGGGTTCGCGGTCGGCCGGCGAGGACTTCATGCTTGACAACGTACACTGTACGCAGTAAGACGTACAGTGTACGTCACCTCACCGATCGGAGAATTCAGATGCCCTCCCCCACGACCACTCCCGAACCCGCCGGCGTCGAGCAGCTCCCGACCACGATGACGGCGGTGACGGCGCGCACCTACGGTGGACCCGAAGTGCTGGCCATCGAGACGCTGCCGGTGCCGACGCCGGCCGCTGATGAGCTGCTGGTCGAGGTGCGGGCGTCGTCGCTCAATGCGCTCGACTGGCACTTCCTCACCGGCACGCCGTACCTGATGCGGTTGATGTTCGGCCTGCGTCGCCCGAAGCGGTTCGTGCGCGGCGCCGACGTCGCCGGCGTCGTCGTCGCCGTCGGCGATGGCGTCTCCCGGTTCCGGGTGGGTGACTCGGTGTTCGGCGAGGGGTCAGGCGGCGGCTGCGGCAAGTTCCTCACCGTGAAGGAGGCCAGCGTCGTGGCGATCCCCGACGGCGTGTCATTCGAATCCGCCGGTGCCACGCCCGTCGCCGGACTGACCGCGGTACAGGGCCTGCGCACCCACGGTGCAGTCCTGCCAGGAGATCGTGTGCTGATCAACGGTGCGGCGGGCGGGGTCGGCACGATGGCGGTACAGGTCGCGAAGGTGCTCGGCGCGCACGTGACGGCGGTGTGCAGCACCCGCAACGTCGACATGGTCCGCTCGCTGGGCGCCGACGAGGTGATCGACTACACCCTCGACGACTTCGTCGCCGGCGGCGCGCGCTTCGACGTGATGCTCGACAACGTCGGCAATCGCCACCCCCGCGAGGTGCGCAGCGTGATGCGCGAGGGCGGACGGTACGTGGCGATCAGCGGGCCGAAGGCCAACCGGTGGGTCGGTCCACTCCCCTACCTCGCGCGCGCCCGGATGGCATTCGTGCGATCGGACGCGTCATTCCACCAGTTCACCGCCGCGGCCGACGTCGACGACCTCACGTTCCTGGGCGAACTGCTGGCTTCAGGTCGACTGGTGCCGGAGATCGATCGTGTGGTGAGTTCCGATGGCGTCGCCGACGCGCTCGCCGAGATCGGCTCCGGCCACGCCCGCGCCAAGATCGTCGTGGTGCCCTGACCGGCCTTCTCGACCGAACGCAGGTCAGCTCGAGCGGCTGGACACGCAGATCGGATTGGCGCACTCGGCCGACTTGCAGGGCCGTCGGGCTCGGTGCCGTCGGGCGCGTTCCTGCGCGAATCCTTCGACGCACACCTTGCTCGGGCACGTCTCGAACCCGCAGGGCAATCCGGCGCGGTGTCGCTCTCCCTGTCGACGCAGCACATCGCCGGCGTCGTCCTTCGGCTCGTCGGCTCGCTGCACAACGGGAGCGGGGCTCGTGGCGTCGGCGTGTCGCTCCTTGACGCAGGCCGGCACCGGGCAGTTGCTCCTGCCGCAGGGCTCGCCCTTCGCGTGCGCGGCAGCTTGTGCGTCAGCCTTCCGCTGTGCCTTCGCCAGACGGCGACGTTCCCGCAGCGGCGCGCAGATCTCGCAGGCCTTCTTCTTGCAGATCCGTCCTCGCGAGTGCGCCAGCGCCTGTTCTTGCTTCGGCGTCGGTGCGGGCTCCTCGGCGACCACCTTCGTCGAGGGACGCGGCTTCCCGCTCTGTGGTGCTCGCGGGACCGGGTGCTCGACCATCGTGCAACGGAGTATCGCCGCGTTCGTGCTCAGACCCACGCCATGGGGGAGTTCAGGCGTCGTCGTCGACACCGGCGAGATGCTCGTGGAGCCGGCGCACCAGATCGAGCTGTGCGCCGACCTCCGGCCCGGCGGCGGGGCGGTGGCGGCGAACGTGGGCGAGCGCCTCGTCGAGCGGAACCGCCAACGACACCAGCATCGCGACGGCCACGGTGCCTGCCCGGCCGACCCCGCCCGCGCAGTGCACGATCAGCCGATCCCCCGCCACGACCCGATCGACGAGTCCGGTCAACTCCGGTGCGAACTCCTCGAGTGTCGGCGCGTGCATGTCGGGGATCGGACGCCACACCACCCGGGTCGGCGGCTGGGCGCGCAGCCACACCAGATAGTTGGGGTAGCGCTCGGCGAGTTCGTGCTCCTGGGTCAGACACACCACCCCGTCGGCGCCGACCCGCGCCATCAACCCCTCGGGGTCGGGACCGATCGCGTGCTTGCCGCACAGCCACAGCCGACCCCGCGCCGCAGGTGGCAGCGGGATCTCGTGGATGCCACCGTCGAGGTTCACCTCGCTTCCCGGCGCTCTACTTGAGGAGCGGATCGCGCGGCAGGCCGAGGATGCGTTCGCCGATCTGGTTGCGCTTGATCTCCGACGTGCCGCCGGCGATCGACATGCCGCGGTGCATGAGCACGAGCAGGTTGCTCAACCCGCCCGGGCCGTCCATGAACAGCGAGTCGGGTCCGTTCAGCTCGGTCATGATCGCGGCGGCCTCGTGGCCGATCTCCGAGAGCACCAGCTTGGTCATCGCGCCTTCCGGGCCGGGCTCGCCGCCTGCGACCGCCCGGTTCGCGCTGCGCAGGTTGAGCAGCCCCATCGCCTGGTGTTCGGCGATGTAGTGGCCGACACGCGCCGCGCCGCCGTCGAGGCGTTCGGGGTGGGCGTCGAACGGGGCGACCAGCGCGGCACCTGGCAGCGACATGCCGCCGCTTCCACCGCCGATGCTGACGCTCTCGTTGCCGAGCGTCGCCCGGGCCACCGTCCAACCGCCGTCGACCGGGCCGACCACGTCGTCGTCTGGCACGAACACATCGCTGAAGAACACCTCGTTGAAGTCCGACGCGCCCGATGTCTGCTTCAAGGGTCGCACCTCGACGCCCTCTGCGTGCATGTCGATCGCCATCATCGTGATGCCGTCGTGCTTGGGGACGTCGGGATTCGTGCGCACGGTGGCGAACCCCATCCCGGCGACGTGGGCGCCGCTGGTCCACACCTTCTGGCCGTTGACGAGCCAGCCGCCGTCGACGCGGGTGGCCTTGGTCTTGACGCCCGCCGCGTCGGAACCGGCATCGGGCTCACTGAAGAGCTGACACCAGATCACGTCCTGGTTCAGCGCCGGCGTCACCCAGCGGTCGATCTGGTCCTGTGTGGCGTACTGGATGATCGTGAGGATGTTCCACGCCGTGATCCCGTAGGCCGGGCGGGAGATGCCGGCGTCGGCGAACTCCTGCTCGATGACGAGCTGCTCGACGGCGCCGGCCGCTCGCCCGTAGGGCTTCGGCCAGTGCGGCATCACGTAGCCGGTCTCGATGAGGCGGGTGCGCTGCTCGTTCGCCGGCAGGTCCTTGATGCTCTGCGCGAACGCGCTGACCTCGGTACGGATGGCGTCGGCCTCGGGCGGCAACTCGACGGTCTTCTCGCGAGCGACCCCCCGACGGGTGACGTCGGTGAGTTCCTCGGCCGCGCCGGTGGCATCGAGATAGTGGAGCAGCGTCGTGGCGCGGCGCATGTAGAGATGGGCGTCGTGCTCCCACGTGATGGCGATGCCGCCGTGCACCTGGGTGTTGAGGTTGGCGCACAGGTCGGCGGCGGGTGCGGCCAGCGTGGCGGCCGCCGCGGCCGCGTAGGTGAGCTGGTCACCGCCGGTCGCCGACGCTCGGGCGGCGTCCCACACGGCGCTGGTGGCGAGTTCGGTGGCGACGGCCATGTTGGCGCAGTGGTGCTTCACCGCCTGGTACATGGCGATCGGGCGGCCGAACTGGATGCGCTCCTTGGAGTAGGCGGCGCCCATCTCGGTGCACTCGCGGGCGACGCCGACCGCATCGGCCGACATGATCACCCGGGCGAGGTCGACGAGCACGCGCCGGGCCCCTGCCATCACGGTGACGGCCGCCCCGTCGACGGTCACCCGCGCGCTCGGTCGGGTCACGTCGAGGCTGGGCGGCGAGTCGATCGTGACGCCCCCGCCGGCCACGTCGACGACCGCCACGTCGTCACCGACCGGCACGAGGAGAAGCGATGCCAGCGCAGCGCCGAGCACTACGCCGGCGTCGCCGGACGCCACGCCGTCCGATACCGTCACCGACCCACCGAGGGCGACCGCACCGACGGTCGAGCCGTCGGCGAGTCCGGGCAGGACACGAGACTTCAGGTCGTCGTCGCCGGCCGCGGCGATCACGGCGCCGGCGATCACAGTTGGCACGAACGGACCGGGTGCCACCGCTCGGGCGAGTTCCTCGACGACCACGACCAGCTCGTCGATCCCATAGCCGGATCCACCGACGTCCTCGGGCAGGTGCAGCCCGAGCCAGCCGAGCTCTGCGAGTTCGACCCAGAACTCCGGCAGCGCGTCGACGGACGACTCGAGCCGGGCGCGGGCGGCGCCGCGCAGGTTGCGCTTCTCGGCGAGACTGCGCACGGTCTCGGCAAGCGCGCGGTGGTCCTCGGTGATGGCGATCGACATGGTGAACTGACCTCAGTTGGCGAGATGGTTGACAGGAGATGGAAACCGCCATCTTCCCCCAACCGCCCCGCCCAACCACGACCCAGCCCGGCCTCGAGGTCAGGCGGACGCGAGCGTGGCCTCGAACAGGTCGAGGGCGGCGGCCGCGAATGCGACCATGTTCGCCTCGCGGTCATCGAGGCCGGTGAGGATGTGTCTCGTCGCTTCGGCAGGGCCGGTGACCGCCGCCCAGCAGTGTCCGGCCGGGTCGCCGTAGGGGTTCGGGGGGCCTGCGGCACCGGCCTCGGCCAGCCCCCACGTGGCGTCGAGGCGCACCGCCGCCGACCGTGCGAGATGGTCGGCGAACGCCTCGGTCGCTCCCCGCATCCCCGGCGGCCGCTCGACCGCACCGTGCATCCATGCCCGGTACGCGGCGGCGGTGTAGATCACCGCGCCGCCGAGGTAGTAGGCCGATGCGCCTGGCACCGACAGCAGCGCCGCCGACACCAGACCCCCGGCAGATCCTTCGGCGACGGCAACGGTCTCACCCCGCTCGACGAGCAGGGCGGCGATGCGGCGGGCCGGTTCGGTCAACGAGGCGTCGAGCATCCCGACAGCCTCGCGTAGCGCGAACTCGCACATGGTGCCGTTCGTGCGCAACGGCGATGCGAGGGTGTACGGGATGCTGGTGATCGATGCCGCCAATGTGATCGGGTCTCGGCCAACGGGTTGGTGGCGTGATCGGCCAGGTGCCGCTCGCCGCTTCACCGAGCAGGTCCGAGCGACGGTC
>JAHENF010000055.1:11280-15567 GCA_024643255.1 Ilumatobacteraceae bacterium
GACCGCGGGTTGGCCGAGCGGGTGCGGGCAGTCGGTGGCACGGTCGTCGGGCCGAGCTGGCTGCTCGACCGACTCGTGAATTGAGGAAACTGGTCGGCGGCGAGTGGATCCGGGGTGGACCTCGGCCCCTGTCACTGCCTGCATCGGGAGCGGAGACTGGTGGGTGGAGGGAGAACGACATGGACACTCAGACGACCACCCCGCCGAAGTTGCCACCGGCGTGGTTCAAACATGTCTTCTGGCGGGTCCACCGGTTCGCGTACCGCATCCTCGGAGCGCGCGTGCTGTGGACCCCGAAGAGCAAACGCGGCTGGGGCGCTCTGCATCTGACGGCGGTCGGCCGGACGTCCGGCGAGCAACGCGAGGTCATCCTCGGATACATCGAGGACGACTCGTCGCCGGTCGTGTTGGCGATGAACGGCTGGGACGAAGGTCAACCGGCATGGTGGCTGAACCTCGAGGCGCATCCCGACGCGGTCATCCGCCTGAAGGGTGAACCGGAGCGTCCGGCGCGCGCCCGGCGCGCCGAGGGCGACGAGCGTGACCGGCTGTGGCGCCGGTGGGCCGAGGTCGACGAGGGGCTCGACGCCTACGCCGCCTCGCGCTCTGCCGACACGCCCGTCGTCGTCTTCGAACCGCTCGAGGCTCCCGCTGCGCCGACGGCCTGACACGTCGAGCGCGCGGCGCCCGTCGACGGACTGCTGGTCGCCCGGCACACTCGTTCCATGGCCGCCTCTGTGGGGGTGTCGGACGGCGAGACGGGGGCTGGTGGTTCAGGTCAGTGCGAGGAGGCGAGCGACGCGGGGATCGTCGGGCCCGAGGTAGTGCACGAGCACGCCGGCGACGGCCTCGACGTCGAGGGTGCCGGCCGCCTGCATCTCCTCGAGGTCGGCCCAGTCCTTCGTCCGGTCGAAGAAGGCCTTGAAGACCGCAAGGTCTCGGCAGGCCAGGAACGGGACGTCGTGGCCGGCGAAGGGTTCCGATCGGATGCGGCCGCCCGCGTCGGCATGAAACGGCGTGGTGTCGAGGAACACGTCGACCGGCGTGTTCGTCCACCAGAGTCGCGTCTGACCGTCAGCTTCGAGTTGTGCGACCGCAGCGGCGGGGGCCGCGATCGCGGCGGGCAACGCTGCGAGGAGATCGCTGGTGCGCTGGGCCGGGACGAACACGTTGACGTCGATGTCGATGGTGCCGCGGGCGCGTTGCGTGCACCAGGCGAGCGCGAGCGCGCCACCGAATGCATGTGGCAGGTGTGCGGCGTCGAGCGCCTGGTGGATGGCGACGATCTTGTCGGCCAGGGAGGGTGCGTCGGTCATGCGATCGCACCGAACTTGGGGGCGGTGAGCGTGGGGCTGTGGCGCGCTGGGAACATCTCGGCCAGCTCGAGCACCTCGACCAGTTCACGCCCGCGAGCGACCGGATCGACGGCGACGTCGGCCGGTCGCCGCTCCAGCGTGACGTCGACGCGGAAGCCACACGCAGTGAGGATTCGGTCGAGGGTGTCGACGTTGGGTGTCTTGCGACCCTGCTCGTACGCCGCCAGGGTCGAGTGCGAGGTGTGAGCGCGTCGAGCGAGTTCGCGCAGTGAGAGTCCTGCCCCCCGCCGCGCCATCCGGATCAACCGCGCTGCATCCATAGCCCACATGCTACCCAACCGGTATCTGTTTGGATACCACAAGCTGCCCGCACACCGAATTCGGAGAGCCTGCAGCGCTACCGTCCTGGCGGTGGACGCGGATCCGTATCGGTTCGACGCGGAGTTGTGGGAACACCAGGGGACGGCGGCCTGGTTCTTCGTGAGCCTTCCGGAGGAACTGGCCGACGACATCGACGAGCGCTGCGGGCACCTGGCGGCAGGGTTCGGTTCGCTGCGCGTCGAGCTGACGATCGGGTCGACCACGTGGCGGACGTCGATCTTCCCCGACACCAAGCGTGGGACCTATGTGCTCCCGGTGAAAAAGCAGGTGCGAACGGCTGAAGGCCTGGACGAGGGCTCGACGTGTTCAGTCGAACTCAGGGTCGTCGCGGGCGAGTAACAGCCCGCGAGCTCGATGTAGTCACAATGCCATGTAATGTGGTCACATGGATGTGGGGATCAGGGAACTCAAGGCGAAGTTGTCGGAGCACGTGCAACGAGTGAACGAAGGAGAGACCATCGTCGTGACCGACCGGGGCCGACCGGTGGCACGACTCGTTCCCTACGACACGTCATCGGCGGTCGAGCGAGGCATCGCCGAGGGGTGGATCGAACCGGCTCGCCGAACCGGTCTCGGGCACGCCGAACGCCACCGTTCGACGCAGTCGGTCGTCGAGACCCTGGACGGCGATCGGTCGTGACGCTCTACGTCGATTCGAGTGCGTTGCTCAAGCGGTACGTCGACGAGCACGACTCAGCGGTCGCCGTCGAGCTGATGGGTACCGATCCAGTGCTCGTCACATCCCGGATCACCGAGATCGAGGTTCGCCGCAACCTCGCCCGGCTCCTCGACGGCGACTCCTGGACCGACAGCCGCCGCCAGTTCGCCGTCGACCTCGATGCCTTCGCGCTCGTCGGGCTGGACGCGACCACCTGCAACGAAGCAGCGGCGATCGCGGAGCGCACGGGATGCCGATCGCTCGATGCACTCCACCTGGGCTCAGCCGTTCGAGCGGGGGCGTCGACGACGCTCCTCACGTTCGACGTCCACCAGGCACAGGCGGGTCGAGCGATCGGTCTCACCGTCATCGGAGCCTGACGTCGCACGGCTTCGGTGTGTTGACCGTGCCCCAGGGAACCGGTCAGGCGCTGCTCGGCGATCTCATCACCCGTGACCAGCATGCCGCCTTCGTGCGATCGCTCGCCGACGATCCTTCGCCGGAGCTTGCTGCTGTCCGATCTCCAGGCCACCGCGCGACCCGTCGGAGCGAGAGTGCAAGACTGCACGGCGGGGAAACACACAAGGGGGCACGACATGAATGAGACGTTCGATGTGGTCATCGTCGGTGGGGGTTTGGCGGGATCGTCCACCGCATCGGTGCTGGCACAGGCCGGGCTCGACGTGCTCGTCGTCGAACGAGAGACCGAGTTCCGCGACCGGGTGCGCGGCGAATGGCTGGCGCCATGGGGAATCCTCGAAGCCGAGGCGCTCGGCATCCGCGGCCTCATCGACTCGGTCGCGCACGCCAACCTGATCACCCGCCACGTCGGCTACGACGAGACACTGACACCCGACGAAGCCGAAGCGGCGGCCCTCGATTTTCCCGCACTGATCCCCGGCGGCGGATGCCTGGGCGTCGGCCACCCCCAGCTCCAGGAGGCGCTGCTCGCGAACGCCGCCGAACACGGCGCCACCGTCAGACGAGGAACCAGCCCGGCCCGAGTCACCCCCGGCAACACGCCGACGGTCACCTACTCCCTCGACGGCGTCGAGCACACCGCCACCTGCCGGCTGGTGGTCGCCGCCGACGGCCGCGAGTCGGGCATCCGCAGGAGCCTCGGCATCGAACTGCACTCGACCGAACCCCACGTGATCATGGCGGGCATACTCGTCGACGGAATCCACGACTGGCCGGCCGAACAGCAGGCCATCGGCGTGGAGGACGACTTCCACTACCTCGTGTTCCCGCAGGCCGACGGACGCGCACGGCTCTACGGGGCGTGGGACGCCTCCGACAAGCACCGCTACTCCGGCGACGGCCGAGAGCAGCGATTCCTGGAATCGTTCCGCATGCCGTGCTTCCCCGTGCCCGACGCGATCGCCGACGCCACCCCTGCCGGCCCGCTCGCCGGATACCCGATGACCGACACGTGGACCGACCAGGTCGCCGTCGACGGCGTGGTGCTGATGGGCGATTCAGCCGGCTGGAGCGACCCGATCATCGGGCAGGGCATGTCGGTCACCTTCCGCGACGCCAACCTGATCACCGACGTGATCACGGCCACCGACGACTGGTCGATGCCGGCCTTCGCCGCGTACGGCGACGAGCGACGCGAGCGGATGCGTCGCCTGCGCTACGCCAGCGCAGGGAGCTATCTGATCAACGGGTTCGGCCCCGAGGCGAGAGCCAAACGGATCCGCCTGCGTGAGAAGTTCGCCGTCGATCCGATGAGTTCGCCGACCGTCAGCTCGCTGGTCGGTGCGTGGGTGCTCCCCGAAGCGGCGTACTCCGACGACGCCTGGAACGCGCTCGTCGCCGTGTAGCCACGGTCGCAGGCCATCCCGGTCCTGATCGTGTCCACCGGCCCAGCCGGCGACCGGACGCAACCACCGATCCCATAGCCTCGCCCCATGCGGATCATCGTCGTCG
>JAHENF010000098.1:0-19832 GCA_024643255.1 Ilumatobacteraceae bacterium
GCTCTGGATGCCGCGGCGCTGAGCCCGGGTGACGACCTCGTGGTCGTCTACCCAGGCGTCGTTGCCAATGACCGGACGAACCCGAGGGGTGCGTACTACGAGAACCTGATCGTCACCAAGGGCGTCAAGCTCCAGGGTGTCGGCTCGGGTAGCCCCGACGGCACGGTTCCGGGCTCGATCATCGACGGCGGTGCCTTCGGTGGCGACGGCCCCGTGGCCACCGACTGGTACGACAACCTCTCGAGCAAGTTCGTGGTGGATGGGACCGGCGAGACCGTTCCCTTCTGGAGCGGCAACCAGTCCGTCAATGACGGTTCGGTGATCTCGATCTACACCAAGCAGGGTGACTTCAAGAGCACCGGGTTCTCGAAGGCGTCGATCGACGGCTTCGACCTGCGCGGCGGAAACCAGCAGGGCTTCCCGAACAACCTCAACGAGATCGGTGGCGGGAACAACGGCCTGCCGGCCAACGTGGTGACCCAGGGCGGCGCCATCTTCGCCAACGCATGGGCCAACGACCTGCAGATCACCAACAACGTCGTCCAGAACAACGGCGGCGCCTACGGCACGATCCGCATCGGCACCCCCGATCTGGTCGGCGATCCGAACCACAACGACAACATCCGGATCGCCAACAACCGGATCATCGCCAACGCCGGCACCAACCTTGCCGGCGCCATCGGGCTCTTCGAGGGCTCGAACGGCTACGTGGTGTCGGGCAACGACATCTGCGGCAACTTCTCCGCCGAGTACGGCGGTGGCATCACCGCCTACGGCCTGAGCCCCAACGGCACAGTCGAGAACAACCGCATCTGGTTCAACCGTTCCTACGACGAGGGCGGCGGCGTGATGATTGCCGGCACCCTGCCGACCAACCCCAACAACCTGTCACCCGGCAGCGGGGCCGTCACGGTCAAGGGCAACGTCATCCAGGCGAACATGTCCAACGACGACGGCGGCGGTCTCCGTTTCCTGATGGCCGGTACGGCCCCGATGGACGTCTTCAACAACATGATCGTCAACAACGTGTCGACGCACGAAGGTGGCGGTGTCGCCCTCAACGACACCACCAACGTGCGCTTCTACAACAACACGGTCATGAAGAACCTGACGACGGCGACTGCGGTCACCTCCAACGGGTTCCCGGCACCTGCCGGCCTCTCGACCTCTGCCAACAGCCAGCCTCTCCAGGCGACGCTGCCGGGTGGGTCGGCGGTCTTCAGTGACCCGGTGTTGTTCAACAACATCTTCTGGGACAACCGTGCCGGCACCAAGGGTCTGACCTCGGTCACCGGCCTCAGCGACGGCGACGCCAACCCGTGGGACATCGGTGCCGCCGATGGCTCCGGACTGCTGTCGCCGACCAACTCGGTGCTCCAGACGACGTTGGGCACGATCGCCAGTCCGACGAACAGCCTGGCTGACCCGAAGGTGGAATCGCCGTACAACTCCGTGGTGTCGTTCAACGGCTGGAGGACCAACCCGAACTTCATCGGGGCGATCATGATCAGCCTCGACCTGCCGCCCGAACTGTTGGGCAATTACCACCTGCAGATCCCGCCGGTGCCCCTGGCCAACGTCGCCGATCGCACCTCGGCCTACAACCTCGGTGCTGTCAGCAAGAGCGGTGTCAACGCTCCGGCAGTCGACATCGACCACCAGGGTCGTCCGACCGACGGTGGCTACGAGGCCGGCGCCGACGAGCTCCCGGGCGGAAAGAACGGGACTCCCGACGAGTTCCCCCGTGCGACGTCAGTGGTGCTGGACAACTTCAACCGGGCGAACAGTGCAGATCTCGGGCCGAAGTGGATGGGCTCGAACACCGGCTACCGCGTGTTCACGAACATCCTTCAGATCCGGGCCGGGGCCGTGCCCCCGAAGCTCTTCGCCACTGAAGTGTCGTCGTCGAATCAGGAGGCTTACCTCACGTTCGCCGACGTCAGCACGACGGCCAGCTCCCAAGGGCTGGTCTTGCGCTCGAATGCCGCCGGCACCTCGATGCTGCGAGTGGTGTACGAACGGCCCGACAAGCGGGTCCGTGTCTCGATGCTCGACATCGGCAATTCCGTGCAGACGTTCGACGTCCCGAACGTCAGCTTCGTCAACGGCGACCAGTTCGGCGCCCGAGTCGTGGGCAACACGGTCTCCGTGTATCGCAACGGCATGAACATCGGCAACGTCACGTTGTCGGCGCCATTCGCCCCAGGAAACTACGTCGGGCTGTGGTTCGGAGCAACCACGAACACCAACGCCGGCAACGCCGGGATCGACAACTTTGGCGGAGGTGCATTGTGAACCGCCGATCCAACTCGAACGACGCGATGAACAAGGGAGACAGCCCGATGAGTCAACCCATCGAACAGTCCGGCTTCGGTCGGCGCCAGTTGTTCCGGTACGCCGGGGGCGCCGCGGTCTTCGCGGCGGTCGCCGGCACCGGGATGAAGGTGCTCGAGCCATTCTCGACGACCGTCGCCGCCGATCAGCACCTGGCGACGATCTTGCCAGACAGGCACATGTTCCTCGGTGGAACCGACGGCTGGATCGGGCTGCCGAAGACACCAGCGATCGCACCCTTCCACCCCGACGTGTTGGCGGTGGACAAGGGCATCGATCTCACGACCTACATCTTCGGGTTCCGCAACATCACCGAACTGGACGCCACGGCTCGCGCCGGACAGAAGGAGAAGGCGCAGCACAGCGCGCCGCTGTTCTGGGTGAACGAGTTCGATCCGGCCGATGTCACCACCGAGTTCGTCGTCGACATCACCAACCTCGGCCTGGCGATGCGCCCCGACCTGTTCGACGCCCACACCCTGCACTGGCACGGCTTCCGCAACGTCATCCCGTTCTTCGACGGCGAGCCGACCGGCTCGGTTTCGGTCCCCGCAGGCACCGTGTTCCGCTACGTCTACCGTCCCCGCGACCCAGGGACCTACATGTACCACTGCCACGTCGAGGACGTCGAGCACGTGACGATGGGCATGAACGGTCTCGTCTTCGTCCGGCCCAAGCTGAACACCTCAACGCAGAAGTATCTCTACAACGACACCTCGACGGCGTACAACCGTGAGTACGCACTGCACCTGTCGGAGGTGTGGGCCGAGGCCCACTGGGCCGACGCCCACATCCAGCTGCCCGAATGGAGCGACTACAAGGCCGACTTCGCCCTGCTCAACGGCCGCACCTACCCCGACACCGTCGCCCCGAATGCCCCGTATCCAGATGTCGCTCCGGGCGTCCCCTGGAAGCCGGGTGACACGTGGACGAAGCCGTACATGCCGGTGAAGACCAATACCGACGGCACATTGGCGACGACACCCGGCAAGGAACACCTCCAGTTCCAGCCCCTGTCGTCGCTGGTGGAGTGCAACCCGCTCGACAAAGTCGCCTTGCGTTTCGCCAACCTCGGCTTCCGCGAAGCGGCGATGACCATCGACGGCATCCAGATGCGAGTCGTCGGTCGCGACGCCACCCAGATGAAGGGGCGCGACGGCACCGACACCAGTTACAGGACCAACACGCTCAACTTCAATGCCGGTGAGAGCTTCGACGTGATCTTCGAGGCGCCTTCCTTCTCCGGAGCCCAGGGCCTCGTCGACCCGGACAAGGGCCCTTACGACGTCTACATGCTCTACAACCGGGCGTTCACCCGCTCGAGCAATCTGGCCGCAGGAGGTCTCGGCGGACAGGCGACCGAGATCCGGGTCTACTCGACCACCCTTCCCGCTCAGACGGCTCCGAACACGTGACCGTGGCTGCGAAAGAAAGAGGTATCACGATGCATCGAATCTCACTCTCCCGCAGGCGGATCGCACTGGCCACGGCCGGGCTTCTCGCCGTCGGCGCCGCAGCCGCCGCCGGCGGCTCCAGCGCCACGCCCGCAGCCGCGGCGACCGGCCCCGACGTCGGCATCGTCTGCTCGAATGGCACGACGAACGGCGCAAACCGGACGTTCAACATGACGACGGATGTCGACTACATCAATTTGCCCGACGGCAACACGGTGTACATGTACGGCTACAAGATCGTCGGGACACCGTTCCAGCATCCGAGCCCCGTGCTCTGCGTCAATCAGGGCGACGTCGTCACCGTCAACTTGACCAACACGCTGAAGCGGCCCATCTCGATGGTGTTCCCCGGCCAGACCAATGTCATGGCCAACGGCGCACCGGCGACACCCGAGCTGGCGACAGCCGGTGACCCGTCGACGATGACGTCGCTGACCCAGTCGGCCTCGGCGCAGGGCGGCACCGTCAGCTACAGCTTCGTCGCCGATCACCCCGGCACCTTCCTCTACGAGTCGGGCACCGACCCCGACGTCCAGGTCCGCATGGGCCTGTTCGGTGCGCTCATCGTGCGTCCGAACATGGGCGATGATCACGCCTACAACAGAGCGGACAGCAGGTTCACCACAGTGGAGGACACCCAGCACACCGGGAACACCGCCACTGGCACCAACGGTGGGGCCAACAACTCCGAAGAGTTCATGGTGCTGCTGTCGGAGATCGATCCGTTCCTCAACCAGGCGATCGAGCGCATCGACAGCGGGCGGACCTCGAACTACAACTTCGACAACTACCACCCCCGTTACTGGCTGGTGAACGGTCGAGGCTTCCCCGACTCGATCGCCGACAACGGTGCAGCGTGGCTGCCGAATCAGCCCTACGGCGCCCTCGCCGAGGTGCGCGAATTCAAGGGCGCCGATGCCGGCAACGTGCATCCTTACGGCGGTCTCGCCCGGTACCTCAACGTGGGCACCGAGACCTTCCCGTTCCACCCGCACGGCAACAACGGTGCCGTGATCGGCCGTGACGGCAACCCGCTCGCAAGCTCGACCGGCCAGGACCTCTCCTACGAGAAGTACGCCATCGACATCGGCCCCGGCCAGACCTACGACGTGCTGTTCAAGTGGTACGACGCCGAGCACTACAGCGAGACCAACCCGGTGCCTGTCGTGGTGCCCCAGGTCGCCAACCAGGTGTTCGGGATGTTCTACAGCGGCAGCCCGTACCTCGGGGTCACCGGCCCGCAGCCTCCCGGCAACCAGAGCCTCAACCAGTGCGGTGAGTACTACATCATCTCGCACAACCACGCCCTGTTCCAGATCACTTCATGGGGCGTCAACATGACCGGTCCGATCACGTACATGCGGATCGACCCGGCCCAGGCCACTCAGAAGAACTGCCCGCAGTAGGAGATGACCATGACCAAGATTCACAAGACTCCTCTTCGAGCTCGATTCGGTCGCCGCGCAGCGGTCGTCGGTTCGGTCCTCGTGGCCGCTCTGTTGGGCACCGTCGTGCCGGCTGCGGCTGCACCGCCGCCCCCCAACGTCACGGCGGCACCCCTCGACCTCTATGCGGTCAAGGGTTCGACGACCCTGCCCGACGGCTCATCGGTTCCGGTCCTGGGCTACAGCACCACCACCGGCGCAACCGTCACAGCCCCGGGCGGACCCGTACTCACGGTCACGCAGGGCACCCCGGTCACGATCAAGCTCCACAGCGAGATCGGTGAGGCGACGTCGCTCGTGGTGCGCGGGCAGAGCATGCCGACCGATCTCGTCGGCACCGACATCGCGGGTGGCGTGGCAACGTACACGTTCACCCCGACCGAACCCGGCACATTCATTTACGAAGCGGGGCCGATGGCCAACACCCAGCATCAGACGGCGATGGGGCTTCACGGTGCACTCGCGGTGATCCCGTCGACCCTGCCCGTGGACTACCCGGCCCACGAGGCCGCGGTCGTGATCAGCGAGATCGACCCCGCGCTCAATGGAGCCGCCAACCCAGCGGCGTTCGACATGCGCAATTTCAAGCCGAAGTACACGCTCTTCAACGGAACGGCGTACCCCTCTGGGACGCCGGTACTGACGACCGCCCAGCCGGGCGAGACCGTCCTGCTGCGCTACGTCAATGCCGGCATCAGCTACCACTCGATGAGCGTGCTGGGCACCAACCAGCGCATCGTGGCCGATGACGGCCACGCACTCGCCCAGCCGTACTCGGTCGTCGCCCAGACGGTCGGACCCGGCCAGTCGACCGACGCGGTCATCACGGTGCCCGCCCTCGCCGGCGCCGGCACCATGCTCAGCGTCTTCGACGCCAACCTGCAGTTGCGCAACAAGGGCCGCAAGCCGGGCCAGTCGTCCAGCCCGACCGCTGGTGGAGCCGTCGGCTTCATCCAGGTCGCCGGCGCAGCGCCAGGCACCGACACGCTCGGTCCGGTGGCCTCCAACCTGAAGACCGTTGGCGGCGCCGACCTCCTTCCGACCCCGGGCGACTCCAACCGCACCTACCTGACCGCCACGATCAGTGACGCGACGACAGGCGGCGCCACCATCTTGGCCGCGAGGTACTGGGTCAACAACGGTTCCACCGATGGCCCGAAGTACACGATGACTCTGGATCCGGCTTCTGGTGCGGTGACCGCCACGGCGTCTGCGAACTTCCTGAACCTGACCGGTTCCAACACCGTGTACGTCGAGGGACAGGACTCGAACGGCAACTGGGGTCTGCCGGCATCGATCAGCGTGTCGACCGATACTCAGCCGCCGGTGGTCAACCCGGTCGTGATCACGCCGACGGCGACCAACGGCCAGACCGACCCGCAGTGGGTCGCCACCAACGGCAAGGCCGACGCCAAGTGCCTGCCGCCGTACAACGATCCGCAGAACCCGAACGTCCCGCAGGATCCGAGTGTCCCGGCCGGGACGGGGCCTGACTGCCCGCTCGTTTCGGTGCGCTCGTCCGCATCCGATGTCGGACGTGGCGATTCGAACATCGCCATGGCGACCTACCGGATCACCGACACCTCGATCGTGTCCCCGAACGACCCGATCGTGTTCACACGTTCGATGAACTTCAACAACACGGCGACGACCGTGAGCCTCGACGGGTTCATCCGGGCCAGGGACATCGCCCTCCTGAACGACGGCAAGTACCTGGTCTCCGTGACGGCGACCGACACGGCCGTGCCGGCCAACACGGGGATCTCGTTGTCGCTGCCGCCGGTCTGGTTGACCGTCGACAGGGTTGGTCCCGCGGTGACGCTCGCAACACCGAAGCCGAGCAATGGCAAGGTGGGGCTCAACTCCTCGGTCAACGCCGTGCGAATCACCGGCACGGCCAAGGACGAACTGTCGGCGACCCTGCGGGTCGAAGGATTCATCGACCCGACGCTCAACAGCGGGACCCCCGTCGTCACCGATGGGACCGGCTTCATCTTCCTGCCCACCGATGGGACGTGGAACGCGCCGTCGGGCAAGAACGACCTGGAGGCGATCTACTCGGACATCCCGCTGGCAACGATCAACACGCTGGCTGACGGTGCGCACACCGTGTATGTGCACGCCAAGGACGCGGCAGGCAACTGGGGCCCGTGGCAGACCACGATCCTCACGGTCGACCGCACACCCCCGACTCTCGCAGGTACCACCATCACCCGGGCGGGCCCCTCGCCCGTCCTTGCGACGAGTGTCGCCTTCACGGTGACCTTCAACGAGGCGGTCGTCGGTGTTTCGGCGGCGAACTTCAGCCTCGTGAACGGCACTGGTTTCAGTGGCGGCTCGATCATCTCGGTGACCGGGAGCGGGGCGACCCGTACGGTCACGGTGGCCACGGGCTTCAGCGGCGGGACCGTCGGACTCAATCTGACATCGGTGGCGAACATCTCCGATATCGCCGGAAACGCCATGACGGCGTCCGGCCTGCCGGTGGTCGGCGAGGTGTACACCATGCTGACGCCACCGCTGTACTTCTCGACACTCGGCAACAGCCTTCCGCCGGGAGTCGCGGGGACGGCCGATGACGCCGACATCTACCTCTGGAACGACCCGTCGTTCAGCCGGGTGATCGACGCGTCAGGTACTGGTTCGCTGGGTCTGCCCTCCGGTGCCAATGTCGACGGCTTCGACCGGGTCGACGACACTCACTTCTACATGTCGTTCACCAATCAGGTCAACGTGCCGGGCATCGGCAACGTACAAGACGAGGATGTCGTCTACTACAACGCCGGCACGTGGTCACTGTGGTTCGACGGAAGTAATCCTCTGAACGTGGTCGGCACTCCGACCGTCAGCGTCGGCAACACCGACCTCGATGCGATCAGCATCGTCGGTGGAACGTTGTATTTCTCGACCGACAACACCGCCGTTCCTACGGGTGCGGGAGGTTCCGGTGACGACGCCGACATCTACAGTTGGAACGGAACTTCGTTCACCAGGGTCATCGACGCTTCTGCCCGAGGGTGGTCGCGGAACAACGTCGACGGCCTCGTGTTCGTCGATGTCGACCACGTCTACCTCTCGTACTCTGACTCGACCACGAATGTTCCGGGTATCGGGAACATTCAGGACGAAGACGTCGTGTACTACGGCCTTGGTTCCTGGTCGGTGTACTTCGACGGTACGAGCAAGGGGCTCACATCAAACAACAACAACACGGCTGGCAACCTCGACGTGGACGCATTCGATATCCCATGAGCATCGACGAACCAACCATCGCCGTCCTCGACGCCGAGGACGAGACAGCCGACGAGAAGGCGGGTCGTTCGACCCGCCGGAAGCGGCTGATCGCATTCGTCGCGATCATCGCCGTGCTCTTCGTGGGGATCGCCGCCTGGCAGATGCGATCGGGTACCAACCCGGCCATCGCCGGGAGCACGGCGATCACTGCCGAACAACTCGAGGAGCAGTACGGCGTCCGCCTCGACGTCATCGGCCTCCTCGCCAGCGGCGGTCTCCTCGAGCTGCGCTTCCAGGTCACCGACGCCGACAAGGCCACCGCCCTGTTCGGCGAGGTCGAGGACATGCCGGTGCTCGCCGTGGAGGGCACCACCAAGGTGCTCTACTCGGCCAAGGGCATGAAGCACTCCCTCGTGCTCCTCGACGGTGCCTCATACTTCTTCCTCTACGGCAACGTCGGTAACGTGGTCCAGGAGGGGTCGAACGTTGCGTTTGTCATGAACGGCGTGCGGATCCCGCACCTGACTGTGATGAAGTGACCCGAGACGACCAACGATGATCCCGACGTCAGTCGCCAGGCGGGCCACGGCCGCGGTGCTGGCGACGACGCTCGGGCTCACCCTTGCGCACAGCGCCGACGCCCGATCGAGCCGACGGACCGTCGCCGAGGCACCGTCGACGACGACGAATCGAAGCGAACGCCGCTGGACGCGCGCCGACGAGGTGACCGTCATCGTGCGGATGAGCGACCAGGCCTCGCTCGACGCCGCAGGCCGTCACGGCAACCGTGACGATCGGCAGCGCGCGGTCGTCCGCGAACTGCGCGACACCGCGACGAGGGTTCAAGCCCCCGTGCGGCACCTACTCGACGGTCGTGGCGGGGTCCGCGACTACACGGCGCTGTGGGCGGTCAATGCCATCGTGGTCACCGCGACACCCGACGTCATCGCCGAACTCGCGGCGCGCCCCGACGTCGACAGCATCACGCCTGACCTGATCGACATCGTCCCGACCGGCACGCCGAGCGCGCCCCCCGAACCGCAGATCAGCCAGATCGGCGCTCCGTCGCTGTGGAATCTCGGCGCCGACGGCACCGGCGTGGTCGTCGCCAGCCTCGACACCGGCGTCGACGCCTCCCATCCCGATCTCGCCGCCAACTACCGCGGCGGGAGCAACTCCTGGTTCGACCCATACGGCCAACACGCCGCACCGTTCGACGCCAACGGCCACGGCACCGCGACGATGGGCGCCATGGCCGGCGGCGGCACCGGCGGAACCACGATCGGCGTCGCCCCCGGCGCCACATGGATCGCCGCCCGGATCTTCAACGACGCCGGCACGTCCACCGCCACCGCCATCCACCAGGCGATGCAATGGGTCCTCGACCCCGACGGCAACCCGGCGACCGCCGATGCCCCGGCGATCGTCAACAACTCGTGGTCGTTCTCCACCCCCAGCTGCAATCTCGAATTCCAGCCCGACCTGCAGGCGATGCGCGCCGCCGGCATCGTGCCGGTCTTCGCGGCGGGCAACTACGGCTCCACCCCCGGCTCCGGGGCCAGCCCGGGCAACTATCCCGAGGCGCTCTCGGTCGGCGCGGTCAACTCGAACAACCAGATCTGGTCGGGATCGAGTCGCGGCCCCTCGGCGTGCGGCGAATCGTCATCGACGTATCCCGACGTCGTCGCACCGGGAGTCAACCTCTACAGCAGCACCCGCAACGGGCTCTACAGCTTCTGGACCGGCACCTCGCTCGCCGCCCCGATGGCGTCCGGCGCACTCGCAGTGCTGCTGGGCAGCACAGCGACCACAGGGGCCGCCGCGGAGGCAGCGTTGCTGTCGTCGGTGACCGACCTCGGCGCGACGGGCCCCGACAACACCTTCGGGCGCGGGTTGATCAACGTCGCCGCGGCATACACCGCGCTCACCGGCACCCCGCTCCCGACGACCACGACCACGACCACGACCACGACCACGACGACCACCACGACCACCACGACGACGACCACGACGGTGGCTCCCGGCACGACCACCTCGACGTCGCTGCCGCGGGCGACCACCAAGAACCTGCGACCGTCGACCACCACGACCACGGTGGCGCCCCCGCCCACCTCATCACCACCCCCGATCACCAAGAACATCGGCGTCACGACGAATTCCTCGACGCCGCCGACGCCCACCGCACCACCTCCACCCATCACCAAGAACCTTCCACCGATCGCCTCCGGAGCCGCAACGCCCGGCGACGTGCTGTTCGCCGACGGATTCGAGTCGCGCACCGGCGATCCGTGGTCGGCATGGGCCACCGACGGTGGCGGACTGCGCATTGAATTCGCCGCCGCGCTCGACGGGTACCTCGGGCTCAGCGCGAACCTCACCGCCGGCCAGTCCATCTACGCCATCGACACCGCGCCCGCCGATGTCGCGACCTATCACGCCCGATTCCGGTTCGACCCCAACGGTGTCCAGATGGCCGACTCACAGCCGCACACGCTGTTCAGCGCCATATCGCCGTCAGCGACGACGACGATCGATGTCCAGCTCCGGCGCAGCTCTGGCGGCTACGACATCAAGGTCGGCACCCGTTTGGACGATGGAACACGTGTGACATCGACGTGGCAGCCGCTCTCCGACGCCCCGCACTCGATCGAAGTCGGGTGGGCATCGTCCACCTCGAACTCGAGTCCGAACGGCGTGCAGGAGCTGTGGGTCGACGGTGTGCCGCGGGCGTCGCTGTCCGGGCTCTCCAACGCTGCCCAGCGGGTCACCGAGGCCCGCCTCGGGCCCCAGGGCGTCCCGTCCGGCGTCCACGGCGTCGAGTATTTCGACGACTTCGTGTCCACCCTGACCAGCTACATCGGGTCGTGACCATGGCGAACGTCGCCGACCGCCGATCTCCCGCGCTGGCAGCGCGGGCAGCGCTGCGCATCGTCATCGGGATGCTGGTCCTGGTGATCGGACTCCCGAGCGGCGTCGCGAGCGCCCACGCCATCGTCCAGACGATCACCCCGGGCGACGGGTCGGTCCTGCTCGAGAGCCCCGACCAGGTCGTCGTCACCTTCTCCGAGCCGATGCTCCCCGACGCGCTCATCGTCGAGGTGCGGCCGGGTGCCGACCAACCGGTGCCGACCTCAGCGGCGATGGTCGACCCGACCGACGGGCGCCGCGTCGTGATCGACCTCGGGCCCATGGAGGACGGCAGCTACCAGGTCCGGCTGATCGCCCGCGACGCCGAAGACCTCCACGAGGTCGTGGCCCGCACCAGTTTCGCGATCGGCGATGCCGCGCCGATGCCCAGCCCTCCGATCGTCGCGTCGTACGAGCCGGTCGAGTCGGCCGCCCGCTGGCTGTTCGCCGGCGGTCTCGCGTTGTTGATCGGCGTGATGGCGGTCCGTGAGCGGTGGGCCGCCGGTGTTGCCGCTCGACCCCGCAGGGTGCGCTCGCTGGTCGTCGCCGGCATCGCACTGATCGTCGTCGGTCGCCTCGGCATCCTCCTCGGGCGCATGCTCTCACTCGGCGGTGACCTCGGCGGCGCGCTGGCGACGGTGTCGCGCACCGCCGACGCCCAGCGGCTCCTGCTCGTGGTCGTGGCACTGGGATGCGTCGTGATCAACGAGCTGCCGAACACTGCACCATGGCTCGATGTGCCGGTGCGCAAGACGGGTCGGCTGAGCGTGCGCCGGGCGCTCGGGTGGGTCGGCGTGGTGAACCTGGCCGTGCTGGCCGCTTGGGGAAGCCACAGTGCGCTCGAAGGCCCGATCGAGCCGTTCACCCTGCTGGCCAAGACCGGCCACCTGATGGGTCTCGGGCTCTGGGTCGGCGTCCTGGCCGTCGTGTTGGTCGTCGGCGCCGGCGATGCCCACTGGCGCCGGGGGTTGTCGGCGACGAGCCGAGTCGCCGTGGGCGGAGCGTTCCTCACGGTGGTGTCCGGTGTGGTGTTGACCAGCCGCCTCATCGTGTCGCTCACCGCGCTCAGGCACACGCCGTACGGTCAGATGCTCGCCGTGAAGATCGCGCTGGTCGCCATCGGCGTCGTGCTCGGTCTCGCCGTCGCCAGAGGAGCGAAGCGCAATCTGTCGTACCTCGAGCTGGGTGCGTTGAGCGTCGTCGTGCTGATCGGCGCGGCGATGGCCACGGCGACACCGGCGCTCGATCCGGCCTTCACGCAGGGGCGCGAGGCGGCAACACTGGTGCGTCCTGCGACCGAGGCCGACGATCTCATCCTGCAGGCCCGAGCGATTCCGGGCCACCCGGGCGCCAACACGATCGAACTGCGCATCGCCGAGACGCGCCGGCCGTCGCTCGGCGAGGTCGACACCGTCGAGTTCGAAGTCGCCGGCAAGCGTTACGAGGCCACGCCGCAGGACGGCCTCGCGTTCATCGAGGGCGTGATCCTGCCCGGTGGCGAATCGACGTTGGCCACCACTGTGCATCGCATCGGCTGGACCGATGCCACCGCGTCGCTGTCGGTCGTGGCCGAGCCCGTTGCGTACGTCGAGCCGACCTGGATCTCCTCGGCGCGCATGAGGACTCCGCTGGTGCTGATCGCCATCGTGATCGCGCTCGGTGGTGTCGCGCTTTGGGCGGTCGTCCGGCGGCGGGACGGATCGTCGGCCGCCCCTCGCGCATCGGAGTCCGAGGATGCCGAAACCGGCGTCTCCGACACCCAAAACCTCGTTGATGTTTGACGCGTAGCGTCCAATTGGCCACACATGGTGAGATTTCGTGAGAAACCACTGCATTCCGTCACCGAACCGTAAAGAGTTGGGAAAGTGCCCAACCTGTTTGCCACGGTGTGTCGTGTACTGATCATGAACGCGTCGCCCGGCGGGGATGAATCCACACGATCTCTTTCAGATCACTTCTTCAACTGGAGCACTGCGCTCATGTTGGGAGCCTGCGTCGCAGGCGGTCTGATGCTCACGATGATGGTCATCGGCGCCACGCCGCAGACGATCGTCTCGGCACTTCCGGTCGTCGATCCCGGCCCCGCCGCGCCGGTGATCGAGGTCCCGGCGACCGAGCTGCCGGTCGAAACCGCTGCGCTGCCGACCGACTCGCTCGCTCCGGGTGTCGACACGACGGTTGGAGTGGTTGGCCCCGGCGCCGACCTGACGGCGTCGAACTCACCCGTCGGCCCCCCTGCACCCGTTGCGGCCACTCCGACGTTCGCTCCGAAGGCCCCGGCCCCGGTGGGGGCCGCCGCTCCGGCAGCCGTGCAACCTCGGACGACGGTGTCGAACACCACGACCCCGCGAGCCACCCAGACGACGTCGCCGGCGACCACGAACTCGCCGACCACGGTCGCCACCACCCAGCCCGCCACCACGCAGGCGCCGGCGACGACCAACGCCCCGGCGCAGGCGGTCACGGCGTCGTACACCTACCCGTCCTACTCGGCCGGGTCGGCGGCGACCGTCACGCTGCGCTTCGACGGTTCGTCCGTCACGGTGTGGTCGGTGAGCCCGCAGGCCAACTGGGTGTACCAGATCGACGTGAACGGACCTCGCTCGGTCGAGGTGAAGTTCTTCAATGTCAAGACCCAAGCCGAGGCCGAGTTCCACGCTGCGGTCGAGGGCGGCCGGATCAAGCTGGGCTAGAGACGAGATGAGTGACATGACCCCCGAAGAACGAATCGCACGGCTCCGAGCGAGCCGCGGACAGACCGACGCCGCTCCGGCGGCGGCACCCGCACCGGTCGCACCGGCGCCGATGGCGGCCCCCCAGCAGATGGCTGCACCTCAACCGATGCCGATTCCGTCGCCGGTTGCCCCCCAGCCGTTGGTGGCCCCGCCGTCGAGCCCGATGACGCTCGGAGCAGCCCCGCTGCCGCCGCCAGCCACCTCACTCTCCGCAAGCGTGCCACCGCCTCCGGTCACGCCGGCTGCAAGCCCCGCACCGACCACGGTCATGCCGGCGACAGCCGCTGCTGCCGTCGCCGTCTCGCACGCAGCCGAAGCGGCCGCGGAGACCTCGAGCGCGTCGCGTCTCCCCGCGTGGCTGCATCGCAAGCCGCACCCTGCCCGCCGCGGTCGGTGGGCGGTCACCGTCGCGGCCACTGCCGGCTTCGTGGCGATGGTCCCGGCGATGGGCTCGCTGACCGCCAGTGGCGCGCAGAGCGATTCCGACGGCCCGACCGATGGCGCCACCGATCCCGCCACCACGCCGCCCGTCGGCGTGCCGGCCACGGTCGACCTCAACGGGTCGACGACGACGGTCGACCCGAACGCGTCGACGACGACCGTTGACCCCAACGCCCCGACGACGACGGTTGACCCCAACGCCCCGACGACGACCGTCGACCCGAACGCGCCCGTCGCCGTCGCCGGTGCGCCCGTCGCAGGTGCCATGGCCCCGGCTCCTGGCGCTGCTTCGGCCCCCGCCCCGGCTCCTGGCGCTGCCCCAGCCCCGGCTGCTGCTCCGGCCCCTGCCCCGGCTCCTGGCGCCGCGCCCGCCCCGGCTCCTGCGCCGGCTCCCGCACCTGCGCCGGCTCCCGCTCCCGCCCCGGCTCCTGCTCCTGCACCGGCACCGGCCCCCGCGCCGGCTCCCGCTCCCGCGCCGGCTCCTGCGCCGGCTCCCGCTCCCGCCCCGGCTCCAGCGCCCCCTCCGCCTGCCACAACTCCGTCTGGATGAACCACATGTCACCCTGGTCGATGGTCATGTTCCGTGCGATGTCGAGCCCGTGCCGCATCGTCGCGCCCGATCAAGAACTCGCTCAGATGGGCGAGCAGCTCGTTCGCGACCTCGAACGTCGCTGGAGTCGCTTCCTTCCCGACAGCGAGGTCAGCTCGCTGAACCGGTGCGCAGGTCAGCTGTCGATCGTCTCCGACGAGACCTACCGACTGATCGAGTGTGCCGAGGAGGCGAGGCGCCTCACCTCCGGGGCGTTCAACCCGCTCGTGCTCGATCACCTCATGGCACTCGGCTACGACCGCACCTGGGACGAGATCACCGAGTCAGACGAAGCCCCACCGCAGTTGGGTCCCGTCTGCGACGAGCCGATCGAGCTGTACCCGGAAGTCAATGCCGTCTGCCTGCCGGCAGGGACACACTTCGACCCGGGCGGCATCGGCAAGGGCCTCGCCGGCGACATGGTCGCAGAAGCACTTCGTGAAGCCGGCGCCGCATCGGTGCAGGTCGAACTCGGTGGCGACGTTCGCGTGGCCGGACCCGAATGGTCCGGAGGTGCGTGGGGCGTGGTCGTCGACGATTCTGACCACGGCGCACCAGACGCCGCGAAGATCACGATCGCCGAGGGCGGCGTTGCCACGAGCAGCGTCGTGCGCCGCCGCTGGCGCCGTGGCGACGTCGACGTGCACCACCTCATCGATCCGACGACCGGGTTGCCGGCGGTCACCGATCTCGACGCAGTCACGGTCGCAGCGTCAGAGCTCTGGTGGGCGGAAGTCGTCGCGAAGGTCGCGCTCATCGGTGGGACCGATCACGCCCGCACGAGGCTCGAGGATCTCGGTCTGACCGGGGTGCTCACCCGCAACGGTTCCGACAATCACCGCTACGAGGTCATCGCGAATTCTAGGATTCCTGCATGAACTCGCAGATCTGGTGGTTCGTCGCGCGGTCTTCGGGCATCATCGCCTGGGGGCTGCTGACGTTGTCGATCTGCTGGGGGCTCTTCATCTCGACCAAGGCCGTCGCCAAAGCCTCGCGGCCGGTGTGGCTGCTCGATTTCCACCGGTACCTCGGCGGGTTGGCGGTCGTGTTCACCGGTGTGCACATCGCCGGGCTCGTCGCCGACAACTACGTCGTCTTCGGTTGGTCCGAGACGCTCATCCCGTATGCGTCCGAGTGGAAGCCGACCCCGGTCGCCGCCGGGATCGTCGGGTTCTATCTGCTGCTCGCGATCGAGATCACGTCACTGATGATGAAGCATCTGCCGCGCACGCTGTGGCGTTGGGTGCACCGCACGAGCTTCGTGCTCTACTTCATGGCGACCTATCACGGCATCACCGCCGGCACCGACCACGAGAACCAGTGGTTCCGGGTCGCCGCGCTGGCATCGGTCAACATCGTGATGTTCCTCACGATCGTGTTGATCCTGGCCGCTCGAAAGGCGAGGGTGCAACCCGCTCGCCCGAGCCCGCGATCGCTCGTCGACGCCGCCGCACGCGACTGACCGGAGGCGACGGGCCTCACCCGTCATCGATTCGGTGGCACGCGACGTCTCGACGACTCGGCCGTCGAGAGGCGTCAGGGGTTGCTGCGGCGCTCAGTCTGAGATCGCCCGCCCTGGACCTCGATGTGGAGCCGGCCGTGATCGACCTCGACGTGCAACTCGCACGTGGGGCCATCGCCGACGAACTTCATCTCGATCGACTTCGGTCCGGAATCGGTGACCCTTGCGCTGAATCCCTCGGCCGGCTCGAGGTCGGCGACGCTGATCTGGTTGCCGTTGACGGCGACGACCAGCACGCCGCAGGCGCTCTCGACGCGTTCGAGGCGTTCGGCGGGTTCCGGGGCCAGCGTCGACGCAGGGGCGGGCGGCGGGTCGTTCGTTTCGACGTTCGGTGTGACGACCGCAGGCGGGTCGATCTCCGCAGGTTCGACCGTTGTCGGCTCGGCCGGCTCCTCCGTGGTGGTGGCGATCGCTGCCGTGGTCGAGGGCTCCCCGACCGGGGTGTTCGCGATCGGCGCCTCGGCGGGCTCGGTTTCGGTTTGCTCGACGATGGGAGCAGGAGGCGGCAGATCGCTCGTCGCCGTCTGGCGGGATTCCTGGATCGAGGAGTTCACGGCCAGGACGGCGGCACCCCCACCGAACACCAACACCGCGGTGGCTGCGGTGAGCGCGGCCCGGCGGCGGGCGCGAGCCCGGTTCATCGCCGGCCGCAAGGTCTGCAGCGCGTGGTACGCCTGGGGTGCCGGCATGTCGCGCAGCAGCGCCTTGCGCAGGAGTTCGTCGTCGGGGTTCATCGCGGTGTCCCGCCGTGTTCCATCACGTCGCGAAGTCGTTCACGGGCCTGCGACAGGTGGTACTTCACGGTTCCTTCGTTGAGCTTCAGGATCTGCGCGATCTCGGTCACGCTGCGATCGTCGACGTAGTAGAGCATGGCCGCCTCGCGCTGACGGCGAGGTAACTCGTCGAGCAGGCTGTGGGCACCCGACTCCGAGCCGTAGCGATCGGTGTGGACCGAGTCGTCGCCGGCGGTGGTCGCCTGCTCGCGTCGTCGGCGCCGAACTTCGGAGCGCATCGTGTCGCGGCTGGCATTGATGGCGACGCGTCGGACCCACGCTGCCGGCGAGTCGTAGGTGCGGATCTTCGACCACTTGGCATAGGCCTTGATGAAGGCTTCCTGGGTGGCGTCGATGGCGCGTTCGCGGTCTCCGGTCGTGAGGACCAGAACGGTGCAGACCGCGTCGTAGTTGTCGAGGAAGAACTGCTCGAACTCGAGTTCGGACGCCGTCATCGAGGCCTCGAAGCGCCAGCTCGGGGCTGCGACGAAGAGTGGCGCGAGCGCCACCGTGTGTTGCACAACATAGACACGTCACCGACCGGTCCCTCGGTTTGGTCTTTCAGGCGTTTCATGGCTGACGGGAGTCGGCCGCTGCCCGCGTTCGGCCTGCTCGGACACTACTCGCGCCGGCGATTGTGCGCACGAGCGCAACGATGTTACCGATGAGTAGACATCTTGATTACCGGTGGGTAACTTGTGGCCATGACCGACTTCTCGCTCAACCTCTCAGAAGATCAGATCCAGATCCAGAAGTGGGTGCACGATTTCGCCGAAGGCGTGATCCGTCCCGCTGCCCACGAATGGGACGAGCGCGAGGAATTCCCCTGGCCCGTGGTCGAGGAGGCCGCCCAGATCGGCCTCTACGGCGTCGACTTCCTGATGAACGCGATGGGCGACCCGACGGGCCTCACCCTGCCGGTCGCGATCGAGGAACTGTTCTGGGGTGACGCCGGCATCGGCATGGCGATCATGGGTTCCGCCCTTGCGGCGGCGGGCATCGCCGGAAACGGCACGCCCGAGCAGATCATCGAATGGGTGCCGCAGTGCTATGGCACCGCCGACGACGTGAAGCTCGGCGCGTTCTGCGTGTCCGAGCCCGATGCGGGTTCGGATGTGTCGAGCCTGCGGACACGGGCTGTGTACGACGAGGCCAACGACGAGTGGACCCTCAACGGCACCAAGGCATGGATCACCAACGGCGGCATCGCCGATGTGCATGTCGTGGTCGCCAGTGTCGATCCGGAGTTGAAGTCGAAGGGCCAGGCGAGTTTCATCGTGCCGCCCGGCACGAAGGGACTGTCGCAGGGGCAGAAGTACCTCAAGCACGGGATTCGCGCCAGCCACACCGCCGAGGTCGTGCTCGACGACGTGAAGGTGCCCGGTTCGTGCCTGCTCGGCGGCAAGGAGAAGCTCGACGCCAAGTTCGCCCGCGCCCGCGAGAACGTGTCGACGGGCAAGCAGCCCGCGATGGCGACCTTCGAGGCCACCCGGCCGTCCGTGGGCGCCCAGGCGCTGGGTATCGCTCGTGCCGCCTACGAGTACTCGCTGGAGTACGCGAAGGAGCGCCACGCGTTCGGGAGGCCGATCATCATGAATCAGGCGATCGCCTTCAAGCTCGCCAACATGGCGACCGAGATCGATGCCAGCCGCCTGCTGATCTGGCGTGCGGCGTGGCTCGCCAAGAACGGGACGTTCAAGAACGGCGAAGGGTCGATGTCGAAGTGGAAGGCGTCGGAGACCGCCGTTCGCGTCACCGAGGACGCGATCCAGATCCTCGGCGGATACGGCTACACCCGTGAGTACCCGGTCGAGCGTTGGCACCGTGATGCCAAGATCCACACGATCTTCGAAGGCACGAGCGAGATCCAGCAGCTCGTCATCTCCCGGGCGATCTCCGGCCTGCGTATCGAGTGATCTTGCCGCTCGGCTGACCGGGCGACGAGACCAGCACCACCCGAAACGCTCCAGCGATGAGCGAATCCGCCGTTTGGGCGGGTTTCGCTCATCGCTGGAGCGTTTGCGCGTCGACAGACGCGCTCGAGGTCCCGATCGCCAACGGCCCTGCCACCAAGCGTGGCGCCGGGGTCGAGAACCACACGCTCTGTGTCCACGTCGTCGCCCTCGGTCCCGATGGGACCGCCGCCGCCGGCACGAATTGACGTCACCGTCTGGGCATCGGCAAGAATTGGTCCGTTTCGACATGGGCAATCGACCCGTGTCCGGACCTCCCACCACCGAACGTGGCCGCCAAACTCACTCGGCGTTGACATCTGGGTACCGGCAAGATAGATTCACGGTCCAGTCAAGGATCGGAAAGACGTCGGGCGGCGTGCGGAAGATCAGCCACGGCTCCACCAGGAGCACCGAGAACGGAGTACATCCATGACCAACACCAC
>JAHENF010000098.1:19932-57931 GCA_024643255.1 Ilumatobacteraceae bacterium
TCTGATCTCGCCGTACCTCGTGCTCGTCGCGCTCGTCCCCCTCGGCCTGCTCTGGTACATCATCAAGGCCTACGGCGCGCTCGACCAGCGCCTGCGCGACCTCGATGCGGTCCACGGGTTCACGGGCCAGGTCGGCAAGTCCCTCGACCCCAACGAGATCATCAGCGCCGCCGTTGACCAGACGGCCGAGGTACTGCGCACCGACGCCTCCGCGGTCGTCGTGTTCAGCGAACGCGACGGAGCGATCCTCAAGGTTCACGGTGTCGTCGGCCTGCGGCTGCCCACGCAAGCAAGCGACCCGGACTGGCAGCGCCTGATCGTGTCGGAACGGGCCACCCTGGTGTCGGGCAACGAACTGGACGCGCTCAAGACCGACGGGTCGACGATCACCGAAATCCTCGTCGCCCCGATCCGCGACGGGTCAGGTGTGATCGGGCTCCTCGTCGTCGCGGGGCGCAGTGGCGCTGACAAGCGCTTCGGAAGCGACGACCTCGTTCGGCTCCAGAACCTCACCGAGCAGCTCGCCGCGAGCCTTCGTCGAGGCATGTTGCACCAACGCATCGAGCGCGAGGCACGCCACGACGGTCTCACGGGCCTGCCGAACCGGCTCTCGTTCGAGCGTTCGGTCGTCGACGCTGCCCGGGCGATGACGTCGGACGATCTGTCGTTCGTGATCATGGTCGACCTCGACAGGTTCAAGGAGGTCAACGACACGCTCGGGCACCACGCCGGCGACGAATTGCTCATCGAAGTCGGTGAGCGGTTGTCGGAGATGCTCGAACCGGGCGACGTCCTGGCGCGATTGGCGAGCGACGAGTTCGCGATCGTCGGACAGCGGCGGACGCATGCAGAGATGGTGGAGTTCGCCTGGGACTGCGTGCGCAACGTCGGCCGACCCGTCACCCTCGATGGGCTCGAGATCGTCGTGACCGCCAGTGCCGGCGTCGCCGTGATCGACGGCGACCACGAAGAGGGTGCGCCGCTGCGCTACGCCGACATCGCGATGTTCAACGCAAAGACCAGCCGCCTCGGCGTCGAGGTGTACCGCGACGAGATCGATCGCCGTACCCCAGCACGGCTGTCGATGCTCGGCGACCTGCGCGCGGCGATCGAGGACGGCGATCTCAGCGTCCACCTGCAACCGAAACTCGATCTTGCATCGGGCACCGTGGTCGGTGCCGAGGCGCTCGTGCGCTGGACCCACCCCGTCCGTGGTGTCGTGGTGCCGCAACAGTTCGTCAGAGTGGCCGAGGACACCGGGCTCATCAAGCAGTTGACCGACCTGATGCTCCATCGGGGAATCAGCCACCTCCGGGAGATCCACGACCGCGGGTACCACCTCGGACTCGCCGTCAACCTGTCGACGCACGACCTGCTCGACACGCGACTCGCCGACCGGGTCCAGGCCCACCTCGACGCCAACGGTGTCGATGCATCGATGCTCACCTTGGAGATCACCGAATCGTCGCTGCTGATCGACGCCCCCCGAGCACGGGCGACCATCAACAAACTGCACGAGGTCGGGGTGCGACTGTCGATCGACGACTTCGGTACCGGCTACTCGTCGCTGAGCTACCTGCGGCGCCTGCCGGTGGGCGAGCTCAAGATCGATCAGAGCTTCGTCGCCAATCTGTTGCTCGACGAGCAGGACGAAGTGATCGTTCGCTCGACCATCGACCTCGGCCACAACCTCGGCCTCGTGGTCGTCGCCGAAGGCGTGGAGAACAACGAGGTGCTCGAACGTCTGCGGGCATTCGGGTGTGACGTCGCGCAGGGATTCTGCATCTCTCGTCCACTCACTCCGGAGCACCTGATCTCCTGGCTCGCAACCACGAGACTGCCGAGTTTGAAAGCCGATCCGCTCGACTTCTCCCGGTGGGTCGATGCCGGCGACTCGAACGACCCCAGGCCGGTGCTCGACTGACATCATCGGCGCTTGTGTCGAGCGATCGGCAACCGCGGGCCCTTCGGCAGGTGTGCCTCGCCCGTGACGGGGGGATACTGGAGGCGTGAGCAAGCGACTGCCTCTTCAGCACGTCACGATCCACGGCCACGACGTCGGATTCCGTCGCGGCGGTTCGGGCGAACCCATCCTGCTGATCCACGGACTCGCCGGCAGTTCTCGGACGTGGGACGACGTGATCCCGGCGCTCACCGAGTCGCACGACATCATCGCTCCCGATCTGCTCGGACACGGCGAGTCGGCAAAGCCCATCGGCGACTACTCGCTCGGCGCGTTCGCCAGCGGGCTGCGCGATTTCCTCTCGGTGCTCGACGTGCCGAGCGTGACGATCGTCGGGCACTCGTTCGGCGGCGGGGTCGCCATGCAACTCGCCTACCAACATCCGCACCTCGTCGACCGCTTGGTCCTCGTGGGCAGTGGCGGCCTCGGGCGCGAGGTGTCGTGGCTCCTGCGCATGCTGACACTGCCCGGCGCGGAGTACTTGATGCCGATCGGATTCCCGAAACCGCTCGTCGACCGGGCGACCGATCTCGGCCGCCAACTCGGCCGCCGCAACATCCGCTCGCCACGACTCGCCGAGATGTGGCGCGCCTATTCGTCGTTGGCAGGAGCGGAGAACCGCTCGGCGTTCGTACGCACGATGCGCGGCGTGATCGAGCCGACCGGCCAGATGGTCAACGCCCGCGACCGTCTGTACCTGGCGGCGCACATCCCGACACTGATCGTCTGGGGTGACCGCGACGGCATCATCCCGGTGTCGCATGCTCGCGAGGCGCACGAACTGATCCCGACCAGCCGCCTCGAGATCCTCGAGGGAGTCGGACACTTCCCGCACGTCGAAGCACCCGACAAGTTCTCCGAGGTGCTGCTCGACTTCATGGAGACCACGGCGCCGGCATCGACCCGCCACGAGGCCCTACGCGACGTGCTCCTCGAGCAGCGCTGACCGACTCCTCAGTTGCGGCGAACCACGACGGTCGCCACACCGTGACCCTCGGACGCATACAGCAGGTCGAGTCCGGCGAACGCCTCGACGAGTTCACCGGGTGGTGCATGGAACGGCCCCGGTGCGTCCGCGCCGGTCTCCGAGAGCACGGTGACGATGGCGATCCCGCCAACGGCGAGACGTTTCGCGATCAGCGGGTAGAGCGCCGGGTGGCGGAACCGCTGGCAGACGATCACGTCGGCCACTGACGGTTCGGGTGGGAGGCCGGCGTCGAGGTCGGTCACTCGGGCGTCGACGAGGTGACTGAGCCCCGCTTCGGTCGCTGCCGTCCTGAGGAGTTCGACGGCGACGGGCGAGACGTCGAACGCGACCACGTGGAGGCCCCGCTGAGCGAGCCACAACGACTGACCACCGAGGCCGCAGGCGATGTCGATCGCCAGCCCGGCGGTCGGGATCAGGTCCAGGAGGTCGGGCCGCTCGGCGAGCGGTTCCGGCGCGAGCGGACCACTCGGGGAGGCAGATCGATAGCGGTCGTCCCAGCGGGCGGCGTCGTCGTGCACCGACCCATCATCCCAGCCAAAGGGGTCGGGCTGTGGCCGGGATCACATCCAGGCGGCGCCGGGGTGTTGGTGTCGACGATGGCCCGCGTGGGATCATCGTCGACGTGACTGACATCGACGAAGGTTCCTCCACCCAGACCTCGACCGGCTGGCTGTCACCCGAGGACCTCGAACTCGTGCGGGCGCACGTCCCGATCGTGTATGTCGATGCCGTGCCGGTGCGGGTCGACTCGCTGGGCAACGTCACCGAGGTCGGCATGCTGCTGCGCGTCGCCTCCGACGGCACGATCAGCCGAATGGTGGTGACCGGGCGGGTGTTGTTCGGTGAACGTGTCCGTGAAGCACTGATGCGCCACTGCGAGAAGGATCTCGGCCCGATGGCGCTGCCGCGGGTGCCGGCCAATCCCACGCCGTTCACGGTGGTCGAGTACTTCCCGAACCCGGATCGGTCGGGCTTCTACGACCCGCGCCACCACGCCGTGAGCCTCGCCTACGTGGTGCCGGTCGAAGGCGATTGCGAGCCCACGCAGGAGGCCTTGGACCTGTCGTGGTTCACGCCCGAGGAGGCGGTCAGCGATGAGGTGATCACCCAGATGACGAGTGGTCACGATCGGCTGATCCGCCTTGCGCTCGCCCATGTGGGCAAGCTGCCCTGAGTCGGCGACGCGCGCTCAGAGGAGCGCGAGCACGACCCAGAGCGTGACCATGCCCGCGCCGAGCGCCGCGATCAGGTTGCGGGTCGCCCAGGCGACCACGATGCACACGGCGATCGCCGCCACCTCGGCACCCTCGACTCCACTCGCACCCTTGCCGCCGGCGATCAGGTTGACCGTCAGCGCCGACAGCACTGCCGGCCCGACATAGCGCAGCGCCCGCGTCGCGCTGACCGGCAGCGGCCGATCGGCGAGGAACACGATCAGACCCGCCCGCGAGCCGTAGGTGATCAGCGCGACGGCGAGTACCGCCGACAGTGCCGCCGCGGTGCTCATGATGCACCTGCCGCGTCCGTGGCGCGACGGCTCTGCGCCAGGTCGGCGAGGTACCCGGCGGCGACTCCGCTGATCGCCCCGACGAGGATGCCGCCGTTGTTGGGGACGTCGAGCGCGAGGAAACAGACACCCGCGCCGGTGACCGCCGCGACGACTCCGGGACGGTTCGTGAGGCCGAGCACGACCAGGCCCGCGAACATGATCGCGGGCGCGACGTCGAGTCGCCACGCCGTCGGAATCGTCGATCCGACGAGCATGCCGAGCGTGACGGTCAGCGTCCACGAGACGAAGAAGAAGATGCCGGCCGTGAGGTAGAAGCGGCGCCAGTCGCGAGATGACAGCTCATCGCGCACACTGCTCAGGGCGAAGAGCTGGTCGATCAAGAAGAACGGCCCGACCCACCGGAACCATCGTGGCTGGTCGGTGAAGCGCGGCGAGAGCGCCGCGCTGTACATCACGTGGCGCAGATTGATCACAGCGGCGGTCGCGACGAGCGTGAACCATGTGGCGGTCGCAGCGAGACTGACGGTGGCGAGTTGGGCGGCGCCGGCGAAGACGACGATGTTGGTCGACCAGGCCACGCCCGTCGGCATCGCCGACTCGGTGATCGCCACGCCGAGCACGAGCGCAAACGGGATCGCGGGAATGAAGAGCGGGATCGCGCGCCTGAACGCGTCGCTCGTCAGCGGGTCGTTCGTGGCCCTCGCAGGATCGGTCGCCATGGTCGCGTCAGGCTAAGCGGGCAGGTCGGGCATCCCGCTCCCGACCCTGGTGCAGCGCGTACCATGCAGGTCCGATGCCCGAAGGCGACACGATCCACCGATCGGCCAGCGCCATGCGTACAGCACTCGCAGGCAAGCCGACGCTGCGTTTCGATGCGCCACGTCTGGTCGGACCGTCACCTCGGGCGGGCCGGATCATCGAGACCGTCGAGAGTCACGGTAAACATCTGACGGTCGAGTGGGACGACGGGCTCGTGCTCGACACCCACATGCGGATGTCTGGCTCATGGCATCTGTATCGGGCCGGCGGTCGTTGGCGGCGCCCCTACACGCAGATGCGCGCGGCGATCGAAGTGTCGGACTGGGTGGCGGTGTGCTTCAACGCCCCGAGCGTCGAGACGTACCGGCGTGCCGACAAGCGTCGTCATCCCGGCATGGGTCGGCTCGGCCCCGACCTCTGCAAGGCCGACACCGATCTGGGCGCCGTCGTCAACCTGCTGCTCACCTATCCCGACCCGACCGCCCGGCTCGGCGAGGTCCTGCTCGACCAGCGTGTGATGTGTGGCGTCGGCAACGTCTACCGGTGCGAGGTGCTCTGGTCGACCGAGCTGAGCCCATACGCCAAGGTGGGCACGATCAGCGAACACGACGCGATTCGAGTCGTGAACACCGCGGCGACGATGCTGCGAGCGAATCTGCACCACGCGAAGCGTGTCGTCGCGGCCGGCCAGAAGGGCGGTCTGGCGGTGTACGGCCGAAACGGGCAGCGCTGTGCACGGTGTGGCGAGACGGTCGAGTGTCGGCGGATGGGCGAGTACAACCGGGTCCTCTACTGGTGTCCGGGATGTCAGACGCACCTCGATCCGAAACTCGAACGATCGAGCGACGACACCCCGATGGATCCGCATCCCGCCGCGCAACGCTGGCTCGCCGACCTCCCCTGGAACCGCGACGCCAGCTGAGGTTACGCCGGTGCCAGGCACCGGCGTAACCAGTCAGCCGCGACCGAGGATGCGTTCGACAGCGATCTCGATGACCACCCGATCGTCGCGCTCGGCGGGTTCCCGGTACCGGGCGGCGTACCCGTCGACGCCGGCCTTCACGCCATCGGGATCGGTGACCAGACGAACCGGCCCCTCGAGGCTCAACCACCGTCCACCATCGACCTGGCAGACGGCGGCGCGCCGGCCGGCCGCCTGCATCCGCTCGGCGTTCTTCGCCTTCTGCGAACCGGCCCACGTGATGACCCGCGCCGTGCGCTGCGCCGCGTCGTAGCTGAACCCGACGGCGACGACGTGCGGGGAGGAATCCGCCCGCGACGTCGTCAGCGTGGCCAGGTGGTACTCGCGCAGGAACGTGAGCACCTCGTCGGGGAGGTCAGCCGGATCGAGCGCCATCGCCCCGTTGTAATCCGTTCACGATGTGCCTGGCACATCGTGAACGGATCATTCGGTGGCGATCGCCTCGAGGACGTTCATGTTCGAGGCCTTGTACGAGGGGTACAGGGCGGCGAAGAGTCCGGCGATGACGGCGCCGATCAGGATGATGATGATGATCGACGGGTTGAACGCCAGCTTGCTGATCACGTCGTCGGGCACCGCCAACGACAACACGACGCCGAGGAAGGTGCCCACGACGATGCCGACGAAGGCGCCGAAGATCGACACGATCACCGCCTCCCACCGCACCGATCGCCGGGTCTGACGCTTGTTCATTCCAACCGCCCGGAGCAGCCCGATCTCTCTCGTCCGTTCGAACACGCCGAGGGCGAGGGTGATCGAAATGCCGAGGATTGCGATGAGGATGGCGAATGCCAGCAGCATCGTGATGATCAACAGGAGTTGGTTGATCTGTGCCTCCTGCGAATCGAGGAACTCGGCGTTCGTCTGCACGTTGGCCTGCGGGTAGGGCGCCATGGCCGCCTCGACTGCGGCGTCGCCCGTCGCCGCGCCCACGCCATCGGCCAACTTCGCGATCACGAAGAAGTCCCGCGCCGGAGCGTCGCTCACCTCAGCGAGCGTGTCGAGGCTGATCAGCCAGTTGCCGAACGTCGCGTCCGCGTAGATGCCGGCGACCGTCAGCGTCTGCGTCACCCCGTTCTGGAAGGTGACGTCGACCGTTGAACCCACGGTCACCCCGAGGTCCTTGGCCGGGTCCTTCTGCAGGAGCAGTTCGTTCAGCCCGAGATCGGCGACCGTGCCCTGGAGCAAGTCGGGGTTCACGAGCTTGTCGAAGGCGACCGGGTCGACAGCGCCGATGTTCTTCGTGTTGCCGTCGACCTGTCCGGTGACCCCTCGAACGGGGGTGACGGCGTCGAGTTCGGGGATCGCGGCCAGCTTCTCGCTGACCACCGGCGAGAGCCCTTGGAAGCTCTGGTCGGTGACGATGTAGTCGGCGGAGATCGCACTCTCGAGCGTGTTGACGAGGCTCGCCCGCAGCGACGACGCGAAGACCGCCGTGCTGCTGACCAGTGCCACACCGATCATCAGCGCGGATGCGCTCGACGATGTCCGCCGCGGCGCCCGTGCGACGTTCTGGCGGGCCAGCGCGCCCGGGATCTTGAAGAGCTTCTCGATCGGCCATCCGATCACGCGGGTGACCGGAGTGGCGATCGTCGACGACAGGCTGGCGACGCCGAGGAACAGCAGCAGCGCCCCGCCGCCGGCCAAGGCGATGAGGCCGGTGGTGCCACCCGGACGGACGAACAGCCCGATCACGAACGTGGTGAGACCGACCATCGTGACGATTGCTCCGGCGACGAGGCGCCGTGTGCGCATCGCCACGAATCCGAGTTCGGGACGCATCGCGGCGACGGGCGGAATGCGCGATGCCCGGCGCGACGGCACGATCACCGACGCCATCGTGATACCGATTCCGACCACGGCTGCGACGATGACGGTGCGCGGTTCCAGAACGATGCTCGTGTCGGGGAAGCCGGCGCCGGCGGCGTCGAACAACGCGATCAGACCTCTGGCCACGAGGAGCCCGCCGAACACGCCGAGCACGGTCGAGAGGGCACCGAGGCCGAATGCCTCGAGCGTGATCATGCGCCTGACCTGGCGACCAGATGCCCCCACTGCCCGAAGCAGTGCCAACTCGCGAAGCCGTTGACCGATCGTGATCTGGAAGACGTTGTTGATGATGAACCCGCTCACGAAGGCAGTGATGAACGCAAAGATCAGGAGTCCCGTGCCGAAGACGTCGACGAACTGATTGACCTGATCGGAGGTCTCCTGGGCGACCTCGGCTCCGGTGACCGCTTCGGCGTTCGGTGGGAGCACTCGCTCGATCGATCGCTGCACTGTCGCGACGTCGGCGCCGTCGGCGACCTTGACGTCGATCGCGTCGACCTTGCCGTCGGCGCCCAGGTTCACCAGTGCGGTGTCGAGATCGAGCACGGTCAGCTGTGCACCGCCGAAACTGTCGGCGCTTCCGAGCCCGACCGTCGCGGTGATGGTTCCGCTGAACGTGCCCGAGTCGGTCAGGTACGACACCTTGTCACCGACGCCGAGCCCTTCCTTGTCGGCGGTGGCCTTGTCGATCGCCAGTTCGCCCGGTCCGTTCGGTGCGCGGCCCTCCTTGATCGTCAACCCGGAGATCCCGTTGTCGCCCTCCCACGAGACCCCGAAGGTCGGTCCGCCGGCCGGCGTGATGACCTTGCCGCTGGGATCGAGGAGCTGGGCGTAGCGCTGGAGGGTCGGCTCGACGACGGCGACGCCGTCGACTCCACGGATCGAATCTGCAACGGCGACGTCGATCGGGTCGCGTGCGTCGTCGGTGGTGAACTGCTGCGCTGAGCGGATCTCGAGATCGACGTTGGCGTTGAGTTCCTGGAACAGGTTGTCGAAGGTGGCGCGCAGGCTGTCGGCGAGCACGAAGGACCCGACGACGAACGACACGCTCGCGGTGATCGCGAAGGCAATGGCGAGGGTGCGTCCCCATCGGGCGCGGATGCTCCGACGGGCGATCAGGGTTCCGGCGCTCATGTCAGTCCCAGTTCCGGAGGTGGTCGATGACCTGGTCGGTGGTCGGGTCGATCATCTCGCCAGTGACCCTGCCGTCACCGACGAACACGACGCGGTCGGCGTACGACGCGGCGATCGGGTCGTGGGTGACCATCACGATGGTCTGGCCGAAGTCGCGCACCGCATTGCGCATGAACGACAGGATTTCGGCGCCGGTCACCGAGTCGAGGTTGCCCGTGGGCTCGTCGGCGAAGATGATCTGCGGACGCGACGCCAGAGCTCGCGCGACCGCGACGCGCTGTTGCTGGCCGCCCGACAGTTCGCTCGGACGGTGCTTCAGACGGTCGCCCATGCCGACGGTGGTGATGACGTGGTCGATCCACTCCTTGTCGCCGGTGTCGCCGCCGAGCATCATCGGCAACTTGATGTTCTCCTCGGCTGTCAGGGTCGGGATGAGATTGAACGCCTGGAAGATGAATCCCACTCTCGTGCGACGGAGTTCGGTGAGCGCCTTGTCGTCGAGCGAGGCGAGGTAGGTGTCGCCGATGAACGTGGCGCCGGAGGTGAGCGTGTCGAGGCCGGCGAGGCAGTGCAGCAGCGTCGACTTGCCCGAGCCCGACGGGCCCATGATCGCGGTGAACTTGCCGGTCTCGAACGACACGCTGACGCCGTCGAGGGCGTGCACCTGTGAGTCGCCGATGCCGTAGGTCTTGCGGGCGTCGATCGAGCCGGCAGCCGCGGTTCCGCCGGGAACGACCGTGGTCGGAGCAGCGGGAGGCGCGGGTGGTGCAGGGGGAGCTGGCGTGGACATGCTCTCAGGTCTACCCGCGCCCCGCTTCGGGCGCATCCACCGATGGGAGGAACCGGATCAACCCGTCGACGGAACGTCGTCAGCCGTTGCCGGGAGTGACCAGGCCCGACTCGTACGCAATGACGACCGCCTGCACCCGGTCGCGGGCGGCGAGCTTCGCGAGGATGCGACCCACGTGGGTCTTGATCGTCGCCTCGCCGAGGTACAGGTCGGTGGCGATCTCGGCATTCGAACGCCCCTTGGCCATGAGCCGGATCACGTCGAGTTCGCGTTCGGTGAGCGTCTCGAGGCCGGGAAATGCCATCGGGTCGCCGACCGGGCGACGCGCGATCTCGTCGATCAAGGCCTGGGTGACCGATGGCGCGAGCAGCGCGTCACCGTTGGCGATGATCCTGATGGCCTCGACGAGCTGCTCGGCTGGGGCGTCTTTGAGCATGAACCCGCTGGCGCCGGCGCGCAGTGCGGCGTGAACGTAGTCGTGCAGATCGAACGTCGTCAGCATCATCACTCGGGTATCGGGCCGGCGGTCGCGGATCAGGCGACAGGCCTCGATGCCGTCCATCCTGGGCATGCGCACGTCCATGAGGACCACGTCAGGGCGCGCAGCGTCGACCAAGTCGACCGCCGCGGCGCCGTCACCGGCCTCGCCGACGATCGCGAGATCGGACTCGGCTTCCAGGATCATCCGGAAGCCGACCCTGACCATCTCCTGGTCGTCCACCAACATGATGCGGATCACGGCGCGACGGTGGCCTGCAGGCGGTGCACCGATCCTGTGTCGAAAGGCAGAACCGAGCGAACGCGCCATCCGCCACCCGGCCGAGGTCCGGCGACGACGGTGCCGCCGAGTGCGGCAACGCGTTCGCGCATCCCGACGATTCCGAACCCGTCCTTCGACGGCACGACGCCCGCACCCCGACCGTTGTCGGTGACCTCGATGACCAGCCGGTCGACATCGATGCAGAGGTGCACGTCGACCGAGTCGACCGGCCCGGCGTGTCGGCGCACGTTGGTCAAGGCCTCCTGGACCAGGCGGTACCCGGTCACGGACACGCTGTCGGGCAGATTCGCGACATCACCGTCGATCGATACAGCCAGCGGAAGATCGCTGGTGGCGAGCCCGTCGATGCGGCTCAACGACGGCTGCGGGGCCAGTGCCGCATCGACCGGTTCAGTGCGCAGGACGCCCAGGATCGCTCGGAGTTCGCTCATCGTCTGGCGTCCGGTCGACTCGATGGAGGCGAGCGCATCCGATGCGGCATCGGGATCGGTGGTGAGGTTGCGCCGAGCCGCTGCCGCCTGGATCACCATGACGCTGACAGAGTGCGCGACCACATCGTGCAGGTCGCGTGCGATTCGGGTTCGTTCGGCGGTGACGCGCTGCTCGGCGAGCAGTCCTTGCTCGCGTTCGGCGCGTTCGGCGCGTTCGGCGAGGTCAGCGACGTGTTGGCGCCGGCGGCGGAGGTTGTCACCGAGGACGAACGAGGTGATCAGGAGCACACCGGTCGAGATGAACTCGTCGATCAGTTGCAGCCCGTCGATCCACCCGGCGATGAACAGCCCGACGACGAGCGCGGCGATGGCTGTCATCACGCGGGTGCGCAGCACACCGACGGTGTGGGCACCGATCGAGTAGATGGCGACCACCGCTCCGATGAACGCGGCGCCGGCCATGCCGATGAACTGCGCTGTGACCTCGGCCATGACCACGACCAGCCCGGCGACGAGTGGGTTGATGCGGCGCCAGTAGATCGGGACGGTCCCGACGAGCACGATCAGTACCGTCCACCAGGCAGGGTCGGGTTGATCCGGATCCTTGACCGACCCATCTCCGGCGAGATGGCTCCCGACCGCGATCACCACGACCAGCAGCATCAGGAGTGCATCGGCGCCGCGCGGGTGGGTTCGGAGCCAGCGGATCGGGTGCGGGTGATACATCGCGATCGTGACGCTAGCCAGTCGCGACGCTGCGGTGATCCGCCTGGAGGTTGACGTGCCGTACGATCTGCGGGTGATGGCCTCCTGCGCCTCGTGCCTGCTCCCACTTCCCGAACGGGCACGTTTCTGCCCGTCGTGCGGTCAGGAGGTCATGACGATCGCCGCGGAGGAGCGACGGATCGTGACGGTCGTGTTCGCCGACCTGGTGGGGTACACGGCGCTGTCGGAGCACCTCGATCCCGAGCGAGTGAAGCGTCTGATCGATGCCGCGTTCGAGCGGCTGATCACCGACATCAACGCATTCGGTGGACGCGTCGACAAGGTGCTCGGCGACGGGATCGTCGCGCTGTTCGGTGCACCGGTGGCCCATGAGGACGATGCCGATCGGGCGATCAGGGCCGCACTCCAGATGCACGAATCGTTGGGTCGTTTCGTGCACGACCAGTCGGACCTCGACGGGCCGCTCAAACTTCGCATCGGGATCAACACGGGTGAGGTGGTGGTCGGATCGGTGTCGGGCACCGCTGACTACACGGCGATGGGTGATGTGGTGAACGTCGCCGCACGACTGCAGACGTTGGCTCCACCCGGTGGCATCTTCATCGGGGACGCGACATCGGCGCTCGCGTCCGACGAGATCATCCGTGAACTCGTCGACGATCTCGACGTGCGTGGCCGATCGCAGACAGAGCGCGTGTGGCGGGTGGTCCGGCGGCAGCGTCGGCTCCCGATGGTCGGTACCCGACGGGACCTGCCGTTCGTCGGGCGCTCGACGCAACGCGAGCTGCTGGCGTCGATCATGGCGATGGTGGCAGGCGGTCGGAGCGCGGTCGTGTCGGTCAGTGGCGAAGCGGGCTCGGGCAAGACGCGTCTGGTCAGCGAGGCGCTCGAGGATTTCCCGAGCCGCAACGTCACGGTCTTCGCGGGCGTGTGCGCCCCGTACGGCGAGAACAACGTCTGGTCGCCGATCGCCACGGCGCTCTTCAGGCGGCTCGAGCTGACGGGCGTGATGCCTGCGGACCAACTGCGTGAGCTGCTGCGCCAGAAGGCCGTCGAGTTGTACGGGTTCACCGGGGACGACGCCCAGCTCGATCGCTTCGTGGAAGCCACCCTGCATCTGATGGGCTACGCGTCCGATCTCGATCGGATCCCCCCAGCACAGTCGCGCGAGGCACTGTTCAGCTACATCGTGGACGGCATCCGGCGGCGCACTGCCGCAGGCCCGGTCGTGCTGTGGATCGACGACCTGCAGTGGGCCGACGTGTTGATCGTCGAGCTGCTCCACCGAGTCGCGCGGTCGCTCGCCGATCGACCACTGCTGTTGATCACGGCCCAACGCGACGACGCCGATCTGGCATGGCCGCCGGCGGTCGACCACCCGATCACGGTGCGGATGCCGCTCGATCCGCTCGAACGTGGCGAAGCCGCGAGACTGGTGACCTCGGTCGTCGGCGATTCGACCACGGAGGCCCTGGTCGACCAGTTGTACGAGCGCAGCGGTGGCAATCCCTTGTTCCTCAGCGAGCTCGCCGAGTTGGCCAAGGCCAACCCGACGAGCACCGCGCTGCCGGGATCTCTTCGGGCACTGATCGCCGCACGCCTCGATCGGCTTCCGACGTCGCAGCGGTCGATTCTCGACAATGCCGCCGTGCTCGGGACGAGCGGGTCGGTCGATGCGCTCGCCAAGTTCGCCGCCGAGATGCAGCAGGGCTTCGACGAGGGAGATGTCGAGGTCCTCGCCGACGACGGACTGATCGAAGTCGACGGTGAAACCTGGCGATTCCGCAGCGACGTCGTCCGGGAGGTCGCCTATCAAACGCTCACCAAGCTCGTGCGCGCGCAGCGCCACGCCGGCACGGCATCGGTGATGGCACACTCGCCAGTGATCCCGTTGGACCAGATCGCCCATCATGCGGCGTCGGCAGCCGAGCTGGTGGCCGAGATCGGACCCGTTCCCGGAGTGGTTCCCAACATCACCGAGCAGGCGGTCGTGCTGTTGCGCGACGCGGCCCAGCGCGCGATCGACGTCGGAGCGTTCAACCAGGCGAGCCGGCACGCGACGCGGGCGCTCGATCTCGGCGTGCACGACGACGATCTGGCGCGCGATCTGTTGCTGCTGCGGGCGCAGGCGCAGGTCGAACGGCGACACGTCGAGCCGGCGCGTGCGGACGCGCTCGATGCACTCGAGGCGTCGATGGCGGCCGGCGACCGTCGTCACGAGGCGATGGCGCGCCGACTGATCGGCATCCTCCACCAGCGTGACGGAGATCTGCCGTCAGCGCGGCGGGAGCTCGGGCTGAGCGTCGACATCTTCCGCGAGCTCGGCGACGACATCGAGTTGGCCGCCTCACTGCGCGAACGCGGGTTGGCCGAGGTGTTCGGGGGGTCGCTGAAGGATGCCGAATGGTTGCTCGGGGAGGCCGAGGGCCTGTCCGAACAGCTGGGCGATCGGCGTGGACTGGCGTGGGTTCGTCAGCATCAGGCCTGGGTGGCCTTCCTGTCCGGTGACACCGACCTCGCCGAGAACCGCCTGCTGACCGCAGCGCAACAGTTCGACCTCCTCGGCGATGGCGCAGGACGGGGCTGGGCCTCGGGCCTGCTCGCCTATGTTCGCTTCTATCAGGGACGCTTCGAGGAAGCGGAGGCGCTCGCCGCCACGGTTCGTGCCGAGGCGTCGGCGCTCGGCGACCCGTGGGCCCCGGCGATGATGGATTCGCTCGTGGCGGCGATCCGGCTCTGGACCACGCGTTTCAGCGAGGCCGAGGAACTGTCGCGCCGAGCACTCGGTGCGTTTCGTGAACTCGGTGATCGGTTCGGGACCGTGCAGGCGTTGAGTCCGCGCCTTCGATCACTCGTCGCCCTGGGGCGAACCCAGGAGGCCGAGCGTGGGATGGAGGAGGTTTTGTCGATCAGTGAATCGTTCGGAGACCTCTCGTTCCCTGCGATGACCGCTGCGGGTGCGGCAGTACACATGGGGCTCGGCCCGCGCTCGGTGGTGATCTCCGAGTTGGCGCTGGAGCGGGGGCTGACGATGGGGGCCGAGGTCTCGGAGTCTCGAATCACGTTGGCGTTGGCATTGTGCCAATCCGGTCGCGCCGAGGAGGCGCTCGGGTACCTGCACGATGCCGATGGGTCGTCGACCTATGGCGCTTCGGTGCTTGCGATTGCCTCGGCGATGATCGGCGATGCTGCTGCCGCGCTCGCCGCCGCCGCCGCTGCGAGCGCGACGGGATCGACGTATCTCGACCGAGTGGTCGCCGCGGTGGGGGCGGCCGCGGCGGAGGTGGCGCTCGGCGACGCAGATGTCGCGAGCGAGCGTCTCGTACACGCCGAGATCACGGCCCGCGAAGCTGGTGACGTCGTGGCGCGCTCGCTGGTGTCGGCGGCGTCGCAGCGACTGATCGACCAGTCGCCGAAGCTCGAGGTCGAACACCTCGGGCCCGGATGGCAACGGGTGATCGAGGAACTGGCGGCGGTGTCGTTGCCACCGTCGACCGACGCCGCAATCGCGCCGGTGTGAACGTCGGCATGGACGCGTCGGTGGAGCGGCATGCGACGGGCTTGATCGTCGGGCGTTTCGACCCTCCTCACCTCGGCCATTCGTACATGATCGACTGGGCGGCAGCGCGTTGCGATCGACTCGTCGTGTTCGTCAACAGCTCCGCATCGCGAGACACCGCCCCTGGATCGTTGCGAGCCGGATGGCTCGCGGAACTGCACCCCGACGTCACCGTGCTCGAAGTTCGACATCGTCTCGGCACCGATTTCGACGACGAGGAGCTGTGGCTGCAGTGGATGGCGCTGTTCCGCGACCACTGGCCGCACGCCCAGGGGCCTGACGCGGTGTTCTCGTCGGACGGGTACGTGGTCGAGCTGGCGTCGCGATTCGGTGCTGAACATGTCGTGGTCGACGCCGACCGTGCCGAGGTCCCGATCTCTGCCACGCAGATCCGCGAGCACCCCGGTGATCACCTCGACCGTCTCGCGCCGATCGTGCGTGCCTGGGTCGAGTCGAACTGGCTCTGATCGCACCGTCCCCACACGCCCCAACGTGGTCCCAAGTCGGTTCCAACACGCTCCCAACAGGCTCCCAACACGGAAATTCGGAGCGAACGTTGCGCTGAGCGCAACGTTCGCTCCGAATTTCGGGTCAGGGTGGGTGGGTTTGGGTGATGGGGTCAGCGGTTGGGGTCAGCGGTTGGGTTGCTTGGTGACGCGGAGGTAGGGCTTCACGGGATTCCAACCGGCCGGGAACAGCTCCTTGGCGTCGTCGTCCGACACGGCGGGCACGATGATGACGTCCTCGCCGTCCTTCCAGTTGGCCGGTGTGGCCACCTTGTAGTCGGCGGTCAGCTGCAGGCTGTCGATGACGCGTAGGATCTCGTCGAAGTTGCGGCCCGTCGAGGCCGGGTAGGTGAGGGTGAGCTTGACCTTCTTGTCGGGTCCGATGACGAAGACGGAACGAACGGTCAGGGTGTCGCTCGCGTTCTCGTGGATCATGTCGTAGAGGTCGGCCACGGTGCGATCAGGGTCGCCGATCATCGGGAAGTTGACGGCGGTGCCCTGCGTCTCCTCGATGTCGCCTTCCCACCGGACATGGCTCTCGACCGGGTCGACCGACAAGCCGATGACCTTGACGTTGCGCTTGTCGAACTCCGGCTTGATCTTGGCGACGTAGCCGAGTTCCGTGGTGCACACGGGGGTGAAGTCCTTGGGATGGCTGAAGAGCACGCCCCACGAGTCGCCGAGCCACTCATGGAAGCTGACCTCGCCCTGCGTGGTCGGAGCGGTGAAGTCGGGTGCGATGTCGCCGAGACGGACAGTCATTGGGATCTCCTGGTGATGGGCGTTCGCAACGTCGATCGACGTCGCAGCGGAGCAAGATATCCGGAAACCTGATGAATCCGGTCGGGATTATCGGGAATTGTGGTTCAGGGCGACGGTGGCGGTGGCGCAGCCGCCGGCGCCAGCTCCGCCGCACGAGCGAACCACTCGCCCGAGAGTCGGGCCGGTTCGTCGGCGAGCCGCAGGGCGGACGCCTTGAGACGTCGAGCCGCTCCTGGAGGAAAGGCGGCGATCGCAGTGGCGAGTTCCTCGGCCCGATCGCGCACCGCGTCGTCATCGACCACCTCGTAGGCGATCCCGAGACGGTACAGGTCAGGACCGTGCAGCCGGTCGCCGGTGAGGACGATCTGGAGCACGGTCGACATCGGGTATCTGGCGACCAGCCAAGCGAGGTTCATCGGGGCGTTCATCCCGAGTCGGACCTCGGCGATCTGCAGCCATGCCGTGCTGCCGGCGACGACAAGGTCGCCGGCGAGCGCGAACGCCGCGCCACCGTTGATCGCGTACCGCTCGAGCGCCACGACGATCGGGTGCGGACACGCGCCGAGCGCGGCATGCGCCGCGCGGATCGATGCGGCGCCGGTGGCCAGCCATGATGGTGGCGGGTCGGCGTTGTACTCCTTGAGGTCGAGCCCCGAACAGAACGCGCCACCGGCGCCGCAGAGCATGAGCACGCGCACGTTCGGATCGGAGCCGGTGGCGTCGACCGCGGCAGCCAACTCGTCGAGCATCGGTGGGATGAGGGCGTTCTTGCGCTCCGGACGGTGCAGTTCGATGATCGCCACACCATTGTGATCGGTACGACGGACGAGTGGTTCGGCGGGCGCAGCCGGCGGGGCGGTCGTCTCCATCAGTTCCTCGGGAGGTCCGAGAACGGTGTATTGCGGTCGGGGCCCGGTTCACGGGGCAAGCCGAGGACCCGCTCGCCGAGCGTGTTCTTCTGGATCTCGTCGGTGCCCCCGCCGAGCGACATCCCTCGACAGTTGAGGACGTGATACGCCCAGTAGTCGGCGTCGGTGTCGTCGGGTTCCCACGCCATCGCCTCGGCCCCACCGATGAGGTGAGCGGTCTGTGCACAGTGTCGGCCCTGGATGGTTCGCCAGAGCTTTCCGACCGAAGGGTGCAGACGTCGTCTCGTCCCCCAGGGCACCAGCTGCTCACCGGTGTAGGCAATGGCGAGGTCGTCACGCACGACCGCATCGCCGAGCCGGTCGTGATCGGTCGCTCGCGCGACGAGGCCGCTGAAGGGGAGCGGCGATCGGCCCGCCTTCGACTTGTTCTCGTCGTCGGTGAGCTGGCCGCGCCCGAGGGTCGTGCGCTCGTGTCCGAGCAGCGCAACCGCGAGGCCCCAGCCGCCGTTGACGTCGCCGACCACCCAGTCGGCGGGCACCCGCGCCTCGTCGAGGAAGACCTCGTTGAACTCGGCTGCGCCGGTCATCTGCACGAGCGGACGAACGGTCACTCCGGGTTGATGCATCGGCAGCGCGAACATCGTGATCCCGCTGTGCTTGGGAACGTCGAAGTCGGTGCGGGCGAGGAGGATGCCGAAGTCGGCGATGTGGGCCTGTGAGGTCCACACCTTCTGCCCGGTGATCACCCATTCGTCGCCGTCGCGGATCGCTCGGGTGGTGAGCCCTGCGAGATCCGAGCCCGCACCGGGCTCGGAGTAGAGCTGGCACCAGATCTCGTCGCCGCGCAGGGCGGGCGGGATGAAGCGTTGCTGGAGTTCGTCGGACGCGTGATCGCGCATGGTGGGCACGACCATGCCGAGACCGAGGCCGAACAGCGCATCTTCGCCGGGTAGGAGTCCGAGGCTCTCCTCGCGAAACGCCGTGTCATGGTCGGGCGACAGACCGGCGCCACCGAGGTGTGTCGGATACGAGATGCCTGCGAGTCCGGCGTCGCAGAGTGCCCGCCGGTACGCCTTCCCCCGTTGCACCGTGCCCGGAACGGGGGCGAGCACGTCGGGAAGCGAGGCGAAGAACGCCCGAACTCTCGCTCGGAACTCGGTGATCGAAGGTGCGGCCTCGGCCGTGTCGTCGTCTGGCGTCGTCATCGTGGTGGCGCCCCCTCGCGCTGCTGACGACATTACGCCACGCCCGTGCCGGGGTATCCAGGCGGCGGGCGTGTGTCTACGCTTCGCCCATGAGCATCCCGGTCGCCATTGCCGATCTCGCCACCGCCACGTCCGAGTACGGGTTCGCCTACCTGCTCACCGTTCGCGACGATCTGCGAGCCCACATCGTGGCCGTCACGCCGACGTGGGAGGGCGAGCGTCTGGTGATGGACGTCGGACGAGGAACGGCACACAACGCCATCGAGCGACCGTCGATCTCACTGTGCTATCCGCCCCGCGAGGACGGCGGCTACAGCCTGATCGTCGACGGCGACGCGGTGGTCGACGATGGCTCGACGGTCAGCTTCGCGCCGACAGGAGCTGTGCTCCACCGGCCCGCATCGGCGGGATTCGCCGGCGGCCCGACGGGGTGCGGCAGCGACTGCGAGCCGGTCGGTCCATCGGGGGGCTGACGGACCGACCGGCGATCAGGCGGCAGGTTCGAGCGCGAGCCGCACGGTGTTGAGCGCTCCGCGCGACACCGTTGCGGTCGCAGTGCGCCGCTTTCCGTGGAGCCAGACAGCGACATTGGCGTCGGCCTCGATGTTGCGCAACCACTGCGAGTCGCTCCTGACCGTGCTCACCGTCAGGGTGTCGCCGAGGCGGGTCGCGAGCACCGGCACGGTGCGGGGCAGACCGGAACGGCGCCCGGTCGTCTCGATCGTGACCGCCCCGGCGCCGACCGGAAGGGGATTGCCGACACCGGCATGGACAGCGGGACGAACCACCGCGTTCAGCGCGTTGAACCCTCGGCGGGTGAGATCGGACGAACAGTCGGAGGGGAAACTTGCCACAGACGGAGCAACCGGCCGACTGGACGGGCTATTCCTCGCCGGGGGCTACGGTCGGGGCCGATGCCGGCCGCGATCGAGACGAACGGTCTCACGAAGCAGTGGGGCGACCTGCGCGCCGTCGATGAACTGGATCTCGTCGTGCCGCCCGGCGAGTGTTATGCGTTCCTGGGTCGCAACGGTTCGGGAAAGTCGACCACGGCACGGATGCTGCTCGACTTCATCCGGCCAACGGCGGGGACGGCGACCGTGCTCGGAGGTCTCGGGAGCGACCCCGCCATACGGGCGAGGGTCGGGTACCTGCCTGGCGATCTGAACCTGCCGCGCCGTATGAGCGGTCACGAGGCCTTCGAGTACTTCGGCAGGTTCCGCAACCTCGCCGACACCACGGTGCGTGACTCGCTGATCGAGCGGTTCGGGCTCGATCCGAGTCGGCCGGTGAACGAACTCAGCACCGGCAACCGCCGCAAGGTCGGCTTGATCCTGGCCTTCATGGGGTCACCCGAACTCCTGATCCTCGACGAACCGACGAGCGGGCTCGACCCGGTGTTGCAGGAGGAGTTCCGCGATCTGCTGGCGGAGCGCAAGGCCGGCGGAGCGACGATCTGGCTCACGTCGCACGTGATGGCCGAGGTCGCCCGAGTCGCGGACCGCATCGGGATGATCGACGACGGCAAGCTGATCCGGGAGATGACGTTCGAGGATCTGCGTCACCAGGCCACGACGGAGATCATCCTGGGTTTCGACCGCGCGGTGTCGCCCGACGAGTTCGCCGGGGTGGCTTCGGTCACCGGTGTGGAGATCGACGGCGACGACGTCCGCCTGTCGATCCGTGGGCCGGTCGCCGAGATACTGACTCGGGCGGGTGAGCTCGGTGCAGTGCGGATCGAGACCGAGCAGCACGACCTGGATGCGATCTTCATCGATCTGTTGGGCGGGGCCGAGTCGTGAGCGCGGGGTTCGCCGTGTACCGACGATGGCTGCGCGATCGACGTCTGTCGACGTTCAGCTGGACAGTTGGCCTGATCATCATGATCGTCGCGACCGCGGCGTTCTATCCGGCGTTCGGAAGTTCTGCCGAGGCGTTCGTCGGCGGTGGCAGTTCGGCGATGAACGCGGTGCTCGGTCTCGGTTCGGGGATCGATCCGGGTGCTCCCCTCGGATACCTCTGGATCGGTCTGTACGCGAACGTCCTCCCGTGGACGTTGATGGCGCTCGGCGTCGCGGTCGGTAGCGCGTCGATCGCCGGGGACGAGGACACCGGCACCCTCGAGTACCTGCTCGCCGGACCAGTGACCCGGACGCAGGTGGTGATCAGCCGGTTCGCCGCAGCGATCACGGTGCTCCTCGTGGTCTCGGTGCTCTCCGGGGTGTCGATGGCGGCGTGCCTGCCGGCCTTCCAGCTCGCCGATGCGACGACCATCACACTGCCGGACGGAACGACGTCGATCGCTCCCGGTGCGACAGTCGCCGACATCGTCAACGGGACCATCTCGTCGTTCGCGGTGGCGCTCGGGCTCACCGGTCTCGCCTTCCTGATCGGCGCCGTCTCCGGCCGCAAGAGCTGGGCGATCGGCGGGGCATCGGCGATCGGCATCGGCGGGTACGTGCTCTACACGCTGTCGAGCATGACGTCCAGCCTCGATGCGTTGACCTGGTTCTCGCCGTGGCGTTGGTACGTCGACGACGTGATGCTGATCAACGGGTTGACCCCGGAAGTGCTGATCCCGTTCGGAACGGCGACCGTGTCGCTCCTCGTCGGCTGGTGGGTCTTCCTACATCGCGACCTCCAGACCTCCTGACCGCCGAGTCGTCGTTGAGATGCGGGTTCGACCCCGCGTCTCAACTCACCGTCCACCGGGTGAGGGTGGTGACGAGTTCGTCGTGACGTCCGATCGCCAATGCGCCCGCCACCACGAGGCTGGCACCGCCCGCGACCAGCGCGGTGCGCTGGGCTGCCCGCGGCGAGGGGTCGAGCGCTCGCATGAGCAACACCACGGCGAGGACGGGCACCATGGCGCCGAGCATGTAGGCGGTGATGCCGGGCAACTGCGCAGCGATGCCGTCGCGTGATGCTGTCAGGATCGAGCCGAGTTCTTCGCCGATGCACGGGCGCCACCACAGGGCGGCGACGAACGAGACGCAGCCGGCGACTGTGGTCTGTGCCGGGTTGGTCTGTGCCCACGTCAGCCTGGTCGTGTACGGCGCAGCGACGATCACGGCGATCGCCATGGCGACGAGGGCGCCGCTGAGCTGGAGTTGCAGGTCGGAGAGCGAGACGATGTTGGCGACGAGGAGCCATCCACCGAGTACCGCACCGAGGCAGATCGCCCCGAACGGGATCCATCGGCCGTGAATGATCACGGCCATCAGCATCGCCGGCAGCACCAACAGCAACGTGCACGGCTGGGTCGTCGCCCGGATCGCCTCGAAGAACGCAGGGATCATCGTCGGTCAGCGATGCATGGCCAGGCGGGCACGGTCAGGCCGGCTCGGCGAGCAACGCCTGCACGGCGGCATCGATCTCGTCGTAGCGGCCCTCGCCGATGTGGTCGTAACGGATGTGGCCGCGGCGGTCAAGCAGGTAGATCCGCGGCCAATGGGCCGTCGGGCCCTCCTGCCAGGAGTGGAACGTGTGCTTCGTCGGATCGAGTGCGATCGGCCACGTGACGCCGAGGTCGGCTGCGGCGGCCACGATGTTGGCCTCGTCGGCTTCGTAGGAGAATTCGGGGGCGTGGACGCCGACGAGCTCGAAGCCCTGCGCCGCGTACTTCTGGTAGAGCTCGCTCATGTGCGGCAGCGTGGCCTTGCAGTTGCTGCATCCGAACGTCCAGAACTGCACGGCGACAACCTTGCCCTCCAGCTCCTCGAGCGACGTGACATCGCTCTGCAGCCAGCCGGCGATGTCGACGAGTTCGGGATGCAGGCCTCGGTCGGCAAGATCGGGGGCGTCGACCGTGGACGGGAGCGACTCGCCGAGTGGAGCGCTTTCGGATCCGGTCAGCGATGCGTCGCCGTTGCCACCGCCGGCGACGAATGCCGCACCGATCACCACCGCGATCGCGGCGATGCCGATTCCGGCGAGCGCTCGTGGGCCCATCACAGTCCTGCGTACCAGTCGTAGCTGCGCTCGGCCCAGTAGTCGGCGGGACGTTCGCGGGCGTAGCGGATCACCCCGATCCGTTTGAGGCACTTGATGCCGTACTTGTTGGGGGTGGCGATGCGCAGCGGTGCGCCGTGATCCTGGTCGAGCGGCGCGCCGCCCTGGCGCAGCGCAAGCATGGTCTGCGGGTGCATGATCGACGCCATGTCCCAACCGACGTAGTACAGGCCGTCTGGGGTCTCGAGGCCCACATAGGGCGCGTCGCCGACCCTGTCGGCATAGCGCTGATGGAAATCGCTGAAGCGGACACCGCCCCAGTGGACGATGCTCGACCAGCCCTCGATGCACTTGTGCTCGATGACCATGTCGCGTTGGGGGAGCGCGTCGAACGCTGCGACGTCGAGATCGTCGAGCAGCTCGCCGTCGGGGCCCTCGACCCGCACGGTCCAATCTGCGAGGTCGATCTCGTTGCGGATTCCGATGCGTCCGTTGACCTGGATCGGGGTCGCCTCGGAGACCGCGAACTCGGGGGCCGACCGGCTGGCCGACAGCCTGGTCCACAGCGTTTCGTTGCGCTCGAGTTGGCTCCGCAGGGGCTGCGGGATGCCGTCGGCGACCGGCTGGTTCTGCAGCCATCGCCAGCCGAGGACCGCCCCGGTGATCCCTGCGGCGCCGGTGAGGAACGAACGCCGTGAGCGTCGTCGGAACTCTTCGACGGTGATGGTGGGCGCATCGTCGAGCGGCGCGCGGAGCTCGCGTTCGCGTTCGGTCGTCATGGCGAGACCTCCTCGATCTCGGTGGCGTGGGTCTCGGATTCCGAAACGGGAGTCACCGAGATCGGCGGGGACGTGTCGGAGGGGGGTCGTCGGCGTTCGATCTGGTAACCGGTGACCATCGAGCGGAAGTTGCCCCAGCCCGAACGGATCACCTGCAGCACGTGGACGACGAAGAACGCCATCAGCCCGATCGTCATCGTGAAGTGGATCACGCGGGCGCCCTGGTAGCCGCCGAAGAGCAGTGGGAGTGGGTACAGCTGGGTCGGCTTGTAGATCGCGAAGCCACTCACCACGAGGACCAGCGCCATCACGAGGACGACCGTGTACGAGATGCGCTGCGCAGCGTTGTACTTGCCCTGGGGTGGCGCCTGCTTCTTGATGCGCACGTCGTGGAGGACGACGTCCTTGGCTTCGCGGGCGGCGTGGCGGTCGGGCACGATGTGTCGCCACTCGCCCGTGATGGCGAGGTACGTGACGTAGATCGCGCCGTTGATCACGAACAGCCAGCCGAAGGAGAAGTGGAAGGCGAGCCCGCGAGCGAGATGGCGTCCGAGGTCGAGACGCTCGTAGACAGCGTCGGGGAAGAAGGCGAACCACTGCCAACTGCCGATGCCGGCCGCATAGACGTCCTCGGCCCAGTAGATGCGCAGTCCGCTCCAGATCATGATGAACAGCAGCGGGAAGTTGATCCAGTGCAGCCAGCGGATCGCCCGCGGATGCACGAGCCGGGCGATGACCTCGCCGTCGTCCAGTGTTTCCTGTTGGGGGAGTTCTCGTTCCGTTCCCATGTGTTTCGTACCTCGACAGAGTTGCCGTTCGGGCAACAGGGATTGGAGCCCCTGTTGCCGCGAACGGTCGGGTGGAAGATCAGGCGGGGGAGAGGACCGTGTCGATCACATGGATCACGCCGTTGGTGGCGAAGACGTCGGCCTCGACGATCTCGGCGCCTCCGATGGTGATCGTGTCGCCGTCGACGGTGACGGGCAACTCGGTCCCGGCCAGGCTGACGAACGGGTTGTCGACCATGCCGGCCACCATGCTCGAATCGTCGGCGGTCTCGACGACGTGACCCTGGAGCAACGTGGAGAGGAACGTGGTGTCGGCGAGGGCGTCCTCCACGCTCATGCCCATCTCGCCGAGGTAGGCCTCGAACGCAGCGTTGTTCGGGGCGAAGATCGTGAACGGCCCGGCTCCGGCGAGGGTGTCGGCCAAGCCCGCGGCCTCGACCGCGGCCACGAACGTGGACAGGTCGTCCCGACCCGCTGCGACGACGACGACGTCACCCACGGCGGCAGCCATCTCCTCGTCGGTCATGTCGTCGGACATCTCGTCCGCGGGTGTCGACGAGTCGGTCATCTCGTCGTCGGCCATCGCGTCGTCGGGTGTCGTGGTGTCGGCCATCGCTTCGTCGGCCATCGCCTCGGTCGTGGCGGTGGCCGACGCCGCGTCACTCGACGAGCTGTTGTCGCTTCCGCAGGCGGCGAGCGCCAGGGCGCCGACGATCGCGAGTGCTGCAGGGGTGCGGGTACGCATGTTGATCCTCCGTGTTGGTGTGGTTGCTCCCGAGGTGGGAGCAGCGCACCGTACGGGTCGATCGAGCGCAGGAACTGGTGGTTCTGCGTTGTTTCGGAACCGGTTCGCAGCCGTTTCCGGGACGGTCACACAACGATGCCGTATCGTTCGCACTACGGCGCGTCAGCGCCGAAAGGAGAGGACGCGATGAGCGATCAGGTTGCAGTCACGAGAGACATCACGGCCCCTGCCGGACTGGTGTGGGCGATGGTCTCCGATCTCACGCGCATGGGCGAATGGTCACCCGAGAACCGCGGTGGGGTCTGGGTGAAGGGCGCGACCGGACCGGTGCCCGGGGCTCGGTTCAAGGGAGCGAACCGCAACGGCGACAAGTCATGGGCGACGACGGTGAAGGTGATCGACGCCGACCCGGGTCGACGTTTCTCGTTTCTCTCATCCGTCGGCCCGTTCAAGATCGCCGAGTGGTCCTACGACTTCGAGGAGACCCCCGACGGCTGTCGTGTCACCGAGACCTGGATCGATCGTCGGAGCGCTCTGGCGAAGAAGGCGAGTGGACCCGCGAGCGGCGTCCAGGATCGAGCCGAGCACAATCGACTCGGCATGGAGGAGACGCTCTACGCGCTGGCCGCCGCGGCGGCCGCCGAGGCTTCGCCGACGGAGTGATTCGCGACGCTGCGCGTCGGCGATGGTGGCGCGGTGTCAGTCGTAGATGTCGGCGATGGTGGCGCTGCGGTTCTGAGCGATCACACCGCGCTTCATCTTCAACGTGGGTGTCAGCTCGCCGCTCTCGATGGTGAAGTCGTTCGAGAGGATGCGGAACTCCCGGATGCTCTCGGCCCGGCTGACCAGCGCATTGGCCGAGTCGATCGCGCTCGACACCTCGGCGAGCAGCGCCCCCGAGTCGTCGTCGAGCATCTCGCGGAGCAGTTCGCCGGGCGCTGATGCATGGGCCCCGCGGTGTTCGGCCCATTTGGTCAGCTCTTCGAGGTCGAGCGTGACGATGGCGGCGATGAACGGCTTCTGATCGCCGACGACCATCACCTGGCTGACGAGCGGATGGGCGCGCACGGCGTCCTCCAGCACGACCGGCGCGACATTCTTGCCACCCGCGGTCACGATCAGTTCCTTCTTGCGGCCGGTGATCGCGAGGAATCCATCGTCGTCGATCTCGCCGATGTCGCCACTGGCGAACCAACCATCTTCGAGGAGTACCTCGTCGGTCGCTTCGGGGTTGCGCCAGTAGCCGTCGAACACCATGCCACCCTTGAGCAGCACCTCGCCGTCGTCGGCGATCTTGACGCTCGCGCCCGGTATCGGCTTGCCGACCGATCCAATCCTGAAGTCGTCGGGTGTGTTGAGTGTGGCAGCCGCCGTGGTCTCGGTCAGGCCGTAGCCCTCGAGCACGAGCACGCCCGCCCCGTTGAAGAAGTGGCCGAGACGGGCGCCGAGCGGAGCCCCGCCCGAGATGGCGAAATCGAGGTTGCCGCCGAACGCGGCCTTCAGCTTGCCGTAGACCAGCTTGATGTACAGGGCGTGCTCGGCTCGGGTGTGCCACTTGACGGAACCGGTGACCGACTGCTTCGAGAAGTCGACGGCGACGTCGTATGCGCGGTCGAAGATCTTGCGCTGGACACCGGTGCCGGCCTTCGCCTGCGCAGTGTTGAACACCTTCTCGAACACCCGTGGTACGGAGAAGACCCACGTCGGCTTCAGCATGCCCAACTCGGGCACGAGCTGGGCGGTCCCGGTCGAGAAGCCGATCTTGACGCCACGCGTCACGCACCCGACCTGCACGACGCGAGCCAGGATGTGGGCGAGTGGGAGGAACATCAGCGTCGACCCGTCCGGCCTGAAGATCGTGTCCATCATCGACACGACTTGGCGGACCTCCCAGATCAAACTGCCGTGGCTGATCACGCAGCCCTTCGGCTGGCCGGTCGTGCCCGATGTGTAGACGAGGGTTGCCGGATCGGCGTGGGTGATGCCGGCAATCCGGGCGTCGACCTCTGCCTGGTCGATCGTGGTGCCTGCCGCCACCATCTGATCGAGTCCGCCGCCTGTCGCGACGAAGACGTGCTTGCACGCCGGAAGCCGGTCGGCGACTTCCTCATAGCGTTGCTCGAGCTCGTCGCTGCCACAGAACAGTGCGACGGCCTCGCTGTTGCCGACGATCCACTCGACTTCGTGCGGCGACGACGTTTCGTACACGGTGACGGTCGTCGCGCCGGCGAACCAGATCGCGTAGTCGAGCAGCGTGAACTCGATCCGGGTCTTCATGAAGATGCACACCCGGTCTCCGGGTGAGACGCCGAGGGCGATCAGGCCGGCTGCGAGCTCGCGAACACGTCGCACGAACTCGAGGGTCGACACGTCGACGAACTCGTCTCCCTGGCGGGTCGCGAGCGCCGCGTGGGTCGGGTCGCGCCGGGCGTTGTCGAGCAGTGCGCTGACCACGTTGTCCCGGTCGTCGATGTGGACGACACCGGGTGCGGTGTACTCCTCCACGCCTTCGACAGTACCCCTGCGCGTCAGCGCGCGCGCAACGAATGGCCCGCCCTGCCGAGGACGTGCGTCAGTCTCCGCAGACGTTGCGGGCACATCCGACGATCACGTCGGCTGCCTGCCGTGCACCATCGATCGTCGTCTTCCACGACGACACGCTGATCCGCATCGCCCGCTCGCCTTGCCAGGTGGTCGGTCCGCACCAGACGCGTCCGTCGCGCTGGATTTCGGCGAGGAGGCGCTCGGTCGTCGGAGTGTCGACGAATCGCACCAACACCTGGTTCAGGACGACGTCGTTGAGGACGACGAGGCCGTCGTTGCCGAGTTCGTCGTCGAGCTGCCGAGCGATCGTCGCAGCGGCGTCGGATGCCTGCTGCACCATGGCTGCAAGGCCCGCGCGACCGAGGGTTCGCAGCACCGCCCACACCTCCACCTGACGGGCGCGCTGGGACGACTGGGGTGTGTGGTGCATCGCCTCGAAACCGTTCTCCGGTGGGAGGTAGCCGGCCACGGACGCGAAGGTGTGGCGCAACGCACCCGGTCGGCGGACGAAGGCGATGCCGCAGTCGTAGGTGACGTTCAACCACTTGTGGCCGTCGGTCGCCCACGAGTCGGCGCGGTCGAGTCCGGTCACGAGGTGGGCCCGTGACGGGTCGGCGAGCGCCCACAGCCCGAACGCGCCATCGACGTGCATCCACGCATCGCGTTCGGCAGCCCAGTCGGCGATCGCATCGAACGGGTCGAAGGCGCCGGTGTTCACCTCGCCCGCCTGGGCGCAGACGATGATCGGGCCGGCGGCGGGGTCGATGTCGGGAAGCAGGTCGGCGCGCAGACGGCCCTGGTCGTCGGTGGGGACCACGGTGATGCGTTCGCTGCCCAGCCCGACGAGGCCGAGCGACTTGCGGATGGTCGAGTGGACCTGTCCACCCACGACGACCTGGATCGGCGGCGCACCGAACAGTCCTCGCGTCGGGCTGTCCCATCCGCACGCGGCGAGTTGGGCGTCGCGGGCGACGGCGAGACAGCTCGCGTTCGCCACGGTTGCGCCGGTGACATAGGCGACATCGGTGCCTTCGGGAAGCCGCAGCGCCTCGATCAGCCAACGGGCGGAGACGTCGTACAGCTTGGCGGCAACGGGTGACATCACCGGCAGCGCTGCGTTCTGGTCCCACGCGTCGGCGATGAACGCGGCCCCGAGCGCGACCGGGTACGTCGCGCCGTTCACGAACCCGAAGTAGTTCGGACCCGTCGAGCCCATCGTGGCGGGCCCACCGACCCGGTCGAGGAGTTCGATCGTGTCGCCGGGGTCCGTCGAGCCGTCGGGGAACGGTTCGTCGAAGGCGGCGAGGCGGGCGATCGCATCCGGCGTCGGTGTTGCCGCTCGATCGTCGATGCCGGTGGCATAGGCCAGCGCGCGATCGGCGGCGGAGCGGAGCACGTCGAGGTCGGGAGTCATCGCACCGATTGTGTCCGATCGGCCGGCTGGGCGCCGTCGACCGGCATGGGCTCACCGCTGATCGTCGCGCCACCGGACGAATCGTCGTCGGTGGTGTTGAACTCGCCGTGGTGGCCCTCGACGTCGATGCGCGGCAGGATGCGGTCGAGCCACCTGGGGATCCACCAGTTCTTGTCGCCCAGCAGTTCCATCGTCGCCGGGACCAGGAGCATGCGGACGATCGTGGCATCGATCAGCACGGCGATGGCCAGGCCGAAGCCGAACAGTTTGAGTGAGCGGTCGTCACCGAGGACGAACGCGAAGAACACGCAGAACATGATCAGTGCTGCGGCGGTGATGACCCGCGCGGTCGCGGCGAGACCGTCGGCGACGGCGAGCGAGTTGTTCTTCGTCCGCTCGTACTCCTCCTTGATCCGCGACAGGAGGAAGACCTCGTAGTCCATCGACAGACCGAACACGATCGCGAACAGGAACATCGGAATCCATGCGTCGATCGGCCCGGGTTTGGCCACGCCGATCACATCGCTGAACCAACCCCACTGGAAGATCGCAACGATCACGCCGTAGGCGGCACCGATCGAGAGCAGGTTCATGATCACCGCCTTGAGCGGCACGAGAATGCTGCGGAACACGGCCATCAGGAGCAGGAAGCTCAGCGCCAGCACGACGCCGATCAGCAACGGCATCCGACTGCCGAGATATGCGGAGAAGTCGGTTGCGCCCGCCGTGAAACCGCCGACCTTGGCATCGAGGCCGCTGGCCGGGATGACCTCGTTGCGCAGCGCGTCGACGAGCGTCGACGTCTCGGCGTCCTGCGGTGCACTGTCGGGGTAGACGATCACGAGCGCGACCGAGTCGCTGATCGGGTTGGGCACGGTGAAGGCGACGTCAGGGGTCGCTTCGATCGCGGCGACGAACGCTCCGAGTTGGGCCTGGTCGGTGGCGGCGGCGCCCTCGACGGTCACGAACAACGGACCGTTCGACCCTGGTCCGAACCCGTCGGCGATCAGGTCGTACGCCTTGCGCACCGTTGCGTCCTGCGGGTAGTTGCCGTAGTCGCCGAACCCGAGGCGGATCGACAGCAGGGGGATCGCCAGTACGACGAGCACGACCACCGCAGCGATCGCGCTCGGCCATGGACGGTGCTGGATGAATCGGCTCCAGCGATACCAGCCCTGTTGCTCGCGGGGCGCCTCGTGACGGTGCGGGACGAAGCGTCGTAGTGGCCTGATCGCAAAGCTCGCCGCGAACAACACGATCGCCAGACCCAGCCCGGCGATGAACACCGCGGAGGCACCGGCGAAGATGCCGACGATCGCGCCGACGACCACGAGCGCGACTGCGGCCAGCGCGGCCCACGTCGTCTGGTCGATTCGGCGGCCGACCCAGCCGAGCAGTGCCGGCAGCAGTGTCAGCGACGAGGCCATCACCAGCAGCACACCGAGGGCGCTCGCGACGGCGACACCCTGTACGAAGTTGAGCCCCATCAGGAACAGGCCCATCAGGGCGATGATCACGGTGATGCCGGCGAACAGCACGGCGCGACCGCTGGTGTCCATCGATGCGACGATCGCATCTTCGACCGACGCTCCAGCGCGGAGGTTCTCCCGGTACCGGGTGACGATGAAGAGGGCGTAGTCGATGCCGACCCCGATGCCGATCATCGCCACCATCGCCGTCGTGAAGTCGGGCATGGAGATGATGTGGCTGCCGATCGTGACGAGTGCCGACGCGACCCCCAGGCCGAACAGGGCAGTGCCGATCGGCAGTCCCATCGCCAGCACCGAACCGAACGCGAGGATCAGGATGATCACGGCCGCGATCAGGCCGTAGATCTCGCTCTCGGGCATCACGAACTCGGCGAACAGATCGCCGCCGTACTCGATCTGGAGCCCATCGACCGTGTTCACCTTGGTGCCGTAGTCGATGATCTCGTTGCCGATGTCGGTCAGTTCGGTGAACGACCGGGTGTCGGCGATGTCGAGCTGGGCGAATGCGATCGTGCCGTCGGGGCTGATCTGCTGCGGGCTGTCGTAGGGGCTGGTGACGGTGATGTCGCCTTGGCTGTCGACGAATGCGAGCAGGTCCTCGAGGGTCGCACGCACGTCGGGGTCGTCGAAGCCCTGCTCGCTGCGGGCGACGATCTGCGCTGTGAATCCGGCTCGATCGGGGGCATTCGCTTCGAGCAGTTCCTGGACCTGCTTGGTTTCGCTCTCCGGGAACGTGAAGTCGGTCTTGAAGTCGGGTCCGACGGCTCCGGCTGCGGCATTGACGCCCACGAGCAGGACGACCCAGGCGCCGATGACGATCCAGCGGTGGCGCGTGCATGCTCGGGCGAGGCGTGGCAGGGATCCCGTGTCGTGCTTCGGACTGTCGGCGGTTTTCACGTGGTGCTCCGGTTCGGTCGATCGCCGAGCTGTGGTCTTCCGGCGCTACGAGGTCAGACGGAATGCTGGCCGCGATCTCATCGGCCGACCGCGACGACCGTACCGCGCCCGGCAGCGGCGGTCACGCGGGTTTCCCGTCGTCGGCGTGGCATCGACCGGCCGATCGAACTCGCGCGGCGAGTCCGATTCGGCGCGATGATTTCGCGCTGCGCGATCCGTCTGTACTCGTGCCCGTCAGATTTCGACAAGGAGAACCCGATGTCCCTTCATCCCTACCTGTACTTCACGAACACCGCGCGTGACGCGATGGAGCGCTACCACGAGATCCTCGGCGGGGAGCTCTACATCATGAACCTCGCCGATCTCCCCGCCGGTGACGAGCCACCCTTCGAGGCACCCGACGATCTCGTCGTGCACGCAGCGCTCGAGTTCGGCGACGGCGACCTGTTGATGGCCTCCGATGACCCGACGGGTGATGGTGCCGGTGTGAAGGGCGCGGCGCTCAACATCACCGTGACCGACCGCGACGAGGCGCGTCGCATCTTCGAGGCGCTCGCCGAGGATGGATCGGTCGGTATGGCGCTGGGTGAGACGTTCTGGTCGCCGATGTTCGGAACCTGCGTCGACCGGTTCGGCGTGACCTGGATGGTCAATGTCGACGAGGTGAACTGATGCGCGTCGTGCTGAGCGATTTCATCAGCCTCGACGGCGTGATCCAGGCGCCAGGTGGCGCCGAGGAGGACATCGACGGTGGGTTCGCTCATGGCGGGTGGTCGATGCCGTACTTCGATCCCGAGAGCATGGGAGGGTTCATCGGCGGGGCGATGGAGACCACGGCGGCGCTGCTGTTCGGCCGGCGGACCTGGCAGACGATGGCTGCGGCCTGGCCCGACCGTGACGACGGCACCGATCCGTTCGCGACGCACATGAACACGATCACCAAGTACGTCGTGTCGACCACTCTCACCGACAGCGACATGACGTGGGCCAACTCGATCCTGCTCGCCGGCGGCGACGCGTTGAGCGCAGTCGCCGAGCTCAAGCGACAGGAGGGCGGTGACCTGGCGGTGATGGGATCCTCGCAGCTCGCGCGCACCCTCGTCGCCGGTGGGCTGGTCGACGAGTACCGGCTGCTGATCGAGCCCGTGCTCCTCGGTGGCGGCAAGTCGGTGTTTCCCACCGACGGGGAACGTCGCCCGCTCGAACTGGTCAGTACCAGCACGAGCCCCACCGGCGTGCTGCTCTGCGTGTATCGACCGGGTGAGACGCCGCCGGCGCCCGAGTGGGCATCGGAGGGCTGAGCGATGCCGCAGATCATCACGAACCTGTGGTTCGACACCGAGGCACTCGAGGCTGTTTCGCTCCTCGTCGACTGCGCCGACCAGCACGAGGTCGACCACTACTGGGAAGCGCTGTCCGCCGGCGGCGATCCGGCCCTGTGATGGCGACCGCGGACCTGCAGGCTGTCGACGAGTTGTGTCGGCTGGCCGTCGCTGCTCGGCGGCTCGGTTGTCGAATCCACCTCGCAGATGCCGATCCCGACCTCCGTGCGCTCATCGATCTCGCAGGGGTCGACGACGTGCTCGGCTGGTGTCCGGCACGATCACCCGCACTCGACCCGATCAGAGGAGATCTACGATGACCGACGTGACCGTGTCGGAGACCGTCCCCGCCGTCGCCGACTTCGAGGCGTATCGACGCGAGTTGACCGGCTACTGCTATCGGCTGCTCGGATCCGGTTCGGAGGCCGAGGACGCCGTCCAGGAGACGATGCTTCGTGCTTGGCGGGCAGCGGACCGCTTCGAGGGTCGCTCCAGCGTGAGGACGTGGCTGTACCGCATCGCCACCAACGTGTGCGCCGACATGGGCCGCAGCTCCCAGCGCCGGGCCCGACCGATCGACCTGGGCCCGTCGCGTCCGCCCGACCCTGCGTACCTCAGCGACGTGCTCCCCGAGGCGAGCTGGATCACGCCGATCGCCGACGCCGCGGTGATCGACGTCGACGGCGACCCCGCCGACGTGGCCGTCGCCCGCGACACCATTCGTCTCGCGTTCGTCAGTGCGCTCCAACATCTGCCGGCCAAACAGCGCGCCGCGCTCGTGTTGTGTGACGTACTGCGATGGAGCGCAGGCGATGCGGCTGAGCTCCTCGACACGACGACGGCCTCGGTCAACAGCGCGCTCCAACGCGCCCGGGTCACGCTCGGTGAGGCACCGGCCTCAGTAGCTACGACCGCGTTGTCCGACGACCAGAAGCGGCTCCTCGTCCGGTACACCGACGCCTTCGAGCGCTACGACATGGACGCGCTCGCCGAGCTGTTGCACGACGACGTGATCCAGACCATGCCGCCCTACGCCATGTGGCTTCGAGGTGCCGGCGACGTCATCGCCTGGTACGCCGGTGCGGGAATCGGTTGCAAGGGATCGCGCCTGCTGTCGGGGCACGCGAATGGCTGCCCCGCATTCGCCCAGTACCGCGTCGACCCGGCGGGTGGCCACGCGCCCTGGGCACTGCAGGTGATCGAAATGCGCGGTGACCGCATCGAGGCGATTCACGCGTTCCTCGACACGGCCGAGGCGTTCGACCGCTTCGGCTTCCCGGCACACCTCGACTGAGACCCCCGTTCGTTGCGACGGTGGTCGATGGTGATCAGTGGTCGCCGTGGTTGCCGATCTTCACGATGGAGCCCGTGAGGCCTCCACACGGATTGTCCGGCCCGACCGGGGTCGGGAAGCTCGGACACACACTGTTGTTCGACACGAAGAGAGCGTTGTCCTCGCCGACCGCAACCCCCGACGGGAAGTTGAGCGTTCCCGGAGGCAGCACCCATGACGTGGTCATCGTCTTGACGGCGAGCTTGATCACGCTGCCCGCATAGATGTCGGAGATGTAGACGTTGCCCTTCCGGTCGGCGGCGCACCCACCGGCGGCGACGAGGAAGCTGCCGTCGTTCGACGTGACCGCCGATGGCGCCAGCGTGACACTGGTTCCGTTGACGAGGTAGATGCTTCCGTTGAGGTCCGCGACGACCACGTTGCCTCTCGTCGGGGCCACGCACGTCGGCACCGCGTCGTACGCGTTGGCAGCGGGGCCCACAGTCGGATTCGGGAAGGCTGCGACGACGCGCGGTGTGCCGCGTCGAGGCACGAAGGTGAGGGTGTTCGAGCCTCCGTCGACGACGTACTGGCCGCCTCGTGAGCCGGCGAGTCCGTACGGATTCGCGTCGCCCGGCTGGAAGTCGGGGTTGTCGGCCCATCCAGGCTGATAGCTCGGGTCGCCGGCGCCGATCGTGGCCTTGTTGTCGATCGTCCACTGGTAGTTGAAGGCGCCGACGTCCTGCTTCCAGGTCGCCCGGCCGTTCCGGGCGGACTGGAAGAGGTGGCCGAGTTGCTTCTGTGCGGCCCGCACCACCTTCCGGCACGGAGCCGTTCCGCCGCACAGGTCGGCGGGCGGCACGCCCACGTCGTTGCCACCCATCAGACCGACGATGCGATCATCGCTCTTCGCCACGCCGGTGGCTCCGATGGCGAACAGCGGCTCACCGATGGAGAGGAGACCGGTGACCACGTCGCGACGCGCGCCGGTGCGCGTATCGATCCGGCTGATGCGTCCGGAGAGGCCTGCGCACAGACTGCCGCCCTCCTCGGTCGCGATTCCGTCGAAACAGACGTCGCCCGCCTCGCCGCTCTCGGCAACGTAGAGACGATGCTCGTCGAAGGTGAGCCCACGTGGATTGCGGAGCCCCTCGACGACCGTTCGGTACGGGGCATCTGTGGTGTCCCCCGCTCTGGCAACTCCGGCGCTCGACATCACGAGTGTCGCGGGCAGAAGAACGGCAACGGCGGCGCGACGAATGCGCCTGACGACGACTGACATGTTCCCTCCGGGCGTCTCCGGCTCTCACCAGCGAGACCCGGGCGGCGATCTCGGCCCCCACGCCGTACCGACGATCGTGCGCTCATCGACGACCATTGTCAACGGGTCGATCCACAGACACGCGAGAGGAGTCGCGGCGTGGTGAATCGGAGACTCCGCGCTGCAGACGGCGAGGTCGACATCGGCAATGCTGATGAGCCAGTCCCGGGTGTGGGAGCACGAGCAACGAGGAGCACGATGTGACGAACACGATCGAACGGGTGGGTGTGGTCGGCTGCGGTCTGATGGGCTCGGGCATCGCCGAGGTGTGTGCGCGGGCCGGTCTCGACGTCGTCGTCCGTGAAGTCGATGCCGCGGCGAGCGAATCGGGTCGCAAACGGATTCTCGGGTCACTCGATCGAGGGCTTGGCTCGGGCAAGCTGACCGAGGACGAGCGCGACGTAGCGGTGGCACGGCTCGCGTTCACGACCGACCTCGGGGAACTCTCCGACCGACAGCTCGTGGTGGAAGCGATCGCCGAGGACGAGGCGCTGAAGACGGAGGTGTTCTCGACGCTCGACAGGGTTGTCGAAGACGGCGATGCGATCCTCGCGAGCAACACCAGCTCGATTCCGATCATGAAGCTCGGCATCTCCACGCAGCGTCCCGAACACGTCGTCGGCATCCACTTCTTCAACCCGGTTCCGGTCTTGCGGCTGGTCGAGCTGGTGACGAGCCTGATGACATCGCCGGAGACGGCGGCCCGAGCCGAGACGTTCGCCACCGACGTGTTGCAGAAACGGGTCATCCGCAGCACCGACCGCGCCGGCTTCGTCGTCAATGCACTGCTCATCCCGTACCTGCTGTCGGCGATCCGCATGTTGGAGTCGGGTTTCGCGACGGCGCAGGACATCGACACCGGGATGGTCGAGGGCTGCAGCCATCCGATGGGACCGCTGCGACTGACCGATCTGATCGGGCTCGACACCACGCTGGCAGTCGCCGACAGCCTGTACCAGGAGTTCAAGGAACCGCTGTACGCGCCGCCCCCGCTGCTGTCACGAATGGTCGAAGCCGGGCTGCTCGGCCGCAAGACCACCCGTGGGTTCTACGAATATCAACCCAGGTGAGTCGTGCACCGGAGGCGTCGACGGTGGAACGACGACGACCGGCTCGGATCGCCGAACTGCCATCTACAATCGGACCCCGTTGCCGGTGTGGGCGGGATTGCTCCCATTCTCCGCGCCGGCCCCGCCTCTGTAGCTCAGTGGATAGAGCATCGGTTTCCTAAACCGTGTGTCGCAGGTTCGATCCCTGCCAGGGGCGCCAGCCGATTGTATTACTTCGGCTGATGCCCGACATTTGGGCTTCGGCTGAGGGTTGACACTGTTTCGGTTGATGCTTGACAGCTGTGTCGGTTGATCCTTGACACTCGTTCCCATGAGGGAGATGAGTGTGAGTGAGCAGCGGTATCGGGCGGTGTTGGCAGTGATTGCCGAGGGGTGCACGGTGACGGAGGTGGCAGCCCGGTTTGGGGTGTCGCGTCAGACGTTGCATTCGTGGTTGGCTAAGTACGAGGCGGGTGGTCTCGAGAATCTGGGTGATGGGTCGCATCGGCCGCGGTCGTGTCCGCATCAGATGGGTGCGGAGGTGGAGGTTGCATTGGCGGAGTTGCGGCGGGCGCATCCGTCGTGGGGGCCTCGGCGGTTGGTGTTCGAGCTTGCCAAGCAGGGTTTGGAGGCGGTGCCGTCGGAGTCGGGGGTGTATCGGGCGTTGGTGCGGTTGAACCTGATTGATGCGGGCGCTCGTCGGCCGCGTGATCGTAAGTGGAGGCGGTGGGAACGCGGGACACCGATGGAGTTGTGGCAGATGGATGTGGTCGGCGGGTTCGTGTTGGCGGACGGCACGAAGGCCAAGGCGTTGACCGGGGTGGATGATCACTCGAGGTTTTGTGTGTCGGCGTGGTTGATGCCGCGTGAGTCGTCGCGTCATGTGTGTGACGGGTTGGCGTTGGCGTTGCGCCGGTGGGGTGTGCCTGGGGAGATCTTGACCGATAACGGCAAGGTGTTCACGGGGCGGTTCAATCAGCCGCCCGCAGAGGTGTTGTTCGATCGGATCTGTCGTGAGAACGCGATCACGCATCGGTTGACCCAGCCGCGTTCGCCGACCACGACCGGCAAGATCGAGCGGTTCCATCGCAGTTTGCGAGCCGAGTTCCGCACCGATCGGGTGTTCAAGGACCTGGTGACGGCGCAGGGTGAGCTCGATGAGTGGGTGGTCGATTACAACACGAAACGGCCGCATCAGGGGATCGGCATGGTGCCGCCGGCGCAGCGGTTCGGTCAACAACCAGCAGCGACGGTCGTCGCGATTGACCCGCCGTTGCGTCGGGCAGAGGTTCGTGGCGATGGGGTGTGGGTCGCTCGGCGAGCCAGCGCGGTTGGGGTGGTGTGCGTGAACTGGCAACAAGTCAGTGTTGGTGTCGCGGCGGCGGGTCGGAACATTGACGTGTGGGTCACCGACGACGTCTTACAGTTCTTCGACGGCGACCACCTGCTGCGCACCGAGCGACGCGACAACACGGGCCCTGTCCGCAAGAAGCGCGCGTCGATACCCATCAGATCGGCCGCCGAGTCCTAACCAATGGTGTCAAGGATCAACCGAAACAGATCCGTCAACCATCAACCGAAGTCCCACAGGGGCGCCAGCCGATCGGCGTGAATATGCGGCGGGCCGATCC
>JAHENF010000056.1:0-13660 GCA_024643255.1 Ilumatobacteraceae bacterium
ATTGGCGGAACGGGAGGGATTCGAACCCCCGAGCCTTGCGGCCGGCCGCTTTCAAGGCGGCTGCATTCGTCCACTCTGCCACCGTTCCGCTCGCGAGGTTACCGGGCTACACTCCGGGGCTCCCAGGAGAGGTGCCAGAGCGGCCGAATGGGGCGCCCTGCTAAGGCGTTGATCGCAGCAATGTGATCCGTGGGTTCAAATCCCACCCTCTCCGCCACGACCGGTGCGCCCACGGCGCGCCGGTCGGTGTGTTTTTCCGATCCCGTCACCGAAGCGATCCGGAATCACACGTGTGTCATTCGAGTGACGCTCATGTTGCGGTTTCATGACGGATGGGATAGAACGTGTGTCGACCCCTGCCACCGAACGTGGCGCACCGGGTGTCGAGTTCCGATCCGTGCAGGTACGTCCCGCCGATCAGGAAGACCGACGATGACGACACACTCCCACCCCCGACCCCACCCCGACCGCCGGCACGATGCTGCCTCGACTCGTGACGACGTGAGCCGAGAGTTCTGGGGTGACGACGCCGGGTGGCTGGACCGAGCTGCACCGACCGTCGACGCCCAGCCGTACGAGACGGTGCCGGTCACCGCAGGGATCGGTGCGAAGGTGGGCCGCTGGTGGAGTGCTGCATCGACACGGCGCACGGCACCGACCCGCCAACACACCAGCCGCACGTCGGCGACACCGGCGATGCCGACTTCGCCGGGCGACGTGTTCGACGGTGACGCGTTCACTGCCGACGGCGCGTTCGACGACACCACCCACGACGACACGTGCCACGACGGCGCGTTCGACGACGAGATGTTCGACGACGGGATGATCGACGACGGGGCGCCGACGGGATGGAATGAAACCTGGGACGCTGCCCCGCCGCCGGCGCGACCTGGCGTCGATCCACTGCTGGCGCGACTCGGTGGACTGGCCGTCGTGCTCACCTTGCTGGTGCCCGTGGTGATGGGATTCGCCTCGGGCTCCGACGATGGTGACGCGGTGCGTACCGCGGCGGTGCCCGTCACGATCGCGTCGGCGACGTCCACCGACGCAACCGTCGAGCAGCCGGCTTCGACGGACGCGGGGACGCCGCCGGTCGCGGCGACTGCTCCGTCCGCGACTCCGCCGGCAACAGATGCCGCGGCCGCGACGAACCCGGCGCCCTCCTCGACTGCGACCGAAGCAACCACGACCGCGCTTGCGGCTCAGGCCCTCGTGGCCGACACGTGCGCGCTCGACTACGAGGTGGTGTCGGGCGACTTCTGGATCCGCATCGCCGACGGCTCAGGCGCATCGCTCGCCGATCTGCTCGACGTGAACGGCGCGACATCGTCGACGCCGCTGTATCCAGGTCGCTCGATCTGCCTGCCGGCCGGCGCGACCACCCCCCCGCCGCCGGTCGTCACGACTGCACCCAAGACCACTGCAAAGACCGCATCGTCCGGCTCGTCGTCGAGCTCGAAGCAGTCATCGACGTCCAGTTCGTCCTCCGGCGCGACGTCGTCCGGTTCCAAGCCGAAGACCACCACGCCGCCCACCACGGCAGCGCCGAGCCCGCCTCCCGCACGGACTGCGAGCGCGGCCGAGGTCGAGGCGATCATCCGCTCGGTGTGGCCTGATGACCTCGAGGAGCGCGCACTGCAGATCGCGTGGCGCGAGAGCAACCTCAACCCGAGCGCCAGGAACTCCTGCTGCTACGGCCTGTTCCAGGTGTACTGGAATGTTCACCGGAGCTGGCTCAGTGGGCTCGGCATCACCTCGGTCAGCCAGCTCTACGATCCGGCCACCAACGCGCGCGCCGCCCTCGGGCTGTACCAGCGAGCCGGCGGTTGGGGCCCCTGGGGCGGCTGAGCCCTGGCCGAGGCGACGAAGAATTCACGGTCTGCATTGCGGCGACTTCGGCCTACACTGTCGCCCGTCACAATTTGCGCTCGTAGCTCAATGGATAGAGCACTTGACTACGGATCAAGCGGTTGGGAGTTCGACTCTCTCCGAGCGCGCAGGACACGCAGGGGCTTTCCGGCAACGGGGAGCCCCTGAGTCGTTCCCGGGGCCCGTGCGTTCGCCATGCGCAGACGCCGGCGTGTGATGACACGATTGTGCCCGCAGGTGTTGCATACGCACGGAGCAACCTTCGTCACACCAGGACCTTCTGCCCTGTGGAGCCGTTCCGACCGGGCCCATCCTGAGGAGGTCGGGATCGGCCAGCCGATCCCGACTCAGGGTTCGAACAGATCCTGAGGTCACGGCGTCCGGAGGTTCTCCGGTGCAGAGACCCTCCCCGCCGTCGTCGATGTCGGGTCCGCCTCCCGGGTGGGATCCGCGGAGGAGGAGTCATGCGCAAGTCGACACTCATCGGTGGTCTCGCCGGCCTGGCCGCGTCGATGATCCTGGTCCTTCCACCGCCGGCAGCGGCCCAGGGAGCCCCGGGCGACAACACCGGAAGCATCTACGCCGATCTCGTCGTCGCGCTGCGTGACGTCAACGGCGTCCCGATCCCGGCAACCTTCCCGGTACTGCAGGACGACCTGTCCGTGCTCGATGAGGAATGCGTGCAGCCCATCTCATACGCGCCGCTTCCGTCGATCACGACCACCACGTTCAATCCCGTGGATGGCCGCGAGGTCTACCTCATCCCGTTGATGGGTGAGACGCTCGGCGATGGAGAGGTTGCCGATCCGGCCGTGATCTCGGTCTGTGATCCGCAGCCGAACTATGCGATGTACGTGACCGAGGCCGCACTCGAACGGTTGAACCTCGCCCGGACCGACGACAAGGTTCTCGAGAGCAAGCTCGCCGAAACGGAGATCAGGCTGATCACCGCCGACGAGATCTCGCTCGACGGTGCCGGACGGATCACGACCGATGGCGTCGCCATCGATGCGTCGCCGGATCACGCAGCGATCTACTGGTCGATCATGCGCACCGGGGCGATCCCGGGCTTGACCCCGACCGAGGTCGCCGTCCCCGGCGGCACGTTCGATGCCTGGTATCTGGCCGCCGCTGCCATCGGCACCGCGGCGAGCAAGAGCGTGCCGATCACGATCGACACGGTCGAGTACTACAACCGGATCATCGGGGCGACCGACGATCCCGCGGCCGTACCCCCGCTCGTGACGTGGGCACCGGAACTCCCGACCACCGTGGCTGGCGAGAGCTTCGTCGACTACAGCGGCTTCACCTACACCCGTTCCGACGTGTTCCGCGGCTGCACCACCTGGCTCGACGCCACGACCATGACGTGGCAGCAGGGTGACATCCTCGACGTCGTCCCCTTCACCGACATCGTCGAAGGTGCGACCGACGAGACGCCACTGGCCAACGTGGCCGCCTTCGCACAGCTCGCCGATGACGTCCGGGCGATGATCGACTTCATCCACTACTACGACGTGATCCCCGGCTTCGAGGTCGACACGGTGTTCGGTCGGACCTGCGAGCAGCAGGTGTCGTGGGCGACGATGTGGGGAGGCGTGCCGACGGACGTCTTCCAGACGGACACCGTCCCGGTGTCCACCTCGGTCTTCATGCCGTGGATCGGCACCCCGGTGCCTCGGGCACAGCTCCAGATGACGATCGACGCCGACGCCGACTTCACGTCGCCGAACCAGGTCGTGCTCGACGGTGAAGGTGGCTACACCACCACGCTGCCGTCGATGATCGAGTCGATGGTGCCCAAGCGCGTCGCCGACACCCGTGTCGGCGCTTCGACCGCTGACGGCATCGCAGCGGGCACCGGCGTCCTGCGCGCCGGCACCTACCGGGTCATCCCGATCGCGGGCCGTGTCGGCATTCCGGCTGACGCGGCGGCGGTCGTGGTCAACGTGACGGCGGTCGAGCCGGCGGCTCGGGGATACCTCACGGTGTACCCGTGCGGCGGCTGGCCCGGTACGTCGAGTCTGAACTACTTCGCCGGTGACGTCGTGGCGAACGAGGTGATCGCGAAGTTGTCGACGAAGGGTTCGATCTGTGTGTACACGCTGTCGACGACGAATCTGGTCGTCGACGCGGTCGGCTACGTGCCGTCCGGATCGGACTACACGTCGATGGCGCCCAAGCGCATGACCGACACCCGTGTCGGCTTCTCGACCGCTGACGGCATCGCAGCGGGCACCGGCGTCCTGCCGGCCGGCTGGTACCGGGAGATCCCGATCACCGGCCGTGTCGGCATCCCGACCGACGCGAGCGCCGTGGTGGTCAACGTGACGGCGGTCGAGCCCTCGGCGCAAGGGTTCCTGACGGTGTACCCGTGCGGCACCCGCCCGGGTACGTCGAGTCTGAACTACACCGCCGGCAAGGTCGTTGCGAATGAGGTGATCGCGAAGTTGTCGGCGGCGGGCTCGATCTGCGTGTACACGAAGTCGACGACACATCTGGTCGTCGACGCGGTCGGCTACGTGCCGGCTGAGACCGACTACACGTCGATGGTGCCCAAGCGCATGACCGACACCCGTGTCGGTTACTCGACCGCCGACGGGCAGTCCGCCGGCATCGGCGTGCTTCCTGCCGGCCAATACCTGGAGATCCCGATCACCGGCCGTGTCGGCATTCCGACCGATGCGACTGCGGTCGTGGTCAACGTGACGGCGGTCGAGCCGCTGACGCGTGGCTTCGTGACGGTGTATCCGTGCGGCAGTCGCCCGGGTACGTCGAGCCTGAACTTCTTTGCCGGCAAGGTCGTGGCGAACGAGGTGATCGCGAAGTTGTCGCCGACCGGTTCGATCTGCGTGTACACGATGTCGACGACGAATCTGGTCGTCGATGCCGTCGGCTACCTCCTCCCCAACACCGAATCCGTCCCGGCTACCGGAGCGGTCGAGTTCGCCGTCGTGGACGGCAACCTCGTGGGGACCTGGCCCGAAGGAAGCTTCGAGGTCGGCAAGGGTGACAACCTCACCACGATGTTCGACCTGACGGTCGCGGCCGGTGCTCCGGTCGGTGAGTACACGATGACGCTCGACCTGGTCGACCTCGACAGCGTGGCCGCCACGGCGACCGACGTGGCGAGGATGAACGTGATCGCTCCGGAACCGACGGCGTTGTGGTTCTCCACTGCCGAGTACGTGGCGTTGGGGTCGTTCTTCCCGATGACCGCGCGGGTCTTCAACCCGGCAACCGAACTCACGGGCGCGAGCCTGCGGGTCACGGTGGTGCCGCCGTCGGATGCCGCGGGCCTCGCGGCGACCGCCTTCTCGGAGGCCGTGCCGATGACGTTCACACTCGATGTGCTGTCGGGGAACCTCGTCGGTGAGTGGCCGCTCGCCGACCCGCTCGGCGCGGACACCGACCAGCTGATCACCTGGTTCCTCAACGTCGCCGACACCTCACCGACGGGCATCTACACCGTCACCGTCGAGTTGGTGAAGGACGGCACGTCGCTCGGCAGCGACAGCGCCGACGTGATCATCGTGCCCCCTGCGGCCCACGGCAAGCAGCCCCCGGGCGTCGGTGACTGACCTCGACGCGCGACAACGTCGGCTCGAGGTCGGGAATCGGACTCTCCCGTCACCGAGCAACTCGACGAGAGCGACGCCTCAGGGTGTCGCTCTCGTCGCCTTCCGCCATCCGGTGACGCAGCTGCCGAGCCCGCAGCGAATCTGCGATCAATTGTCAGGTTTTCCTCAAGTTTTCCGTCGGCGAGCCGATGGCCACTCATGAGACTGATTCGGCTCGGCGCGCTCGTGGGCAGCGTGGTGCTGCTCGTGGCGACGACCGTCTCGATGGTCAACAAACGCGCCGAACAGCGCGCCGAGCAGGATGCCCGCGTCGTGGCCACGGTGTTGATGGCCGATCAGGCCGTCAACAGCACGATCGTGCGCGCCATGGCCGTGGTCGACGTGGCCGGCGCCGACACCGATCCGGCGTCGATGACCCGTTCGTTCGAGCCCGGCGTCGAAGCCTGTGTCTCGACGGCCGAGGCCGACCGGTGCACCGGACCCGACATCGGCACATCGACGGCCTTCGGAGACGCAGTACGGGCATCGGTCGAGAACCGGGGACCAGCGGTTGCCGTCGACGAGGCGACCGGGTCACTGCTCGTCGTCTCCCGTGCCGAGGTGACCAGCGCAATGCACCTGCCGCCCGAGTCGCTGGTCGGCCCGGTTGCTGCCGCGGTCATCGACAGCAACGATGCGATCGTCGACCTGGTGTTGTCGTCGGACCCGGTTGGGTCCGGCGAGGCCGACCTGAACCGTTCGGGCCCGACGACGGTCGACGGCCGACTCGTCGTGGCGGACACGTTGCCGCTCCCGGGCGACGGCGGATCGATGCGCGTGACCGCCTCGATCCCCGACAACGCAGGGCTCGTCGGCGACGGCCTCGCGCTCTACGTGGTGCTGCTCGCCCTCGGCACGGTGCTGATGGCGCTCGCCGGGTGGACCTTCCTGCTCGACAAGCGCAGCCTGGAACGTCAGGCGACCACCGACGATCTGACGGGACTCCCGAACCGACGCGAATTCGAACGGCTGGCCGACGAGGCCCTGCTCGCCGCCGAACGGTTCAACACCGGGCTGTGCGTGATGCTCATCGACCTGAACGGCTTCAAGCAGATCAACGACACGCTCGGTCACCACTTCGGTGACCTGGTGTTGCGCGCCGCCGCCAAGCGTCTGCGTCAGGCAGTGCGCGACACCGACGTCGTCGGCCGTTGGGGCGGCGACGAGTTCGTCATCCTGCTGCCGGGGCTCCAGGACAGTTCCGCCGTGCGCAGCAGCGCGGAACGGATCGGCGGGCTGCTCGGCGACACGCCGATCGCCGACGAGGTGACGGTGACAGCGGCGATCGGTGCCGCACTTTTCCCGCGACACGGGACCACGCTCGACGAGCTCGTTCGCGCCGCCGATGAAGCGATGTACGGCGCCAAGACGACGGGGGTCACGCATCGTCTCGCCGATGCGTTGAGCAGTGACCTCGGACGAGACGCGAACACGATGGGCTACGGCGGACCCGATCGACGTCGGGTGCACCTGAAGGACGTCGACCGGGTCTGATCGGCGGCAGGCCGGTTCGGGCGCGGCGCGTACACTGCGGACGTGCTCGCACGAACGGCGCTGACCAGCAAGCTCGCGGGCTTCGGCACCACGATCTTCGCCGAGATGTCGGCCCTCGCGGTCGAGACCGGGGCGATCAATCTCGGGCAGGGGTTCCCCGACACCGACGGACCGCCCGAGGTGCTCGACGCGGCCGTCGCGGCGATTCGGTCCGGCGTCAACCAGTACCCGCCCGGACTCGGCGCACCCGAGCTCAGACAGGCGATCGCCGACCACCAGCGCCGGTTCTACGGAATCGAACTCGACCCGTCGACCGAGATCGTGGTCACCGCCGGCGCTACCGAGGCGCTGGCAGGGGCATTGCTCGGGATGCTCGATGCCGGTGACGAGGTCGTCGTGTTCGAGCCGATGTACGACAGCTATCAGGCATGCATCGCGCTGGCGGGCGCCCGCGCTGTTCCCGTGCTCCTCGCTCCCGACAACGAGGGCCGGTACGTGTTCGACCCCGCTGACCTCCGCGCCGCGGTCACCGAACGCACGAAGCTGATCCTGCTCAACACACCACACAACCCGACCGGCAAGGTGTTCACGGTCGACGAGCTGGCCACGATCGCCGAGGTGGCCCTCGAACGGGACCTGATCGTCGTCACCGACGAGGTGTACGAACACCTCCTGTTCGATGATCGTCAGCACGTGCCGATCTCGACGCTGCCGTCGATGGCGGAACGCACCCTGACGATCTCGTCGGGGGGCAAGACGTTCAACACGACCGGCTGGAAGGTCGGTTGGGTGAGCGGACCCGAGCCGCTCGTCACCGCCGCCCGAACCGCGAAGCAGTTCCTCACCTACGTCAACGGCGCCCCGTTCCAACCGGCGATGGCGGTCGGTCTGGCCCTCCCCGACGCCTACTTCGAGGGTCTCGTCGCCGAACTGCAGACGGCACGCGATCATCTCGTCGGCGGTCTGCGTGCGGCCGGGTTCACCACGTACGAGCCGGAGGCGACCTACTTCGCGACCGTCGACATCCGACCGGTCGATCCGACCGGAGACGGCATGGCCTTCTGCCGATCGCTGCCGCAACGCTGCGGGGTGGTGGCAGTGCCCAACGAGGTGTTCTACGCCCGTGCCGAGCACGGACGACATCTGGTTCGGTTTGCGTGCTGCAAACGGCTCGAGGTCATCGACGCCGCAGTCGAGCGGCTGATCGAAGGTGTCTCGCGATGAGCGCGGTCCGCGTCGCTGCGATCCAGCACGACATCGTCTGGCACGATCGCCACGCCAACTTCGCCCGTCTGGCCCCGATGGTCGCCGGCGCAGTTGCCTCGGGCGCACGGGTCGTGCTCCTGACCGAGACGTTCTCGACCGGATTCTCGTTCGACACCCCCGGAATCGCCGAGCCCGAGGGCGGATCGTCGTCGAGCTTCCTCCACGAGATGGCGGTTGCACATGGAGTCTGGGTGGGCGGATCGTGCCCGGAGATCGCTGCGGATGCCCCGCCCGACGACCAGCGACCCTCCAACGTGTTCGTCCTCGTCGCCCCTGACGGGACCGAGCACCGATATCGCAAGATCCATCCGTTCTCGCACGCCGACGAGGAGCGATACGTCCGTGCTGGTACCGACTTCGTCACCGTCGACATCGACGGCCTGCGTTGCAGTCTCTTCGTCTGCTACGACCTGCGATTCGCCGACGAATTCTGGGCGCTCGCCCGCGACAGCGACGCCTACTTCGTGGTTGCCAACTGGCCCGCCAAGCGACGCCTGCACTGGTCGACGTTGCTGCGCGCGAGGGCGATCGAGAATCAGGCGTATGTCGTGGGTGTCAACCGTGTCGGCGCGGGCGGTGGGCTGGACTACTCGGGCGACAGCGCGATCGTCGATCCGCTCGGGGAAGTGCTGGCAACCGGTGCGGGCGTCGAGACGGTGTTGCTGGCGGACCTCGACACTGCGCACGTCGCGTCCACCCGCGACCACTTCCGCTTCCTCCAGGACCGACGCTGACCCTTCTCGTCAACTCGTGGGGAGTTGTTCGCGCGCCGGTTCACGAGAACCCTCAGGGGCGCGAGGTCGGGCGCAGCTGCATCGAGACCCGGATGCCGTAGGGCGTGTCCTGCTGGCCGACCTCGATGAATCCGAGCCGGGCGTGGAAGGCGAGCGACCCCTCGTTCGGCGGATCGACGTTGACCTCGAGGGCCAGGTGATCGGCGCCGTCGATCAGGGCCATGCGTCGATCGACCTCCGCGTACAGACTCCGGCCGACGCCGCGTCCGCGGCATGACGCGTCGACGGCGACGCGGTCGAGGTACATGAATTCGTCGTAGCGCTGCGTGAACCATCGGTAGTTCACCGAGTCGTACGTCGAGTCGTGTGACAACACCAGACAGAATCCGACCACCGCGGCGTCGATCTCGGCGACGAGCGCGATCGGGCTCTCCTCGACGATGAACGCCATCCGGTCGGCGTCGACCGACCCGACCTCCGGCACGTTCGCCTCGTTGATCAGCAGGATCGGGTCGACGTCGGCAGGCTCGATCGAACGGATCACCAGCTCGGGCGACGGTGACGATGAGGACATCCGGTGCACGGTAATTGGCGTTGGCCCGCGTCGCTGCCTTGCCGTACCGTCGCCACCGTGCCGCCGTCGATCATCACCGCCCGCGATCTGCGCAAGCAGTTCGGCGACTTCGTCGCGGTCGACGGCATCGACTTCGAGGTCGAGCCGGGCGAGTCGTTCGGGTTCCTCGGTCCGAACGGCGCCGGAAAGACCTCGACGATGCGGATGGTCGGCTGTGTGTCACCGATCACCTCGGGTCAACTGCGCATCTTCGATCTCGATGCGGCGTCCGACGGTGCCGCGATCCGCGCCCGCATGGGAGTGGTTCCGCAGGCCGATCAGCTCGATGCCGAGCTGACGGTCGTCGAGAACCTGGTGATCTACGGCCGCTACTTCGACATCCCCCGCGCCGAATGCAGACGGCGCGCGGCCGAGCTCCTCGAGTTCGTGCAGCTCACCGAGCGCGCCGACGAGCGCGTCGATCCCCTGTCGGGCGGCATGAAGCGCCGGCTGACGATCGCCCGATCGCTGATGAGTGAACCCGACCTCCTCCTGCTCGACGAACCGACGACCGGCCTCGACCCGCAGGCCAGGCACATCCTGTGGGATCGGCTGTACCGGTTGAAGCAACGCGGGGTCACGCTCGTGTTGACCACGCACTACATGGACGAGGCCGAACAACTCTGTGACCGCCTCGTCGTGATGGACCAGGGGTGCATCGTCGCCGAGGGCTCGCCGCGCGGGCTGATCGACCAGTACGCGACACGCGAGGTGCTCGAGCTGCGGTTCGTGACCGGTGACGTGGGTGATCACGACGCCGCGCCGGCCGTCGACATCGCCGGCATCGGGGATCGTTCCGAAACGTTGCCCGACCGCACCTTGATCTATGCCCACGACGGCGAGGCCGCGCTCGCGGAGGTACATCGCAGGGGCCTCGATCCCGTCGGGAGCCTGGTGCGGCGGAGCTCGCTCGAAGACGTGTTCCTCCGACTGACCGGCCGCACGCTGGTCGACTGAACGATGTCGACACCGACGACGCTGCGGGTCTGGGAGAGCCAGGCGATGGTGTACCGCAAGATCTGGCGGTCGCACCTGCTGTTGGCCTTCGGCCAACCCCTGCTGTACCTGCTGGCGATGGGGCTCGGTGTCGGCGCGCTGATCGACGACAACACTGCCTCGGTCGAGTCGCTCGGCGGGATCAGCTACTTCGAGTTCCTGGCACCGGCGTTGCTCGCCACGACCGCCATGATCAGCGCCGGGCAGGCGTCGTTGTGGGAGGTGCTCGACGGGTTCCTCTGGAGCAATCGATACCGCGCGATGGCCGCGACACCGCTGTCACCCACACAGATCGCCACGGGTCTCGGGCTGTGGCACGCCACCCGCACCGCGATCGGCGTGACCGGTGTGGCCGTGGCACTCGCCCTCTTCGCCGACACCCGAACCTGGGGGGTGGTCGCGGCGGTCCCCGTGGCCGTGCTGTGCGGTCTCGCATTCGCACTGCCCCTGTCGGCCTGGTCGGCGACGCGCTACGGCGGGACGTCGTTCCCGGCGATCATTCGTTTCGGGCTGTTGCCGATGTTCCTGCTCGGTGGCGCGTTCTTCCCGATCGACCAGCTTCCCGACTGGTTGGAGCCCGTCGCCCAGGTGACCCCGCTCTGGCACGCCATCGAACTGTGCCGGGGTCTCGTGATCGAATCGGTCGACCCGGGCAACGTCGGGGTGCATCTGGGCGTCATCGCCGCATATGTGCTCGCCGGATGGCTCGCCTGCCGCGTCACCTTCACCCGGAGGCTGATGCCATGACGAGCGACGTCGCCACCACGCCGGACGGCCGAGGGGTTCCTCGGCGATCGAGCGCGTTGCGGATCCTCCCGATCGAGTTGTTCGCGGCCCGTCGTCCACATCGGCTCGTCGAGCGAAGCGTGATGTTCTACCGACGAGCGTGGATGCTGCTCGTCTCCGGATTCTTCGAGCCGCTGCTGTATCTCCTGCTGGTCCAGGTCGGCTTCGCGACACTGGTCGGCGACATCGAGGTCGGCGGCGTCAGCTACGACTACGCGTTGTTCGTCGCGCCGGCACTCCTGGCGTCGTCGGCGATGAACGGGGCGATCTTCGATGCGACCGGCAACGTGTTCGAGAAGCTTCGCCACACGAAGCTCTACGACACGGTGCTCGCGACGCCGATGACCGCGGCCGACGTCGCGCTCGGTGAGATTCTCGGAGCGGTACTGCGCGGCACCCTCTACTCGATTGCCTTCGTGTTCACGATGTGGGTCATGGGGCTGGTCGGGTCACCGTTGATCGTGCTGGCAGTTCCCGTCTGCATGCTGATCGCGTTCGCGTTCGCGGCTGCCGGAATGGCGGCGGCCACCTTCATGCGCGCGTGGTCGGACCTCGAGTACGTCAATGCGGTGACGCTGCCACTGTTGCTGTTCTCGGCGACCTTCTATCCGGTGTCGAGCTACGGGCAGTGGAGTTGGCTCGTCCAACTCAGCCCGCTGTACCACGGTGTCGTCGTCGTTCGTGGTCTCAACCTGGGTCGGCTCGAGTGGAGCATGCTCGGGAACCTCGCCGTGCTCGTGGCGCTCGCGCTCGTCGGCCTCGCGGTCACCGCGCGCCGCATCGAGCGGCTCCTCCTGCGCTGATCACGCTCCGGTCGAGCGCCGTCGGGAGCGGGGCGAGCGCCTCGGTTTCGCTGTTTGTTACGGGATCAGCGCGAGGCTGTCACGCAACCGCCCGTATCGTGGTTTCCATGCTGTTCCGCAAGAACGCCCAGATGGTCGATGTCGCTGATGCGCTCGCCGGCCGGACCGATCAGACCATGCCGGTTCCCGAAACCCACTTCGTCAATGGCCACCCGATGGTGGGTCCATGGCCGGAGGGCATGCAGACCGCGGTGTTCGCGATGGGCTGTTTCTGGGGTGTGGAGCGCAAGTTCTGGCAACTCGACGGCGTGCACTCGACCTTCGTCGGGTACGCGGGAGGCTTCACGCCCAATGCAACCTACGAGGAGGTCTGCTCGGGGCGCACGGGCCACACCGAGACGGTCGTGGTCGTGTTCGATCCCGAGCTGGTCAGCTACGAACGACTGCTGCAGACCTTCTGGGAGGGTCACGATCCCACGCAGGGGATGCGTCAGGGCAACGATGTCGGCAGTCAGTACCGCAGCGCGATCTTCCTGACCGACGAGTCGCAGCGCGCCGTCGTCGAGTCGTCGCGGGCGATGTTCCAGGAGCGGCTCAGCGCTGCCGGTTTCGGCGAGATCACCACGGAGGTCGCTCCGCTCGATCTCGCATCCGGGTTCTTCTACGCCGAGCCGTATCACCAGCAGTATCTCGCCAAGAACCCCAACGGGTACTGCGGTGTCGGCGGCACCGGCGTCAGCTGCCCCATCGGCCTCACCGCCTGACCGCCAATCCCCCGATCGAACCCGAAATCCGAAACCCAAACCCAGAACCACCAATCCAAACCCAAAATTCGGAGCAGAGATTGCGCTCCGCGCAACATTCGCTCCGAATTTCGGGTTGGGGGTGATGGAATCAGGGCCAGCCGGACTCGCGGATGGCGTCGCCGTCGGCGTCGAGGGATCGACCCGACCAGCGCAGCGCGCCGGGTGTCGCGGAGAGTCGCGCGATCAGACCCTGCATCGGGGTGCCATCGACATCGGTGATCGCGTCGCGCGCCGCGTAGTGCTCGTCGGCTGCGATGTCGGCCATGTCGTACACCGGTCCGATCGCCGCCTCGGCCGCGGTGAATGCGTCGAGCACCTCGGTCTGGGTCCGATGTGAGCACCACTCGGTCATGATCCGTTCGAGTTCGAGACGGTGTGCCGTGCGACCCTCGAACGTCTCGAATCGGGAGTCGTCGCCGACGCCGAGCACCGTCATCACTCTTGCAGCCACCGAATCGCTGCTCGTCGACACCGCGACCCATCGGGCGTCGCTGCACCGGTACGTTCCGCGTGGCACGGTGTACGGCAGGCCAGCTCCGAGCCGCGGCTGTTGTTCGCCGGTCAAACCGTAGAGCGACGCCAGCGGCCCCATCATCTGGAACATGGTCTCGAGCAGGTTCACGTCGACGACCTGGCCGACCCCCGAGTGCAACGCCACCATCGTGGCGAAGGC
>JAHENF010000056.1:13760-15222 GCA_024643255.1 Ilumatobacteraceae bacterium
CCGAGTTCCGTCGTCAGGTGGGGCACGTGGGCGTACACGTAGAACGCGCCGTCGGCCGGCGCCAGCTCGGTGATCCCGGCTTGCGCCAGGCCGTCGATCAAGATCGCGCGGTTCTCGTGGTACCGCTCGACGTGACCATCGAGTTCGTCCGTCGCGTCGAGCGCGGCGAGGGCGGCGACCTGTGAGACGTGCGGCGCACAGATGTAGAGGTTCTGCTGCAGCCGTTCGACGGTGTCGACCAGCGAGTCGGGCACCACGATCCAGCCGACTCGCCACCCGGTCATCGACCAGTACTTCGAGAAGCTGTTCACCACGATGGCATCGTCGTCGACGTCGAGCACCCGCGCCGCGGGCGGTCCGTCGACGATGCCGTGGTAGATCTCGTCGGCGATCACGGCGACGCCGCGCGCCCGACAGTCCGCGGTCACCTCCCCGATCGCCTGCGCGCTCAGCACCGTTCCCGTCGGGTTGGACGGCGACGCGAGCACGAGCCCGGCGAGATCACCGGCGCGGTCGAGATGGGCGGCGGTCGGTGCCCATCGACTGTCGGGCCCCACCGGAATCGGGACCGGGGTCATCCCGAGGGCGATCAGTGCGTTGCGGTAACACGGATACCCGGGCTCGAGCACGCCGACGCGGTCGCCCGGCCCGAACAGCGTCAGGAAGGCGAGGGTGAACCCGGCGGAGGCTCCGGCGACGACGAGCACCCGATCAGGGGCGACGCCCTCGTACCGGTCCGCGAGCCTCCGGCGCAGCGACTGCAGGCCGCCGGCGTTCGTGTAGCCCAGCGGGCGGTCGAGCTGTTGGCGCACGGCGTCACGAGCCACGACCGGCAGCGGCGTCGAGGGTTGGCCGACCTCGAGGTGGAGCACTCTGCGCCCGGACGCCTCCAATGCGCTCGCTTCGCGGCTCATCGCCATCGCATGGAACGGCGGAACAGCTGCGGCGCGAATGGCGGCCTCGATCACTCGCCGATTGTCGCATTCCACCGTTGAGGTGTGGCAATCAGCCGTCCCTCTCAAGGATTCCTCAAGTTCGAGCCGTGCCTGTCGAAGACATGGAGTGCTCAATCTTTGCAGTTTCGTGACACACCTCGGGTACAGCACGGACAGTGGTCGCACTACCATTGTGAGTGTTGAGGCGGAGAAGTGATCGGGCTGGAAAGTGGGCGGGACGATGTCGATGACACCCAGGCGGGAGACGGCATGAGCACACGAGCACGAACGAACCGTGTCGGGATCGACACTGCCGCCCCCGGCGGCGACGGCACCACCGATCGTGGGGCCAGCCTGATCGAGATGCTCATCGCGATCGTCCTGATGTCGACTGTGGTGATCGCGGTGATCTCGTCGGTGTCGGTGACGGTCAGAGCGACGGCGTACGAACGGGATCACGCGAAGGCCCAACAGTGGTTGCAGGCAGCGATCGGCGTGATCGAGGCGGTCGACTTCGCGAGCTGCGA
>JAHENF010000089.1 GCA_024643255.1 Ilumatobacteraceae bacterium
CGAACAACCCGAACAACCCGAACAACCCAACCCAACAACCCAACCCACACAACCCAACAACCCGAAATTCGGAGCGGATCTTGCGCTGAGCGCAAGATCGCTTCCGAATTTCGGGGGGGGTTGCGCGTGGGTTGCGGGTGGGTTGCGAGTGGGGTGCGGGTCGGAGTCGGGCTCGCGACGGCCGGCGGTCTAGCGTTCGGCTCCATGAAGATCGACGGCAACATCGGCATGGATCTCCGCAGCGTTCCGCAGAACGCGAAGGAGGTCGAGGCAGCGGGCTACTCGGGTGCGTGGACGGCCGAGACATCCCACGACCCGTTCCTGCCCTTGCTGTTGGCGGCCGAGCACACCGAGAAGCTCGAACTCGGTACGTCGATCGCCGTGGCCTTCGCCCGCAACCCGATGACGTTGGCGAACACGGCGTGGGATCTGCAGGCGTATTCGGGCGGGCGCTTCATCCTCGGACTCGGCAGCCAGATCAAGCCGCACATCACGAAGCGGTTCTCGATGGAGTGGAGCCACCCCGCGCCGCGCATGCGCGAAATGGTGCTCGCGATGCGGGCGATCTGGAACACGTGGTTGACCGGCGAGAAGCTCGACTTCCGCGGCGAGTTCTACACGCACACGCTGATGACACCGTTCTTCACGCCGGACGCGAAAGAGCTCGACGGCTTCGGTCCGCCGAAGGTGTTCCTCGCCGGTGTGGGCGAGCTGATGACCGAGGTCGCCGGCGAAGTCTGCGACGGATTCATCTGCCACGGCTTCACGACCGAGAAGTACCTGCGTGAGGTCACCATTCCGGCGCTCGCACGCGGCCGTGCCAAGGTCGGCAAGACGCTCGAGGGGTTCGAGATCATCGGCCCGTCGTTCGTGGTCACCGGCGGCAGCGCTGCCGAACTCGAGGCCGCAGCGACCGGCACCCGCCAGCAGATCGCGTTCTACGGCTCGACGCCCGCGTACCGCAACGTCCTCGAGATCCACGGCTGGGGAGGGTTGCAGGAGCAGCTGAACACGCTCTCGAAGCAAGGCGAGTGGGCCAAGATGGGCACGCTCATCGACGACGAAATCCTCAACACCTTTGCCGTCGTCGGCGAGCCCGAGAGCATCGCGCCCGAGTTGTCGAAGCGGTATGGCGACGTGATCCAGCGGATCAGCTTCTACGCGCCGTACGCCAGCGACCCGGATCGCTGGGCCGCGGTGATGGCTGCACTCCAGGCTGCCTGAGTTCTCTCACATCGGCCAGGCGGCCGACACCGACGCGTGCATCAGGCGTCGAGAACGAGCAGTCTGTGCGCGCTGCAGGCCACTTGCGGGCGTGCGCATCGAGAGAGGGCAACGAGATGAGACCACTTCGATACTCGATCAACATCACGCTCGACGGCTGCTGCCATCACGAGGCAGGGCTCCCACCGGACGAGGAGTCGATGCGCTACTGGACCACCGAGATGGAACGAGCCGATGCCCTGCTCTTCGGCCGGGTGACCTACGAGATGATGGAGTCGGCCTGGCGGCGACCGCCCACGGACACGTGGCCCGACTGGATGGATGCGTGGGAGATCCCGTTCGCCGAGACCATCGACCGGGCGAAGAAGTACGTCGTGTCGAGCACGCTGAGCGGGGTCGACTGGAATGCCGAGCTGGTGCAAGGCGACTTGGGGCAAGCGGTGCAGCAGCTCAAGCAGGAGCCCGGCGAGGGATTGTGGGTGGGTGGCGTGACGCTCCCGCTGGCATTGGCCGATCTGGGGCTGATCGACGAGTACGAGTTCCTTGTGCAGCCGGTCCTCGCGGGACACGGGCCGACGTTGCTCGCCGGTCTGCGCGAGCGCATCGCGCTCGAACTGGTGGACCGCCACGAGTTCCGGTCGGGGGCGGTCGCCCTCCGCTACCGGCCGACGGGGGCTGCGGCTTGATGTGATCGGTCTGGCGCGTTGGCCGCCGCCTCGCGACTGAACGACGGTTCCAGTGGGGACCAGCCGACGCTGCGACTTCGGTCCCGGCACGGGCGTCGTCCACAACCACCGATCAGCGCTCAGCTCGGCCTCGTCGGCCGCTGACACGGCGCCGGCGCGACAAGAGCGACGGCATCTTTCGAACTCAACATCAACGACGTTGCCCATCTGCGACGCCCGCCAGTCTGCGCTGTTGCACTGAGCGCCCTCCGTCCGCACCCTTCGTCGATGAATCGGCAGCCGTGGCAACCTGCTTCGCGAACGAGAGGGTGCGCGATGACCGACGACGAATCGATACAGCGGGTGTTGGAAGTGGAGGCATTCCTCCAGTCCTGCCGATCGGACGATCCGGCCGGCGCGCACTGGTCACGCGTCCCCGGCGGTTCGGCCGCGAATCGCAACCTGTACCACGGAAGCGCCGGCGTTGCCCTCTTCCATCTGGAACTCCATCGGGCGACCGGTGAGCAACAATTCCTCGACGAGGCGATCGAAGCCGCCGACGACATCCTCTCGTTCCTCGACGGCCGCGACGACCTCAGCATCGCGTTCTACAGCGGGTTGCCCGGATACCTCTTCGTGCTCGACATGGTGGCCGAGGAGAGCGGGCTCGAACGGTTTCGCCTGGGTGCCATCCGCATCGTCCGGTCGATGGCGTCCCAGGCGACACCGCTCGGTGCGGGCATGGGCTGGATCGAGCCGATGCCGTTCTCCGACATCACCGGCCTCACCGGCGACCGGGAGGTGCTCGACCTCAGCATCGGTGCCGCCGGAGCTGGGCTCGCCTTCCTCTACGCCCATCGCCGGCAGCTCGACGTTCGTGCACTCGACTGGGCCAGACAGACCGCCGATCGACTGCTGGAAATGGCGACCGAGACACCCGACGGCCCCAACTGGCTGATGATGGCCGACATGCCCTTCGAGTTCACCGCGCCGAACTTCGCTCACGGTGCTGCCGGCGTCGGATACTTTCTCGCCGACCTGTTCCGGGCAACGGGTGAGCAGCACTACCTCGATGTAGCGATCGCGGCCGCCGGCTTCGTGATGGCCCATGCGACACCTTGCGGCGACGGCGTGCTCGTGTGCCACACCGAGGAGCAGCCGGGCCTGCACTATCTCGGGGTCTGCCACGGCCCACCGGGAACCGGGCGCCTCATGTTCCTCCTCCACGAGATCACCGGCGACGAGACGTGGCTCGCCTGGATCCACGCCAACATGCTCGGCCTCGTCGCGACCGGCGCGCCCGAGCAGCGCACCCGCGGGCTCTGGCAGAACTTCGGCCAGTGCTGCGGCGACGCCGGGATCGGCGACTCTGCGATCTCGCTCCACCGCGCGACCGGACGCCAGGAGTACCTGGATCTCGCTCGGCGCATCGAAGCGGTGGTGCTCGACAACAGCGACCTCACCGATGGGCGGCGGTCGTGGTCGCAGGCCGAACACCGCAACCGGCCCGACTTCGTCGAGACACAGACCGGCTACATGCAGGGCGCCGCCGGGATCGCCAGCTTCCTGCTCCACCTCGCGACCATCGACGAGGACCCACCGTCGAAGCTCGCCCTCCCGGACTCGCCGTTCGTTCAGTGAACGTGCGCGACGGTGCCGGCGCGGCGGCGGAAGCGGCCGCCGAACACGTACGCGACGATGAAGAAGCAGGCCGACGTGAGCACGATCGTCGGGCCCGAGGCCACGTCGAGGTGATAGCTGGCGTTCATGCCGATGAACCCGCTCACGGCACCGATCACCGCCGACAGTGCCAGCATCGTGCCGAAGCTGTCGGTCAGCATCCGGGCGACGACTGCCGGCACGACGAGTGTGGCAGCGATCAGCGTCACACCCATCACGTTCATCGTGGCGAGCACCGTGGCCGACAGCACGACCATCAGCAATGCATCGATCCACGCCGTTCGCACGCCCGTCGCCGCGGCGACCTGAGAATCGAAGGTGGTGAACAACAACGGTCGGTAGAAGAAGAACACGACCGCCGCGGTCGCCAGCGCGACGCCGACGATCAGCCAGACGTCCGACGTGGTCACGCCGAGCACGTTGCCGAACAGCAG
>JAHENF010000057.1 GCA_024643255.1 Ilumatobacteraceae bacterium
TACACGTTGCAGTGCTCGGGATCGGCGGTCAGGTTGCAGCTGAGCGCGTTGCTCGGTGCCTCACCGAACCACTCGGCGACCGCAGCGTTCGCCTCCGGCGAGATGATGTGGTCCATCCACATGTACATGCAGTTGGGGTGCTTCGCCTTCGACGAGATCATCCACGTGTCCGACCATCCGGTGGCGCCCTCGACCGGCTTGACCGCGTCGATCTTGGCGCCGTTGGCCTGGGCGAGGTTCACGATGACCTGCCAGGTGGTGCCGGCGAGCACGCTGCCGTCTTCGAGGGCGGCCTGCTGGTCGGTGTAGAGGGCCCAGTACTGGCTGACGAGGTCCTTCTGCTCGGTGAGCAGGGCAATCGCCGCATCGAACTGATCCTGATCGAGTGCGTACGGGTTGGTGATGCCGAGGTCGGGTTGTGTCGCCATCAGGTACAGGGCCGCGTCGGCGATGTAGATCGGCGAGTCGTACACCGACACTGCGCCTGCTGCAGCGGAGGACGGGTCGAACATCTCCGACCACGAGTCGGGAGCGGTCGTGTAGAGCTCGGTGTTGTACACGAGCAGGTTCGCGCCACGACCGTGCGGGACGCCGTAGGCGACTCCGTCGACGCTGTTCCAGGGCTTCAGCTTCAGGTCGGAGAAGACGTCGGCGTAGTTGGGGATCAGGTCGGTGTCGACCGGGGCGACTTCGCCGCCGGCGATCAGGCGCTGGGTGGCGTCACCCGACGCCGAGACGCCGTCGTATTCGCCGGTCTGCATCAGCTGGACCATCTCGTCGGAGCTGTTGCCGGTCTTGACGTTCACCTTGCATCCGGTCGCGTCCTCGAAGGGCGTGACCCAGTCGACGGTGGGATCGGTCGAGCCGTCCTCGGCGTACCCGGCCCAGGCGATGATGTTGAGCTCGCCTTCGCCGGCTCCGAGCTCGGTCATCGCTCCGTCGGTCGAACCCGTGGTGCCCGTCGGCGCCTCGGTGCCGGTTGGGGCGTCGGTGCCCGACGGGGCGTCGGTGGACGACGAGCTCGTGCTGTCGCTGCCGCAGGCGGCGAGGAGGAAGGCGAGCGACAATGCGGCCGCTCCGACTCGTTGACTGGTTCTCATGGATGGTGCTCCTTCAGGTTGACGTGTGTTGAGGTGTTGAGAGGTGCTGAGGTGTGTTCGGGAACAGGTCACTGCGGCGGGTCGTCGACGACGGCGAGGGCGTCGTCGCGCGGCCAGGCGACCATGACGGAGGTGCCCTTGTCCGTGTCGGTCCAGGTCTGGCTCGCCACGGTGACCGCGATGCGCACGCCCTGCTCGAGTTCGACGTGAACGCGCGAGTCGGCGCCGAGGTATTGCACGTCGGCGATCACGCCGTTGGCGACGACGTCGTCGCCGAACGCCGTCTGTGCCGAGGTCAGCAACCGGATTCGCTCCGGGCGGATGGTGTGGGCGCCACTCAGGCCGAGCAGACGCTGGGAGGTGGCATCGTCGAGCAGATTCGACGTGCCGACGAACCCTGCCACGAACGACGTCGCCGGATGTTCGTAGATCTCGCGTGGTGTACCGACCTGCTCGAGCTGACCGTGGCTGAACACCGCCACGCGTGAACTCATCGACAGCGCCTCGCCCTGGTCGTGGGTGACGAACACGAAGGTGATGCCGACCTCCTGCTGGATCGTCTTCAGCTCGACCTGCATCTCCTCGCGTAGTTTCAGGTCGAGGGCGCCGAGCGGTTCGTCGAGGAGCAGGACCCGCGGCTCGTTGACGAGTGCCCTGGCGAGCGCCACCCGCTGGCGCTGGCCGCCGGAGAGCTGGCCGGGGCGGCGGGCGCCGTAGCCCGACAGCTGCATGATCTCGAGCATTTCGCCGGCCCGACCTCGACGCGACGAACGGTCGACCTTCTTCACCTTCAGACCGTATTCGACGTTCTCCTGCACGGTCATGTGCGGAAAGAGCGCATAGTCCTGGAAAACGGTGTTGACGTCGCGGTCGTAGGGAGCGAATCTCGTGACGTCCTGGCCGCCGAGGAGGATCGCTCCGGCGGTCGGCTGCTCGAAGCCGGCGATCATTCTCAACACGGTGGTCTTGCCGGACCCGGAGGGTCCGAGGAGCGAGAAGAACTCGCCGTCGTCGATCGTCAGATCCAGATCGTCGACCGCCACCACGTCGCCGAAGGTCTTGCGGACGCGAACGAGTTGGATCGCGCCTGGTTCGTCTGCGCTTGTCCGAGCCACGTTGCTCCAACTCCCTGGTGTCACCGCGTCGACCGTGATGACGTCGCAGCAGGCTAGTGCGCGGCGCGACCGGACTCGAAACCTGACCCCGGGGACACCGGCGGTTGACATGGGGCGTACTGTCCGAGTTGCACATCGTCGACCTCGAAAGGTGCACTCATGCCGGACTTTCCCGCAATTCAACACGTGGCGCTGACCGTCAGTGACCTCGAACGGAGTGTGCCGTGGTACCGGGGCCTGTTCGGTGGCGATCCCGTTCTCGACGAGGACACGGGCCCGTTTCGTCACGTGGTGTTCCTGGTCGGCGGGACACTGGTCGGTCTGCACCAGTTCTCCGATGCCGATCCCGGCACCGACTTCGACGAGCACCGTCTCGGACTCGATCACCTTGCATTCGGCTGCGCCACTCGCGCCGAACTCGAGACCTGGCAGGCGCACCTCGAATCGCTCGGCATCGCGCACGGGGGCATCATCGACGCGTCGTACGGTTCCGGGTTGTCGTTCCGTGATCCCGACAATCTGCCGTTGGAGTTCTTCGCCCCGCCCGGGTGATCACGCTCCGATTGCGGCGCGCAGCTGTTCCAGCGTGGGTGAACCGGCGAACCCCTCAGGGGTGGCGTACACCCGGCACGACAGTCCGGCAGGGGCGTCCTCGGCGATCGGGAACGCATCGACGCCGTCGATCACGACGCTCGGTGAGCCGTGGAACCCGAGCCGCTGCGCTTCGTTGTCGGTCTCGACCAATACGCGGTGCAGCGTGATGTCGGCGCGGTCGCGGGTCAGCTCACGGAGGTGTCGGTGGGTTTCCATCCAGTTCGGACAGTCATCGAAGTAGAGGAGCTCGACCAACACGGGATCACGTTAACGATCGGCAGGATTCATCCCCTGTCGGCGTTCAACGCTTTGCCGGGTCGATCGGCGCCACGACGCGGTCAGATGCTGCGACCGGCGGCCTTCCAGTACTCGTCTTTGAGGAGACGCTTGTAGAGCTTGCCGGTGGGGTGGCGGGGGAGTTCGGTGCGGAAGTCGATCGATCGGGGGCACTTCACGTCGGCGAGTTCGGAACGACAGAACTGGATCAGCTCCGACGCGAGTGCGGCTGCGGCCGCATCGTCCGCGGGCATCTCGACGGGTTGCACGACAGCCTTGACCTCCTCGCCGAAGTCGTCGTTCGGCACGCCGAACACGGCGACGTCGACGACCTTGGGGTGCGTCACGAGGATGTTCTCGGCCTCCTGCGGGTAGATGTTCACCCCGCCCGAGATGATCATGTACGCCTTGCGGTCGGTGAGATAGAGGAACCCGTCGTCGTCGAGGTAGCCGACGTCGCCGAGCGTGCTCCAGCCTTTGGAATGGCGAGAGCTCTTCGTCTTCTCGGGATCGTTGTGGTATTCGAACTGGGCGCCGCCCTCGAAGTAGACCGTGCCGGACTGGCCCGTCGGAACGTCCTCGCCGTCCTCGTCGCAGATGTGCACGGTGCAGCCGATCGCGGAGCCCACGGTGCCGGGGTGCGCCAGCCAACTCTGGCTGTCGCAGTACACGAAACCGTTGCCCTCGCTGCCTGCGTAGTACTCGCGGATGACCGGGCCGAACCACTCGATCATCTGCTGTTTGACGGGCACGGGGCACGGTGCCGCGGCGTGGATCACACATTCGAGCGAGGAGACGTCGTACTTGGCTCGGGTCGCTTCGGGCAGCTTCAGCATGCGGATGAACATGGTCGGCACGACCTGGCTGTGGGTGATCTGGTGTTCCTCGACGAGACGGAGGTACTCCTCGGCATCGAAGTGCTCCATGGCGACGATCGTCGAACCGAGGGCATTGGTCGCCAGACAGAAGCGCAGCGGGGCAGCGTGATAGAAGGGCGCCGGTGAGAGGTAGCGCTTCGACTCGTCCATGCCGAACAGCAGGCTGAGCAGCGGCATCACCCCGCCAGGGGTGCCCTCGAGCGGGGTGTTCGGGAACTCCTTCGCGATGCCCTTCGGCATGCCCGTCGTCCCCGACGAATACAGCATGTCGAGTCCGGCCATTCGAGTCTCCTCGAGCGGTTCGGGCGACTGGCCGGCCACCGCGGTCTCGTAGCTCTCGTAGCCGTCGATCGTTCCGTCGAGCATGAGGCGCAGCTCGACGTCGGGCGTGGTCGCGATGATCTCGGCTGCCTGATCCGCCTTGTACTTCGAGGTGATGTAGGCGCGGGCGCCGCAGTCGTTGACGATGTATTCGAGCTCGTGGCTCGTCAGTCGCGACGAGGCGCAGGTGTAGACGAGGCCGGCGTAGTGGCAACCCCACACGATCTCGAGGTACCGGTCGTGATTCTCCATGCACATGGCGACGTGATCGCCGGGTTGCAGGCCGGCAGCGCGCAGCAGGCGGCTCAGCCGGTTGGCCGCAGCGTCGAGCTCGGCGAAGGTCTGGGTGAAGCCTGAATTCGCCATGATGATCGCGGGCTTGTCGCCGTGTTGTTCGAGATGTGCACCGGGGAACATGCCCCGGAACGTAGCGGACCGCTACCTTGCCGACATGGGTCGTGCCCGTTTCGCTGAGCTGATGTCCGCCGGCGCCGGCGAGCCACCGCTCGACGAGGCGGCGTTGCTGATCTCGACCGAACTCCAACCAGGTCTCGACATGATCGAGTGGCTGGCCGCTCTCGACCTCCTGGCGGGGGAGTGCCCGACACCGACCGCCGCCGGGGTTGCACGGCACCTCTTCGACGACGGACACTTCACCGGCAACCGTCGGGCGTACTACGACTGGCGCAACTCGTGTCTCGACCGGGTGATCGCGACGCGAACGGGCATCCCGATCAGCCTGTCGGTGCTGATGATCGAGGTCGCGCGGCGAGTCGGCGTGAAGCTGGTCGGCGTGGGGCTGCCGACCCACTTCCTGGTCGGGGTGGCCGATGATCCCGACGTCTTCTTCGACCCGTTCGCCGGCGGGCGTCGTCTCGATCGTCGAGCGGCGCGGGCGCTGTTCGAGGACCTCACCCGCGGCCAGGTGCCGTGGAACGAGATGTATCTCGAGCCGACACCGAACCACGACATCGTGATCCGGATGCTGAACAACCTGAAGGCGGTGTTCGTCAATCGGGCCGACGTGGTCCGCCTCGCCCTGATCATGGGCCTGCGTTCCGCCGTGCCGGAACTCGCCGACGCCGAAGCGGCCGAGATCGCCACCGCCTCGGCGATCTTCAACTGACATTTGCCAGACTGGGACGGTGATCGATCGCGACATCAAGCAGTGCCTGGGGCAGATGATCAAGGGCGTCCAGGTGATCGGCGCCACCCACGGGGGCGCGCGGCGGGCGTACACGAGCCATTGGTTCGAACAGGTCAGCTTCGAGGAGCCGATCGTCATGGCGAGCGTGTCGCCGAAACACGACACCCACCCGTTGATGGTCGAGGCGGGCGAGTTCGCCGTCAGCATCCTCGCTGCCGATCAGATCGTCGAGGGGCAGTACTTCAGCTATCCCGGACGCAAGTTCGAGTACGTCGCGGAGGAGTACTTGATCGACTGGCCCGCCGCCGGGCTTCCCGTGGTGCCGAACGCGATCGCGTGGCTGCGCTGCGCGACGTTCCAACGCATGGAGATGGCGGACCACGAGCTGTTCTTCGCCCGGGTGGTCGAGGTGGCGCCGGGTCGCCTCAAGGAGCCGCCGTTGTTGTACTCGAGCCGTCTCGGATGGCGGGCGACGGGCGACAAGGCCCGCGAGCCGGGGATGAGCATCCGTGACCAGCTGCTCGACAGGGTGGCCAACTCGCGGTGAAACTACGGTGTCGGCCATGACGATGACCGACTCCCGCACCGAGTTGACCGCCGACGAACAGCGCGTCAGCGAACTCGTCGATGAACTCTTGGCCTCGTGCCCGCCGGCGACGACCGAGCCGAAGGTGTTCCTCGGCGAGCAGTACGACCGGGGCCTCGCCTGGGTCCACTTTCCCGTAGGCAGTGGTGGTCTCGGGCTCAACCCGAAGCTGCAGAAGCTGATCAACGAGCGCGTCTACGCGCAGGGTGCCCCGAACCCGATGTATCGCAACCCGATCGGACACGGCATGTGTGGTCCGACCGTGGTTGCCTGGGGGAGCGATGCCCAGAAGGAGCGCTACCTGCGCCCGCTGTTCACCGGTGAGGAGATCTGGTGCCAGCTCTTTTCCGAGCCCGGCTCGGGCTCGGATTTCGCCGGCCTGTCGTCCACTGGCGTGCAGGACGGCGATGAGTGGATCTGCAACGGCCAGAAGGTCTGGACGACCTTGGCGCACCTCTCGAAGTGGGGGCTCCTCGTCGTGCGTACCGACCCCAATGCGGTGAAGCATGCGGGGCTCACGGCCTTCGTGGTCGACATGCAGGACCCGACCGTGGAGATCCGGCCGCTGCGCCAGATGACCGGTGAGGCCGAGTTCAACGAGGTGTTCTTCTCCGACACTCGTATCCCCGCCGAGGAGATGCTCGGCGGGCCCGGCGACGGCTGGCGGGTGTCGCTCACGACGCTCATGAACGAGCGGGTATCGATCGGCGGCACGATTCCGGCGCGGGGTTCGGGCACGATCTCCGCGCTGGTACAGACGTGGCAGTCGCTGCCCGAGGCGAGCAAGGACCCGGTTGCACTCGACGACGTCATGAAGTTGTGGAGCCGGGCCGAGGTGCTGCGTCTCACCAACATCCGGGCGAACCAGAATCGCAAGATGGGCGATCCGGGACCGGAAGGCTCGATCGGGAAGATGGCATCGGCCGACCTCAACAAGGACATCTACGACGAGGTCGTGAACCTCCTGGGCGCCGACGGAATGCTGTACGGCAGCTACGAGATGATCCGGCCCGAGACCGCGATGGGCTCCGACACCCTCCAGAAGGCGTTCCTGCGCAGCCGTGCCAACTCGATCGAGGGCGGCACGACCGAAGTGATGAAGAACATCCTCGGCGAGCGGGTGCTCGGCCTGCCTGGCGACGTGCGCGTCGACCGCGACCGGCCATGGTCAGAGGTTCCGAGGAGCTGACTCCTCGATCTCCTTGCGCATCCAGATCGCGGCCGAACCTTTCGGGAAGTCGGCGACTCGGGCGAGCTCCTCGAATCCGAACCGCCGGTACAACGCGAGCGGCTGGAAGTCGTGGACGAAGATCACGATCTGGCGGCACCCGCGGGCCCGCGCCTCGTGCTCTGCTTCGCCGAGCAGGCGCAGCCCGAGGCCGGCCCCACGGAGCTCGGGTGCCACCCACAGACTCTGGAACTCGCAGCAGTCGCCCCAGGTCCATCCGTAGATGCCGGCGCGAAGCCGGCCGTCCTCGCGCACGAGGACGGCCAGTTCGCGTTGATCACCCAGGTCGGTCGCGGCGGATGCCGCCGCTCGGATCTCGGCATCGACCAGATCGAGATCGTCCGGGTCGGGATCGTCCTCGACAGAGAACTCCACGCGGTCAGTCGACGATTTGCTCGAGGAGCGCGAGCGAGTCGAAGTACGAACGCACGGCGCACACCTTGTCGCCTTGGAAGTCGAACACCGACGCGACACCCATGAAGACGTGGCGTCCCGTCTCCTCGATGACGGCGTCGTCGGTCAGCACGTAGGCATCGACATGGTCGGCATCGAGTTGCCACTCGACGAAGACTCGGGCGCCGAACTCGTCGATCGATCGGATCGACACGACATGGTTGTCGAAGGCCAGTTCGCGATCGACGAATGCCTCGGCCAATTCCTCGGGTCCGGTGGCGAACATGAGCGGCGACCACACCGTCGCGTCGTCGGTGAAGATCTCGGACAGGTCGTCCTCGGACATGCCGACCGCTGCGGCGAGTGCGCGCTCGACGAGGTCGATCCGGGCGCTCATGATCCCAACACCTTTGCCTTGGCGGCGGCGAACTCGTCGTCGGAGAGGACGCCGGATGCGTGCAACTGGGCGAGATGATCGATCTCGCCGGCCGTGTCGATCGGCGGGGGTGAGTAGTCGGTCGGTGCCGGAGCCGGTTCGGCATAGGCCTGATCCGCTGCCCCCTGGTCGGCGTAACCCGCCTCCGCTTCACCGCGCTTCACGCCTTCGTGGTGCGCAATCGCCCCGACGGCCACCATCCGCCGTCTGCGCTGTCGCCTTCTCATACCCATGTGATGTCTCCTCGCTGTCGTGAACGCAGTGATCGGCGATCACCACTCACCACAATGGACAGACGGATCGAGCGATGGCATCACCCTGAAAGGACGAATCGGGCGAAGATCAGCCCAGAAGAAGATCAGCCAAGAATGGGCCCGAGGCCGGAATGCTGGGATGAGCAACCTCAGGGTGAGATGAGGCCGGTCAGCACGTCGCTCGCAGCGAGCGCGCGATCGTCCATCACCGGACGGGCGAGCATCTCGCCGCCCAACATCGTCGTCGACGCCGACTCGATCGCGTTCTGGAGTTCACGGATGTTGCGCGGCGGCGGGAAGTACTCATCCTCGTCGGTCACATCGACGAGGATCACGCCATCGCGAGGGGCGAGGAATTCGAGCACCTCGTCGACCAGTTCCTCGGGTGCCGATGCCCCGGCGGTCACGCCCACGGTGCCGGAGAGGTCGTCGGGAAGTTCGTCGACGCCGTTGATCCGGAAGACACGGTCGCAGCCCTCCTCGTGGGCGAGCTGCTCGAGCGCCCTCGTGTTCGAGGAGTTGGCCGAGCCGATGACCACGAGCACGTCGCACCGGTGGGCGAGCTCCATCAGCGCCGCTTGGCGGTTGGTCGTGGCGAAGCACAGGTCGCTGCGACCGGGGGTCCAGACGTCGGGAAAGCGCTCCTTCACCCGCACCGCGACTCCCTCCCAGTCGCGATGCGACAGGGTGGTCTGGGCGAGCAGGGCGACCGGCTGATCAGAGAGGTCGAGCTGATCGACCTCGGCCACCGACTCGACCCGGTCGATCGAGTCAGGAGCGACCGCCATCGTGCCGACTGCCTCCTCGTGACCTTCGTGGCCGACGTAGACGATGCGATATCCCTTGCCGGCGCGCACCTTCACCTCGTGGTGGACCTTGGTCACCAGCGGACAGACCGAGTCGACGACGTACGAGCCGCGGCTCCGGGCGGCCTCGAGTACCTCGGGTGCGGAGCCGTGTGCCGACAGCATGATCGGGCTGCCGACCGGCACGTCGGCGATGTCGTCGACGAAGATGACGCCCTGCGCCTTGAAGCGGTCGACCACCAGCTGGTTGTGGACGATCTCGTGGTAGCAGTAGACGGGCGCCGGGAAGGCCCGAACCATCCACGCGAGGGCCTTGATCGCCATCTCGACACCGGCGCAGAACCCGCGTGGTTGCGCGAGCAGCACCACGTCGACACCGGCATCGACACCGGGATGGCTCGGAGCGGCAGACATCTCGCGCAAATCTACCCGCGACCGGGCGCCGGTAGCCTGGCCGACTCATGTCCGTCACCACCGACACCGAGCGAGCGACCCCCACGCGTTCGCTCGCGCCCGTCGTCGTGGCGGTGGGTGCCGGATCGCCCGCAGAGGTGGCCGGAGTGCGCGCCGGCGACGAGATCGTCATGGTCAACGGCGACGTGCCGCGCGACATCATCGAATGGCAGATGGCCACCGACGAGGCCGCGGTGGAGCTCGACGTGCAGCGTGGCGGCCTCGACCTGGCCTTCTCGATCGAGAAGCGCGAAGGCGAGCCGCTCGGTGTCGACGTGTCGAGCGCCGTGTTCGACCGCGTTCGCACGTGCGACAACCACTGCGAGTTCTGCTTCATCTATCAACTGCCCAAGGGCATGCGTCGAAGCCTGTACCTGAAGGACGACGACTACCGACTCTCGTTCCTCTACGGCAACTTCACCACGCTGACTCGTTTCACCGAGGCCGATCTCGAGCGGGTGGTGACCGAACGGCTCTCGCCGCTCCACGTGAGCATTCATGCGACCGATCCCGACATCCGCAGCAACATGCTCAAGAATCCGAGAGGCGCGATGAGCCTGCGGTGGCTGCGGGCGCTGCTCGATCACGACATCACCGTGCGCGGCCAGATCGTGGTCTGCCCGGGCGTCAACGACGGCGCAGTGCTCGCCGACACGATGGCCGGCATCCTCGACCAGTATCCCGAGCTCGATTCGGTGGCCGTCGTGCCCCTCGGCATCTCGAAGTTCAACGGTGAAGCTGCGATGCGCTTCCACACCGTCGACGAAGCACGCGCCGTCGTCGACATCGTCGACGACTGGCAGGACGTGTTCCAGGCGACGCTCGGCAGGCGCATGGTCTATGCCGCCGACGAGTACTACCTGATGGCACAGCGGCCGTTCCCGCCCGCCGAACGCTACGACGGCTTCCCGATGCACGAGGACGGCATCGGGATGGCCCGTACGTTCGAAGCCGAATTCCACGGTCGTACCGACGAGGCCACCGGCGTGCGCCGCGGGTTCTTTGCTGCGGTCGATGCCCCACCGAACCCGGCGGCCTACACCGGCCTGCGCAGTTCCGCGGCATGTGGGCCGGCGCCGTCCGCGACACCAGAGATGCCCGCGAGCACCTCGATCTCGTTGCGGCCGCGACTCTCGGCACCGGTCGGTGTGCTCACCGGCGAGCTCGGCGCGCCAGTCATCACGCCGCTGATCGAGTCACTCGGGCGCGACGACGTGCGGGTGATCACCGTCCGCAACGACTTCTTCGGCGGCAACACCGGCGTCACGGGTCTCATGACCGGTGAGGACGTCGCCCGCACGCTCGCCGCCGAGCCGCAGGGCCATCGCTACCTACTCCCCGACGTGTGTCTGTCGGACGAGGGCCGCTTTCTCGACGGCACCACGATCGACGAACTTCCCCGAGTCGTCGAGATCATCGAAACCGATGGCATCGCACTGCGCACCGCCCTCGAATCAGCATCGGCTCGCGCCGGAACGGAACAACCATGAATTCCAACGAGCCGAACAACGAGCCGAACAACGAGCCGCACGACGAGGCGAACAACGAGCCGACCGATGAGATGAGCGGCGCTGACACGGCGAACGAGCTCGCCACGGTGGTCATCATCGGGCGACCGAATGTCGGCAAGAGCACGCTGTTCAACCGCATCGTGGGCAGCCAGCAGGCGATCGTGGAAGACCGCCCCGGCATCACGCGTGACCGCAAGGAGCTCGAGGCCGAATGGCTCGACATTCCCTTCCGTGTGGTCGACACCGGCGGTTGGATGCCGGGTGGCGACGAGCTCGACGCCAAGGTGAGCCGCCAGGTGGAAGCTGCCGTCAAGAGTGCCGACGTCGTGCTGTTCGTGGTCGACGCCTCGGTCGGGTTGACCGACGACGATGCGAACATCGCCAACTGGATCCGGCGGTCGGGTACCCACGTGATCGTGGTCGCCAACAAGTCCGACAACGAGCGCCGCGAGGCCGAGATGTGGGAGTTCATGAGCCTGGGCATCGGTGAGCCCGTCCCGGTGAGTGCGCTGCACGGTCGGCGTGCCGGCGACCTGCTCGATCGCGTCATCGAGCTGTTCCCCGAACACCTTCGCAAGCCGACCTTCTCCAAGCCGGATCCGTGGGCCACGGAAGCCCCCGTCGAGAACGACGATGGGCCGGCTGTGCCACGCGTCGCGATCGTCGGGCGGCCGAACGTCGGCAAGAGCACGCTGTTCAACCGGCTGGTGGGCGAGGACCGCTCGGTGGTGCACGATCTCGCCGGTACGACCCGTGACTCGATCGACACGCTGGTCGAGACCGACGGCGGCCCGATCGTCTTCATCGACACCGCCGGCATGCGCCGTAAGGGCAAGATCGACGACGCTGCCGAGTACTACTCGTTCGTGCGGGCACTGCGGTCGATCGACGATGCCGACGTCGCGTTGCTCGTGATCGACGCGACGGTCGGCGTCACTGCGCAGGATCAGCGCCTGGCCGAGCGTGTCGACTCCGCCGGCTGCCCGATCGTGCTGATCCTCAACAAGTGGGATCTGGTCGGCACGGAGGAACGCCTCGAGGTGCAGGGAGAGGTCGCCCGCATGTTGTCGTTCGTCGCCGACAGCTCGGTGCTGAAGATCTCGGCCCTGAGTGGCAAGAACGTCGACAAGCTCCATCCGCGTCTCCACGAGGCGATCTCGCAGTACCACACCCGGGTGCCGACCAAGGACGTCAACAAGGTCATCGCGGCCGCTCAGCAGCGCCAGCCCGCCGGTGGCGGCGCCAAGATCCTGTATGCCGTGCAGGGTGCGATCGATCCGCCGACATTCACGCTGTTCGTCAACCGCGAGATCCCGCAGCACTATCTGCGCTACATCGAACGCACCATCCGCGAAGAGTTCGGGCTCGGCTCGACCGCGCTGAAACTTCGCGTCCGCAAGCGGCAATGATCCGTATCGGTGAGTTCCGGAGTCGGTGAGTTCCGGAGTTGGTGAGTTCCGGAGTTGGTGAGTGAGGACGGAGATTCCGATGCCCTGGTGTGAAGAGTGTTCCAAGTACTGGACACCCAACTCGATGAACGACGACGGAACCTGCCCCACGTGCGGTCGCGTGGTGGAGGAACCGACCAGCGAGGCCGCCGATGACGAGAAGGCCCCGTGGCACTTCAAGCTCATGATCGGGGTCCTGGTGGTCTACCTCGGGTGGCGCTTCGTCCAGATGGTCACCTGACACGCACCTCGCTGCGGCGATCTGACCGGTGCCGGGCTGCGCCGACGGAGGTGAGGGCGTTGCGGTCTACGCAACCTGCCTGACGGTCGTTGCCGTCACGGAGTGAGGTCGACTTCGTCGGTGCACGGTGCCGTCGCGCAGCCTGATCGTCAGCTCGCGTGACGCCGGAGCGAGCTCGAGCCGCCAGCCTCCCTCGTGGATGAGGTGATGATGGCGGCTGCAACTCGGAATCAACCGGTCGAGGTTCGTCTCGCCGTGGTGAGCATCCCATTCGTCGAGGTGATGGATCTCGCACTGGTCGAATGCGACGTCACAGTCGCCGATTCCGCAGGTGCGGTACATCGCCCGCAGTGCCCGTCGCTGATCGTCGGTCGCGAGCCGCTTGCTGCGACCCACGTCGAGGACGACGCCGTCGCCGGAGAGCACCACGGGGAGGATGTGGGCATCGCATGCCAGCCGTCGCATGGTCGCGACCGGAATCTCGGTGCCGTCGGAGAATTCGCACACCGACTGCTCGCGCAGTCCGTTCTCCAGCGTGTCGAGGTCGACGAGTGCGAGCAGCTCGACCTTTCCGGGTCGTCGGGTCCGGTTCGCCGACGTGGCGAGGTCGACCAGCGCCCCGGCAGCCAGCCGGGAACGGTCCGGCGGGTCGTCGCCATCGTGCTTGCTCACCAGCGCCGCAACTTCAGCGTCGATCGCCCGGAAGAGCCGTGCGCCTGACTCGGGATCGAGTTCGGCTCGCAGCCAGTACATCCCCGTCTCGTCGTTGATGCCCTTGGTCAGCGTTGCGGCCGCGCGCTGGCGGAGCGCACGTTCGACCCCGCGGTCGGCGGCCAGCTGGTCGACGACGCGATCGAGATGGCGGCGGAACTGTGCGGGCGTGGAGGAGGCGGCCGTCTGTGCGAGTTCGACATCGAGCGACAGCAGGGTGTCGCGGTCGGTCGGGTCGAGTTTCGTGACGGCCTTGGCGAGCGCGTCGGCGTGTTCGGTGCCGATGCGTCCCTTGGCGAGCTGCGTCGACACCGAGGGCAGCGAGCCGAGCGCTTCGGCCCGGCGGGAGGTCAGCTCGGCCTGACGCGGTGACACGTGGTTGCTCCGGCCGAGCAGTTCGCCGGCGGGAACACCGGATCCGGCGGCAGCGAGTGCATTGGCCCGACGCGCCAGTGCGTGTTCGGTGTCAGCGACGAACCCCTTGAGCCTGGAGAGTTCGCGCAGGCCCGCGGCGACGCCGCTCGAGTCGAGCTGGGTCGGATCCAGCTGCTCGAGGCGCTCGACGAGGCGTGTCAACGACATGCCCCCATCATGACGAGGGGGTGTTACAGGGTTGCGGGCGTTCGGGGTGTTTCGGCCGGAAGCCCGTCGAGATGGGCCGCGTCGTTGTAGCGGGTGAGGCGCCAGGCCCCGGACGGGGCGTGCTGAAACTCGGTGATCGAGGTGTTGAGGGTGCTGAGTTCGAAGGCGCCGACGGGGGAGAGGCGCAGCAGATGGCGGAAGGCGACATCGACGACGCCCCCGTGACAGGCCACGACCACGGTCCGGCCGGCGTGCGTGCGCAGGGTGCGCGAGATCGCGGCACCGACCCGGAGGTGGAATTCTGCGGTGGTCTCGCCGCCGGGGAAGACCTCGTGGTGGGGGTCACCAGACCAATCGGGTGTTCCGAAGCGCTCGACGAACTCGGAGAACGTCATCCCATCGACTTCGGGCCCCGGGTCGTGCTCGCCGAACCCGGCGTCGATCTCGATCTCGAGACCTGGCAGCGCCGGGGCGATGGTCTCTGCGGTTTCGATCGCTCGCAGGAAGTTGCTCGAGATCAGGACATCGGCGGTGAGCTCACTTGTCCGGGCGAGACGATCACGCAGACGTTCCGCCTGCTGGTGGCCGAGAATCGACAGCCCGTTGCAGCTGCGGTAGCCGCCGATCACCCGATTCACGGTGACGTTCGACTCGCCGTGGCGGATCAGGACGAGAGTGGTGGGGTTTTCAGGCGGCTCGGTGGTCACTTGGTCGATCGTACGGGGAACGGCTGGCAATCTGGATAGAGTTCCCGCTCCACATGCATACGGGCTGTGGCGCAGCTTGGTTAGCGCGCTTGTCTGGGGGACAAGAGGTCGGGAGTTCGAATCTCCCCAGCCCGACGGATGTAGCAGGGGCTTCTCGGAGACGAGGAGCCCCTGTTCGCGTACGGAATGCTTACGGATGTCGAGGCGGGTGATACGGCCCACGGCTCATGATGCCGGCCCGAGCGAGATTACCCACGCACTGTCGGTGTGCTACATCCGATCGTGCGGGCGCTGACAGCGACGGTTCGGCCCTGTCGACGCACTTGG
>JAHENF010000018.1 GCA_024643255.1 Ilumatobacteraceae bacterium
AGCACAGCGCTCGAGAAGAACGGTGCGCACAGCAGGGCGCGGCCCATCTCCTCGAGGACGATGCCGAGCTCGACGAAGCCGTAGCCCGATCCGCCGAACTCCTCGGGGATCGACAGGCCCTGGAGGCCCATCTGCTCGCCCATCTGACTCCAGACCGCGGCGTCGTAGCCGTCCTCGGTCTCCATCTGCTCGCGCACCGCTTCCTCGGAGCTCTTGTTCTCGAGGAACGAGCGCACGGTCTTGCGGAGTTCTTCCTGTTCATCGGTGAAGGCAAAGTTCATGGGCGCGATCTTGCCGGGGTTGCATCACACCGCGCAACTCTGGTTGTGTACACATGTGGACACGCATGAGGTCAGATCGATCGGCATCAGGGAACTTCGCGCCGGGCTCGCCGAAGCCGTGCGCCGTGCCGGCTCCGGCGATCGCACGGTCGTGACCGCTGCCGGCCGCCCCGTGGCTCAGCTCGGTCCGCTCGACGCCGACGCCCCCGACCTCGAACGGCTCATCGGCGCTGGCGCGATCTTCCCGCCGCGCCGCACCAGCGAGTGGCGAGCGCCCGATCCGGTTCCGGTCTGGGCCGGCGTCCGCATCGACCAGGTCCTCCGGGAGCTCCGCGGATGACCGTGGTCCTCGACACGAGCGCACTGCTCGCACTGGCCATCGAAGGAGTGCAACGAGCCACGACACTGGCGGCGCTCGACACCGAGCCGATCTGGGCGGCGTCGGCGATGGCCCTCACCGAAGCACTGCCGGCCATCGACCGGCTGACCGACGAACCGATCCTGCGTCTCGACCTCGAAGACGCCGTGCGCCGCGTCTGGGACCATCTCCACGTCGTCCCCGTCGATCAGCGCTGCCTCGATCGGGCCGCCGCGCTCGCGCGAAACCAACCCGTTCGCCTCACCGATGCGATCCACTTCGCCGCGGCCGAGCGATTGCCCGAACCGATCAGCTTCGTCACCTTCGATCCCGCCCAGATCGGCATCGCGATGGGGCTGGGCTTCGAGGTCGTCAGCTCGTGACCCGGGCGACGTAGGTGACCCGGTTGACCTGATCGACGCGCCAGCGCTGTCGACGATCGGCATCGAACTCGATCTTCTCGACGGACTCGAATCCGGCATCGTGGATCATCCTGACGAGGTCGTCCTCGAGCGGCCAGAACGAATCTGCGTCGCTCCACGCCGCCCACAGGAGCCCGGCGCGTTCGTCGAGCGAGGAGTCGGGGGCGTACTCGGCGAACATCCGACCTCGGTAGACGCCACCGTCGAGTGTCCGCTCGACGAGTTCGGAACAACCGTGGGTCGCGGCATCGGTGGCGGCGACGTGCGTGTCGATCACCGCCACGCCCCGGCACGCCGAGCGCATGTCGCGCAGCATCGCCGCCGGATCCGACACGTGGTACAGGATGCCCGTGGCGAGGACCACGTCGAACGGATCGCGGCGCGCCAACTCGTCCTTGATGTCGGCTTCGACGAACTCGACGTTGGGCGTCCCGCGGAGGGCGGCCGCGAGACGGCAACGTTCGACGCTGATCCGCCGGGCCTCGATTCCCACGACGTGCGCGGCCCCTTGCTCGGCCAGCGCCAGGGAGAAGCCGCCCTCCAGACATCCGAGGTCGACGACAGTGCGGCCGTCCAGCGAACCACCGCACGCCTCCATCACGATGTCGATCCGCACGTCCTCGAACGGATTCGCGCCGTCGACGGCGGTCTCATAGCCGTCGGCGAGCGGGATCCGGTGCGTCGTGAACGGCAGGAGATCCCACCAACCGTGCCGCCGCTCGGCGGAAGGTTCCCAGGGCGGTGACTGGGGCGGTATCCGACCGCGGAGGGCGCCGACGGCCGCCGACCCCCTCCGCACTGCTCCACGACCGATCCTCGACAGACTCTGCATCACCATCGCAGCAGTCTGACCGACCGATGCCAGAATGTCGCCATGGCAACCCATGACACGCTGCACTGGTCGAACGCCGACGTCGAGGTGCACAAGGTGGTCGTCGGCCCGTACGAGAACAACGTGTTCGTGGTGCGATGCACGGCGACCGGCGAGGCCGTGCTGCTCGACGCGGCCAACGAGCACGAACAGCTCCTCGAGTTGTGCAACCGGCTCGGGGTGAAGCGGGTGCTCGAGACCCACGGGCACTGGGATCACATCCAGGCGGTGCCCGCGATGCGCGAGGCGGGATACGAGGTCGCCGTCACGTCACTCGACGCTCCGAAGCTGAAGGACGTCGGCTACGACGTGTTCATCGACGATGCCGAGGTGATCGAGGTCGGACGACTGCGTCTGCACGCGATCCACAATCCCGGCCACACGCCCGGTTCGATCTCGTTCGCGCTCGCCGACACGCCGCTGCTGTTCACCGGTGACACGTTGTTCCCCGGCGGGCCTGGCAACACGTCGTTCGACGACGCCGACTTCGACACGATCATCACGTCGATCACCTCGAAGCTGTTCACCTTCCCCGACGACACCATCGTGCTGCCCGGTCATGGGCTCGACACGACGATCGGCACCGAGCGCCCCCACCTCGATGAGTGGATCGAACGCGGCTGGTAGCCGTGCGTTACGACGAGCGACCGATCGACCCGACTCCGATCCACACCGCCGACCTTCCGCCGACACCGATTCGCGATCGGAACATCCCCGCCACCGCATGGGTCGAGGCGCCCGAGAGCCTGCTGGCACTCGGTGACGACCTTCCCGATCAGCCGGTCGCCGACTACAAGCGACGCATCGGCCCCTGGCTGCTCTGGCGGGCGGGACCGGCCAAGGGCGGCGACGCCCGGTACTGGGCGGCCCATGCCGAGCGACTCGACGAACCGGTCACGCTGCGCCTCTTCCCCGATGGCACCGCTGCCGGAGCCGGTCCGAGCGGCGAACGCCACACCCGGTTCCGGTCATGGAAGGAAGACCTCCGCGACACCTGAATGCCCCAAGGTCTGACCCGCGTCTCATTGGGGTCTAGCGGAGCGCCTGGACGTCGTCGGTCGTGACCTCGCCGGGGTGCTTGCCCATGATGATCATGGCGAGCACTTCCTCCTTGGTCACGTCGACCTTGTTCACGGTGCCGACGAGCTTGCCCTGGAGCATCACGCTGATCCGGTCCGCGAGGTCGAACACGTCGTGGATGTCGTGGCTGATCAGGAAGATCCCGATGCCCTCGGACTTGAGCTGCGTGACCAGGTCGCGCACCTCCGCGGTCTCGGCAGGTCCGAGCGCTGCGGTGGGCTCGTCCATGATCAGGATCTTCGCGTTGAAGTGCACCGCCCTGGCGATCGCCACCGACTGGCGCTGGCCACCCGAGAGCGAACTCACCGCGGTGCGGAGATTCTTGAACCGCGGGTTGAGCCGGGCCATCAGCTTCTGGGTGGCCGACAGCATCGCGGAGTCGTCGAGGGAACCGAACCGTGTCCGGAGTTCGCGTCCGAGGAACACGTTGCCCGCTGCGTCGAGGTTGTCGGCCAACGCGAGCTTCTGGTAGATCGCCTCCACCCCGAGCACCCGGGCATCGCGGGAGTTCTTGATCGTGACGGGCTTGCCGTTGATCAAGATCTGCCCGTCGTCGGCCGGGTGAGCACCGGCCAGCGTGTGGATCAGGGTCGACTTTCCGGCGCCGTTTCCGCCGACGAGCGCGACGACCTCGCCGGGATACAGATCGATGCTCACGCCGTCGACGGCGTGGACACCGCCGAATGACACGCGGATGTCGCGCAACTCGACGAGGGGCACGCCCTCAGGCTGCGGTGACGGGTTGTAGGTGGTGGTCGTGTCGGTCATGTCGATGCCCTCCCGTTCAGGCCCGTCCGGTCTGGATGACGATCGCCGAGATCACGAGCCCGACGGCGAGTGCGGCGAGCGCCACCCGCTTGCGGCCGAGCCTCAGCGTCGAATCGATGGAGACCGCAGTCACCAGCACCACGCCAACCACGATGTCCTGCGATGGCGAATCGATGTTGAGCAGCACCATGCCGGAGCGCAGCGACTGCATGATGACCGCTCCGAGCACGGCGCCGGCGATCGTCCCGACGCCACCGGCGAACGACGTTCCGCCGATGACCGCTGCCGCGATCACGTCGAGTTCGTTCTGCACGCCGAGGTTGGTGACCGCGGCGTTGAGTCGGGCCGTCTGGATCGCGGCGCTCACACCGACGAGGACACCCATCAGGACGAACGTGAGCATCACCGTCCGCCGGGTGTTGATGCCGCCCAGTTCGGCTGCCTCGGGGTTGCCGCCGTATGCGTACACGTAGCGACCGAAGCGACGCTGACGAGCGAGGTAGTTCATCACGAGCGTCACGACGATCAGGATCACGACCGGATACGCGATGCCGGTGGGATTCCCGGTGATCGGCGAGATGTAGTTGTTCGCCACGAGACCGACCCCGGCCAGCACGACCACGCATCCGACCACGCCGAATACGACGTCCATCCACAGCGGCCTCACCCTGAGGTCGTAACGCTGACGTCGACGTCGTGCGAGCCACAGCGCGAGCACGATCAACACACAGCCGATCGCTCCGAGGAGCCAGCTCTTCCACTCTCCGAGCGACCCGTCCGGACCACCGCCGAACAGGCGGAACGTGCGGTTGAGCGGCGCGAGCGTCTGGCCCTGCTTGTCGCCGGTGCGGAAGATCATGCCCCGCCACACCAGGAATCCGCCCAGTGTGACGATGAACGCCGGCACACCGCCGTAGGCGATGATGAAGCCCTGGGCCAAGCCGACCAGCGCACCGAGGCTGATCCCGACGAGCAGAGCGATCACCCAGATCCAGGAGCTGTCGCCGATGCTCCCGAGGTCGATCTTGAGGTTGAAGAACGAAATGACGCCGTCGGTCTGGACGAGCGCCATCGAATACCCGAGGAAGCCGAGCAGCGACCCCACCGACAGATCGATGTTCCGCGACACGATGATCAGCACCATGCCCGTCGCCATGATCGCGATCGACGTGCTCTGGACCGACAGGTTCCACAGGTTGCGCGAGGTCAAGAAGTCCCCACCCGACAGGACATTGAATGCGATCCAGATGACGATCACGGCGGTGACCATGCCGAACAGCCGGGTGTCGACCTCGGCGAGACTCGCCCGCCACGACGGCTTCGAAGCCGCAACCGGGGCGGGTGCCGGGCTGTCCGGAACGTCAGGTTGTACGTCAGTCATCGTGAGTCCCCCTCGTCATCGCATCAGTTTCTACACCAAACGTGCCCCTCACCCGTGAATCACAGGTGAGGGGCACGTTCGCTTCGTTGTTCAGTTCGTGTTCAGTCGGCGTTGGCCGACGGTGAGGTCACGGACAGGCGTCCACCGAACCGGCATCGACGCCCTTGCACAGGTCGTCGGTGCTGATCCAACCTGCGTCGACCACCTCGTTGAGGTTGGCCTGCGTGATGGGGATCGGGGTCAGGAAGATGGAGCTGAGGTCGTTGCCACCCGGTGTCGTGAACGACGATGCACCGGCAACGGCCGAGACATCACCGTTGCCACAGAGGGCGACGGCCGATTCACCGGCTGACGTTCCGAGCGCACGGGCATCCTTCCAGACGTCGACGGTCTGCGTGCCGAGCGCCACCCGGTTGAGGGCGGCGAGGTCGCCGTCCTGACCGGACACGGGCACCTGGCCGGCAAGGCCCTGTGCTTCGAGTGCGGCGATCGCGCCACCGGCCATGCCGTCGTTCTGGACGAGGGCCACCTGGATGTCGTTGTTCTCGGCAGTCAGGAACTGCTCCATCTCGGTCTGGGCGTTGGCGGGGTCCCAGTTGTCGGTGTAGGTCTCGCCGACGATCTTGATGTCGCCTGCGGCCACCGCGTCACCGATGACCTTCTCGGCACCGCCACGCAGGAAGTCGGCGTTCGCGTCGGCCGAGTTGCCCTTGATGACCACCCAGTTGCCTGTCGGCTGGATGTCGAAGAGCGCCTGGGCCTGCATCTCGCCGACCTTCTCGTTGTCGAACGTGATGTAGAGCACGCCCGGGTCCTCGATCAGACGGTCGTACGCGATGACGGGCACGCCCTGCGAGATGGCGTCCTGCACGGCCGGGATGATGGCCGTTCCGTCCTGGGCCAGGACCACGAGGACGTTCGCGCCCTGCGAGATCAGGTTCTCCAGGTTGCTGGCCTGCGTCTCGGCCGACGACTTGGCGTCGTTGGACACGTAGGTGCCGCCGCCGGCCTCGATGGCCGCCTTGAGCGCCGGCTCGTCCCACTTGGCCCAGCGCTCTTCCTGGTAGTTGTTCCAGGAGACGCCGACGACACAGTCGCCGCCGCCACCGGCGGTGGTCCCGGTCGGAGCATCCGTGCCCGTGGGTGCATCGGTGCTCGAAGTTGAGCTGCTGTCGCTGCCGCAGGCGGCAAGGGCGAGCCCTGCTACGACTGCGATTGACGCTACGCGTCGGATTCTCATTCTGTTCTCCCCTCAAATGTGAGCCCGCCGTCAAATGATCGGTGAGCGTTGCGACCGTATACCCAACGTGGAGCGCGAGAAAAGGACCCAAAGTCACATTTGTTCGCGACATCAACTTTCTGCGGTGCCGTCGAAGTACGTCTGCGCCAGTTCCCAGGCGGCCAAGCCGACCTGCGAACCGATCTTGCGACCTTCGATGTCGTCCTGCGCGATGTGGATGCCGCCGTAGAGCCGGGAGATACCCGCCTGGTCGGAGGCGTCGTAGTACGTGGCCCACTGCAGATCGACGTCCTTCGTCGGGCCCTCCTCGTGGAGCAATGTCCCCTGGTCGACAGGCCAGTGCGCAAGTCCACCCGGAAACGATGACGACCCGGTGATGCCCGTGAGCACCTCCGCGGCCGCCCGGCTGAACGTGCTGTGTCCCGACACGTACCCGGCGAACGACGGGGTCACGAACGTGGGTCGCTGGTACGGCACCCAGTCCACTGCGCGAATCCAGCCGACACCGCTCGTCTCGGTCTCGGGATGGTCGGGCGAACCCTGCCAGGCGTGGACGGCAATTTCTCCGATGTGGTCGGCGAGCGCCTCGTGTCGTTCGCCCTGGCCACTCGACTCTGCGGTGATCACCTCGATCAGACCATCGACGAGCGGCAGGCCGTCGGGATCGTACGCCGTCCCCGCAGGATCGCTCGATTGTCCGAGACCACCCATGTACCTGATCATCGAGATCGGGCGTACCGAGTCGTAGTGGGCCTTGAGTCCCCACGCCGCGATCGCTGCGTCGTGCACTGCGCCGTTGAGCGCGAAGTAGGTCTTGACGTCCCACTCCAATGCGTCGACTTCCGGCCCGACGCCGCCGACGCGGCGCTCGAAACCCGGCGAGTCGGCGACGCTGTTGGCAATCAGGTTCCAGTGGCCGGGTGGCGTCTCCGATGTCGGTCCGTCCGCCCAGTACTCGGCGATCACACGGTACAGATCGGCACGCGCCGTCGGTTGCGGTTCGTACGGCTCGCCGGTCACCGGGTTCACGTCGTACCCCGACCCGTCGTTGGTGCCGAGCGCGTTGTTGCCCATCGACGCGGGGCTGATGTCGATCTCGACCCCGTCGGCCGCGTCGAGCAGCGAGCTGTAGCGCAACACATCGACCGCGGCCTGCTTGAACTCGGCGTCGGTGGCGGGATCGCCGAGGCGCGGCGGCGGGCCGGGATCGATCGGCGTGCCGTCCGGCGATGACGGGAGCGCGAACGACGACACATACCCCCAGTGCGGCCCGATGTAGGTCTGCACGTTGCCGGGGATCGGCAGGCCGTTCTGCGAGAGTTGGACGCCGAGCGACAGCGGCTGCCACGAGTTCGGATCCTTCATCACCGTCCCCGGGTCGCTCACCACCATCGGGTCATTCGCCGGACGGTAGGAACTGTCCTTGTACCGCTCGTCCTCGAGCGCCCCGTCCGTGGCCCCGTAGTCGATGACCGCCGCGGCAATGCGATTGCCGAGCGCGACCGGAGCATTGCCCTCGATCGACTCGTCGTCCGTCGGATAGCAGAGTTCCGCCATCACGGCGTTCAGCTGGTCGGTTGCAGCAGGAAGGTCCGACACCGTCGCGTACCTCCACAGCAGGATGCGGTAGGCCGCCTCGCTCATCGCTGCCTCCCGAGCTGCGTTCACGTCGGCGGCGGTGTGCTTCTCCGTGACGAAGTAGCCTTCGGCGGTCGGGTCGTATGCCGCCCATGCATCCCACATCGCCGCTGACGTGTGGAACAGATTGCGGGCGTGCACAGTCGGGGCCGGCACGACCTGGCGGATCAGTTCGAGCAGGGTGTCGTCCCACACCCGAGCGACGCTGCGTCCACCCAGATCGGCACGGGTGCATCCGTCGATCGTGGTGGCCGGCGCGTCGTCGGAGCAGGCGGCGAGCGTCGCAACGAGCATGGCAGCCGCGGTCGCGCCCGCGAGCAGGCGACGGCGATGTGGTGGTCGAGTCATCCGGCGCGAGAATCTAACGCGATGACCTCTGCGGACCAGATCGCGCCCTCAGCGCCCGACGGCACCCCCCGACGCGGCCGCGCTCGGTGGTGGATCATCGCGTCGGTTGCTGCGCTGCTGATCGCGACCGGCGCGGTCGTGATCTCGGCACAGGGCTCCAGCGGCTCCGACGGTCCGGTGACGGCCCTTCCCGCGCCACGCTTCGTCGACGACGCCGTCGCCTCCGGCATCGACCATTCCTACACCGGCGACTTCGACTACTTCGTCGGCGGCGGCGTCGCGGCCTTCGACTGCAACGACGACGGCCGCACCGACCTGTACTTCGCCGGCGGGTCGTCGCCCGCTGCGCTGTACCGCAACACGAGCACAGTCGGTGGTGCCCTCGAGTTCGAAACCGTCGCCTCGTCGACCACCGACCTGACGTCGGTGACCGGCGCCTACCCGCTCGACATCGACGGCGATGGGCAACTCGACCTCGTCGTCTTGCGCCACGGCGCCAATGTGGTGCTGCGCGGGCTCGGCGACTGCGGCTTCGAAGCGGCGACTGATCGGTTCGGTCTCGACGGCGGCGACGACTGGACCACTGCGTTCAGCGCAACCTGGGAAGGCGACAACGAGTTGCCGACCCTTGCGTTCGGTACCTACCTCGAGGCCGACCGGACGACGTGCGGTGACAGTTCGCTCGTGCGCCCGGCAGGCGACACCTACGGTCGACCGGTCGCCCTGCAACCCGGCTACTGCACGTTGTCGATGCTCTTCAGCGACTGGAGCCGGACCGGACAACGCGACTTGCGACTTGCGAACGACCGGCACTACTACACCGACGGGAGCGAGCAACTGTTCCGGGTGGCGCCGGGGCAGGACCCGCAGCCGTACACCGCGGCCGACGGATGGGTGCCGTTGCAGGTCTGGGGCATGGGGCTCGCCAGCCAGGACCTGACCGGCGATGGCCTTCCCGAGGTGTTCATCACGAGCCAGGGCGACAACAAGCTCCAAACGCTCGACGCCGGGCCCGCGACCCCGGCCTACCGCGACATCGCACTGCGCAGCGGGGTCACCGCGCAGCGCCCGTACATCGGTGGCGATGTCCTGCCCTCCACGGCATGGCATCCGGAGTTCGAGGACGTCAACAACGACGGGCTCGTCGACTTGTTCGTGTCGAAGGGCAACGTCGAGGGGCAGACCGACCAGGCGATGCGCGACCCGAGCAACCTCTTGATCGGCCAGGCGGACGGCACCTTCGTGGAAGGTGCCGAGACAGCCGGGATCGTCAGCTACGAGAAGGCGCGGGGTGCCGCGCTCGTCGACCTCAACCTCGACGGGCTGCTCGACCTGGTCGTCGTCAACCGCGAGGCACCCGTCAACGTGTGGCGCAACGTCGGCAGCGGCGATGGCGACGTGAGCTCGCCGATGGGTCATTGGCTCGCCGTGGACCTCGAGCAGCCGGCACCCGATGTCGACGCGGTGGGAGCGTGGATCGAGGTGCGCACCGATGTCGGCACCCTGCAGCGCGAGGTGACCGTGGGCGGTGGCCACGCGAGCGGCCAGGCCGGCTGGATCCACCTCGGGTTGGGGACCTCCGACAACGCCGACGTTCGAGTCACGTGGCCGGACGGCGAGGTCGGCTCGTGGATGGCGGTCGACGCCGACCGGTTCGTGACGATCGCCCGTGGCGAATCGACGCCTCGACCGTGGGAGCCGACGACCGGTTGAGACCGGCCGCCCGCGACTCAGCCGAACGTCGCGTTCATGACGCCTGCGGGATCCTCGAGCAGCGACCGGAAGGCCAACTCGGCGGTACCGACCGTCACCGCACTCGCGCCCAACGCCGCCCCGACGACCCTGACGCGGCGACCCGCCGCGAGGTAGCGACGCCGCACGAGTTCTTCGTCGAGCTGCCGACGGATCGCCGGAAGCACCCTCGCGAACAGCCCGCCGAGCACGACGGTGTCGAGGTCGAGCACGTTGACGAGTCCGGCGATTCCCATCGCCAGCCAGCGGGCCTCCGCATCGAGTGCGGCGAGCGCCGCCCGATCGTCGCCGGCGGCACGGTCGAGCAATTCCTCCACCGCCGATCGCCCGCCGTCCGGATCGAGGCCCGCTCTCGCCAGCAGGGCGCGCTCGCCGACCTCGGTCTCCCAGCAGCCGATCGAGCCACATCTGCACTGCCGGCCCTCCGGATTCACCGGCATGTGACCGATCTCGCCGGCGAAACCGAAATGGCCGACGACGGGACGCCCGGCGACGATCAAGCCGCCCCCGACGCCGACCTCGCCCGACACGTAGACCATGTGATCGGAGCCGACACCGGCGCCGGAGCGCAACTCTGCGAGCGCTCCGAGGTCGGCATCGTTGCCGACACGAACGGCGAGGCCCCTGTCGAGCGCAGCCGTCAACAACCGTGCCAGAGGCACGTCGGTCCAGCCGAGATTCGGTGCCGCGACCACGAATCCGTCGGCATCGCGAACCAATCCGGTCACCGAGGCGCCGCATCCGATCAGCCGCGGGTGGGGCGAGGCAGCGTCCAACTGGTCGACGAGCGCGGTGACATCGCTGATGGTCTCCGCGACGGCAACACGGGCCCGGGGCCGCGAACGTCGCTCGGCGCCGAGGATCGATCCGTCGAGCGCCACGATCGCCACGCCGATCTCGTCGACGAAGATCTCGATCGCCAGCACGGCGACGGAACGGTCATCGATGCGCACGACCGGCGACGGCCGACCCGGACGTCCGTCGGGTTCGGAGGGTCCCTCGATGACCAGCCGGAGTTCCTCGAGTTCGCCGACGAGGCCGGCGATCGCACTGCGGGTCAGCCCCGTCGCCGCGACGAGTTGCGATCGCGACGACGGTCCGCGGCGTCGCAACTGGTCGAGGACGAGCGCCAGATTCGATCGCCGCAGATGAGACGTCCGAGCCCCGATCGACATCAGATTGCACTCTAGGTCAACGTTTGTCATACTTGTCAACAAACATGTGTCTCGGTCGATGACCCGACCGCCCCGACGAAACAGGATGTGTCCCGCCATGACCGACTTCTTTGCCGACATCGACCAGATCGAGTTCGAAGGCCCCGACTCCGACAACCCGCTCGCCTTCCGTTGGTACGACAGCGACCGGGTGGTCGCCGGCAAGACGATGGCCGAACAGCTGCGCTTCGCGGTGTCCTACTGGCACTCCTTCAGCTCCGAGGGCATCGACATCTTCGGCGCCGGAACACTCGACCGTCCGTTCCTCGACCCGACTCGTGATCCGATGGCGGCCGCCAAGGAGAAGATGGAGGTGGCCTTCGAGTTCGTGTCGAAACTCGGCGCTCCGTTCTATTGCTTCCACGATCGCGACATCGCCCCCGAGGGATCGACGTTCGCCGAGTCGTGCCGCAACTTCGACGAGATGGTCGAGCTCGCGGCAGGCCATCAGGACCGCACCGGCGTGCGCCTGCTGTGGGGCACCGCCAACCTGTTCTCGCACCCGCGGTTCCAGGCCGGCGCCGCGACGAACCCTGATCCCGACCTCTTCCGCTACGCGGCCGCCCAGGTCGCGCACTGCATGAACGCCACCCACCGCCTGGGCGGAGCGAACTACGTGCTGTGGGGCGGGCGCGAGGGATACGACACGCTGCTCAACACCGACATGAAGCGCGAGCTCGACCAGCTGGGCCGGTTCTTCAATCTCGTCGTCGAGCACAAGCACGCCATCGGGTTCGAGGGCCTGATCCTGATCGAACCCAAGCCGTTCGAGCCGACGAAGCACCAGTACGACTACGACGTGGCGGCGGTGCACGCCTTCCTCCAGAAGTACGGCCTCGAGAACGAGGTCAAGGTGAACATCGAGGTGAACCACGCCACGCTGGCCGGGCACGACTTCGCGCACGAGATCGCAGCGGCGTTCAATGCCGGGATCTTCGGCTCGATCGACGCGAACGCCGGCGATGACCGACTCGGCTGGGACCTCGACCGGTTCCCCGTCTCGGTCGAGCAGATGACGCTGGGCATGCTCGAGATCCTCCGGGGTGGCGGCTTCACGACGGGCGGCATGAACTTCGACGCCAAGCTCCGCCGTCAGTCGACCGACCGCAACGACCTGTTCCATGCGCACATCGGCGGCATGGACACGATGGCGCGGGCGCTGCTCGTCGCTGCCGCGATCCTCGACGACGGCGAACTCGACACCCGCCGCAACGATCGGTACGCGGGCTGGGAGACGGCGAACGACATCACCGGCGGCGCCACGCTGCAGGATCTCCACGATGCCCAGCTCGGTTCCGACAAGGAACCGGTCCGCACCAGCGGTCGCCAGGAAGCCCTCGAGAACCTCGTCGCCAAGCACATCGAACGCGCCCGCTGAACGAGACGCGGGTCTGATTCGGTTACGCCGGTGCCAGGGGGCCGCGGCGTAACCGAATTTCTCCTATGGGGATAGGGAGAATTCCTCCCGGAGGTAGAATCTGCATCGTGAGTGACCCACTGTTCCGAGTCGAGAACCTGCACGCGCGCCCGACAGAGGGCGGTCACGCCGAGATCCTTCGAGGCCTCGACCTCGAGGTGGCGCCGGGCGAGGTCCACGCGATCATGGGGCCCAACGGGTCGGGGAAGTCCACCCTCGGCAGCACCCTGATGGGATCCCCCGAGTACGAGGTCACCGCCGGCACGATCACCTTCCTCGGCGACGACATCACCGAGTGGGCCGTCGACGAGCGTGCCAAGGCGGGCATGTTCCTCGCCTTCCAGTATCCGCAGGAGATCGCCGGCGTCTCGGTGATCCAGTTCCTGCGCCAGGCACTCTCGCAGCGCAAGGGCATCGACCTCTCGGTCCTCGAACTCCGCCTCGCGACCATGGAGTGGATGAAGCGCCTCGGCATGGATTCGTCGTTCGTCGATCGCTATCTGAACGAGGGATTCTCGGGCGGCGAGAAGAAGCGCAACGAGATCATGCAGATGGCCATCCTCGAACCCGAGCTCGCCATCCTCGACGAGACCGACTCCGGCCTCGACATCGACGCGCTGCGCATCGTCGCCCAAGGGATTCGTGAGGTGCGCGCCGAGCGCCCGACGATGGGCGTCGTGCTGATCACCCACTACCAGCGCCTGCTCGACGAGGTGACCCCCGACCACATCCACATCCTCGTCGAAGGCCGGATCGTGGCGAGCGGCGGCATGGAACTCGCTGAACAGCTCGAGCGGGACGGCTACGACGCCTTCAAGGATGTCGCCGCCAGCGGGGCCGGGGCCTGAGCGATGGCGTTCGACCTCGACGCGGTGCGCAAGGAGTTTCCCATCCTGTCGCGCCAGATCGACGGATCGCCGCTCGTCTACCTCGACTCGGGCAACACCTCGCAGAAACCGCGCCGGGTCATCGACGCGATGACCGACTTCCTCGAGAACTCCTACGCGCCGATCAACCGCAGCTCGTACCGCCTTGCCGGTGAGGCCACCGAGGCGTTCGAAGCCGGCCGCCGAGCCGTCGCCCGCTTGGTCAACGCGTCGAGTCCCGACGAGATCATCTTCACGAAGAACGCCACCGAGTCGATGAACCTCATCGCCCGGTCATGGGGCGGCGCCAACCTCGGCGAGGGTGACGTCGTGCTCCTCACGCACATGGAGCACCACGCCAACATCGTGCCGTGGCAGATGCTGCGCGACGAGCGCGGCATCGAGATCCGCTGGGTGCCGCTCACCGCCGACGGCCAACTCGACCTCACCGACCTCGATCGACTCCTCGATGGTGCCAAGGTGTTCTCGTTCACGGCGATGAGCAACGTGCTCGGCACGATCCCACCCGTCGCGAAGCTCTGCGCAGCGGCCCACGATGCCGGCGCTCTCGCCGTCGTCGACGCCTGCCAGTACGTCCCCCACAACGCCACCGACGTCCAGGCATGGGGCGCCGATCTCGTCGCGTTCTCCAGTCACAAGATGTGCGGACCGTCGGGGATCGGCATGTTGTGGGGCCGTCTGGAGCTGCTCGACGCCATGCCGCCGTTCCTCGGCGGCGGCAACATGATCGACACCGTCACGCTCGACGGCTACACGACGGCCCCCGTGCCGGCGAAGTTCGAAGCCGGAACTCCCCCGATCGTCGAAGCCGTCGGTCTGCGAGCGGCAGTCGAGTTCCTCGAAGACCTCGATATGTCCGACATCCGCCAGCACGAGATGGACCTCACCCGGTACGCACTCGACACGCTCAACGGACGATTCGGTGACGAGATCACCATCTACGGCCCCGACGACGTCGCGGTACGTGGCGGCGTGCTGAGTTTCGCCTTCCGCGATCTCCACCCCCACGACGTGAGCCAGGTCCTCGATGAACGCAACGTCTGTGTTCGCGCCGGACACCACTGCGCGAAGCCGCTGATGCAGGTGCTCGGCGTGCAGTCGACCACCCGGGCGAGCTTCTATCTCTACAACGGAACCGACGACGTCGACGCCCTCGCCGATGCGCTCGCCGGCGCAACCGATATCTTCGGATTCTGATGCCGGGCCTCGAAGACCTCTATCGCGAGATCATTCTCGACCACTACCGCACGCCGCGGAACCGGGGCGAGCTCGAGTCGCCACCCGCGATCGAGACCCGCGGCCACAACCCGCTGTGCGGCGACGAGATCACGCTGTACCTCCTCGTCGACGGCGAGGGTGACGACGCGATCGTGAGCGATGTCAAGATCGGTGGTCAGGGCTGTTCGATCTCGCAGTCGTCGGCATCGATGATGACCCAGGCCGTGATCGGCAAGCCGGTCAGCCAGGCGTATGCGCTGATCCGCAGGTTCAAGACGATGATGGGCATCGAGGGCTACGACGAACAGCCCGGCGACGCCGACGTCGCGATGGGCGACCTCGAAGCCCTCCAGGGCGTCGTCAAGTTCCCGGTGCGGATCAAGTGCGCAGTGCTCGGGTGGAACACCCTGGCCGAAGCGCTCGACCGCGCCGGTGTCTGACATCGCTGACTGGCAACTCGCAGGTCGCGTCACGAGCGGCGCAGCTCGACGACCGTGCCAGCGCTGGCGTCGATCAACTGCTGCGGGGTGAGCGAGAACACGTCGTGCCATGTGCCGGCAGCTGCCCACACCATCTCGTACTGCAGCAGGTCGGGGTCGACGAACACGCGCAGCTCGGAGTCGTGGCCGAATGGGGGCACGCCACCGATCGGGAAGCCGGTGGTGGCGCGCACGATGTCGGCGTCCACCCGACTGCACTTCAGGCCACCGGCCGCCGCGGCGAGCTTGGCCTCGTCGAGTTGGTTGGCTCCGCTCACGTAGGCCAGCACCACTTCGCCGTCGACGCCGAAGATCAGGCTCTTGACGATCTGTCCGACCTCACACCCGATGGCGTTCGCCGCGTCGATGGCGGTCTTGGTGCCCTCCGGGAATCGCCGCGGCTCGACCGTCAGACCGATCGTCCTGCCCGCGTCGACCACGCGCATCACGTTGCGGTGCAACCGTTCGTCGTCGGCGTCGGCCATGGCCAGCGACCGTAGCGTCCGTCGAGTCGTCGTGCGAGCCGCAGGTGCTCACCGCCGGCCGGGCAGATTCAGAACGAGAACAGGTCGTCGAGTGCGCTGGACGACTCGGCCTCGGGCTCGACGCCGGCGAAGGCTGCGTAGCCGTCGGTCTCGAGTTGGGCGGCGAGTTCCGGCCCACCACTCGTGACGATGCGGCCCTGGGCGAGAATGTGCACCCGGTCGGGCTTGAGCTCGTGGAGCAACCGGTTGTAGTGCGTGATCGCCAGCACGCCGAGGGGCTCATGGCCCGCGGCCGATTCGTTGCTCATCGCCTCGACGCGCCGTGCGCAGTCGCGGAGCGCGTCGATGTCGAGGCCGGAGTCGAGTTCGTCGAGAATCGCGATCTTCGGCGCGAGCACGGCGAGTTGCAGGGTCTCGTTGCGCTTCTTCTCGCCGCCGGACAGGTCGACGTTGAGCGGACGGTGGAGGAATCGCTCATCGAAGCCGATGCGCTCGGCCTCTGCGCGCAGGATGGCGTCGAGGTCGTCGGTCGGGCGGCCTCGCGATGCCAGCGCCTCGGTCAGCACGTCGTCGAGCATGACCCCGGGCACCTCGGTCGGGTACTGCATCACGAGGTGCAGCCCGGCGACGGCCCGCTCCCACGCGGCCATTGCCAACACGTCGACACCGTCGAGTGTGACCGTGCCCTCGAGCACCGTGTATCCGGGCTTGCCCATGACGACGCCCGAGAGCGTGCTCTTGCCGGCCCCGTTCGGCCCCATCACGGCATGCACTTCACCGGACGACACGGTGAGATCGATCCCCTTGAGGATCTCCTTGTCACCGACGGCGGCGCGCAGGCGGCGGATCTCGAGGGTGCTCATGCTGATTCCTCCATGCCGATCACGATCTGACCGTCGACGACCGACGCGGCGTAGACCGCGACCGGCTGGGTCGCCGGCAGTGTGCTCGGCTCACCGGTTTCCAGATGGAACGCGCTGCCGTGCTTGGGGCATTCGAGCTCGCGCTCGTCGCACCAGACCTCTCCGTCGGACAGCGAGACGTTCGCGTGGCTGCAGACGTCGCCGATCGCGTACACGTCGTCGCCGATGCGAACGACCGCGACCGCGACACCGTCGATGTCGAACCGGCGAGCCGTGCCGTCGGCGAGTTCGTCGAATGCGCACACGGGTGTGGCGCTCATGCCGGCACCGCCTGTCGCGAGGCGGCGGAGCCGAGGTCGAGCTTGTTCGACACCCGCACGCGCAGATCGTCGGCGATCGAACCGGCGGGCAGTTGCGAGATGACCTCTTCGAAGAATCCGAGAACGACGAGGCGCTCGGCGACCTCGGGACGCACACCGCGGCTCTCGAGGTAGAAACGCTGCTCTTCGTCGATCGGCCCGACAGTGGAGGCGTGGCTGCACTTGACGTCGTTGGTCTCGATGTCGAGGTTCGGCACGCTCTCGGCCCAGGCCCCTTCGGACAACGTGAGGTTGCGGTTGGTCTGGAACGCCGTGGTGCCGTTGGCGTGTTTGCGGATCCTGATCAGGCCGGTGTAGACGCTCGCGGCATGGTCCTGCACGGCGCCTTTGAACAGCAGGTCGCTGCTGGTGTTCGGCGCATCGTGGTCCTGGATCGTTCGGAAGTCGTGCATCTGTGTGCCGCCGGCGAAGTAGAGGGCGACCTGCTTGGTGCTCCCGCCCTTGCCCGACAGCCGCGCCTCGGTGCGCGCCCGCACGTAGTCGCCGCCGAGTGTGACCGTCGCGAGCAGCGTCGAGGAGTCGCGTTCGCCCACGGCTTGCTGGTTGCCGATCTGCCAGGTGTTGATGCCGACCTCGTTGATCGCGAGGTACTTGACCCGCGCCGCCTGGGCAGCGTGGACCTGGAGCACCGGCACGACGAGTGCTCGGTCGTCGTCAGCGCCGTCGCCGGCGACGAATCGTTCGACGACGGTGACCTCGCTGTCGGCGCCTGCGTCGATGACCAATCGAGGGAACACGGCGACTCCGTCGCCCGCGATGTGGTGTGTGACCACGATCGGGTCGGCGACGATCTTGCCGGCGGGAACACGGATCACGACCGGCGACATGAAGGCCCGGTTCAGCTCGGCGAACACGTCGGGCGTCTCGTCGGCGAACAACTCGGGTTCGGTGTCGACGATCAGCGACGCGGCCTCACGGGGCGCGTCGATCTCGGTGACACAGGCGGCCGGGGCGAAGGCGTCGAGGTCGAGGCGGTCGATACGGCTGTATCGCCAGATCTCCTCGGAGGGCGTGGGGAGCGGGGCAGCAGCGAATCGTTCGACGGCGGCCAGACGCATGTCTGACCATTTTCCACCGAATTCGCGTACTGCGTCAGGGGAGAACGCAGACACGACGTCAGTGTACCTGCGGGTCTCCGGTAATTCTCCTACGCGCGTAGTGGTAATTAGCGTTCGAGTGCGGGCGGCAGCCGCCTCAGCGCTTACGGCCGAACAGCCGCTTGAACACGTTGGGCTTGGCGGCCGCATGCTCGGCGTCGACCTCGGCGCGGATGCTCGAGCCGGCGGCGTTCAGGATCTCCTCGGCCTCATCGAGCACGGCGGCCGCAGAACCGTCGTCGAGTCCGCTCGGCTCGGGCGGTGTCGGCGGGACGACGAGCGAGCCGTGCGTCCACGCGACGTCGGCGAGTCGGCGTTCGTACTTCGAGCAGTTCTCCGGGCAGCGCCACGGCGCGTCAGGAGCGAGATCGAGGTTGCACTTGCGCACCGTGTCACCGTTCGGATACGAACGGCTCTCGAAGTTCTTGCACTCGATCCGCATCGGCATGGCGGTGAATTGTACGGCTCGGATTCCTCGCCGACTCAGCCGACCGAGCCCTCCATCTGGAGCTCGATCAGTCGCGACCATTCGACCGCATACTCCATCGGGAGCGTCTTGGTGATCGGTTCGATGAAGCCGTTGACGATCATGCCCATCGCCTGCTCCTCGGAGAGGCCTCGACTCATCAGATAGAAGAGCTGCTCGTCGGCGATCTTCGACACGGTCGCCTCGTGGCCGATCTGGGCGTCGCGCTCGGCGACCTCCATGTACGGCAGTGTCTTCGAGACCGAGTTCTCGTCGAGGATCAGTGCGTCGCACTCGACGTGGCTCTTCGCGCCCGTGGCTCCTTCGTCGATGCGCACCAGACCGCGGTAGGTGGTGATGCCACCGTCCTTGCTGATCGACTTCGAGACGATCTTCGACGACGTGTTCGGCGCCGCATGGACCATCTTGGCCCCCGCGTCCTGGTGCTGGCCGGCTCCTGCATAGGCCACCGAGAGGACCTCGCCGGTTGCGCCCTCACCCACCAGGTACACGGCCGGGTACTTCATCGTGAGCTTCGAGCCGATGTTGCCGTCGATCCACTCCATGTGCCCGTGCGCCTCGACCCGTGCCCGCTTGGTGACGAGGTTGTAGACGTTGGGCGACCAGTTCTGGATCGTGGTGTACGTGACGCGTGCGTGGGGCTTCACGACGATCTCGACCACCGCCGAGTGGAGCGAGTCGCTCGTGTAGACGGGCGCCGAGCAGCCCTCGATGTAGTGGACCTTGGAGCCCTCGTCGGCGATGATCAAGGTGCGCTCGAACTGGCCGGCGTTCTCGGAGTTGATCCGGAAGTAGGCCTGCAACGGCATGGAGACCTCGACGCCCGGCGGCACGTAGATGAACGAGCCACCCGACCAGACCGAGGTGTTGAGCGCGGCGAACTTGTTGTCGCCCGGCGGGATGACGGTGCCGAAGTACTCCTTGACGAGGTGCGGGTACTCGCGCAGCGCGGTGTCCATGTCGCAGAAGAGGATCCCCTGCTCCTCGAGGTCCTCGCGGTTCTTGTGGTACACGACCTCCGACTCGTACTGCGCGGTCACGCCGGCGAGGTACTGACGCTCCGCCTCGGGAATGCCGAGCTTCTCGTACGTGCGCATCATCTCTTCGGGGAGCTCGTCCCACTCGTCGACCTGCTCGCCGGCGGGACGAAGGTAGTAGTAGATGTCCTGGAAGTCGATGTCGGGCATGTTGACCGCGAACCATTCGGCCATCGGCTTCTTCTCGAACAACCGCAGCGAACGCTGACGCATCTGCGTCATCCAGTTCGGCTCGCCCTTCCACCACGAGATCTGCTCGACCACGCCGGGATTGATGCCCTTCTCGGGCGTGAAGGCGTACTCGACGCCCTCGTCGCTCCAGCCGAGGTTGTACTTGCTGAGGTCGAGATCGAAGCTGGTCATCGTGATCCTCCGGGGATTGACGTGGCTGAACCGGGTCGAATTACCACTACGGCCATAGTAACAATTCCCACGGCGGTTCCGACCCTTGCACCCGCCGGATCAGGCGGCCGCGTCATCGACCAGGTCGACGAGGTCGACCGCGTCGAGAACGTCGTCGGCACCCGAGGCATCGGCCTCGATCTCGATGAAGATGCACTCGCCAGGGCACAGCTCGGCCGCGTGGATCACATCGCCCACGTGACGATCGGTGACCCACGCCAGGCTGCCGGACCCACCCGGATCGTTGAGCGTCTGACCGCTCTCGGCGACATAGGCGATGCCGTCCTCGAGTTGCACGAACACATCGGGGCAATGGTCGACACAGAGCCCGTCACCGGTACACAGGTCTTGGTCGATCCACACACGCATGGTGCAGGAACGGTACCGCTGGCTGTCTACATTGGCTCGACCGTGATCGAAGAAGCTGAGCACCCGAACGAGCCCACCCCCGCGACACCGCACGCTCCACGCCGGGCCCACACCTGGAGACGTCCGACCGGCGATGTCGACGACCCGTACGCCTGGATGCGCGACGTCGACGACCCCGACCTGCTGAGGTATCTCGAGGCCGAGAATGCTGCCGCCGAGCGATTCTTCGCCCCCCACACCGACACGATCGAGACGATCTTCGGCGAGATCCGGTCCCGCGTGCAGGAGACCGATCTGTCGACACCGGTCGAGTTCGGCCCGTGGTGGTACGTGACCTCGACGACCGAGGGGCAGAGCTATCCCGTGCACCATCGGGGCCCCTCCGCCGAGCGGGCAACCGAGGAGATACTGCTCGACGAGAACGTCGAGGCGCACGGACACGAGTACTTCGACCTCGGCGCATTCGACATGACGATGGATCACCGGTTCGTCGCCTGGTCGACCGACACGACCGGCGACGAGCACTACACGATGCACGTTCGCGACCTCACCACAGGAGCGGACCTCGACGACCGACTCGACGTCACGTCGAACGCCGGCGTCGCCTGGTCACGCGACGGGCACTGGCTCTTCTACGTCACCCCGGACGCCCAGGAACGGCCGGCAACGGTCTGGCGCCATCGGATCGGCACGCCCCGAGTCGACGACGTCTGCGTGTTCGACGAGACCGACGAGCGGTTCTTCGTCGGCATCGGCTCCACCAGGTCCGAGTCGTGGATCGTCATCCACTCCGCGAGCCGCACGAGCAGCGAGGTGCGACTGGTGTCGACCGACGGGCCGACCGACGACGCCGTCGTGGTCCTCGAACGACGCGACGACGTCGAATACGGAGTCGACCATTGGGGTGACCAATTCGTCATGCACACCAACGACGAGGCGGTCGACTTCCGACTGCTCGTGGCGCCGGTCGGGGCCGACTGGACCCGGCCCGACGCCTGGACCGAACTCGTCGCACACACGCCGGGTCGACGCATCCTCGGAGCGGACGCATTCGCCGGGCACCTCGTGATCCACGAGTGGGCCGACGCCCAGCCCCGGTTGCGCGTGTTGTTCAGGGATCGCAGCGAGCGCGTCGTCGACCTCGGCGATGCCCCCCACGACGTGGAACCGTCGTCGAACCCGCAGTGGGACACCACGCTGCTGCGGTTCACGACGCAGTCGCTCACGACGCCCATGGCGTTGTACGACGAGGACGTCGTCACCGCCGAGCGCACCTTGTTGCGTCAGATCCCCACACCGAACGTCGAACTCGACCGATACCGGACCCAGCGGATCTGGGCGACCGCCGACGACGGCACCCGAGTGCCACTCGACATCGTCCACCACATCGACACGCCGCTCGACGGCACGGCTCCGGGCGTCCTGTACGGCTACGGCGCGTACGAGGCATCGCTGCCGCCCTGGTTCTCGGTCGCCCGGCTGTCGCTGCTCGATCGTGGGTTCGTGTGGGCGCTCGCACATCCGCGAGGCGGAGGTGAGCTCGGGCGTCAGTGGTACCTCGACGGCAAGCTCCTGGCAAAGCCGAACACGTTCGGCGACACCATCTCCTGCGGCGAGCATCTGATCTCCGCGGGCATCGTCGAGCGCGATCGACTCGCGATCCGCGGTGGGTCGGCGGGCGGCCTCCTGGTGGCGGCCTGCATGACGAAGCGGCCCGATCTGTTCTGCAGTGTGGTCGCCGAGGTGCCCTTCGTCGATGTGGTCAGCACGATGAGCGATCCGACGCTTCCGCTGACGGTGACCGAGTGGGAAGAGTGGGGCGATCCGCGCGAGGAGCCGTATGCGAGCTGCATGCTCGGGTACTCGCCCTACGACAACACGCTGGCCGCCGAGTATCCGGCCGTCTACGCCACAGCGGGATTGAACGACCCGCGCGTGAGCGTGCACGAGCCCGCCAAGTGGATCGCCAGGCTCCGGGATGTCGCCACCGGCTCGGCACCGATCGTGCTGCGCACGGAACTGGGCGCCGGCCACGGTGGCCCGACCGGCCGGTACGACGCATGGCGTGACGAAGCCCGCACGATGGCCTTCATCCTCGCCACCACGTGACGTTCACACGCTGAGCGCGAGCAGCGCGAGGGCCATCAGGGCCAGATTTCGGACCACGTTGCTCCAACCGATCGGCGTGGCCGACCATGCACCGAAGCACGCGCACGGAGGGTGCCGGCCCTGGGCCAGTCGCCACACGATCAGCGCCGTGAACATGAGCAGCAGCACCAGGGCGACGGCCGCTGCGGCCACTCGGGCCACCTGCACGACGAGCACTGCGCCGAGGACGATCTCGAACCACGGCAACACCGGGATCACGAACCGTGGAGCACCGAGGCCTCGAGCCTGTTCGGGCCACGAGTCACCCGCCGCGATCTTCGAGCCACCGGCGACGAGGAACGCCACGCCCAGCAGGACGGATGCGACGATCGCCAGCGCCGACAACGCTCAGACGTCGACGGTGGTTCGTTCGCGGGCGGCGAACGCGTCGACGCCGAGCTTGGCCGCACACGCGATCGCCCCACCGAGGATCGTGTCGAGGTCGTCGTCGTCGTGGGCCGGATCGTGGTGGAACAGCGCGAGACGCTTGACCCCACTGGTCGCTGCGAGCCAGACGGCGTACTCGGGTGTGCAGTGCCCCCAGTCGCGCTTGGTCTCGAATTCCTCGACCGTGTACTGCGCATCGTGGATCAGCAGGTCGGCGCCGGCACACAGCTCGAGCACGCCGGGCCATGCGGAGTGCGACCCGTCGGCCGGCATCTGGTGATCGCTCATGTACACCACCGAACGACCCTGCCACTCGACTCGATACCCGACCGTGTGACCGACGTGCGGAATCAGCCGCGTCATGACTCGTGCATCGCCGATGGTGAACTCGTCATCGCCGATCTCGTGGAGATCGACCATGCCGGGGAACATCGAGAAGTGGATCGGGAACAACGGCGGCTTGATCGTGTCGGCGAAGACATCGGCCACGGTGAGGTCGCCGGGCTGGACCGGCGCGTAGATCGTGACGTTCGCTCCCGGCCGCAGGAACGGTTTGAAGAAGGGCAGCCCCTGGATGTGATCCCAGTGGAGATGGCTGAGCAGACACGTTCCGCGGAACGGTTCGTCGGCAGGCAGCGACTGGCCGAAGTAGCGCAGTCCGGTACCGAGATCGAAGAGCACCGGGTCCTGGCCGGGAATCGACAACGAGACGCAGGAGGTGTTGCCGCCGTACCGTGCGATCTCTTCACCGTGGCACGGTGTCGATCCACGGACACCGTGAAAAGTCACCTTCATGCCGTCCGCCGCGACATCTGAACTCTGTGAACCCCCGATGAACGCACGATAGATCGTTTCGTGCACATCTGCGCAACTCCGTCGCCAAGTCATGTGTCACGTGATGTGGCTCCATCCGCGTTCGTCCACCGGCTCCGGCGAGAGGACCTGCAGGGAGCGTTGCTACCGTCGGCGCCATGGCAGCAACCGACCGATCCACCACCCTTCCCGACGGCATCGTCGTCGTGGTGAAGGAGGAGTGCGCAACGTGCCACTCGGTGACGTCCGTGCTGATGCAGTTGGCCGACGCAACGCCGCTCACCGTCTTCACGCAGGACGATCCGCGTTTTCCGGCCGAGCCGGCCGCGATCCACGATGCCGACCTCTCGATCAGTTGGCACCACGACATCGAGACCGTTCCCACGGTGATCCGCGTCGTCGACGGAATCGAGGTCGAGCGCACGGTCGGCTGGCACCGCGACGAGTGGGAGCGCGTGACCGGGGTCGGCGGTCTCGGTCCCGACCTGCCGAAGATGCGACCCGGCTGCGGGTCGATGAGCGTCGACCCGGATCTCGTCGACGAACTCAACGTGCGCTTCGGTGCCTCGGTGCTCGGTTCACGGCGCGTCGCGGTCGCCGACGCCGAGGACGAGATGGAGATGATGTTCACCCGCGGCTGGACCGACGGTCTTCCCGTCGTCCCACCGACGGAGCAACGCGTGATGCGCATGTTGACAGGTACATCTCGTGCGCCGTCCGACATCGTCGCGACCGTGCCGCCGGATCTCGTCGACGTCACCGTCGAGAAGGTCGCAATCGCCGCCGTCATGGCGGGCTGCCTGCCGGAGTATCTGCCATGGGTGCTGACGGCGGTCGAGGCGGCCTGCAACTCGGAGTTCAACATGCACGGACTGCTCGCCACCACGATGCCGGTCGGGCCGGTCATCGTGTGCAGCGGGCCCGGGACCCGCCGCATCGGTATGAACTCCGGCGGCAACGCGCTCGGCCAGGGCAACCGCGCGAATTCCACGATCGGGCGAGCCCTGCAACTGGTGGTGCGCAATGTCGGTGGTGGACGACCGGGCGAGGTCGACCGGGCCACCCACGGCAACCCGGGCAAGGTCGGCTTCTGCTTCGCCGAGAACGACACCGAGTCGCCGTATGGCACCCTGGCCGCCGAGCACGGCATCGAGCCCGGCGTGGACGCACTCACCGTGTTCGCCGGCGAAGGGACGCGCTGTGTCGTCGATCAGCTGTCACGTGAACCCGAGTCGCTCGCTCGATCCCTGGCGGCGAATCTGCAGGCGTTGCACCACCCGAAGCTCGTGCTCGGTTTCGACGCAATCTTGGTGATGGGTCCGGAGCACGCCCGGGTGTTCGCCGACGCCGGGTGGAGTCGTGAGCAGATCGTCGCGGGGATCTCGACCCACCTGAACCGGTCAGGGGCCGAACTCGTACGCGGCGCGGATGGCATGGCCGAAGGCCTGCCGGAAGCGTTCGCCGATGCGCCGTCGCTCCCGAAGTTTCGCGCCGGTGGGCTCATGTTGACCTACGCCGGAGGTGGCGCCGGTCTGTTCTCGGAAATCATCGGTGGCTGGGCCAACGGTGACATCGGCTCGAAGCCGGTCACCCGGGCCGTGACATACTGATCGTCACCATGACCACCGCGACCCGCAGTCGAACGATCCTCGATCCCACGAGCGAGCGCACGGTCGCTGAACGACAGCGCCTCGCGCGGCCCGCATCGTTGCGCGGCGTGACCGTGGGCCTGCTCGACATCTCGAAGCCGCGCGGCGACGTGTTCCTGGACCGGCTCGAGGAACGCCTCGTCGGCGTCGGAGCGAACGTCAAGCGGTATCGCAAGCCGACGTTCACCAAACCGGCACCGGTCGATCTGCGCCATCAGATCTCGGTCGAGTGTCAGGTGGTCATCGAGGCGCTCGCCGATTGAGGCAGTTGCACGTCGTGCAGTGTGCACGACATCAGTGATCTGGAACTCCGAGGTGTCCCCGGGGTGTTCGTCGCCTCGGCGCAGTTCGTCGACGCCGCGATCGCGCAGTCGACGTCGCTGGGATTCCAGGCGGTGGCCCGCGTGTTCACGCCCCATCCGATCCAGGACCGCACCGACGACGAGATGATCGCCTACGCCGATGCCGCGTTCGACGACATTCTCGCCAAGATCACCGCGCCGGCCTGAATCTCCCAGCCGCAAACCTCCGAGATGCTCCCCGCAGTGAGCGCTGGGCGCTCCCCACGAGAGACGTTCTGCTCGCCGGGGGTCAGGTGAGGGCGGCGATGGCGGCGGCGGTCGCGAGGACGAGACGGGCGTTGTCGACGTGGAGGTTCTCGATCATCCGACCGTCGACGGTCACGACGCCGCGACCGTCCGCGACCGCCTCGTCGAACGCCGCGATCACGCGTTCGGCGTACTCGATGTCGGCCGCCGACGGCGCCCACATGTCGTTGGCCGGCTCGACCTGGCTGGGATGGATCAGGGTCTTGCCGTCGAAGCCCATCTCCATGCCCTGACGGCATTCGGCCTCGAAGCCCTCGGCGTTCTTCACGTCGTTGTACACGCCGTCGAGGATCACCTTGCCGGCTTCACGAGCGGCGAGCAGTGCGGTGGCGAGATGCACCACGAGCGGGTGGCGGTTCGGCACCAGCGGCGAACGGAGTTCCTTGGCGAGATCGTTCGTCCCCATCACGAGCACGGCGACGCGCGGGTGCGCGGCGATCGCGCGCACGTTGAACATCGCGGTCGGCGTCTCGATCATCGGCCAGATCTCGACGCCGGCGGACGCTCCGGCGGCGTCGAGCAACGACGACACCCGATCGAGGTACTCGACCGAGTCGACCTTCGGAATGACGACCGCCGCAGGACTCGCAGCTGCAGCGGCGGCAACGTCGTCGGCTCCCCACTGCGTGTCGAGCCCGTTGCAGCGAATCGTCAGCTCGCGATTTCCGTAGAGACCGGACTGGACCGCGGCGACGGCCTTGGCGCGAGCGTCGGGTTTGGCGTCGGGGGCGACGGCATCCTCGAGGTCGAAGATGATCGCATCGGCCGGGATCGTCTGCGCCTTCTCCAAGGCGCGATCGTTGGCGGCCGGCATGTACAGCACCGAGCGGCGGGGTCGGATGTCATCGGTCGTCGTGGTCATGTTCACTCCTCGATCATCAGCGATGAGATTCCGGCGCAGGGGGTGCACCACAACCTCATCGGGGCGGGAGCGATGAGATTCCGGCGCAAGGGGTGCACCACAACCTCATCGCTGGGCGGGTCAGAAGCCGTAGCGCGCGGCGAGCTCGGGATCGCGTTCGGACAGGGCGTGGGCGAGTTCGACGACGACGCGGCACTGCTTGACCGACGCGTCGTCCTCCATCTTGCCGTCGAGCATGATCGCACCGGTGCCGTCCCCCATCGCCTCGATCACGCGTTGTGCATGAGCGACATCGGACGGGTCGGGGCTGAAGACCTTCTTGGCGATACCGATCTGCACGGGGTGCAGGCTCCACGCACCGACGCAGCCGAGCAGGTAGGCGTTGCGGAACTGGTCCTCGCAGGCGACGGTGTCCTTGATGTCCCCGAACGGCCCGTAGAACGGCAGGATCCCGTTGGTGACGCAGGCGTCGACCATGCGGGCGATCGTGTAGTGCCAGAGATCCTGCTGGTACGTCGTGCGCGGTGCCTCGATGTCGTCGGCCCCGTCGGCATCCTTCGACGGGTCGGCGCGCACCAGGTACCCGGGATGGCCGCCACCGACGCGGGTCGTCTTCATGCGCCGGTTGGCAGCGAGGTCGGCCGGCCCGAGCGACAGCCCCTGCATGCGCGGCGACGCCGCACAGATCTCCTCGACGTTGGCCACTCCCCTGGCGGTCTCGAGGATCGCGTGGACGAGCAGCGGCTCGGTCAGCCCGGCCTTCGCCTCGAGTTGCGCGAGCAGCCGATCGACGTAATGGATGTCCTCGGGCCCCTCGACTTTCGGGATCATGATCACGTCGAGCGCCTCACCGGCTTCCAGCACTGCAGCGGTGAGGTCGTCGAGACCCCAGGGCGAGTCGAGACTGTTGACCCGAGTCCAGAACTGCGTCTCACCGAAGTCGACGGTGTTGGCCACCTCGATCAGGCCGGCACGGGCGGCCTCCTTCTGGTCGGCGGGCACGCCATCTTCGAGGTTGCCGAGCAGGATGTCGACCGTCGGCGCGATCTCGGGCACCTTCGATCGCATCTTGTCGTTCGACGGCGGGAAGAAGTGGATCATCCGGCTCGGCGGAAACGGGATCTCACGAACGGGCTCGGGGGCCCCGACGGCGAGCGGACGGAAGAAGTCTCTGGCTGGACGCACGCCCCAACCGTACGCGTTGGGCCCCGGAGCCGACCAACCTGCGAATGTGACGTTCGCAGGCCGACGACGATCGTCACATCGGCAGGGTGAGCCGGCCGTTGCTCACCACGACCAGGCGGTCCGCGACCAACCCCGCGACGATGCGGGGGTCGAACTCGCCGAGCGGCCGAGGCCCGTCGCCCACCGCCTTGAGGACGCGGCCGCGGGCTTGTCGATCACTGCCTTCGAACCGCGCCTGGCGGGTACTGACCCCCGCCGAGCCCACCGCCGGATCGGGGTCGACACATCCCGAACGCGACCACGCGCACGACGAGCGCAGCGGGCACGACGTGCACTTCGGCGTCGGGCGACAGACCAGCGCACCGAGATCCATGAACACCTGGTTCCACAGCCATCCCTCGCCGGCCGGCACGAGGTGGTCGGCCGCCGCCTGTGCCCTGCTCGGCGTCAGGCGCCGCCCGCCGGCTCTCGCGAGCACGCGAGCGATGTTGGTGTCGACGACGGCGACGTCGCGTTCGAACGCGAATGCCAACACGGCGCGTGCGGTGTACGGCCCGACGCCGGGAAGCGCCAGGAGTGCATCGAGATCATCGGGAAGTGCGCCGCCGTGTCGACCGGCGACGACGACGGCGCTCGCGTGCAGATTGCGGGCCCGGCGCGGGTAGCCGAGGCCCTGCCAGAGCCGGAGCACGTCGCCGAGGGATGCCTCCGCACACGCTGTCGGCGTGGGGAACGATTCGAGGAACGCCGTCCACTTCGGCACGACCCGCTCGGCCTGGGTCTGCTGCAGCATGACCTCGGCGACCAGGATCCTCCACGGGTCACGATCGCGCCGCCAGGGCAGGTCGCGCAGGTCGTGCGCACCCCACGCCAAGACGACGCCGGGATCGATCACGCCGACGTGTTCAGTCGGCCCACACGTCGGTGCCGTCGTACGGCCGCTTGCGCTCCGGGGCGAACTCGCGCTTCCAGATCAGCACCTTGCGGGTGAAGTAGCAGACCTCCTTGCCGTCCTGGTTGAAGCCCTTCGTCTCGACCTTGACGATGCCTCGGTCGGGCTTCGACGACGACTCCTTCACCTCGAGGACGCGCGTCTCGGCATGGATCGTGTCGCCGTGGAAGGTCGGGAACTTGTGCTGGAGCGTCTCGACTTCGAGATTCGCGATCGCTGCGCCACTCACGTCGGGCACACTCATCCCGAGACAGAGGCTGTAGACGAGGTTGCCGACGACGACGTTGCGCCCCTGAACCGACTCGGCCGCGAACCAGTCGTTGGTGTGCAGCGGATGATGGTTCATCGTGATCATGCAGAACAGATGGTCGTCGTATTCCGTGATCGTCTTGCCGGGCCAGTGGCGCAGGACATCGCCGGGGGTGAAGTCCTCGAGGTAGCGACCGAAGGGGCGTTCGTGCACAGTCATGAATGCGACGGTACCGCTCGATTGCCGGTCGGACGAAAGCCGTCAGTCGTCGTCCGGCGACGGTTCGTGTTCCGGCTTCATCACGGCCTGCAGCGCAGGATCGTCCGCCTCGTCCATCGTCGGACGCTTGCCGCCGAAGCGCAAGGCGAAGTCGAGCCGCGACTCGCCCTTCTCCGACTCGGTTCGCGCCAGGTCGCGCAGGCGCACGAGGCGATCACGCTTCTCGATCTTCCACGGCCCGACGCGCAACGACGCGTAGGCGAGCCCGCCGAGCGCGATCGGCATGAGGTACTGCGCCGATCGGTAGGTGGCGATCGCCGCGGTCGCCACCCGCCGCGGGATGCCGAAGCCGACGAGGGTCGTCAGGTACGTGGCTTCGACCACGCCCAGACCACCAGGCAGGATCGGAATGGCAGCCAGGACGTTGGCGAGTCCGAACGCAACCAGCAGCGCGTCGACCGGCAACGTCTCGCCGAACGCTCGGAGGAAGACCCACAACGACGCCGCGTCGAGCAGCCAGTTCAGCGTCGCCCAGAACACGACCCGTCGCAACAGCTGGCGGTCGCTGGCGAGCTCCTCGAGTCGCTCGGCGACCTGGTGCAGGATGGCGGCGAATCGATCCTCGTCGGTGTGGAACTTGCGCGCGATCCATCTGACGAACCGTTCGGCGCGTCCCGAGCCGTCCATCACGCCGACCACGAGCATGGCGGCGAGGCCCAAGATGATGATGCCGGCGACGGCGGCGAGGCTGTACGCCTGGTTCACGCCGCGGAACGGGACCGACATGATCAGCCCCGTCCAGAAGATGATGTTCAGCACCACCGCCGACCCGATCCCGGCGGTCGCCAGCGCGAATCCGGCGTCAGGGCCGCTGATGCCCGACAGCGTCAGGAGCCGATAGCCCAGCGCCGAGCTGGCGGCGTTGCCGCCGGGCACGATGTTCGACAGTGCCTTGGTGCTCAGCTGGATCCGGAAGATCCGTGCCATCGACAGGCTGCGGCCCGCTGACCCGAGCGTCGCGCGTGTGAGCAAGGAGTAGGCGGCCAACGCGAGCAGCTGCAGGCCGAATCCGAGAGCGAGGAGTCCCGGATTGACGTCGCGAACGGTCTCGATCGCCTGGCGGAAACCACTGAGCACCGGCGGCAGGAGGAAGATGCCGAGGACGATGAAAAGCAGCGCCTTGATCGTGATCTTGACGGGTCGGAACCGTGATCGTGGCTTGTTCGCGTCGCGGATGAGCGCGGGGAGTTCCCCGGTCGGCAGCACGCCACGATCCATCTCGTGGGTCGTGTCGCCGTCATCGTCGAGGGATCCCCGGATGGCATCCGGGTTGCTCTCGGCTCGATCGGTCACCTGTCCTTCCTACCAAGTCGTCGTTCAGAACAGTTGGATGATGTCGCGCAGACGGCCGCGCAGGCTCGCGGAAGCGTCGGCAGGCGTCTTGCCGAGATGGGTCAGCACCACGTCACGGTCCGGCGCCACCACGATGTACTGACCTTCGTGGCCGTGGCAGGCCAGGCTGTCGATGATCTCGGGCCACATCCACCAGTGCCTGCCGTACAAGCAACCGTTCTCGGGGTCGAGCGCGGAGAATCCGCGGGCGTGTTCGGACCAACCCTCCGGCAGAATGCGGACACCGCTGGAGGTGACGCCGTCGTGGAGGTACAGCTCACCGAACTTCGCGAAATCTCGAGCCGTGGCGTACACGTACGACGACCCGACGAAGTCACCGGCGTCGTCGAACTTCGGCGCCGCCGAGCTCATGCCGACGGGCCCGAACAGTCGCTCCTGGAGGAACGACTCGACCGCTGCGCGCCGTTCGTCGGCGGGGCCCTGCGGGGCTCCGTAGACGACGTCACCGATGATCCGGGCGATGATGTTCGTCGTCCCCGACGAATAGCTGTAGAAGCTGCCTGGCGGGTGATCGAGCGGTAGGGCGGCGGCATACGCGGCGTGGCTCGGTCCACTTTCACCGAACAGCATCTCGATGCAGTGCGACACCTCGTCGTCGACGTAGTCCTCGACGAAGCGTAGGCCCGAGCGCATCTCGAGCAGCTGGAGCAGCGTGATCGCGGCCTTGTCGGTGCCGGCCCATTCGGGCACCGCCGCCGGTGCGTCGACGTCGATCGCGCCGTCGACAGCCAGGAGGCCGATCGCCGCATGCGTGATCGATTTCGCCATGCTCCACGACGTGAGTGTCGACGCCGCGGTGACGACGGTCTCGGGCTGGAAGATGTTCGCCGGCTGAACGCCGTACCGTTCCTCGACCACCTCGCCATGCTGCTGGACGACCAACGCAAGGCTCAGGCCGTCGGGTCGGGCGAAGAGGTCGTCGATCAGGCCGTTGAGCCTGGCCTGCAGCGCGGTCACGGGTTCGACGTTAGTTCCCGCCGACGAGCTGATCCGCGAGTCCGACCAATCCCGCGACATCGTGGACGTCGACCGCCAGCAACGGCAGCTCGACGACGGACACGTCCTCGGCGAGATCTGCGAGCACGGCGAGTTCCTCGCGCTCGGAGACAGCGAGATCGGTGAGTTCATCGTGCCACGACAGGTGGTCCGCCAGCGGACCCTCGCCGATGTCGGCGAGCGCCGCCCGGTCGGCCGGGGTCAGCGGGTCCGGCATCGGGTGGATCAGGTTGATGACCACACCGGCGAACGGAAAGTCGCCGTCGCGCAACGCGCCGATGAGGTGCTCGGCTTCGCCGATCGCCTCGGCACGGGGGCTCGAGACGACGACGAATGTGGCCGCGTCGGATCGCAACAGCACCGACACCTCACCGGCGCGCTTTCGCAGCCCGGGTTCGATGTTGGCGAGCGACCGGAAGAACTCGACGGTGTCCTCGACGATCTGGGGTCCGGCCAAGCGGCGGACGGCCCACAGGAACATCGATGCCGCAGCGTTGGTCACCTTCGCGAATGCCCGTTGGCCGACGGTGAGCGTGCGGTACACGGGATGGCTCAGGAATCCGATCAGCCGGTCGGGGGCTTCGAGCAGATCGATCGCGTGGCGCGACGGAGGCGTGTCGACGATCACCAGGTCCCATTCACCACTCGTGTAGAGCTGGTGGAGCCGCTCGATCGCCATGTATTCCTGCGCTCCCGACAGCGACCCGGAGATCGCGCGGTATACCGGATTCTCGAGGATCGCTTCGGCCTGCTTCTGGTTCGCCGTCTGCTCGTGGACGAGCCGATCGAACGTCGACGCGGCATCGAGCATCAATGCCCACAATTCGCCCGTCGCCTCGTCGGTGTCGATGCCCGGCAACCCGGTCACCCGGTGCGGAGCATCGGAGGCGGCGCCGGCATCGAGGCCGAGTGCGTCGGCGAGTCGTCGCGCCGGGTCGACGGTGACGACCACGACCCGCCGTCCGGCCCGTGCCGCGGCAACACCGAGGGCCGCGGCCGTCGTCGTCTTGCCGACACCGCCCGGTCCACAGGTGACGATCAACGATGCCGAGGAGACCTCGGAGACGAACGAGCCGGCGGGCGCGGAGGAGTTCTCGGTGGTGGTCATGTCGATGCCTCGGCGTTCGGTTCGACGAGCGGGACGACCAGTGCGTCGGCCAGGACGCCCAGGTGATGCAGCGTGAGCCGCGGCGTCGGCAGGCGGGGCAACGTGACCATCGGCAGTCCGAGCGTGGAGCCGATCCGGTCGATCTGTTGATGTTGGCGCTCGAGCCGTTGTCGTCCGAAGACCGACGACGATGCCAGTGACGCCTTGGCCGAGGCCGACAGCGTCACCTTCTGCGAACGCGCCGCCATCGCCGGGGTCTTCGTCAGCCCTGGCCGCTCGGGCCAGCAGGCGTTGATCACGAGGGGCATCAGGGCAAGGCCGACGTCACCGCGCAGCTCGTTCGCCAGTTCGATGGCCTCGGTGACGGGCGTCTCCTCCGGGAGCGTCACGATCATCGCCTGGCAACGCGCCGGATCGCGCAACATCGCGTCGACCTCGACCGCCTGGTCACGCACCGGCCCGGACTGCACCACGTCGGACAGGCCGCTCGCCGAGCGCAGGAACGGTGCGGCATGGCCGGCCGGTGGTGCGTCGACGATGATGAGGTCGGCCGCGCGGTCACGCTCGAGTTCCTTGATCTTGCCGAGCACGAGCAAGTGTTCGAGCCCCGGCGTGGCGGCCGCGATCATCGGCAGCGACGCCGCCGACGCCGCACGACGCAGCATGCCGCCGACCCCCCTCAGCTCCAGGTAGTCCCCGAAGGCCTGGTCGGCCGGGATCGTGCGTCCGCGGACCTGTCCGGCGCCCTTGATGCGCCGCAGGATGCGATCGTTCTGGTCGAGCTCACGACCGCCGAGCAGCGGACCCATGCCCGGGCGCCCGTCGACCGCGACGAACAACACGTCGGCACCCTCGCGTGCGGCGGCCAGTGCGTAGGCCGCGGCGACGGTCGACGAACCGACGCCGCCCTTGCCCACCACGACGGCGACGCGGGTGCTCCTGAGCCAGTGTTCAGCCGGATCGGTCATCACCCTCACGGTACCGCCACCGGCCTCGTACGGCCGGGAGCACCGCGTGTGACGATCGGCTCAGAATCCCCGGCGCGTCAGGCGAAGCGTTGCCCGGCAACGCCGACGTGGCTCGCCACCGGGCGCCCGACCGCGTCGCACGCGATGACCGCCGCGTCCACCAGCGCCTCGACGCTCAGGCCGGTCGCAACACCCATCGCCTCGAGGGCATGGGCGAGATCCTCGATCGGTACGTTGCCACTGGCGTTCGGGACGAAGGGGCACCCACCGAGCCCACCGACGCTCGCGTCGAGTCGTACGGCGCCGTGCTCGAGCGCCGCCAGCGCGTTGGCGATCGCGAGGCCCCGGGTGTCGTGGAGGTGGACGCCGACGGGCACGTCGACCGCGGCCATCACACGGCCGACGAGTTCGGCGACCTCGGTCGGCACGGCAACGCCGATCGTGTCGGCGAGCCCGATCGACGATGCCCCGGCAGCAACGGCTCGGCGCGCCGCGGCGACCACGTGATCAGGGTCGACACGACGCTCGAACGGGCATCCGAACGCTGTTGCCAGCGTCATCTCGACCACCGCACCATGGTCGATCGCGTCGCCGGCGAGTTCGGCGAACGCCGTGAGTGCTTCGTCGGTGTCGGCGCCCGCGTTGTGACGGCTGTGGGTGCTGCTCACCGACACGACGTACTGCAGGTTGGTGAGGCCTGCGGCGAGGGCGCGCTGCGCACCACGAGCGTTGAGCACCAGGCCCCAACGGGTGACGCCGGCGCGTTCGGCGAGCGCCTGGGTGGCGGCGCAGAACGCGTCGGCGTCGGCGAGCGCCGGGACGCGATCGGACCGTACGAAACTCGTCAGTTCCAGGTCGCGCAGCCCGCAGGCGACGAGCGCATCGAAGATCACGGTCTTCGCCTCGGTCGAGATCGGCTCCTCGTCCTGCAGGCCGTCTCGCAGACTCACGTCGCGCAGCACGACCGACATGGGGAGCGTCACGTCATCAGTCTCTCGCGTGCCGGGCGAGATCATCGACTCGATGGGCCACGAGCTAGACAGGACAGCCATGACCACCGTTGCCAGAACCGGTCCACTGCTCGGGGTTCGCGTCCTCGAGCTCGGGAACTTCATCGCCGGTCCGTTCGCCGGCCAGCTGTTCGGTGACTATGGCGCCGAGGTGATCAAGATCGAGGCGCCCGACGGCGACCCGATGCGGCACTGGGGTGTCGGCGTCGACGACTCGAGCCTGTGGTGGCCGATCATCGCCCGCAACAAGCGATCGGTGATCGCCGACCTCAAGCGCCCCGACGATCTCGCCGTCGTGCAGCGGCTCGCGTCGGAGTGCGACGTCATCCTGGAGAACTTCCGGCCTGGCGTGCTCGCCAGATTCGGGCTCGATCACGCGACCGTGGCGGCCACCAATCCCGGCGTGATCGTCACACACGTCTCGGGATTCGGCCAGACCGGGCCGCGAGCTTCGGAAGCCGGCTTCGGTTCGATCGGCGAGGCGGTCGGCGGCATCCGCCACACCACCGGCGATCCCGACCGGCCGTCGGCGCGGTGTGGGATCAGCCTCGGGGACTCCTTGGCGGCGATGTTCGCGGTGATCGGCACCCTCGCGGCCCTCCACGAGCGCACGCAGAGCGGGATCGGGCAGGAGGTCGACGTCGCCATCTACGAAGCGGTGGCCGCGCTGATGGAGTCGACGATGGTCGACTTCGAGGTGGGTGGCGTCGTGCGCCAACGATCGGGCGGAACCCTGCCCGGTGTCGCTCCGGCGAATGCGTACCCCACACGCGACGGCTCCGACGTGCTGATCGCCGGCAACGCCGACACGGTGTTCACACGGTTGTGCGAAGCGATGGGCCGTCCCGATCTCGCCCGAGACGATCGGTATGCATCTCACGGCGCCCGCGGCGAGCACGAGCGCGAACTCGACGCGATCGTTGCCGCATGGACCAGCACGATCGACGCCGATCAGCTGTTGGAACTCCTGCGCGAGCACAGCGTTCCCGCCGGCCGGGTGTACACCGCGGCCGACATGCTCCACGACGAGCACTATCTGGCGCGCGACATGATCGAGCGTCACGTGTCACGCGTCGGCATCGACACCGCGATGCTCGGGGTGGTGCCGAAGTTCTCGCGCACACCCGGCAGCATCGCCGACGTCGGCCCCGACCTCGGCGAACACACCGACCTCTACCGCTGATCGCGATTGGGGTCAATCGCGATTGAGGTCAGACCCCAATCGCGATCAGAAGTCTTCGTCGAAACTGACGTTGCCCTCGACGCCGGTCTGGTACGAGCTGACGGTGCGCTCGAAGAAGTTCGAAAGGCCCTGCACGTCTTGTAATTCCATGAAGCTGAACGGGTTCTTCGAACCGAACTCGGGGGCGTAGCCGAGTTGCGCGAGGCGCTGGTCGGCAACGAACTCGAGGTAGGTCCGGGTGTCGCCCAGGCTCATTCCCGGCACGCCTTCGCCGAGCACGTCGGCCGCGAAGAGATGCTCGCAGTCGATCGCCTCGTTGAGCATCGCCCGGATGTCGGCCTCGAGCTGATCGTCGAACAGTTCGGGCTGTTCCTTGCGCACCGTGTCGACGACTTCGAACGCGAAGTTCATGTGGCAGCTCTCGTCGCGGAACACCCAGTTGGTGCCGTCGGCCAGTCCGTTCAGCAGCCCCTTCGAGCGCAGGAAGTACACGTACGCGAACGCGGCGAAGAAGAACAGGCCCTCGATGCAGGTCGCGAAACAGATCAGGTTCAGCAGGAACTGCTTGCGCTGCTCCGACGTCTCGATCTTCTGCAGACCCTGGATCGAGTCGATCCACTTGAAGCAGAACTCGGCCTTCGCGCGGATCGAGGGGATGTTCTCGACCGCCGCGAACGCCGCCTCGCGCTCGGCCATGTCGGGGATGTAGTTGTCGAGCAACGTGAGGTAGAACTGGACGTGGAGCGCCTCTTCGTAGAGCTGACGCGACAGGTACATCCGGGCTTCGGGAGCGTTGATGTGCTGGTACAGATTGAGCACCAGGTTGTTCGACACGATCGAGTCGCCCGTGGCGAAGAACGCCACGAGGCGCCCGACGAGGTGCTTCTCGGCCGGCATCAACTTGCGGTCGAGGTCGACGAGGTCGTCGGAGAAGTCGATTTCGTCGACCGTCCAGGTGTTCTTGATCGCGTCGCGGTACATCTCGAAGAACTGCGGGTACCGCATCGGCCGCAACGTGAGGTCGTAGCCGGGGTCGAGGATGTTCGTCGGCCGGGCGGCGCCGACGGGAGATGCCGACTCGAACGCGTCGGCGAGGGCCTCCCCCGGCGCGGCCGGGGCGTAGTCGGTGATCGGGTCGATGAGGGCCATCAGTCGCATGCCTCGCAGGATTCTGGGTTCTCGAGGCTGCACGCGATGGCCTCTTCGTCGGTGTAGGACTTCTTCTCCGGTGCGGGCGTCGGAGCGCCACCGCCCGACGGGCCCGAAGGCGTCGGGGTCGCAGGTGCCTTGGCGGCGGCACCCGTGGTGGTCTGGTTGATACGGGTGGCAGGACGGCTGCGCAGGTAGTAGGTGGTCTTGAGACCGGCCTTCCAGGCATGCAGGTACATCGAGGAGAGCTTGCCGATGGTCGGCGTCTCCATGAACAGGTTGAGCGACTGGCTCTGGTCGATGAATGCACCGCGCTCGGCGGCCATGTCGATGAGCGCCCGCTGCGGGATCTCCCACGCCGTGCGGAAGACCTCCTTGAGTTCATCGGGGATGCGGTCGACGTCTTGGACCGAGCCCTCGGCGCGCTTGATGTCGCTGATCATCTGCTCGTCCCACAGGTCGCGGGCCTGCAGCTCACGCACCAGGTAGCGGTTGATCTGCATGAACTCGCCCGAGAGGGTTTCGCGCTTGAACAGGTTCGACACCTGCGGCTCGATGCACTCGTAGCATCCAGCGATCGAGGCGATCGTCGCGGTCGGGGCGATCGCGATGAGCAGGCTGTTGCGCAGACCGTGAGCGGTGATGCGGGCGCGCAGCGCGTCCCAGTCGAGTTCGGCCGGCGGCGTGACGCCGCCGTTGGCGGTGTCCCAGAGGTCGAACTGCAGGTCACCCTTGGCAGCTCGGGTTCCCTCGTAGGCCTCGTGGGGGCCGTTGGCCTCGGCGAGTTCGGTCGATGCCCACAACGCGTGGAAGTAGATGTGCGCGCTGATCGTGCGGCTGAGCGCCTTGGCATCGGCGGAGTCGAATGCCAGGCCCTTCTTGAAGAACACGTCCTGCAGGCCCATCAGCCCGAGCCCGACCGGGCGCCACTTGTGGTTCGAGAACTCGGCCTCGGGGGTCGGGTAGTAGTTGATGTCGATGACCCGGTCGAGGAACGGCACCACCTGGCGCACGACGTCGCCGAGCTTGGCGTAGTCGAACTCCATCTGGCCGTTCGGGCCGGCGGCGAGGTAGGCGCCGAGGTTGAGCGAGCCGAGGTTGCACACTGCGGTGTTCTGCTGGTCGGTGACCTCGAGGATCTCGGTGCACAGGTTCGACAGGTGCACCACGCGAGGCGTGCCGTCGTCGTTGATGCCGCCGGTCTGATTGCACTTCTCGTTCGAGGCGTCCTTGAACGTCACCCAACCGTTGCCGGTCTGGGCCAGGGTGCGCATCATCTTCGAGTACAGCTGGCGCGCCGGCACCTGCTTCTCGTAGAGGCCCGCCTCCTCGGCAGCGACGTAGGCCCGCTCGAAGTCGTCACCGAACAGGTCGGTGAGGTGCGGGACCTGCTTGGGGTCGAACAGCGACCACTGCCAGTCCTTCTCGACGCGCTCCATGAACAGGTCGGGGATCCAGTTGGCGATGTTGAGGTTGTGGGTTCGACGGGCGTGGTCGCCCGTGTTGTCGCGCAGTTCGAGGAAGTCTTCGATGTCGGCGTGCCACGACTCGAGGTACACGCACGCAGCGCCCTTGCGGCGACCGCCCTGGTTGACCGCGGCGACCGACGAGTCGAGTGTGCGCAGCCACGGGACGATGCCGTTCGACAGGCCGTTGGTGCCCTGGATCAGGCTGCCCTTCGCACGCACCCGGTGCCAGGCGACGCCGATGCCACCGGCGAACTTCGACAGCTTGGCGATGTCGGTGTAGCGCTTGTAGATGCCCTCGAGGCTGTCCTCGGGCGAATCGAGCAGATAGCACGACGACATCTGGCTGTGCGACGTGCCGGAGTTGAACAGCGTCGGGCTCGACGGCAGGTACGCGAGCGACGACATCAGGTCGTAGAAGCTGACCGCTTCGTCGATGTCGGTCGACAGCCCGCAGGCGACGCGCAGGAAGAAGTACTGCGGGGTCTCGATGACCTCGCGTCGTGACGGGTGGCGCAGCAGGTAGCGGTCGTACACGGTGCGCAGACCGAAGAACTCGAAGCTGCGGTCGCGGTCGGAGTCGATCGCCGCGTTGAGCGCCGGTGCGTTGGCTTCGACGAACTCGAGCACGTGATCGGCGACGAGCCCTTCGGCATGGCCGATCTTGATCGACTCGGAGAACCACGGGATGTTCTGGTTGCGAACTTCCTTGTCGATCACCGTGGCGAGCAGGCGCGAGGCCAGCCGCGAGTAGTTCGGCTCTTCGACGATGAGGCCTGCAGCGGTGCGGATCGAGAGGTCGTCGAGTTCACGGGTCGTCGCGCCGTCGGCCAGCGCCGAGATCGTGCGGGTGGCGACGCGCATCGGATCGACCCCCAGGAGGCCTTCGGAGGCCCGGGCGATCGCGTTGACGATCTTGTTGACGTCGACCGGCTCGAGCGATCCGCTGCGCTTCTTCACGCGCATTCCGGCGGCTCCGGGCTGGGCGGACGACGTTGACGCTGACGCACCCTTGGCCGTGTCGCGCAGCGTCGGTGCTGCATCGGTCTGTTCGTCGGTTGCTCGCCCTTGCGTCGCTCCGACGTTGTCATCGATCAGTGTCACGGCTTCTCCGTCTCGTGGTCGTCTTGCTTGGTCGTCATGGTTCGTGGTGTGCGTGGCGGTCACTGGATTTCGTCAAGGAATCGTCAGCAACCACGAGATGTGGTGTTCTCCCCCCGCTGACAGCTCCCGTCGGCACCAGATGTCGTGGTGGCAGGGCACGTAATTACAGCAGTGAAACTACGGGTGTGTCAACCGTCTCGTGCAGAAAGTGTCAACACGCCTGCACAGAGGCCACTTCGCCTCGCCTGACGTCGGCCAACTCGGCCTGCCGGCGGAGCTTCGCCCACACGTCGTCGACCGATTCGGCCGTCGCCACGATGAAGTCGACGCCGCGGTCGCGACCGGTCGACACCTCTCGCTCGGCCTCGGCGTGCCAGATCTCCTCGACCTGCAGGAGCCGACCGTCGCGACCGCGCACGTTGTTCTCGCGGAAGTCCAAGGTGGTGCGCCAGCCGGCCCGTTCGAGGTCACGCCGGTCCGACTGCTGGAGGATGGCGCCATGTTGCCGCTGGCGGAGCAACCGCTGGCGGGGCGTCGGAAGGGCACGGGAGACCATGTGGCCCATCTTGAACGACGTGGCCTGTGGAACGTCAGTACCTCTTGGGTGTGAATTGCCCGCCGAATGCTGGGGACAACCCTGCAAATCTGTGTGCGGCTTGTGGGGAAGGGCCCTACAGCTCCCCGATCAGATCCATGCACGCTCCCGCCGCGGCCTGGAACGCCGGATCGCTGGGGTCGATCTGTTGGAGCAGCGTCTGCCCGGTCGGGTCCGCGAGCAGGTCACCGATCGTCACCGGCGGGATCTCCGCGCCGTTCTCACGTAGACAGTCGAACAGGGCGATCACCTTGTCGTACTCGCCCTGGCCCGCTGGCGGGAACACATCCGTGCCGGCATCGTTCGTACACGATGCCCCCGGCGCCGGCATGTCGAGATCGACGAGATAGTCGACGACGACCCGTTCGACGCACGGCACGGAGAGGAATGCCGTGTGACCGTCGGTCTCGACCGTGTAGAGCTGCGCCGATGTCAGGAAGTCGGCCATCTCGACCGACCATGCGTACGGGGTCGCCGGGTCACCGGTGTTGCCGATCACCAGGATCGGGGGTGCCGCGTCGGCGTGGCCGACGATGAGCGGGTCGACCGGAAGCGGACCGCCGATACAGCCCGTCGACGCCCGCAGGAAGTCGTCGAACCACTGTGATTGCGCAGCGGACGCCTCGGCCTCCGTGCGCACGACCTCGGTCGGTGGTCGCACGAAGTTGTCGGCGCAGTTGATCGTGAACCCGGCCTCCTGGCTGTTGTCGTAGCTGCCGTCGGGTTGACGGCCGAGGTAGGTGTCGGCGAGCACCTGCAACACCGTGCCGTCGCCGTCGACCGACGCCTCGTACATGCCCTGTGACAGCACGGGCCAGAGCTGCGTGGTGTACATCGCCGCGATCACGCCGAGCTGCAGCTCCCCCGGAGTGAGTACACGGTTGGGATCGTCGGTCGGCAGGCTGCCCGCCGCGGCGAGCGAGTCGACGAGCGACGCATACACGTCGAGCGTCGGGCCGACGGTCGACAGGTCGCAGTCGGCGTCGGCATCACATGCCTCGGCGAACCGTTCGAACGCCCGGTCGATGCTCGCTCCCTGCTCCGCATCGAGCTCGGCGAAGTCGGTCGTCGGCTTGACCGCCCCGTCGAGGACGAGCGCCCGCACCCGATCCGGGAACAGCTCGGCGTAGGTCGCGCCGAGTCGAGTGCCGTAGGAGAACCCGACGTACGTCAATCGATCGTCGCCGAGCGCCGAGCGGATCTCGTCGAGGTCGCGGGCCGCGTTGTTGGTGCCGAGCCACGACCCGATCTCGATCGTGTCCAACGTGCATGTGGAGGGTCGGGCTTCGGCCTGCGCCACCAACGCATCCCATCCGGCGTCGTCGCCGGGGGCGAGCAGCGTGACCTGGTCGTCGAGTGCGACGTCGCACTCGACGGCGGTGCTCTCGCCGACGCCACGCGGGTCGAACGACACGAGGTCGAACCGTCGGGAGATGTCGGCAGGCATGATCAGCGACACCGACTGGAGGAATTCGATCCCCGATGCACCTGGTCCGCCCGGATTGAACACCAGCGAGCCGATGCGTTCGTCGTCGTTGGCGGTCCCGACCCGGGCGAGCGCGAGGTCGATGGTCCGGCCGTCGGGCTGCGTGTAGTCGAGCGGCACCGTGAGCGAGCCGCATTCGACCGCGGGGGCGGTCGTCGGGTCCGCGCAGGGTCCCCATTCGATCGAGCCGGCGGCCGTCGAGCTGTCGGGAGCCGACGTCTGCGGAGCCGACGTGTTCGGGCCACCCGGCACGATGTCGTTGATCGCGACCGTCGAGACACCCGACGCCGTCGAGCACGAGGCGAGCGCGACGACTGCCACCGCCACGATCCAACGTCCTCGCACGGGCCGAAACTATCCGTCTCGATGACGAGAAGTGCTTCAGTGACAGCCCGGAGTGACCGATGTACATGCATGTTCCGTCGTTCAGTGGTGGTCGTGGTCATCGGTGCGGCAACGCTGCTCAGCGCGTGCGGCTCGACGTCGGGCGACAGCGCCGCGGGGGCCGGCGACGCGAACGCCACCGTCGACACCGCGTCAGCGGACGGCAAGGTCGGCAGCATCGGCGACGCGATCGAGGTGGCTGCAGGCGCTCCCGCGAAGGCGGAGGCCGCCGCCTGCGACATCGACCGACAGACGCTCGAGTCGGCCACCGAGATCTACCTCGCGCTGAATGGAACCCTGCCGCAGAGTCAGAGTGCCCTGGTCGACGCCAAGCTCGTCAAGGAGCTGAGCCCGCGATTCGAGATCACCCCCGAAGGCGTCATCGTGCCGGCGCCCGGAGGCCCCTGCGTCTGACCGACGAGTCCCGAGTCGTCAACCCGACCACTTCGGCGCAAACGTCGCCGGTGCCGACACGGCGAGCGCGACCGCATCACTCACCGACGTGGCCCGCCGCACCGACGATGCGTGATGGCCGCTCACGAACCCGGCGGCGACCGAGCGTTCGATGAACTCGAACAGCGGCTCGAAGTAGTCGAGCACGTCGAGCACGACGACCGGAACGGCGACGAGGCCGAGTTGATTCCAGGTGATGATCTCGAAGGTCTCGTCGAGTGTGCCGAACCCGCCGGGCAGGACGATCACGCCGTCCGACAACTCGGCCATCCGGGCCTTTCGCTCGTGCATCGTCGACACCACCTCGAGTTCGGTGAGCCCCCGGTGAGCGACCTCGGCCGCGACGAGTTGTTCGGTCATCACGCCGACCACCGTTCCACCGGCGCCGATCGTGGCATCGGCGACGGCACCCATCAGCCCGACATGGCCACCGCCGTAGACGAGTCGGTGTCCGCTCGCTGCCAACGCCTCCCCGAGGGCTCCGGCGACCTCGACGTAGCGGGGATCGGTCCCCGAGTTGGACCCGCAGAACACACACAGCGTCGCCATTGCTCACACTGTGCCAGGCCGGGGCCGCAGCCCACACCCCGTTTCGCCACCCCGATCGTCACACGGTGCCGGGCCTGATGTGACGGTTGCTGCTCAAATGGCCGCACCCGTTACCGCCCAGTAAGTTCTGGGCCATGACCGCGATCGCCGCACCCGACCTCCCCGCCGCCGCCGACGCCATCGATCTCGCCCATCGGGTGGTCGGCAAGGCCGTGCGGCAGCTCGCAGCAACGGGCGGCCCCGACGTCCACCAGGTCCTCGCGTACGACGTCGCGCACGCGGCCTCCGGTGTGGCCACCGCTCGTTCGCTGCTCGACTACGGCGCCAAGGGCGAGGTCGAAGCGAAGATCACCTGTGGGTTCGCTGCCGACATGCTCCACGAGTTGGCGTCGAAGCTGCTCGGCCGCGAGGACGCGTGGGGCGTCGAACGCGATGCGCTCGCGAACGCACATGCGTTCATCTCGCAGTTCCGCGATCCCGAGTTCCTCGCCTCGCTGGCCGACCAGCCCGGCCCCCGCCACCTCGACGACGACATGACCATGGTGGCCGACACGTTCGGAGCATTCGCCGCCAACGTGATCGCACCGCACGCCGAGCACGTCCATCGCACCAACGGCGACGTGCCGGAAGAGATCGTCACCGGGCTCGCCGAGCTGGGAGCGTTCGGGCTCAGCGTGCCCGCCGCGTACGGCGGCTACAGCGAGGGCGGCGACTCCGAGTACATCGCGATGGTCGCTGCGACCGAGGAACTGTCGAAGGCGAGCCTCGGCATCGGTGGATCGCTCATCACCCGCCCGGAGATCCTGACGAGGGCGCTCGTGAAGGGTGGCACCGAAGAGCAGAAGCAGCACTGGCTGCCGTTGTTGGCCACGGCCGAGGTGATGCCCGCCGTGGCCGTCACCGAGCCGGACTACGGCAGCGACGTGGCCGGCATCAAGGTGACCGCCACCCCTGCGCCCGGCCCCGACGGCGAAGCGGGCTGGGTGATCAACGGCGTCAAGACGTGGTGCACGTTCGGTGCCCGCGCCGATGCGCTCACGCTGCTCGCCCGCACCGATCCCGACCGCACGAAGACCCACCGCGGACTGTCGTTGTTCATCGTGCCCAAGCCACGCGGCGACAGCCACGGCTTCCAGTTCACTCAACCCGGCCCTGTCGTCGACGGCGTCGAGCGGGCCGGCAAGATGGAAGGCCGCCCGATCGACACGATCGGCTACCGCGGCATGCACTCCTACGAGATCGCACTCGAGAACTGGTGGGTGCCCGCAGCGAACCAGGTCGGCGGCGAAGAGGGGCTCGGCAAGGGCTTCTACTACCAGATGGCGGGCTTCGAGAACGGTCGACTGCAGACCGCCGCCCGCGCCGTCGGCGTCATGCAAGCGGCCTACGAAGCCGCGCTCGACTACGCCGAGAACCGCAAGGTCTTCGGCGAGGCGATCATCGACTACCAGCTCACCCGCGCCAAGCTCGGCCGGATGGCGGTGCTCACGCAGGCCGGTCGCCAGTTCTCGTACGCGGTCGCCACGCTGATGGCCAAGGGCGAGGGAGCGATGGAAGCCTCGATGGTGAAGGCGTACGTGTGCAAGGCCGCCGAGTGGGTCAGCCGTGAGGCGATGCAGATCCACGGCGGCATGGGCTACGCCGAAGAATTCCCGGTGAGCCGGCTGTTCGTCGATGCACGCGTGCTGTCGATCTTCGAAGGCGCCGACGAGACCCTGTGCCTCAAGGTCATCGCCCGCCAGCTCATCTCGGCCTCCGCCTCCACCTCCACCTGACCCCCACCCATCCGAAAAATGGACAAACCTGCCCGCTGAGCGGGCAATCCCATCCGAATTTCGGGTGGAAACGTCGGGTGGGACCAACCCGAACGGAGTGACGTGTTCCTCGCACTCGACAACCTGATGGCGGCTCGCTACCAGATGGCGTTGTCGCTCGGTTTCCACATCGTGCTGTCGTGCTTCGGCGTCGCGTTCCCGGCGTTGATCTACGTGCTGCATCGCCGCGGGATCCGCCACGACGACGCCGACGCACTGGTGTTGGCGAAGAAGTGGGCAAAGGTGGCAGCGGTCCTGTTCGCGGTGGGTGCCGTGTCGGGCACGATTCTCAGTTTCGAGATGGGTCTGCTGTGGCCCGGGCTGATGTCGACGTACGGCGACGTCATCGGATTGCCCTTCGCGTTGGAGGGAATCGCCTTCTTCGTCGAGGCGATCTTCATCGGCATCTACCTCTACGGCTGGGATCGACTCTCGCCTCGGGTGCACCTCAACACGCTGATCCCGATCATGATCTCGGGTGCCTTCGGTACGTTCTGCATCATCTCGGTGAACGCCTGGATGAACGCCCCGGCCGGCTTCGACCTCGATGCGAATGGCGAGGTGATCAACGTCCGACCGCTGGAGGCGATGTTCAACTCGGCGGTGCTCGGAATGTCCGTGCACATGTTCGTCGCCACGTACATGGTCACGGGCTTCCTCGTGGCGTCGGTCTACGCCGTCGGCATGTTGAAGGGTCGCCGTGATCGCCGTCATCGACTCGGCTTCACCGTCGCGTTCGCGTTCGCCGGTGTCGCGGCGGTCATCCAACCGTTCGTGGGCCACCTGACGGGTCAACGACTCGCCGTAGAACAGCCGAGCAAGATCGCCGCGATCGAACTCGCCACGGAGACCGAGACCCGCGCACCGCTGACCATCGGCGGCATCCTGATCGACGGCGAGGTCCGCTACGGCGTCAGCATCCCGGTACTCGGTTCGCTCGTCGTCACCGACTCGCTGAACGGCGAGGTACCGGGCTTCGACCAGATCCCGCCGGACGAACGACCGCCGGCGAACGTCGTCCACCTGGCGTTCCAGACCATGGTCGGCGCGGGCACGCTCATGGCGGCGATCGCCGTCTGGTTCTGGTGGCGCCGCCGACGAGCCGACGACCCGTTCGGCACCTGGATGCTGCGCGCGACGGTGCTGGCCGGCGGATTGTCGGTCGTGGCGCTGGAAGCGGGGTGGGTCACCACCGAGGTCGGACGCCAGCCCTGGATCGTCTACCGCGTCATGCTCGTGGAGGATGCCGTGACCGCGAACACCGGCATCTGGATCAGCCTTGCGGTCATCGTCGTCGTCTACACGTCGATGGCGTACCTGGCAGCGCGGGTGATCCGTGGGATGGCGCGCCGCTGGCGCGAATCCGACGACGTCGACATCGCCACGCCGTACGGTCCGTCGGAATCGTTGCCGGTCGCTGCGCAGGAGGCAACGAGTGGGCCTGGCTGACCTCGTCGCCGTGCTGTTGTTCGTCGGCGTGATCGCCTACGCACTCTTCGGCGGCGCCGACTTCGGATGCGGATTCTGGGATCTCACCGCGGGAGACGCGGATCGCGGCGCGCATCTGCGCCATCAGATCGACAAGAGCATCGGTCCGGTGTGGGAGGCGAACCACGTCTGGCTCATCTACATCCTGGTGTTCCTGTGGACCGCGTTTCCCCAACCGTTTGCGGCGATCATGAACACGCTGTTCGTGCCGTGGCTGATCGTCGGGCTCGGCATCGTCCTGCGCGGCGGTGCCTTCGCCTTCCGCAAGTTCTCCTCGTCGTTCGGCGAGGCCCGACTCCACGGGGTGATGTTCGCGACCTCGTCGATCATCACGCCGTTCTTCCTCGGGATGATCGCCGGCGCGATCGCCAGCGGACGCGTGCCCGCCGACGGGACGGGCGAGCTGCTGTCGAGCTGGACCGGACCGGTGTCGTGGATCGGTGGTGTGCTCGCCGTCCTGACGACCACGTTCCTCGCCGGGACCTTCCTGGCCGCCGACGCGCGTCGGGGCGGCAACGAGGACCTCGCGCACGAGATGGGTCGCAAGTCGCTCGTCGCCGGCGCCGTCACCGGGGTCGTTGCGCTCGGCGCCGCCGTGATCATCGAAGTCGACGCACCAACGCTCGCGAGCGGGCTCCACGGCCGAGGCCTGCCGATCATCCTCACGTCGGCCGCGGCCGGATCCTGGAGCGTGTGGCGCCTGTGGTCGAAGGAGTACGCCCAGGCACGAATCGGGGCGATCATCGCCGTCGCATCGATCGTGATCGGGTGGGGCATCGGGCAGTACGACTGGATCCTGGTGAACGAGGTGACCATCGAGCAGGGCATCGGTGCCCGCACCACCCAGGTCGGCCTCGTGATCGTGTTCGCGCTGGCCGCGATCACGGCCGTCCCGGCGCTGATCTGGCTCTACGTCCTCGTCAACTCCGTTCGCTGGTCGAAGGACGAACCGCGGTCCGACGACATCACCATCGACGTCTGACGCCGATCGTCACAGACCGCGCATCCGCGAGAGGAGCTGCCACAGGTCGACGTCGAAGGACGTGCGGGCGAGTTGGGTCTCCGCGACAGCTTTGCCGCCCAGCCGCGCGACTGCGAGTCGGAGATCCGGCACGAGGTAGAGCTTCTGATCGTCCTTCCCGAGCGCCGCAACCATGCCGGCCGGAGCACTGGGCACGAGCGGACCGCGCCGGGCGACGAGCGCCGGCCCGGGCAGCAGGTACGACTCCTGGCCGTTCAGCCACCAGAGATATCCATACGCCTCGTTGTAGGGCTGGCTGGTCGAGAGCGACGCATCGAGCCACGAGTCCGGGAGACCCGGCTGGGTGCGGTCGAGCACGGTCTTGCCGATCGCGGTGAGATCGCTCGCCCTTGCGAACAGCCCGACCGGTCCGTAATCGTCGGTGCGCCGGTGGTAGAAGCGTGCTGTTGTCGCTCCAGCGGGAGCGAAGAGCCAGTCGTCGGCGATCGCTCCCAGCTCGCGACCGGTCGTGGTCGTGAGCACGTCGAACAGCGCGGCGAACGCGCCGCTGTAACGCCACGCCGTGCCTGGCGGGGCGATGACGGCGAACTGGTCGTCGAGCCCGCTCGTCATGCTCAACAGCTGACGCACCGTGATGCCTGCGGACTGGCCGTGCGGCGTCCAACCGGTGCCCAGCAGCTCGTCGATCTCGGTGTCGAGACCGAAGAGCCCGTCGGCGATCGCCCGCCCCACGAGCAGCGACAGCATGCTCTTCTGTGCCGACGCGATGTCGCGGCCGTACGACGAGTCGGTCCGGTACCACTCGTGGATCACCTCACCATGCTCGACGATCCTGAATGCCTCGGTGTCGGCGGCGGCGAGGAAGTCGTCGAGTTCGGCGAAGTCGGCACCTGACCACGCGACGCGTGCCGCCTCCGACGTCGTCGACGCATTCGACGTGGCCGCAGTCGTGGTCGGCGAACCCGCGGTCTCCACCGACGATGACGGTGCCGATGATGTCGGCGGCGATGCCGATGACGGTGCCGGCGACGGCGACGACGGTGTCGACGATGAGTCGGGCCGACGGCACGACGCCACGACGGCCATCGACGCGAGGGTGGCGACAGCGTCGACGATGAAGTTCCGACGGGTGATCATCACGTGGTTCTACAACGCCTGGGTGAACGAATGGTGTGGATCGCGGTGGTCAGGTCAGTTCGTCGGCGAGGTCGCCAACCGAGCGGATGCGCTCGAAGTCGGCACCGGCATGGTCGTCGTACGGATCGAGCAGGATCGGATGCAGGCCCGCCGTCGAAGCAGCGACGATGTCCATCGTCACGGAGTCGCCCACGTACACGATGCGGGCACGGTCGAATTCGGCGAAGAACGGCAACGCATGGTCGAAGATCGCAGGATCCGGCTTCGCGACGCCGACGACATCGCTGTCGACGATGCAGCGCATCTCGACATGGTCGCCACGACCAACCTGGCAGACCTCGCGCATCAACACCGTCTCGATCTGTCCGCTCGCGTTCGAGACGACACCGAGCGGCACACCGCCGGCGGCCAGCACGTCGAGCGCCGCTCGAGTCTCGGGGATCATCCAGCGCCACAGCCACGCCGTACGCGTCCGACCCAGGACGAACGAGGCTTCGGCCCGATCGACCACATCGACGCCCACCCGGTCGACGTACTCGTCGTCGTACGACTGCCACGAGCCTTCGGGCGAGTTCGCATCGGACTTGGCCTTCATCGCGCTGTAGTGGGCGCGTCGATGGATCTCGAGGTCGGTCGAGCCGCCGTACCTCGCGAGCAGCGGACCGAGCACCAGCGGGTCCGGAAGGACCAGGACTCCGCCCGCGTCGAACAGGACCGCGTCGAAACGAGCCATTCGACCTGTCAGCCGAGCTTGTCGTGCAGGAACGCAGTGACCTGCGGCCAGATCTCGGCCGCGAGGTCGAGGTCGGTGTTGCCGAGTGCGTTGTGCGGCGCCATGAACGCGTGCCCGGTGCCCTCGTGAACCGTGATGGTCGCGTCCTTGCCCAGGGCGGTCAGTTCTTCCTGGAGATGCATCGCGGCCGACGGCGGGAAGAAGTCGTCGTGCTCGGCCATGTGACCCTGGATCGCCGCCTCGATCTTGGAGTAGTCGGGCTGGCTGTCGCCGGAGGGAAATCCGTAGAACGGCACGGCCGCCTTCACCTTGTCGGGCCGCAGTGCAGCCAGGATGAACGTGAGCATGCCGCCCATGCAGAACCCGACGACACCGATGCCGTCGCCGGTGGTGGCGTCGTGGTCGGCGAGGAAGTCGACCGCGCCGCTCATGTCGCGCCCTGCACGGTCGGGTGGCATCGAGTTCATCAACTCCGCCGCACGGTCCATCTCGGTGTGGCCCGCGAGCTCGCCGTGATACAGGTCGGGGGCGAGGGCGACGAAGCCCGCGACCGCGAGCCGGTCGGCCATCTCCTTGATGCCCGAGTCGAGGCCCCACCACTCCTGCACGACGATCACACCGGGGCCAGTGCCGCCGTCGGGAAGCGCCAGGTACCCCGACGCATCGTTGCCATTGCTCGCAAAGGTCACGATTTCTGCCATGCCACAAACGTAGACCCGATCTGGACGTTGCCGTACGATCGCAGCTGTGACCCAACTCGACGCTCCCCCTTCGGCGCTGCTCGCCGACGCGTATGCCAACGACCGTGCACGCGTGTTCCATTCGTGGTCGGCGCAAGGTGCGCTCGACCCCACGGTGATCGCCGGTGCGCTCGGCTCGAAGTTCTGGGACGACCACGGCACGACCTGGATCGACTTCACGAGCATGCTCGTCAACATGAACCTCGGGCACCAGCACCCGAAGATGATCCAGGCGATCAAGGACCAGGCGGAGACGCTCTGCATGGTCGCCCCTCCGTTCGCGAACGACCAGCGCAGCGAAGCCGCTCGGCTGATCGTCGAGAAGGCGAACGGCGACGGAGCCGGCGGTCATTTCGAGAAGGTCTTCTTCACGAATGCCGGTGCCGAAGCGGTGGAGAACGCCGTGCGTCTGGCGAAGGGCTACACGGGCCGCATGAAGGTGTTGTCGGCCTACCGCAGCTACCACGGTGGGACGGCGTTGTCGGTGGGCCTCACCGGTGAGCCGCGGCGGTTGGAGAACGAGCCGTCGGTGCCGGGGCTGATCAAGTTCTGGGGTCCCTACCCGTACCGTTCGGCGTTCCACTCGGACTCGCCGGAGCAGGAGACCGAACGAGCCCTCCAGCACCTCCGCGACACGATCGTCGTCGAGGGTCCCGACAAGATCGCCGCGATCATCCTCGAGTCGGTCGTCGGCACCAACGGCATCCTCGTCCCGCCCGCCGGCTACCTGGAAGGCCTGCGGGCGCTCTGCGACGAATTCGGGATCGTCTGGATCGCCGACGAGGTGATGGCCGGATTCGGTCGCACCGGTCAGTGGTTCGCCTGGCAGAACTGGGAGGGCCAGCCCGACCTCATCGCCTTCGCCAAAGGCGTGAACTCCGGCTACATCCCGCTCGGCGGCGTCGTGATCTCGAGCGACATCGCGCATGCCTACGACGAGCGGGTCTTCCCCGGTGGGCTCACCTATTCGGGCCACCCGCTGGCGTGCGCCACAGCGGTGGCGAGCATCGGCATCTTCGAGGAGGAAGGCGTGCTCGCACACTCACGCCACCTCGGCGACGACATCATCGGGCCGGCCCTTCGCGACATGGCCGCCCGGCACCAGAGCGTCGGCGAGGTCCGCGGTCTGGGCGTGTTCTGGGCGGTCGAGCTCGTCGCCGACACGACGACTCGCGAGCCCGCTCCGCCGGCCACGGTCGGCGCCGTCGTCGCCGAGTGCAAGCGCAACGGGATGTGGCCGTTGTCGGCGGCCAACCGCATCCACGTCGTGCCGCCGTGCAACACCCCGGACGACCTCGCCCGGGAAGGTCTCGCGATCCTCGATGCGGCCCTCGCTGTGGCCGACGCCGCTATCGGCTGACCCGCTCCTCGCGAACTCGGATCAGTTCCGCGACGAGTTCACGACAACAGCACAGAGTTCAGTGCGCCGCAGCGACCGGTTCGGACGCTTCGGCGACGAGTTCGGTGTCGCGCTTCGAGTACAGCACCGCGCCGATCAGCACGACGAGCGACACCCCGGCGATCGCCAGGCCCGCGGGCTTCGGGCTCGACAGGATCGGGTTGTTCTCGTCGATGTTCGACAGCGCGATGATCGCCGGCAGGATCAGCAACGACACGAGGTTCATCACCTTGATCAACGGGTTGAGCGCCGGGCCTGCGGTGTCCTTGAACGGATCGCCCACGGTGTCGCCGATCACCGCGGCCTTGTGGGATTCCGAGCCCTTGCCCCCCTCGTGGCCGTCCTCGATGTACTTCTTCGCGTTGTCCCACGCGCCGCCGGCATTCGACAGGTAGTTCGCCATCAACTGACCGGTGAGGATGACCGCGGCGAGGAATGCACCGAGCGCGGTGTAGCCGATGCCGAAGCCGATGATCACCGGGGTCAGCACGGCCAGAAGCGCGGGCGTCGCGAGCTCGCGCAGCGATGCCTTCGTGCAGATGTCGATCACCGGCCCGTAGTCGGGCAGACGTTCACCGGACATGATCTTGCCGTCGGCGAACTGGCTGCGGACCTCCTGCACCACGACACCGGCGGTGCGTGACACCGCACGGATCGCGAGTGCCGAGAAGAGGAAGCTCACCGACCCGCCGATCAGCAGGCCGATGAACACCTTCGGGTCGGCGACGTTGATCGGGATCGCGTCGAAGACGCCCCGGGTCGTCCCCTTGAGGGCCTCGACGGTGGCGGATGGCAAGGTCTCGTTCGCCGCCGTCTCGATGTAGCTGGCGAAGATGGCGACGGCGGCGATGACCGCCGAGCCGATCGCGAACCCCTTCGTGACGGCCTTGGTCGTGTTGCCGACCGCGTCGAGGCTCACCATGATCTTCTCGGCCTCACCCTCGAACTCGCCCGACATCTCGGCGATGCCGGCGGCGTTGTCGGCGACCGGGCCGAACGTGTCCTCCGACACGATGACCCCTGTGGTGGCAAGCATGCCCATGCCGGTGAGCGCTACGAGGTAGAAGGAGAATTGGAGGTTGCCACCGCCGAGCGCGAGCGCGGTGCCGATCGCGATCGCGATCGCGATGATCGCGTACACCGACGACTCCATCCCCGACGCCGTGCCCGACAACACCGTCGTCGCCGGCCCGGTTCGGGTGGCGGCGGCGATCTCCCTCACCGGCGAGTACTCGGTGCCGGTGAAGTACTCGGTCAGACGGCTCACCACCTGGGCGAGCACGAGACCGATCACGACGGCGCCGAAGCACTTCCAGCCCTCGTTGGCGTGGTCGTTGCCCACGTAGAGGAGCGCGACCAACGCCGTCCCGACGACGGTGATGATCCCCGCGGTCAGAAACCCTCGGTTGATGGGCTTCAGCGCATTCGTCTCGCCCTCCTTGGCCCTGACGGCGTACACGCCCGCGATCGACGCGACCACGCCGACGGCGCGTGCGGCGACGGGGAACACGAGCCCGAGCGCCGGGTTGGCACCGATCGCTGCGAAGGCCGGCACGCCGAGGATGATCGACGCCACGAGGGTGACCTCGTAGGACTCGAACAGGTCGGCGGCCATGCCGGCGCAGTCACCGACGTTGTCGCCCACGTTGTCGGCGATCGTCGCCGGGTTCCGGGGGTCGTCTTCGGGAATCCCCGCCTCGACCTTGCCCACGAGGTCGGCGCCGACGTCGGCGGCCTTGGTGAAGATGCCGCCTCCGACGCGCAGGAACAGCGCGATCAGCGATCCTCCGAATCCGAAGCCGACGAGGATCGCCGAGCTGGTGTTCTGGAAGATGATGATGATCAGCGTCGCACCGAGCAGGCCGAGCCCGACGGTGAACATCCCCGCGACGCCACCGGTGCGGAACGCGACCTTGAGCGCCGCCGGGAGCGAGCCCGACTTCGCGGCAGCTGCTGTTCGCACGTTGCCACGCGTCGCCAGGGTCATGCCGATGAAGCCGGTGAGGGCCGACAGGAACGCGCCTGCGACGAACGCGAGCGTTCGGAACGTTCCCGACTGCACCTTCGTCAGCGCGACGACACCGTCCGGTTGGACCACCTTCGTCGAGGTCAGGAACACGATCGCCGCGACCGGGATCATGATGACGGCGATCGTCTTGAACTGGCGCCTGAGATACGCGGCGGCGCCCACCTGGATCGCGAGCGCGATCTCGATCATCTTCGGTGTGCCCTGATCGGCGGCGAGCACGCCTCGCATCAGGTGGAACCCGACCGCGATCGCCAGCAACGCAGCGATCACGGACAGGATCAGCACGGTCATCTCACCGCCTCCGAGCACGAACTGTTGGTAGCCGCCCTCAGCGGCGACGAGGCCGCGCGGTGCGGCGGCGATGGTGTCGAACACGATGATCTCCCTGCGTCGGTGCGCACCGGCTGATGCCGATGCGGTTCCCACACGGCCACAGCCGTGCCTCACGCGGATCCAGCCCCGCTACGTGAGCGATCGAGAAGCTAGCTCAGGCGGTCTCGGAGAATCGCAGACGGAGCGCCCGCGGCGACATGGTCGCGCTCATGCCCCGACGTCCCCGCCGGATCACCCGTCAACGCTTGGCGAGGGTGTGTTCGCGCAAGGCCGGAATCACGTGTTCGCCATACTGCGCGAGTGTGTCGTCCTTGCCGTCGTGCTGCAGGTAGATCGCGAACTGGTCGACGCCGAGGTCGGCGAGCGAATGAAGTCGATCGAGATGGGCGTCGACCGGGCCGAGAATGCAGAACCGGTCGATGATCTCGTCGGGCACGAAGGTGGTGTGGGTGTTGCCCACCTGCCCGTGCTGGTTGTAGTCGTAGGCCGTGCGACCCCTGATGTACTCGGTGAGTGCGGCGGGCACGTCCGAGGACTCCCCGTACCGTTCGACGATGTCCGCGACGTGATTTCCGACCATCCCGCCGAACCAGCGCACCTGATCACGCATGTGCGCGAGATCCTCCACCGGGCCGACGTAAGCGGGCGCGGCGACACAGATCGTGAGCTCGTCGGGATCCCGACCGGCGGCTTCGGCGGCGGCGCGCACACTGCCGATCGTCCATTCGGCGATCGACAGGTCGGCGAGTTGCAGGATGAACCCGTCACACGTCTCGCCGATGAGCTGCAGCGCCTTCGGCCCGTAGCCCGCTCCCCACACCTCCAGACGGCTCTTCGATGCCCACGGCAAGGTGATCGTCGAACCGTTGTACTCGACGCCGCGACCGTTTGCGAGTTCGCGGATCACGTTGATCGACTCGCCCATCGTGGCGAGCGTCGTGGGCTTGCCATTGGTGATGCGCACGGCGGAGTCGCCGCGGCCGATCCCGCAGACGGTGCGGTTGCCGTACATCTCGTTGAGCGTCGCGTAGGTCGACGCGGTGACCGTCCAGTCGCGCGTCGCCGGGTTGGTGACCATCGGACCGACGACGACGTTGCGGGTCTCGTTGAGGATCTGCGAGAAGATGACGTACGGCTCCTCCCACAGGATGTGGGAGTCGAACGTCCAGACGTGGCTGAACCCGTACGCCTCCGCACGCTTGGCCAGGTCGACGACGCGCGCTGCGGGCGGCGTGGTCTGGAGCACCACGCCGATGTCCATCACCGTGTCTCCGGGAAACCCAGGTCGATCGTGCTCGTCGACGGGTCGGGCCATCGACTGGTGACGACCTTGCCCTGGGTGTAGAAGTTGATGCCCTCGGGGCCGTACATGTGGGTGTCGCCGAACAGGCTCGATTTCCACCCGCCGAAGCTGTAGTAGCTCACGGGGACGGGCACCGGCACGTTGATGCCGACCATGCCGACCTGCACGTCGAACTGGAACTGGCGGGCGGCGCCACCGTCACGGGTGAAGATCGCCGTGCCGTTGGCGTACGGGTTGGCATTGATCGTGTCGAGGCCCTCCTGGTAGCCCGTGACCCTGACGACGCTCAGCACCGGCCCGAAGATCTCATCGCGGTAACAGGCCATGTCGGTCGTGACGTTGTCGAGCAACGTCGGGTTGAGGAAGAAGCCCTCCGCCGGCACACCGCTGCGGCCGTCGACCACAACCGTCGCACCCTCCTCGGGTGCGTTGGTCACGTAGCCCCTCACCCGGTCACGGTGTTCGGCGGTGATCAGAGGGCCCATCTCGTTGCCGGCCTCGTTGCCGGGTCCGACCTTGACGCCGGG
>JAHENF010000058.1:0-2866 GCA_024643255.1 Ilumatobacteraceae bacterium
GCGCTGAACACGCGGGTGAACAACTTCACCGTCGGCGGTTACACGAACTGGGCCGACGGCCTGAACATCGTGTTCCGACAGGACAACGGCACCTTCCTCGGCGCGCCGTACGGCGTCGACCAACCGGACCTGATCGTCTTCGTCACCGACGGCGACCCGAACCGTGGCCGCAGTACGAGCAACGGCAACACTGTCTCCCTGTCGTCGACTGATGCAACGGCACAGGCGCAGAGCATTGCCAACGACGGCCGGTCGAACGGCACCGAGACGATCGGGATCATGGTCGGCCCGAGCAAGCCGAGCAACTCGGCGATCTCACGGCTCAAGAGCGTCGTCGGCAACGACGAGTGGGACGGCAAAGTCAACGCCGACGGCACGATCGTGCTGGCCAACGCGGCGACGGCCGACCTGTTCCGCGGCAGCTTCTCCGAACTCGGCGACGTGCTGCGGGCGATTCTGATCGCCGAGTGCGGTGGCACGCTCACGCTCCAGAAGCGGATCGACGTTGGCGGAGGGGTGCTCGAGAACCCGACCTCTGGCGCCTACAGCTTCGACACGTCGCTCGGCTCGCGAACACTCGATCGAGCCCAGACGTCGTCGATCACCTTCGACTACGCCTTCGCCGCCGGCCAGATCAACCAGGTCGTCGAGATCCGCGAGACCACACCGGGGCTGGTGTTCAAGGGCGCCCAGTGCACCGCTGGTGGCATCCCGATCGCCTCGCCACTGCTCACCGACGGCACCGCTGGCGTCTCGGTCACGGTGTCGATCGACAAAGCCGTTTCCTGCTTGATGATCTCGGAGCCGTGACGATGATGCACCACTTCCCCTCCCGCCGGTCGAACGCGATCGACACCGACCTCGCCGAACGCGACCGAGGATCGGTCCTGCTGATGATCCTCGCGCTGATGGTCCTCGGGTCGCTCGCCGTGGTGGCACTGCTGACGTTCGCCACGACGCTGTTCATCAACCGGCCACCGATCGAAGTGCGCGACCGCACGTTCTGGAGCGCGAAGTCGGCGATGAGCATGGCGATGGTCGAGCAGACCGCCTTCGGTCCGGAGTCCTGCTACAAGCCAACCGACGTGTTCCCCCTCAACGGCTACAACGCCAACGTGACATGCACGCCCGTCTCCCAACTGACCGACGCCAAGGGCCGGCTCGGTGTGATCACGACGAGCAATGTGTCGACGACGAACCCGTTGAACGGTCTCGGCCCCACCGCGATCGTCAAGCCGATCACCGGTGGTGTCTTCGTGAACGGCGGCAACCTCGAGGCCACCTCACGCGATCTCGAAGTGACCGGGGTGCTGAAGCTCGCGACCTACGCCAGCCCGAGTTCGCCGGCCAACCGCTTCCAGAACAATGCAGCACTGCCGACGCCGACAGCAGCGCCGTGTTCCGACGTTCTGGCCCAGGCGCAAGCGGCCTTCTACAGCCCACTCGCCCCGGCTGCCTCCCCGTACACTGCTGAGTGCGAACCGTTGGGGGTGGCGTGGTGGCAGATGGCCGGCGACGAGCCGACGGTTGGCGCACCTCGTGTCTATCCGACGTTGCCACCGCTCCCGCTCTACACACGTCCGAGTGCCGCTCAGGCGTCGATTCCTGCGCCCGGGCCCACCGCGTGCAACGTCTACTTCCCTGGCCAGTACGACACGCCGCTCACCCTGGGTGCCGGCAAGCACTACTTCGCCTCCGGCGTCTACTACTTCACCAACACGGTGACGCTGCAGGCCGGCGCAGTCGTGGTCGCGGGTGAGGGTCGCTATGCGGGTTGCGCGGTCGACGCCGAAGCGGCGTTCGCCCCATCGGCGCCCAAGGCGCACAGCATCACCGGCAAGGGCGCCACGTTCCTGTTCGGCGGTGCCGGCCGACTGATCTCCACCAATGCCTCGCTGCAGATCAACCGTCGGGTCTCGGACTCGTCGACTCGCGGCAGCGAGTCGGTGGCGATCCGTTCGGTCAACTTCGGCCCGGCCCCGCCCGCATCGCCGCAGCCGGTGGAGATCCCGAACGACGCCGTGGTGATCGCCGACGTCTACGACGCGGCCAACCCGAAGTGCAACGCATCGCTCAGCACCACGCAGTGCATGCAGACGGCGGCCTCGCACACCGCCCAGGCAACACCGTCGGCCCCCATTCGCAACTACACGAAATCGGCGCTGCTCGTCACGGACAGCATCGTGCAGGTCACGCAGACATCCGGGACCGCGGCGACCAATCAGTTCGTGGCCGACGGCTACGTGTTCGTCCCGAACGCCAAGGTCTCCCTGTCGGGAGGTACCAACGCGAACTACCGGATGAAGATCACCGGTGGAGTGGTCGCGAGCAGTCTGAACGCCGGCTACAGCAAGCTGCCGAGCGGCGCAGGCGACTGGTTCCTCGGCGTGCAGAGCAAGGCGATCCAACTCGAGGTCAACCTGCTGGCCACGGTGACGGCCCCCAACGGCAACCGGACCCTGGCCCGCGCTTCCCTACAGGTCCACCAGAACGGCAGCTACGCGATCAAGGGTTGGACCGTCGACCCGAACGTGGGTGCTGCACCGACCACGACCGTGCCGCCGACCACGGCGCCGCCCGTGACGACTGCGCCGCCGGTGACGACGACGTTGCCGGTGACGACGACGTTGCCGCCGACGACCACCACGACGACACTGCCGCCGACCACGACGACCACCGTGCCGCCGAGTGGGCCGTGCAACACGACGTCGTCGAGTTGGACCCGCAACTTCGGGACCGGTACATGGGCCGCTCAGTATTGGAACTGGTCCTCGTTCAGCAGTCCGCCGTCGACCATGGCCAATGGCACCGTGATCAACGCGACCCTTCCCGAGGTGTACAAGGTCAACGATGCCTCGGGTCCCGG
>JAHENF010000058.1:2966-7970 GCA_024643255.1 Ilumatobacteraceae bacterium
GGGTTCTTGAGCAGCAGCCGGGCGATCGCCAGGCGTTGCTTCTCGCCGCCGCTGAGGCGGTACCCCCGTTCCCCGACGATGGTGTCGTAGCCGTCGGGAAGTGCGGCGATCGTGTCGTGGATGCGTGCGGCCGTCGCGGCCGCCACGATCTCCTCGTCGGTTGCGTCGGGGTCGGCGTAGCGGAGGTTGTCGCCGATCGACTCGTGGAAGAGGTGCGGATCCTGTGACACCACGCCGATCGAGGTGCGCAGCGAGTCGAGCGTGAGGTCGCGCACGTCGTGGCCGTCGATGCGCACCGCGCCGGAGGTGACGTCGTAGAGGCGTGGCAACAGCGAGATCGTCGTCGACTTGCCGGCCCCCGAGGCCCCGACGAGGGCGACCGTCTCGCCCGGCTCGACGCTCAGTGAGAGACCCTGCAGTACATCGACATCGGGGTCGGTGTCACCGCCGAGGCCGGCGTTCTGCTCCATCGAGGCAATCGCCGAGTCGACTGCCGGGGGGTAGCGGAACACGACGTCGTCGAACTCGACCGCACCTCGAGGATCGACCAGGTCGACTGCTCCGGGCCGCTCCTGGATCGCCTCCGGTGCGTCGAGCACCTCGAAGACACGCTCGAAGCTCACCATCGATGTCATCAGGTCGACGCGGGCGTTCGTGAGGCCGGTCAGCGGCTGGTACACGCGCGTGACGAGTGCGGCCAGCGCCACGAGCGTGCCGATCTCGATGCTGCCGTCGACCACCATGAACGCGCCGAAGCCATAGATCGCAACGGTGCCCAGCGCGCCCACGAGTCCGAGCGCGACGAAGAACACCCGGCCGAGCAGGGCTGCCCTGATGCCCGTGTCACGGACCCCCGCGGCGCGTTCGTTGAACGCGGCCCGTTCCCGGCCGCCCGATCCGAAGAGCTTGACGAGCGTCGCCCCCGACACGTTGAACCGCTCGGTCATCTGGGTGTTCATCGCGGCGTTGTACCCCATCTGTTCGCGTGCGATTCCCTGGAGTCGCACGCCCACTCGACGGGCGGGCACGATGAAGAGCGGCAGCACGACGAGCGTCAGCAGCGTCAGTTGCCATTGGAGCCAGAACATCGCGGCGAGGGTGGTGACCAGCACGATCACGTTGCTCACGATGCTGCCCAACGTGCTGGTGACCGCCGTCTGGGCGCCGATGACGTCGTTGTTCAGTCGAGACGTGATCGAGCCCGTCGGGGTGCGGGTGAAGAAGGCGATCGGCATCCGCTGGATCTTGGCGAAGAGCCCACGACGCAGGTCGTAGATCAGGCCTTCGCCGACCTTGGCACTCGCCCAGCGCTGCACGATGGCCAGCCCTGCATCGCCGACCGCGGCGATCACCGCCAGTGTCGTCAGGAACACGATCAGGCCACGGTTCGCGTCGGGGATCGCGTTGTCGATGAGGCCGCGGAACACGAACGGCGGCACCAGGGCGAGCAGCGCCGAACAGACGATCGCCACGAGGAACACGGTGATCGTGCCGCGGTACGGCTGGGCGAAGGTCCACACCCGTCGCAGGGTTCCCTCCTGCAGTTCGACGCCCTTGAGTGCGTCCTTGTCGCCGGGCATCATCGAGTGAGGAGGCATGCGCATGGTGCCACGCTACGAGCGCCGACACCGACGTCGTTGGAGATATCCGTGCCCGTACGCTGGGGGAGATGCGTCGCCTCGTTCTCGTTGCCGTTGCAGCGATCTCCGTCGCGGCGTGTTCGAACAACGCCGACGTCGCGCCCGTCGACGCGCGTGACGTCACCGGGATCACCGATCCCGCGGTGACGGTTGCCGATTCGGCGGTGCCTCCGACGCCGCTCGAGTACGCGATCGAGTGGACGCCGGTGAACGACCAGGTCGACGAGGGTCGCCTGACGGTGCCGGTCGACTACGCCGATCCGCAGGGCGACACGATCGATCTCTACGTGGCCCGTCACCGCGCGGGGAACGAGGCGGTCGGTCCGCTGCTCGCCAATCGTGGCGGGCCTGGCGCGGAGGGGGTGTCGTTGGCGTTCAACGCCGAGGGGTACTTCGAACCGGCGATCACCGACAACTTCGACATCATCGGGTGGGACCCGCGTGGCACCGGCCAGAGCGAGGGAGTCGTCGACTGCATCGACGACGACGAGTACGACACGTTCTTCGCGAACCTCGACGTGACCCCCGACGACCAGTCCGAGCGCGACGCGCTCGTGACGGCGGCCAGGGAATTCGCGCAACGTTGCGTCGACCGCGTCGACGACCTGCAGTACGTGGGCACGAACAACTCGGCTCGTGACATGGACGCCATCCGTCAGGCGCTCGGTGCCGACCAGGTGTCGTACTTCGGTTTCAGCTATGGCAGCGAACTCGGTGGTGTGTGGGCGACGCTGTTCCCCACGACCGTGCGCGCGGCGGTGTTCGATGGTGCGAGCGACCCGAACGCCGACCCATTGGAGGCGAGTCTGCAACAGGGGGCCGGATTCGAGGCGGTGCTGGGCACCTTCCTCGACCAGTGCAGCGCCGACGCTTCGTGTCCGTTCCACAACGGCGGCGACGCGGCCGGCGCCTTCGATCAACTGATGGCGAGCCTGGACGAGTCGCCACTGCCGAGCGCAGAAGGTCGCCCCCCGGTCGATCGCGGCGTGGCGGTCATCGCCGTGGCCCAGTCGATGTACTCCGACAATTACTGGCCGGCCCTCGAGCGGGCGCTCGAGGATGCTGCTGCCGGTGACGGTCGTGGGCTCCTGCAGCTTCGCGATGCGTACTACGGGCGTCAGCCGGACGGCTCGTACGGCAACTTGATCGAGTCGTTCCAGGCCATCAACTGCGCTGATGAAGCCGAGCGCCCGACCGTGGAGGAATCCGACGCCGAGGTCGACGCGATCCTCGAGGTCGCACCGCGTATCTTCCCGTACACGACCGGGTCGTACTCGTGCACGTTCTTCCCGCCGGCGCTCGACCCACGCGTGACCATCACGGGGGCGGGCGCGGGGCCGATCGTGGTGATCGGCACGACGGGGGATGCTGCGACACCGCTGGAGAGCACGCGGGCGATGGCAGACACGCTCGACGACGGTCGCCTGGTGATCGTCGAGGCAAACCGGCACACCGGCTATCGCGAGAGTGACTGCGTGCAGGAACTCGTGCACACGTATCTGCTGACGCTGACAGCCCCCGACGACGGGACGGTCTGCTCGTAGCCGACCGGCGTGGCGACCGCTAGCCTCGCATGCGGAAGGCTGCCAGAGCGGACGAATGGGACAGTCTCGAAAACTGTTGAGGTCTTTTGGGCCTCCGTGGGTTCGAATCCCACGCCTTCCGCCACCGAGATCGTCGTGAGCGATGCACGCAGAATCTGCGCTCATCGCTCACGACGAAACGGCCGCCGCGCCTGAGAAACCGCTCAAGAAGGCGGTGGGATTGCCGATAGTCCCACTGTATGGAAAAGGTCAAGGCAGTCGTCGAGGGCGTGGCGTCCCACATGAGCGATCTCGTGCCGCCGCGCCATGTCGCAGCGCCTGACGAGTGGACGGCTCCTCCGACACCGGGGTCCTCCTTCGGTGTGACGGAGACGACGGCCGAGGAGTCGCGCTCAGACGCTGCCGGCGCCGCTTCCCAACCCGTTCCCGACCCCACGTCGGTGCTCGACGACATCACCGAGCAGGTGGCCGGCGTGCGCGGTGCAGTCCTCGCCTCCGTCGACGGCTTCGGCTTGGCGCGCAGCGGTTCGATGGCCGACGAGGCGTCGCACCCGGCGATGCTCGCGGCTGCGATCGGCCTCGCCCGGCAACTCGCGTCGATGGGCGGTGGCGATCAGTTGCGCCAGCTCGTGGTCGACCACGATGCCGGGCTCATGCTCATCTGGCCGATCGGACCGCAGCGGGTGCTCGCCGTCCTCGCATCGTCGCGCGTCGACCAGCGTCAGTTGCGCAGTGTCGTCCAGCTCGGTGTGGCCACGCTCGTGGGAGCGACGGCGTGACGCAGACCTTCAAGATCCTGGTCACCGGGCCGTTCGCAGCCGGCAAGACCTCGATGATCCAGTCGGTCTCGCAGACCAAGGTGATCTCCACCGATGTCGTGACGAGCGGCGACGAGTCCGAGGTGAAGTCGCACACCACGGTGGCGATGGACTTCGGGACCTATCGGCTGGCGGACGACGACACCCGGCTGTTGCTGTTCGGTACACCCGGTCAGGCGCGGTTTCGCTTCATGACCAACATTCTCAAGGGCGATGCAGATGTCGTCGCCTTCGTGATCGACGCCGAGGCCATCGAGACGCACGCTGCTGCGGGCGTCGAGCTCCGGGCGTTGTTGCGCGATCTCAGGGTTCCGGCGGTCGTCGCCGTGAACCGATGTGACGATCTCGAGATGGCGCGCCGGCTGGCGCGCTCGCTCGGCGCACTCGCCGGCGAGGCCGTCGTCCCGTGCCAACTGATCGACCCTGACTCCGGCCGGGAGGTCGTGGTCGAAATCCTCCTGACGCTCCTCGCGTCGATGGAGTCAACCAAGGCAGAGGTGGCCTGATGATGCACAACACTGGAATCAAGTCCGGTTCGGTGGAGACCGTGACGGGCGCATTGTCCGTCAGCGGACCACAACCCGTTTGGATGACTCTCGACCAAGCTCGCGAACGCGCGTTCACCGGCGAGATCGTGTTCGAAGTCGACCCGGAGGTGCTCGCGTACCTCGACAACGGGATCGTCTACTACGCAGAGCGATCGTCGGATCCGTCGCTCGGGCGGCGCCTGCTCGACGCAGGCGTGATCGAGACGGATCAACTCGAGCGGGGAACCGTTCGCGTCGGTGACGTCGAGCATCTCGGTCGTCTGTTCGATCGCGACGACTCGGTCGATCGTGACGCCGTGCTCGTCGTCACCGAGACGTCGACCGAGAACCTGATCGCCGAACTGGCGAACCGGGCCGTCGCGACGGTGCGCGTGACCGCGTACCGACATCACCCCTCGGGCGTGCACCGTTGGTTCGTTGCGCAGGTCGATGCGCACGCTCCGGCCCGTGCCGC
>JAHENF010000058.1:8070-14971 GCA_024643255.1 Ilumatobacteraceae bacterium
TGCGTTCACCGAGGTCAACACCGGTGAGTTGCGCTTCGAGATGCCGGCGCTGGAGCTCTCCGACGACGATGCCGGTGCCGATGAGGTCCCCGACGACGTCGCCGCCGCCGTGCGCCGTGCGATCGCCGCCATCGAGATGGTCTCGGGCGAGGTTCCGATGATCACGCCGATGGAGGTCGACTCCGGTCCCGAGTCATCCGACAACTCCGACATGGGCAACTTCGACATGGGTACGTTCGAGCCGGCGACATTCGACCCGGCGACGTTCGAGCCCACCCCGTCCGAGCCCGCGCCGTCGGAGCCCGCCGCCGTCGCCGCCCAGGTGGCCACCGTCGAGGCAGCGCCGTCAGCGTTCGCCGGCTTCGCGCCGCCGACGATGGCCATGAGCGCCGAGGTGATGTACGCCCAGGTCGAAGAGGCGGCGATCGCCCAGGCCGACGCGGCAGTGGAGATCCCGCAGCCGTCGCTGGCCAGCACCGGCGTGGCCTCGGTGGTGTTCGTCGACGACGAGCCGAGCGGTGGATCGGGCGATGAGCGCTCGTCGGCGCTTCGTCGGCTGATCGGCAGCCTGCGCCGCAAGGATCACTGAGTCGGTCGGTCGATCAGACGGAGTCGCCGGTCTTCGGCGCCCGTCTGCTGCGGAAGAAGTCTCGGAGCAGCTCGGCGGATTCCGCCGAGCGGACCTCGCTCGTCACTTCGACGCGGTGGTTGAGCCGTTGACCGCTGACGAGGTCGAACTGACTCGACACCGCCCCTGCCTTGGGGTCGTGAGCGCCGTAGACGAGTCGCCCCATGCGGGCGTTGACCAGTGCCCCCGCGCACATCGCGCACGGCTCGAGCGTCACGTAGATCGTGCACTCGTCGAGCCGCCACTGACCGAGATGGGTGGCCGCGTCGCGCAGTGCAAGGATCTCCGCGTGGGCGACCGGATCGTCGTGGAGTTCACGCTCGTTGTGCCGTGCGGCGATGACCGTGCCCGCGTGGACGACGATCGCGCCGACGGGGACATCGTCGTGGTCGAGCGCCAACTTGGCCTCGTCGAGCGCCAGTCCCATCGCCTGGTCGAGCGTCAGGCCGGTGGGCAACGCGTCGTCGGGAAACGAACCGGACGGCACCATGGCGGAGGGAGTGGGATTCGAACCCACGGAAGGTTGCCCTTCACACGCTTTCCAAGCGTGCCGATTCGGCCGCTCTCGCATCCCTCCTCGAATCCCGACGCCGCATGCACCGCGCCGGAACCGCTGGGGCAGGCTAGCTGGCGAGTCGGCGAACGCGCCCGATAAGGTGACGTCGAGCCGCCGAGTGAGGTGACGACCGGGTCCTGTGCAATGGGCGCCCGTGAACCAGGTCAGGACCGGAAGGTAGCAGCCTTCATCGGCATCGTCCGTGTGCCGCAGATCGCCTGGTCGTCACCTCAGTCGGCGGCTCCTCAGCGGGGTCGGAGTCGTTCGGCGAACGCCACCAGGTCGGGCGCATCCAGTTCGTCGGCGACCGCCGCGAAGTCCGGTGTCGGGCCACCCCACCGCCAGTCGTCGACGGTGCCGACGTCGATGTCGGTGACCACGGTTGCGATCTCGCGGAACAACAACGCATCGGCGAGTTGGGCCTGGAGCGTCGCCGACAACTTCGCCGCCCCCCGCAGCCCGGTGACGTCCCATTGGCCTGCGGCCGGCGGGATGTTCTCGATGTGCTCGTATCGCGCGAGGACGAGCCCGGCGCTCTTGGCGCCCCAGCCCGGCAGACCGGGGAAGCCGTCGGCGGTGTCGCCGACGAGCCCGAGGTAGTCGGCGATCGACTCGGGGCCGACGCCGAACTTCTCCCGCACGCCATCGGCGTCGATGATCTCCCGCTTGCGGCGGTCGAACTGCACGACGCGCTCACCGCGTACGCATTGGCCCAGATCCTTGTCGGGGGTCACGATCAGGACCTGCTCGACTCGTTCGTCGCGGTCGGCGACGTCAGCCGCGGCGCCGAGGGCATCATCGGCCTCGTAGTCGACCATCGGCCACACCGTGAATCCGGCAGCCGTGAGGGCGCGCTCCATCACCGGGATCTGGACGAGGATCTCGGGGTCCATGCCCTCGCTGGTCTTGTAACCGGCCCAGAGATCGTTGCGAAAGCTCTCGATCGTGTGGTCGGAGGCCACGCCGATGTGGGTGGCGCCGTCCTGCACGAGTGCCAGGGTCGACGCGACCACGCCGGCGACCGCGGCGAAGGGGCCGCTGTCGGTGTGACGTGAGGCCGAACCGAAGTGCTGACGGAACAGTTCATAGGTCCCGTCGACGAGATGCACGCGCATTTCGGTGACGTTACGTCGGCTCGATCACAACGATCGGCTCGGATTGTGTCAATTCCTTCTCAGAGAACTCTCAAGATCGGCAGAACCAGTGCCGATAGATGTCCTGCGAACCGAACCGCCGACGACCGCAACCGACTCCGAAGGACATTGTGATGACCGATCAAAACGATGCACTCCGCACGAGCGTGGTCGAGGCCGTGCAACTGGAACTGGCCCGATACAACGAGATGGTCTCGTCCGAGATCCAGCGTCTCCGCGACGAGGTGATCGCCGAACGGGCCGCTCGGGCCCGCACCGATGAACAGGTGCTGGCCCTCATGCCGGCCGTGGAACGCTCGCAGACCACGATCGCTTCGTTCCAGGCCGAGATCCATCGAGCGCTCGAGGTCCGCCTCAGCGAGTTCGCGGCGGCGTCGAAACGCCGTCAGGAAGAAGTCGACACGCGCATCGGTCGAATCGCCGACGAGGCCAACCTCGGCCTCGCAGCCGCGGTCGAGTCGGCGGCTCAGCCGATCGTCAAGCAACTCGAACATCGCCAGGATCGCCTCGACTCCGAACTCGTCACGCTCGATCGCACCGTGCGCCGGTTCGACGACCAGGCGGCGAAGATCGTCGAGCACATCAACGTGATCACCGAAGCGACCGAGAGTCGCATCGACGAAGTGTCGAATCACGTCAGTGAGGAGATCGATGGTCGCCTCGCCGGCCTCGCGATCCGACTCGACGAGCTGTCGGCCCAGGCGGCGCGTCAGCAATCCGAGGTCGCCAACGCCGTCGGCGCCCGCGTCGATCAGGCCGAGAGCCGCATCAACGAACGCATTCTGACCACCGAGGCGCGCATCAACGAGACCGTCGGGCAGCGCGTCGCCGACATCGACGCCTACGTCGGCCGGGTCAGCGCGAGTCTCGACGAGGCCGTCACCATGCTCAGCGATCGCATCGCCGGCGCGGACGGTCGCTTCGACGCGATGAATGCACAGATCGACTCCTTCGCCGGTCGCCTCGACGCCGTCGACGTCGATGCGCTCGATGAGCTCAAGGATCGATTCGGAGGCGTCGCCGGCGAGGTCGAACTGATCCGCATCGAGACCGAGCGGTTCCAGGCGTCGATCGGCGATGCGATGGACAAGACCGTGATCCGCATCGTCGAGCTCGAGACCCAGCTCCAGGAGCAGCATCTCGACGTCGAGACCGCGGTGCAGCTCGAACGGCTCGAGGAGGTCGAGCGAGCGCTGATCGCCCTCGATCCCAACCAGTTCGTCCGTCGCACCGACCAGCCGTCGACATCGACGACCGCGGCAACGCCGCCGGCGTCGTCGAACGGCAGCGCGGACTTCGCCGAGTCGTTCCGGATGCCGTCGAACGCTCTCGATCTCTCCGACCCCGACCCCGACCGTGACTCCGATTCCGATTCCGGATCGGGCGAGGTCGACGAGGCGGTTCGGCGTGCCGTTGCGGCCATGGCGTCGGCCGCGGAACGAACCCAGAGCCCTGATTCGGATGGATCGCCGTCGGCTTCCACGCCCTTCTCTGCCCCGACCCCGTTCAACCCACCCGTGAACGCGCAGCACTGAGCCGAAAGACACCCTGATGGCACTTCGCAAATCTCGTCCGGACGAACCCTCCGCTCCGCTCGGAGGTGGCAGCGCGACCGCGCTCGCCGAGCCACCTCCCGTCGGCGAATCTGCTGACGAGTGCTCGGCGGTCGGTCAGGCGCTCGTTCAGGGCGGCCGGCTCGCCGCCGACGCACTCGCGACGGCGCTCGCCGACGCCAACGGTGACCTCCTCAAGTTCGGCGCCGCACTGCTGAATCGGCATGGCGTCGGCCGAAACGACCTGTCGAGTGCGGTCGCCGCCGTCTGCCAGGTCCCCGTGGCCGACGTCTCGATGGTGGCCCTCGACGAGGAGATCGTCACCCGCTTCCCCGAGGACGTGGCGCGTACACACAAGGTGATGCCGATCGCGGAACAAGACGGCATGATCGTGCTCTATGCGGCGGACCCGTCGCCGTGGCGCCGCCAGCTGGTGGAGAGCGCGACCGGTCAGCGCTTCGCATGGAAAGCGTCGGACGAGAAGACCGTCACGTCGTTCATCGAGCAGATGTACCGCTCGACCGCCGACGTCGATCACATCGTCGCGGCCTTCGCCGCCGAGGACGACCAACGTCAGGCTGCCGAGACGATCGCCGAGGTCGACCTGGGCGATCAGGCACCGGTGGTGCAACTCGTCGGCAAGATCGTCGGCCAGGCGCTGCGCGACCGCAGCTCCGACATCCACATCGAGCCGCTCGACGACCGACTGCGCATCCGCTTCCGAGTGGACGGGCACCTCATCGAGGCGTTCTCGCTGCCGCTGTCGGCGCACAACGCGCTGATCAGCCGCCTCAAGATCATGTCGGAGATGAACATCGTCGAGAAGCGGGCGCCGCAGGACGGCCAGTTCTCGACGAAGGTCGACGGCAAGGAGATCGACGTCCGTGTGTCGTCGGTGGCCACCGTCTTCGGCGAGAAGATCGTCATGCGTATTCTCGACAAGTCGAAGTCGATGGTCAGCCTCGGCCAGCTCGGCATGCCGGCGGAGACCTACAAGACCTATTCGAAGCTGGTGCACGCGCCGTTCGGCATGGTGATCTGTGCGGGCCCGACGGGCGCCGGCAAGACCACGACGCTGTACGCCACGTTGCTCGAGATCAACTCGACGGGCAAGAACGTGACGACGGTCGAAGACCCGGTCGAGTACGTGTTCCCGGGCATCAACCAGGTCCAGACCAACGCCAAGGCCGGCCTGACCTTCGCCACCGGCCTCAAGGCCCTCCTGCGACAGGACCCCGACACGATCCTCGTCGGTGAGATCCGCGACGTCGACACGGCCCGCATCGCCATCCAGTCGGCGCTCACCGGTCACTTCGTGTTGTCGTCGCTGCACGGCACCGACGCGGTGGCCGCACTGCACCGACTGCTCGACATGGGCATCGAGGCCTTCCTCGTCGCGTCGGCGATCGTCGGCGTGGTCTCGCAGCGTCTGCTGCGCAAGACCTGCGACAACTGCAAGGTGCAGTACACACCTGGTGCGGAAGAACTCGCCGTGTTCCGTCAGCACTCGGGCGGCAGTGACAAGACCGTCTTCTACCAGGGCACCGGTTGCAGCTACTGCTCGAACACCGGCTACCGCGACCGCATCGGTGTGTACGAACTGTTGCGCATCACGCCCGAGGTGCGTCGTCTGATCGTCGGCTGGGCCACCACCGAAGAACTTCGCCGTCTGGCAGTTGCTCAAGGAATGCGCACGATGCTCCGAGAAGCAATGCAGATGGTCGAAGACGACATCACCACGATTCCCGAAGTCGTCCGAACCCTGTTTGCCCACTGATGTCACATCCACCCTCGATTCGCACTGACCAAGAGACACGGAGCTGATCATGCCCAAGTTCGCCTACGCCGCAATCGACACCACCGGCAACCCCATCGAGGGCGTGACCAAGGCCGACACGATCGGCGCGGCGCGCACGATCCTGATCGAACAGAACCTGTTCCCGACCAAGATCGAGGAACGCCGAGGGATGCTCGATTTCGAGCTGACCAAGGAGAAGGTCAAGAAGAAGGAGCTGATGCACTTCACGCGTCAGCTCGCCGTGTTCGTCAAGGCCGGCATCCCGATCACCGATGCGCTGGTCACCATCGGTGACGAGACCGAGGACGTCGCGCTGCGCCGGGCGCTCGGCAACCTGGTCGACGAGCTGCGCAACGGTGGGCTGTTCTCGGCAGCGGCCGCCGGGCATCCGCACGTGTTCCCCAACTACTACGTGGGCATCCTGCAGTCGGCGGAGTTGACCGGCCAGCTCGACGTGGCCCTCGAGAGCTTGTCGGACTACCTCGAACGCGAGATCGACACCCGCTCGAAGGTGGTGTCGGCGCTCTCGTACCCGATGGTCGTCATGGTGATGGCGTTCATCACCGTGCTGATCCTGGCCGGCTACGTGCTGCCGCAGTTCAAGCCGTTGTTCGAAGAACTCGACGCCGAGCTGCCGATCACGACGCGCTCGCTGTTGTTCTTCTCGCGCTTCTTCACCGACCTCTGGTTCGTCAGTGCGGGCTTCTTCCTGATCATCGGCGGGACCTTGGGCTTCCTCTTCAAGAACCCGACGGGCAAGATCTGGAAGGACCGCCTCGTGCTCAAGATCCCGGTGATCAAGGGCATCGTCGACTACTCGATCCTCGAGCGCTTCTGCCGGATCCTGTCGGCGATGCTCGCCGCAGGCGTGCCGCTGCCGGAGGGGTTGAAGACCACGACGGATGCGACGAGCAACATCGTGTACCGGGAGCGCCTCGAGATCGCGCGGGCGCAGATGCTCGAGGGTCACGGCTTCTCGCAGCCACTGATCGACACCGAGTTGTTCCCCGGCGCCGCGAAGCAGATGTTCAAGGTCGGCGAGGAGACCGGCACGCTCGACATGCAGCTCGCCGTGGCGAGTCAGTACTTCGACCGTGAGCTCGAGAGCCGCATCAAGAAGTTCACGACGATGTTCGAGCCGTTGATGATCATCTTCGTCGGATTGATCGTCGGTTTCGTCGCGGTGGCCCTGGTGTCCGCGATGTACGGCGT
>JAHENF010000059.1 GCA_024643255.1 Ilumatobacteraceae bacterium
TCAGAGGCCCCGGAAGACACGTTCCATCAGATCGGCGAGCTCCTGATCGTGGATCGCCTTCGAGCCGGTCGCGGGGCTGCCGGACTCGACGCGGGCGACGTGGCGCAGGTCGTAGCCCTGGTCCTTGATCCGCCACGTGTTGTGCTCGACGAAGTTCCAGGCCCCCATGTTCTCGGGTTCCTCCTGCAACCACCGCAGCTCGCGAGCGTTCGGGTACTTCTGCAGGATCGCCATCATCTGCTCGGTCGGCAGCGGGTAGAGCTGCTCGACGCGCACGACCGCAACCGGCGCGCCCAGACGATCGCGTTCGTCGATTGCATCCCAGGCCACCTTGCCCGAGCAGAACACGATGCGCGTCACCGCGTCGGCATCGATGTCGCCCGGGTCGTCGAGAACCTCCTGGAACGAACCCGTGGTGAGGAGATCGATCGAGGACCGGGTCTGCTTCATGCGCAGGCCCTGCTTGGGACTGAAGACGATCAGCGGTGTGCGGCGTTCGGAGTGCACCTGGCGGCGCAGCAGGTGGAAGTAGTTCGCTGCGGTCGTCGTGTTGACGATCTGCATGTTGTCCTCGGCCGCGAGGGTCATGAACCGCTCGATCCGGGCCGAGCTGTGCTCGGGCCCCTGCCCCTCGAAGCCGTGCGGCAGCAGCAGCACGACACCGTTCTGCTGGCCCCACTTGTCCTCGGCCGCCACGATGTACTGGTCGATCACGATCTGCGCACCGTTGATGAAGTCGCCGAACTGCGCCTCCCACATCACGAGGGCGTCACGGTTGGCGTGCGAGTAGCCGTACTCGAAGCCGAGCGCGGCGTACTCCGACAGCAACGAGTCGAACACCCAGAAGTGCGCCTCGGTGTCGAGATCGTCGAGCGGGATCCAGGGATCACCGGTCTCGAAGTCGATCAGCGCGGCGTGGCGTTGGCTGAAGGTGCCACGACGCGAGTCCTGGCCGGCGAGCCGAACGGGATGTCCCTCGAGCACGAGCGACCCGACCGCGAGCGCCTCGGCCGTGGCCCAGTCGACCTCGCCGTCGGCATACATCTCACTCCGCGTCTCGAACTGGCGGCCGAGCTTCGGATGGATGACGAAGCCCTCCGGGTATTCGGTGAGCTTGGCGAAGATACGGTCGAGCGTGGTGCGCTCGACGCCGGTCGGGATGTGCGGCAGCACGCCGAGCGGACGCGGCGGCTTCGGCACCGTGATGGCGCTCGGCGCGTGCGAACGGGTCTCGTCGAGCGCGATCTGCAGCTTGCCCTGATAGTCGGCCAACGCCTGCTCGGCCTCCTCGACGGTGATGTCGCCGCGACGCACGAGCGACTCGACGTAGAGCTTGCGCACGCTGCGCCGCTCGGAGATCGCCTTGTACATCAGCGGCTGGGTGTAGCTCGGGTCGTCGCCCTCGTTGTGGCCGTGGCGGCGGTAGCACACCATGTCGATCACGACGTCCTTGTGGAAGCGCTGGCGGTACTCCCATGCGAGTTCGGCGACGTGCACGCACGCCTCGGGATCGTCGCCGTTGACGTGGAAGATCGGGGCCTGGATGGTCTTGGCGACATCGGAGCAGTACAGCGACGAGCGTGCGTACTGCGGCGCGGTGGTGAACCCGATCTGGTTGTTGATGATCAGGTGGATGGTGCCACCGATGCGGTAGCCGCCGATGTCGCTCATCGCCAGCGACTCGGCGACGATGCCCTGTCCGGCGAACGCGGCGTCGCCGTGGATCAGCACCGGCAGCACGCTGAACGCACCGGCCGGCTCGATCTGGTCCTGGGCCGCGCGCACCATACCCATCACGATCGGGCCGACGGTCTCGAGGTGGCTCGGATTGGCCGCGAGCTCGATCGCGACGTCGGCGCCGTGGGGACTGACGTACTTGCCCTTCATGCCGAGGTGGTACTTGACGTCGCCCGACCCCTGGACCGACGACGGGTCGATGTGGCCTTCGAACTCGGAGAAGATCGCCTCGTAGCTCTTGCCCATGATGTTCGACAGCACGTTGAGGCGACCGCGGTGCGCCATGCCGAGGATGGCCCCGTCGAAGCTTGCGTCGGCGGCGTTCGACAGGATCGCATCGAGGACCGGGATCGCCGACTCCGCACCTTCGATCCCGAAGCGCTTGGTGCCGACGTACTTCGTGGCCAGGAACTTCTCGAACGACTCGGCGGCGTTGAGCCGCTCGAGGATCCGATGTTTCTGAGCCTTCGACGGCGGATCCTGGCGGCCCTCGAACTTCTCCTGGATCCACTGTTGCTCGTCGGTGTTCTGGATGTGCATGTACTCCACACCGATCGTGCGGCAGTACGCGTCGCGCAGCACGCCGAGCAGATCGCCGAGGCGCATCTTCGGCACGCCACCGACGCCGTCGGTCAGGAACTCGCGGTCGAGGTCCCAGATCGTGAGGCCGTACGTGGCGGGGTCGAGCTCGCGAGGTGTCGCAGGCTCCTTCCAGCGCAGCGGATCGAGGTCGGCGATCAGGTGCCCGCGGACGCGGTGGACGCGGATGAGCTTGGCGACCGCCATCTGCTTGGCGAGCATCGCCTCTTCACGGTCGATCGGGTTGGTGTCGGGCCGCCACTTGACCGCTTCGTACGGCATGTCGAGTGCGTGGAAGATGTCCTCGTAGAAGTCGTGCTCGCCGAGCAGCAGCTCGTGGACGTGCTTGAGGAACATCCCCGACTCGGCGCCCTGGATGATCCGGTGGTCGTAGGTGCTCGTCACCGTGACGACCTTGCTGACGCCGATCGAGCTGAGGTTCGTCCGGTCGGCGCCTTCGAATTCGGCGGGGTAGTCGATGCTGCCGACGCCGACGATGACGGCCTGGCCCGGCATCAGACGCGGCACCGACTGCACGGTGCCGATCGTGCCCGGGTTGGTGAGGCTGACGTTGGCGCCCATGAAGTCGTCGACGGTCAGCTTGTTGGTCTTGACCTTGCGGATGATCTCCTCGTACGCCGCGAGGAAGCCGGCGAAGTCGAGCGTGTCGGCGTCACGCAGCACCGGCACGACGAGCGTGCGGCTGCCGTCGGACTTCTCGACGTCGACGGCGAGGCCCATGTTGACGTGGTCGTTGACGATCAGGCGCGGCTTGCCGTCGGCACCCTCGGCGTAGGTGTTCTTCATCGCCGGCACCTGGTCGGCGATGGCGCGCACGATCGCGTAGCCGATCAGGTGGGTGAAGCTGATCTTGGTCTGCCCGGTCCGGGCCCGGAAGCCGTTGACGACCTTGCGGTTCACCTCGAGCAACTTGGCGGGCACGTTGCGGAAGCTGGTGGCCGTCGGCACGGTGAGGCTGCGTTCCATGTTCGCGGCGATCGCGGCACCGGCTCCACGGATCGGTTTGCCTGGCTCCTCTGCGGGTGCATCGGCCGGCGCGGGCGTCGCGGCGACGGGCGGCGGAGGCGGCGATGTCGGTGCGACGGAGGCGGCGGAGGCCGACGGAACGTCGTGACCGTTGGACGACTCGGCGAGGTCGGTATCGGCCGGTGGGCGGTACGCGTCGACGACGGCTTGCACCTGGGTGGACGTGGCGGCGGCAGCAGCGACGCTCGGCGCCTGCGACTGGTAGTCGGCGAAGAACTCCTGCCACGACGCACTCACCGATGCGGGATCCGCAACGAACTGCTCGTACATCTCCTCGACGAGCCACGAGTTCGCCCCGAACCCCGACCCCTGACCATCTGGTGCTGCCACGGGCGCCAGCGTACCGCCGGCGCTCGTCGGCGGCCGAGTGTTCGACTAACCCGGCATGCCCGGTCGGAACACCATCAGGTAGAGCATGACCAGGAGCAACACGGTCATGATCATCCCGGCGGTGTCGAGCTTCTTGGCGGCGGATTCGTCGCCGTCGGCGAGCGCCCGCTCGGCGGGGAGCAGCACCGCGTGCAGGAGACCGTTCATCGCAACCCACACGACGACCGCCAACCAGAACCAGGTCTGGCTGAATTCGATGACGCCGTCCGACATCCCCTGCAGCGCGAATCCGAACAGGCCGGCGACGATCAGTGCCGGCGCATAGATGCGGCGGCCATTGCCCGCGAACAGGCCGAGGATCTTGCCGCGGTTGGTGGCGTCGAACCCCGTCGTCTGGCGGGTGAGCAGCGGGTGCACGAATGACGGGGAGAAGGCGATGAGCACCGTGAGGATGTGCAGGAGCAGCACGATCTTGAAACCGGTTCCGTCGTAGGCAGCGAGCATGCGGCGAACACTACGACACTCGCCGGCGCTTCATGGTCCCCGCTCGATCTTGACCAAGCCTTGACCGCCAGACCTTGACCACTGTCGGTGTTGTCGGGCTACGTTCGGTGAGCAACAGCGCGACGTCGATCGCACCCTCGCAAGGGCGTCACAGCAGACAGGGGAATCCCATGGAAATCGCACGGTTGAGCACGGGCGAAATGTTGACCGGCAAGGACATCGATGCGAACGCGAACCGCGAGCGGACACGCCAGAAGCGTCTCCGCAAGACGCTCGTGACGCTCGGTGCCGTGTTCGCCTACCTGATGTGGCGGCTGGTCAACGACAACCCGATCCGGCCCGGGGTCCCCGGGTGGTTGATGGGCAATCCCGAGATCGTCATCGCGCTCGGTCTGATCGTCATCCTCGGCACGGTCATCTTCATTCCGTTCCTCACCGCCGGGAAGTCGCCGCACACACTGCTGCGAGCGTCGGACTCGAACATCCGCCTCGACGACGTGGTCGGCGCCGACCAGACCAAGCGGGAAGCGATCGACAGCATGAACCTGTTCCTCGCGTCCGAGACGTTCCAGCGCGAGATGGGCGGCAACGCCCGCCGTGGCGTGCTGTTCGAAGGCCCTCCCGGCACGGGCAAGACGTACCTCGCGAAGGCGATGGCCGCCGAAGCGGGCGTGCCGTTCCTGTTCGTCTCGGCGAGCGAGTTCCAGTCGATGTACTACGGCCAGACGAACAAGAAGATCCGATCGTTCTTCAAGGCACTGCGCAAGGCCGCACGCGACGAGGGTGGTGCGATCGGCTACATCGAGGAGTTCGACGCCATCGGCGGCGCCCGCAGCGGCATGAACAGTGGCTCGATGCGCGAGGGCATCGTCGGGGTGGTCAACGAGTTGCTCGTGCAGATGCAGAGTTTCGACCTGCCCACGGGCCGCCAGAAGTTCAAGGCCGGCTTCATCGACTGGTTCAACAGCTTCCTCCCCGCCGACCGGCGCCGGCCGCGCCCGCAGCGCACCGAGGCCAACATCTTGATCGTCGCCTCGACCAACCGCGCCGCCGACCTCGACCCGGCACTGCTGCGTCCCGGCCGTTTCGACCGCGTCATCGGTTTCAACCTGCCGCCGCGGGCCGACCGCGTCGAGATCGCGCAGTACTACCTGAACAAGAAGAACCACGAGGAGACGGTCACGGCAGCGCTGATCGCCGACCTGTCGGCCGGGTACACGCCGGTCAAGATCGAGAAGCTCCTCGACGAAGCGCTGATCATCGCGCTGCGGTACAGCCGCACGTCGATGAACGTCACCGACGTGCTGCAGGCGCAGCTGGTGACCGAGGTCGGTGTGGCCCACGAGATGGGTTATCACCCCGACGAGCGGCGCCGGATCGCGATCCACGAGGCGGGTCATGCGCTCACCGCTGTGCTCACACGTCGCGACGTGAAGATGGCGTCGATTCTTCGCCGCTCGGCCGCACTCGGCCTGGTCGCCCATGGTGACGTCGAGGAACGTTTCCTGAAGACCCCGAGCGATGCCCGTGACCTGATCGCCGTGGCGCTCGCCGGACGGGCCGCGGAACTCCAGGAGTACGGCGAGGCGTCGAGCGGGATCTCCTCCGACCTCGCCGCGGCGACGGCGATCGCCTCGCAGCTGGTCGGTCAGCTCGGCAACGGCCCCGGCCTGCTGAGCCTGGAGGCGGCGGCGATCCCGACGGCCGCCAACCTGGTGGCCAAGGTGCTCTCGGACGAGCCGAGCCGCGAAGCCGCCGAGGCGCTGCTCGTCGAGGGCTCCGAGCGCGCCGCGCTCATGACGTCGAAGTACCGCGAGGCGTTGCTGCGCATCGCCGACGGACTGTGCGAGAGCGACGAACTCGAAGGGGACCAGATCAAGGCGATCGTCGCCGAGTACACCGACGTCACCGAGCGCCGCGGCCCGGTCCGCATCGCCCCCATCCCCTCGATCTGACCCGCCCCAACCCGAAACCCCAACCCGAAATTCGGAGCCGATGTTGCGCTGAGCGCAACATGCGCTCCGAATTTCCGGCTACTTCGGGGGGTGCGGTCAGATGCGTTCGAGCGCGGCGCCGTCGAAGAGCGGGGTGATGCCCTCGGCGAGGACGTCGCCGCGCATCTCGTCGTCGGTCGGACGCGTGAGATCGCCGTTCGCTGCCTCGACGACCAACGGGAGCAGACGAGCGTCGCTCGTGGTGTTGAGGAACATCTGCGGATTCGACAGCACGAAGCGAACCGCACGTCCGATCGCCGCGGGGTCGGTGAGCGGGTCGTACCAGCTGAAGTGCGCCGTCAAGGCATCGGTCCACCGACCGCGAGCGATCGATTTGATCGTCTGCACGGCCACGCCGCGGTCAGCACACACGGCCAGCAGCTGTTCGACATCGGCGCGGTAGGCGGGATTGTCGAGCAGGATGAAGTTCACCGGGAACAACACCGACGCGAAGTCGAATCGTTCGAGGCTTCGCAGATGCATCCCCGGGATCCGCAGGCCGTGGCCGGTGACCCCGACGTGGCGAACGAGGCCTTCGTCTCGGGCCGCGGCCAGCGCCTCGACGACACCGCCGGGCGCGAACGCGGTGTCGAATTCGTCGGGTTCGACGAGGTTGTGGAGCTGAATCAGGTCGACGTACTCGACCTGCATGCGTTCGAGCGATCGTTCCAACTCGGCGCGAGCGTCGATGCCGTTGCGCTCGCCGGTCTTCGTCGCGAGGAACACGTCGTGGCGATGCTCGGCGAGCCAGGGGCGCAGTCGATCCTCCGACGCGCCGTAGCTCGCCGCGGTGTCGATGTGGTTGATCCCCCAGTCATGCACCTGCGCCAGGGTCGCGTCGGCGCGGTCCTGACTCATGCCGCCGAGCGCGGCCGCACCAAAGATCACTCGGGTCGAGTCGTGTCCGGTCGAGCCGAACGGCGAAGTGGGCAGCGAGACGGAAGGCACGACGCCGACCATAGTGCCGCGCGCAGGCCGGAGGGATCGGGCCGCGGTGCGCGCCGACCGGCCGCACGCGCGTCAGGGCAGCGCGGCCTGATGGGTGTAGTCGGCGACGAAGATCGCCACCCCGACGGCCACGCATGCCCCCGAGATGAGCCAGAACCGCACGATCACCGTGGTCTCGGGCCACCCGACCAACTCGAAGTGGTGGTGGAGCGGCGACAGCCGGAACAGCCGGCGGCGGCGTCCCGATGCCCGGTACACCGTCATCTGCAATCCGACCGAGCCGGCCTCGACGACGTTGATGCCACAGATGAACAGCAGCAGGAGTTGCGTGTTGGTCGTCAAAGCGAGCAGTGCCAGCGCCGTGCCCAGTGCGAGCGCCCCGACGTCGCCCATGAAGATCCGCGCCGGCGCCGCATTCCACCAGATGAACCCGCCGCAGGCACCGGCGAATGCGGCGGCCAGAACGGCGAGGTCGTACGGATTGACGACATCGCCGTAGATCGTCGGGTTGCGCAGCGCCCAGAAGGCGATCCCCGTGAACGCGATGAACCCGAACAGCGCCGAGCCGGCGGCCAGTCCGTCGAGCCCGTCGGTGACGTTGACCGCATTGGCGGTGGCGAAGATGATGATCCCTGCCCAGAGCACCCACAACAGGGGACCGAGGTCCCAGCCGGGAAGCCCGGCGCGAGTCAAGGAGAGCCGCGTGTCGATGTCGGTCGTGGCAACGAGCACGCCGGCGATCGCGAACGAGACGAGCAGTGACAGCACGCCCTTGACCTTCCAGTACACCCCACGGTTCTGTCGGGCCCGGATCTTGATCGCGTCATCGATGAATCCGAGCGCCGCCATCGACAGAATCCCGCCGAGGACGACGAGCGTCTGATTCGAGAAGACCACGCCGGCACGCACATGGCTGATCAGGTAGCCGGCGAGGGCCGCGGTGAGGATCGCCAACCCTCCCAGCGTGGGCGTGCCTGCCTTGTGTTGATGTGGCGGCACAACCGCGTTCGCGGCGTTCTGCTGCAGGATCGGCTGGCTCGCGCCGCGTCCACCCAGCACACCGATGAGGGCGCGGGTGCCGACCAGGGCGACGATCGCCGCAATGGCACTGGCGATCGCGAGCGCGATCACAACGAGCCGTTCGGGCGCACACTGCCAGGTTCGTCGTCTCCCACGGTCCGTCGCCAGGGCCCAACGTCCCCGTCGGTCCAGTCGAAGTGACCAGCGCTCTTGTGCCTCGGCGGACGGGCGAACCCGGCGGCGAGTTCGGCATTGGTACTGTGCGCAGCGGTTTCGGCACCTTTGTCGATCAGATTGGAACTCACCATGGATCGCTCCATCTACGGCTGGATGAACCGGCTCGCCGATCGCACGGCCTGGGCCCACGGTCCCTTCAAGTTGTACGCGGGTGCGGGGATCGTGCTGTTCGCCGGGCTGCTGCTGGCCGACTACCTGGACGCCCGCCACCACGACCGGGTCGCCGAGGTTGCCGCCGCGGTCTGGGCCGGTGCAGCCGCGCTCGTCGCTCTCGAACTCGGCCAACTGATCGGCAAGGCCATCGATCGACTCCGGCCGTACGAGACGATCAGCAACGCCCACGTCCTCGTCGCGCGCACCACCGATTTCTCGTTCCCGAGCGACCATGCCACCGCAACTGGAGCCGTCGCCGTCGGACTCTTCCTCGCGAATCGCCGTTGGGGCGTCCCGGCGGTCGTCGCAGCCATCGCGATGGCGTTCACACGCGTGTACGTCGGGGTGCACTACCCGAGCGATGTGCTCGGCGGGCTGGTGCTCGGTGGCGTGGTTGCGGCGGTGGGCTACTCCACGATCGTGCCGGTTCTCACCACGCTCGCGATCAGGTTGACCTCGACCCCGTTGCGCCCGCTGATCGTGCGTTCAGCGCCATCGGCCCCAGCAGCAGCCCAGTAGCTGCTCGCCATCAGCCGCCGTCCGGCTTCCCGGGGCGATCGCCTGGTCGCCACAATGGCGTCATGACTTCGTCGCCCCCACTCCCTGCAGTGTTCGACAATCGCGTGAGCCGTGATCTGGGCGTCGACATCCCGATCGTGCAGGCACCGATGGGATGGATCGCCAGATCACAACTGGCTGCTGCGGTGTCGCAGACCGGGGCGTGCGGAATCATCGAGACCTCATCTGGTGAACTCGACGCGGTCAAGGACGAGATTCGCAAGATGCGTGATCTGACGGATCGTCCGTTCGGCGTCAACATCGCGCAGGCGTTCGTGCGCGATCCGGCGATCGCCGAGTTCGTGATCGATCAGGGTGTCAAGTTCGTCACCACTTCGGCCGGGTCACCGACGAAGTACACCGGCATCCTCAAAGAGGCCGGCCTGACCGTTTATCACGTGGTGCCGACGCTCGCGGCTGCGCTCAAGGCGGTCGACGCCGGGGTCGATGGCCTGGTCGTCGAGGGCGGGGAGGGGGGTGGGTTCAAGAGCCCGACTCCGGTGGCGACGATGGTGCTGTTACCGCTCGTGCGATCGAAGGTCGACGTCCCGATCATCGCGGCAGGCGGCATCACCGATGGGTACACGATGGCCGCGGCGTTCGCGCTCGGCGCGGAAGGTGTCCAGATGGGAACTCGGATGGTGTCGGCGGCCGAGTCGCCGGTGCACCAGAACTGGAAGCAGGCGATCATCGACGCCGCCGAGACCGACACGCTGTTCCTCAACCAGCGCCACTCCCCTGCGTTGCGGGCGCTGCGCACCGACCGCACGACCGCACTCGTCGATGCCGAACACAACGTGTTCGGTGACTTCGGCGATCCGCAGGCGCTCTACTTCGGTGGCGACATGAATGCGGCGATCGCGCTGTCGGGCCAGGTCGCCGGCCGCATCGAGTCGGTCCGCTCCGTCGCCGACATCATCGAGGACACGATCGCCGAGTTCCACGAGGCCATCAAGCGCCTGACCGGCTGAGATCCTCCGTGCGATGAGGTTCAGGCCCACCCCTCGCGCCACAACCTCACCACAACACGAACGATGAGGATCAGGCCCACCCCTCGCGCCACAACCTCATCGCTCGCGTGTGATCAACGGCCGTTGACGGCGGCGACGATCTCGAGGGTGACGTCGGCGGAGCGGGCAAGGACGTCGCGGGTGACCGATCCAGGCGCGGCCCGCACTTCGACTGCACGAGCGAAGACGTCGGCGTGGTCCGGGATGCGCTCGCTGGCCCAGCGACCGGCGCCCGACTTCGAGGTCACGTCGCCGGTCTCGAACGTGTAGAGCATCCGCGCAACCCCGAGCGCGACCCACTCGAGAATCTCGCCGCCGAACTCGGGCTCGTCGCTCATGGTGAGCCCGGTCCGCAACGATTCACCGACCCCGCGCCAGTAGGTGTCGAGATTCCCCGCCACCCAGGTTCGACGCTCCTCGACATCATGCGACACGCCGATCAGTCCGGGCCGGTCGCCGCGCAGCACGATCCCATGTGTGGCGAGCGTGTACCACGTGACGGGGTTGATCTCGAACGACTCCCCGTCGAGGTGATACGCCCCGTCGAGCACCCAGGGCCGCTGCACCGCCATCGCGGGCACGACGAGATCACCCCAGGCCACGTACGGCCCGTCGATCGCCCGGCCGACCCGTGCCCGTACCAGCTCCTGGGCCGCAGCGAGGTCCGCTACGAGGTCGGGATCGGACGTGTCGGCGACCACCGCGACCACGTCGATGTCGCTGTGCGGCGTCCAGTCGTCGAGCGCCACCGAGCCGACGACGTACAGGCCCTCGATCGTGCCGGGGGCGGCTTCGTCGTGCGCGCCGAGCCAGATCGACAGTGCATCGGCAACCGGTTCGGGCAGGGTCACCCCGCGAAACGTAACCGTTCCGAACCCGTCCCCAACCCGAAACCCAACCTGAAATTCGGAGCGATCATTGCGCTTGGCGCAAGATCGGCTCCGAATTTCGGGACGGGGGGCGGGCGGTAGCCTCCACCGCACCATGGCGCACGAATTCATCTACCAGGCCTACAAGCTCGCTCGTCACTACCCGCCCGACAAGACCGTGCTCGAGAACATCTCGCTGTCGTTCTACCCGGGCGCCAAGATCGGCGTGCTCGGAACCAATGGTGCGGGCAAGTCGTCGCTGCTGAAGATCATGGCCGGCCTCGACGACGGCTATTCCGGCGAGGCCCGCCTCACGGCCGGTTTCACCGTCGGCTATCTGCCCCAGGAACCCGAACTCGATCCCGCCAAGAACGTCAAGGGCAACGTCATGGACGGCGTCGCCGAGGTCCAGGGCATCATCGATCGGTACAACGAGGTCATGGCGATGTGGGCCGATCCCGACGCCGACTACGACAAGATCGGCAAGGAGCAGGCGCGCCTCGAGGACAGGATCGCCGCGACTGATGCCTGGAGCCTGGAGCGCAATGTCGAGATCGCGATGGACGCGTTGCGCTGCCCGCCCGACGATGCCGACGTGACCGTGTTGTCGGGTGGCGAGCGGCGCCGGGTCGCGCTGTGCCGCCTCCTGCTGTCGCGTCCCGACCTGCTGCTGCTCGACGAGCCGACCAACCACCTCGATGCCGAGTCGGTCGACTGGTTGGAGCGCTTCCTTGCCGATTACACGGGCACGGTCGTGGCGATCACCCACGATCGGTACTTCCTCGACAACGTCGCCAAGTGGATCCTCGAACTGCACGCCGGCAAGGGCCTGCCGTTCGAGGGCAACTACTCCAGCTGGTTGGAGCAGAAGCAGGCCCGGCTCGAGCAGGAGGAGCGCGGCAACGAGGCCCGCCGCAAGTCGTTGGCTCGCGAGCTCGAATGGGTGCGGATGTCGCCCAAGGCGCGCCAGTCCAAGGGCAAGGCCCGGCTCGCGGCGTACGACAAGCTCTACAACGAGACCAAGGCTGCCGATCCGGGCGCATCGAAGCTGGAGATCGCGATTCCGGCAGGTCGTCGACTGGGCGACCAGGTGATCGAGGTCGAGCACCTGAGCAAGGGGTTCGGCGATCGTCTGCTGATCGAGGACCTGTCGTTCTCGCTGCCTCCGGCCGGCATCGTCGGCATCATCGGCCCGAACGGCGCCGGCAAGTCGACGCTGTTCAAGATGCTCGCCGGGCGTGAGCAGCCCGACTCCGGCTCGATCAAGATCGGCGACACCGTCGACCTGTCGTACGTCGACCAGGATCGCGACGACCTCGATCCGGATGCGACGGTCTACGACGAGATCACCGGGGGCGCCGAGGTCCTCGAAGTCGGTGGCCGCGAGATCCACGGACGGGCCTACGTGTCGAGCTTCAACTTCAAGGGCACCGACCACGGCAAGCGCGTCGGCGACCTCTCGGGTGGTGAGCGCAACCGCGTGCACCTCGCCAAGCTCCTCAAGTCGGGCGGCAACGTGCTGCTGCTCGACGAGCCCACGAACGACCTCGACGTCGACACCCTGCGGGCCCTCGAGGCCGGGCTCGAATCGTTCCCCGGCTGCGCCGTCGTGATCTCGCACGACCGCTGGTTCCTCGACCGCATCGCCACGCATGTCCTCGCCTTCGAGGGCGACAGCCAGGTGCGCTGGTTCGAGGGCAACTTCTCCGAGTACGAGGAGCGCCGCAAGAAGGAACTCGGCGCCGGCGCCGATCAACCGCACCGCCTCAAGTACAAGAAGCTCGCCTGAATCGCGATTGGGGTCAGACCCCAATCGCGCAGGACCCCGATCGCGACGGCCTCACGGCAAACGGGATCAGCTGGCAGAATGGCTCGATGCAGGAGACCGACGGCCAGCTCGCCACCCGATTGGCGACCGAGGCCGGGCGGCTGCTCCTCGAAGCCCGCGAGAAGCTGTTCGCCTCGGGTGCCTCGACGTGGGACGTCAAGGATGCCGGCGACATGCTGGCCCAGGAGTTTCTCGCCAAGGAGTTCGCAACGCACCGTCCTGACGACGCCGTGCTGTCGGAGGAGGGCCGCGAGGATCCCCGCCGATTCGGCGCCGACCGCGTGTGGATCGTCGACCCGCTCGATGGCACACGCGAGTACAGCGAGCCGGGCCGTATCGACTGGGCGGTGCACATCGCCCTCTGGACCGTCGATCGGTTCGAGGCCGCCGCGGTCAGCCTTCCGGCGATCGACCGCACGTTCTCGACCGATGATCCGGCGCCGATGCCTCCGTTCACCCGCGATCGTCCCCGCCTCGTCACCTCGCGCAGCCGGGCGCCGTATGCGGCCGTACTCGTCGCCGAAGGGCTGGACTGCGAGGCGGTGCGGCTCGGTTCCGCCGGCGCCAAGGCGATGTCGGTCGTCATGGGCGAAACCGACATCTACGTGCACGACGGCGGCATGTATCAGTGGGACTCGGCCGCGCCGGCGGGCGTCGCGCTCGCCTCGGGTTTCCACGTGAGCCGGCTCGACGGTTCGCCGATCGTCTACAACGACCGCGATCCCTGGCTGCCGGACTTCATCGTCTGCCGCCCCGAGTTGGCCGAGTCGGTCCTCAAGGCGCTGTGGGGTTGAGCGGCGATCTCACGGCGATCCGCTGGGAGATCGAGGATCGGATCGCCACGGTCTGGCTGCACCGGCCGCATCGTCACAACGCGTGGACCGGCACGATGCACACCGAGTATCGCCAGGTGATGGCTGATCTCGAGCATCGCGACGATGTCCGGGTCGTAGTGGTCACGGGCACTCCCCCGGCGTTCTGCGTCGGCGGCGACTCGAAGGCGCTGACCGATCACGGCGAGCGCGGTGGCTACGACAGCGGCCTGCCCGCTGAGCCCGCCCGGCCCGGCGGCGGCGATCGCCTCGACGCCGACATGGCGTGGCAGCTCGGCTACCGCCTCCCGATCATCGCCGCGGTCAACGGTGCCTGCGCCGGGGTGGGCCTGTCGCTCGTGCTGTTCTGCGACCTGCGCTTCGTCGCCGCCGACGCCAAGCTCACGACGGCCGCTCCGAAGCTCGGCCTGCCGGCCGAGTACGGCGCGAGCTGGATGCTGCCCCGCCTCGTGGGCGTCACCCGGGCGAACGATCTGCTGCTCTCGGGGAGGATCGTCACCGGGGCCGAGACCGCCGACTGGGGGCTGTGGAACGGCGTCGAGGCCGACGGCGCTTCCACGCTCGGTGCCGCGCATGCCTACGGTCGCATGCTCGCGGCGACCTCCGGACCGAATGCCGTCACGATGACCAAACGCCAGATCGCTGATGATCTCCTGCGCCACGATCCGGCCGCATCGGTCGGCGATTCACTGCGGCTGCTCGATCAGGCGATGGGCACCGCCGAATATCGCGAAGGTGTCGCCGCCCTCACCGAGAAGCGCCCACCCAACTTCTGACCCCAAACGTTGCGATGAGATTCCGGCCCACCTCTCGCGCCAAAACCTCATCGCAACCCCAACGATGAGAATCAAGCGCACCCCTCGCGCCAAAACCTCATCGCTCGTGATGGGATCGGGTGGGATCGGTCAGGTGGGGATCAGCGCGGCGGCGTCGAGGTCGAGGGCGGCGGTGAAGGAGCGGT
>JAHENF010000019.1 GCA_024643255.1 Ilumatobacteraceae bacterium
TCGCGCCACAACCTCATCGCAGGGGAAATCCGGGCATGCAACTCGACGTCGATGTGACAACGTGCGGGGATGAGCGAGTACGACATCCGACCGGTCACGGTCGACGAGCGACGCATTGCGGTCGATGCGTTCAGAACGGCACTGCTGAGCGGTGCCGTCAACGACGAAACCTTCGCCGCCGGCCGACTCTCGTGGGACGAGAGCGATTCGCTCGCCGCATGGGACGACGACGCCTGTGTCGGAGTGGTCGCCGCGTTCCGATTCGACTCGACCGTGCCCGGCGGCGAGCGCGTCCAGACAGCCGGCGTCACCCGCGTCGGCGTGGTGCCGACCCACACGCGGCGGGGGTTGCTGACGCAACTCATGCATCGGTTGCTCCGCGAGTCACGCGAGCGCGGCAACGTACTCGCGACCCTGCACGCGAGCGAGACCACGATCTACCGACGGTTCGGGTTCGGGCTCGCCACCGACGCGGTCGCTGCGGTCATCACGACCCGCCAGACCAAACCGTGGCGCACCGGCGCCCGTGCCGGAACGATGCGGCTCCTTGCGCACACCGAGGTGCTCGCCATCGTGCCGGCCCTCTACGAACGCGTCGCCCGGGCGCGCGTGGGCTCGATCAGCCGACCCGAGTGGTGGTGGCCACGCTTCCTGAAGGACGCATCGCAGCCCACCTCCGAGCCGTACGGCAAGGGAACGTTCGTCGCCGTGCACACCGACGCCGACGGCGCCGACGACGGCTACGTGCTCTACGACGTCGACTGGGACGAGACCTTCGCGAAGAACCCGACCGGCGCCGGCAGAATCCGCGACCTGTGGGGCCGATCGCAGAAGATCGAGCAGGAACTCTGGCGCTTCCTGCTCGACATCGACCTCATCACCACCTGGCGCGCGGAGATACGCCCCACCGACGAACCCGTACGGCGAGCGATGCACGATTCGCGCGCGTACGAGGCGGTGCAACGACTCGACGACCAGTGGGTCCGGATCCTCGATGTCGACGCGGCACTCACCGTGCGTGGCTACGGCGCTACGAGCGACAGCGTGACGATCGGCGTCGACGACCCGATGTTCCCGGCCAACACCGGCGCATGGAGGGTCTCCGCGTCGGGCTCGACACGCAGCGATCAGCCCGCCGACGTGCGCGTCGACATCGCCACGCTGTCGGCCACGTATCTCGGTGCGGTGTCGTGGCACGACCTCGCATCGACCGGCGCGGTCAACGCGTCGAACCAAACCCTGGCGTTGCTCGACACGCTCTTCGCCGTGTATCCGACACCGTTCTGCGGCACCGGCTACTGACCAACACCACCCGACCACGCTCCGATGAGATTCGCGGGCACCTGTCGCGCCGAAACCTCATCGCACACACTCCGATGAGATTCGTGCGCACCTGTCGCGCCGAAACCTCATCGCACGCGGTGGTCAGGGACCGGAGAAGATGCCGTCCTTGATGTCGTCCTGGCGCGACATGTACTCGGCCTTCGGGTCGTAGGTGTTGCCACCCTCCTGCTCACCCTTGGCCAACTCGGCGCGCCCGACGACGAACCAGTGCACCTCGTCGGGGCCGTCGGCCAGGCGCAACGTGCGCTGGCCGGCATACATGTCCGCCAGCGGCGTCCACTGCGACACGCCAGTGGCGCCGTGCATCTGGATCGCGTTGTCGATGATCTCGCACGTGCGGATCGGAACCATCGCCTTGACCGCGCTGACCCAGACCCGCGCCTCGGCATTGCCGAGCACGTCCATCGCCTTGGCGGCGGTGAGCACCATGCGGCGCATCGACTCGATCTCGATGCGGGACTGGGCGATCATCTGGACGTTGCCGCCGAGATTGCCGAGGCGCTTGCCGAACGCCTCGCGGGTGAGCCCCCGCTTGACCATCAGGTCGAGCGCCCGCTCGGCCTGGCCGACCGAACGCATGCAGTGATGGATGCGACCCGGGCCGAGACGGACCTGGGAGATCTCGAACCCGCGGCCCTCGCCGAGCAGCACGTTCTCGTACGGCACGCGGACGTCGTTGAAGCGCAGGTGCATGTGCCCGTGCGGAGCGTCGTCCTTGCCGAACACGTGCATCGGGCCGACGATCTCGACACCCGGGGTGTCCATCGGAACGAGGATCTGCGACTGACGCTGGTGCGGTGCGGCGTCGGGGTTGGTCTGCACCATCGTGATCATGATCTTGCAGCGCGGATCGCCGGCGCCGGAGATGTAGTACTTCTCGCCGGTGATCACCCATTCGTCGCCGTCGCGCACGGCCTTGCAGGCCACGTTCTTCGCATCCGACGACGCGACGTCGGGCTCGGTCATCGCGTAGGCCGAGCGGATCTCACCGTTGAGCAGCGGCGTCAGCCACTTCGCCTTCTGTTCGGGGGTGCCGACTCGTTCGAGCACCTCCATGTTCCCGGTGTCCGGCGCCGCGCAGTTCATCGACTCCGACGCGAGCGGGTTCTTGCCGAGCTCGATCGCGATGTACGCGTAGTCGAGGTTCGAGAGACCCTCGCCGGTCTCGGCGTCGGGAAGGAAGAAGTTCCACAGGCCCTGCGCCTTGGCCTTGTCCTTGACCGACTCGAGCAGTTCGAGCTGGCCGGGCGCATAGGTCCAGCGGTCGGCGCGCCCTTCTCCGAGTCGGAAGAACTCGGCGGTGATCGGATCGACCTCGGTGTAGATGAACTTCTTCACCGCGTCGTAGAGCGGGCGGACCCCGTCGGACATCCGCAGGTCGTACATGTCGGGCGTGGATTCCAGAGCGGTCATGGTGCTTCTCCCAGGTCGGCGAACGACTCAAACCTAGTGATGGTCACCGCCGGCGGACGTATCGATCCCCCACGCGCAACGAGACGCGGCGTCCGACTCCGCGTCTCATTCGGAGCGCTCCCGTTCAGCTGCCGGGCGTGAACGTGCCTTCGAGGTGCCACACCCCGACGAAGTCGTTGAACGACCCGCCGACGATCTGGCTCGTCCAGTCGAGCACGTACGCACCGGTCTCGGGATCGATCGTGCCGACCGGAGCCTCACCCGATCCATCGGGCTTCGGTGCGCCCTGGTTGAAGTTCGCCCCGCCGTAGTAGGCGGTGAACGCCGACAGATCGCCGGTCAGCGCGCCGGCGGTCGCAGTCAGGGTGGGCATCGCCTCGGCCGTGTCGGTCGCACCGGCGAACGCCACGGCGAAGAACGTCACGGGAGCGAAGATCTGGTCGGCGAGTCCGTTGCCGGCCGCGTCGAAGGCAGGATCCGGGGCCGGTTGGAAGGACCCGGACATGAGACCGCCGCCCGTGCCTGCGGTGAGGCCCGAATACGTGGTGTCCGCGCACGCGGAGTCGGCGTTGGGGATGAACGGTCCATCCGTCATCGTGCCGCCGGGTTGCAGCATCCTGAAGTACGAACCGGTGATGCTCGCGGCGTCGGTGCACACGGCGTCGTCGATCGAGAAGGTGCCGACCAGGTCACCCTCGAACATCGCGGCGGCCTCGGTGGTCGGAACGTCGGTCGCCGGTGGCGTGGTGTCCTCGGCCATGGCTGTCGTGGTCTCGGTGGTCACGGCATCGCTCGTCGCCGCGGTGTCATCGGTGCTGCTGCTGTCGCTGCCGCAACCGGCGGCGACGAGGCCGACGATCGCCAGCGATGCGAGCAATCGCCGATGGGAGAGCTGTGTGTTCATGATGACTCCTTGCCCGAGAGTGCCGGGCTGTTGGGGGGTTGAAAAGCGTCGTCGGCCTCAGGAGGCCCGGCATCGATCGCGTGATCGGCGGTCCCCTCATCGTCGGCGTCCGACGGTGAGGGGCGAGACCACAACGCCACTGCTGCCAGGCCCGCCACGAGCACACCGGGGATCACGAAGAACCAGGGGAACAGATCGAACGCCGGCAGTGCATCGACCGCCTCGTAGTTGTCGACGTTGTCGCTCATGGTGGCGACCATCGGATTGAAGTCGGTCAGGATCATCGGCCAATCGCTCGACCATTGACCGATCGCAGGAGATGCGGACGGGTCACCGCCGGCCGCGATCAGCATCGGGAGCGCGTTGGCCCGCAGTTGGCCCTCGGCGGCACCGAGCGTGACGAAGTATCCCTGCACCGCCTGCACACGGTCGCGCGTCATCATCGGCCGGAAGTCGTCGATCATCGTCTTGCCCTGCGGAGCACGATCGAACATCTGGAACGCCACCGGCGCGGCCACCACCGCGAGGCCCAGACCGAACGTGACCCACAACGCCGGACGGGCACTGTGACCTGGCCGGCCGCGCTGGTACAGCGCGACGCCGGCAGCGGCCGCGATCAGCGCACCAGGTACGACGAAGAACCAGGGGAACATCGGAAACGGTGGCAGCGCCGCCACCGCCGCATAGCTGTCGAGGTTGGCCTCCATGCGATCGATCAGATCGGACATGTCGGCGTCGATGGTCGGCCACTGTTCGTTGAGGTTCGCGACGGACGCGAACACGGTGTCGTAGTCCGCGGGGGTGACCGCGCCGGACGCGATGAGGTCGGCACGGAGGGTGTCGACCGACTCGGTGTTCGCCGCGTCGATCTCGGCGAGGTAGCCACGGAAACGATCCACCTGCTCGATCGTCATGTATGGCTCGAAGTCGTTGATCATGTCGCCGCCGAGTGGCGCGCGGCTGAACATCTGGAAGACGAACGGCGCAACGATCATGCCGAGTCCGACGATCAGGGCGCCGACGATCGGCAACTTTCGAGTTCGAGATCGCATGCGGCTCCCGTCCGTGGCCAACCATGGCCTGGATCAATTGTCCGACCGTGGTCGATTCTGCGACAGGGCAGAAGGTCACGCATGGCGACGCCTCAGGCGGCGCGGGATCGTGTCGTGGGGAGCAACACGACGATCACCGCGAGGAGTGAGACCGACGCGAGCAGGCTCACCGGTGACGACGAGATGCCCCAGGCCGTCACCGAGAGATCGAGCACTCTGGTGGCGATCACGTGGACCAGGGCGGCGCTCACCAACGAACCGAACGCGATCCATGGCAGCACCGATGGCATCACCCGGCGCACCCACCACAGGACCGGCAGCAACAACGCGGCGACGCCGACCGATGCCAGCGCTCCCACCACGGCGATCACGATCAGGAGCACCGGGGAGACCCGTCCTTCGCCGGTCGCTTCGAGTGCCGCGCGCCGCCGGTCGGGAACCACAGCGAGCACGACCACGGCAAAGAGCGTGAGCAACCCGAGCAGTGTCCCCAGCTTGAACGCCCGGTCGGGACCGAACGTGAGGCTGACCGTGCCCGCAGGGCCGGCGGGCACGACGAACCCCTGGCGCCACCCATCGATGCGGATGGGCTCGAGTGCCTGCCCGTCGAGTGAGGCCGTCCATCCATCGTTGAAGATCTCGTTGACGACGAGCAGCCCGTCGGAGCCGGCAGCGATGTCCACCTGTCGTCTGGTCGGCTTCCAGGTGTCCACGTCGATCGCGCGTCCCGCCTCGTCGGCGACCGACAGCGTCGGTCGATTGCCGATCACGATCTGATCGATCGTCAGCAGTGACGCTCCGCTCGACGCGTCGAGGAGCACCGAACCGGCATCGAGCGCGACGATGCCGTCGCCGCACGCGGTGAGTTCGATCCGATCGGCGTCGATGAGCGAACCGACCGTGGTCTGCGCGGAGAAGCCGATGGCGTCGCCACCGACCTCGACGGACAGCCCGTCGTCGCACGACACCGGAGCGGGCGCCAATGGATCGATCGGCCCCGGGTAGAGGTCCGCAAGCGCCGGTATGTCGATGCCATCGAAGCCGATCCAGGGGGTTCCTTCACCGTCGAATTGCTGCTCGTAACCGAACGTCACCGTCATCGCCATACCGGTGACGGCGGGGAACACGACCGAACCGTCAGCCGCGACGTTCCCGACACGGATCTCACCGCCGGCACGAACGACCGCGTTGATCGGGACCGCGACATCGTCGCCCAGGTCGAGGTGGAATTCCGAGAGGGTCCGCTCGGTGTCCCACTCGAACGAGACCACCGTCCTGGGGCGGGACCATCGGGTGGTTCGACTGCTCCGCCATTTCGTCGTCGAATCGCCGTCGATCAGATTCCGCGGGCTGGCGGCGGGATTGTTGCCGAGCGTCGACTCTGCGGTGACGGTCAGCAACGGCGTCACGCCCAGGAAGTCGACCAACGCAGGGCTGCGCCGGGCCGACGCCGTCGGCAGCACCGCGAAGTCACCCGCCTTCGGCACGGTGAAGCTCCGCGCGATCTGGTCCTCGTCGATGAGCGACACCAACGGCGCGACCGCGCTCCGACCACGAGTGAAGATCCAGGCCGGATCGTCAGCGGCGGGCTCGACGAACGCCTGGGTGAGTTGGGACGGCACGGCGAGACGACGATCGACCTCGAGGCCACCGATCGAGAGTTCCCGGATGCCGATCACGTCGCCGAATGCGCGATACGAATCGAGCGCGATCGACACGCGCACGTGTGACGTCGTCCCCGGGTCCAGATCGAGCGGCTGGCGGTCTTCGCTGGGTTCGAGCGTCGACACGACGGCGCCCGCATCCGTCGTCGTGGTGACCTCGATCGGCGTCGCGATCCCCAACTCGCCGATCATGAGATCGATGCCGATCGAGTCGACGTGTCGAGGCGCGTCGAACCGGATGTCGATCCACGGGTCGCTTGCCCCCCAGACATCGGTTCCGGCGAACTCGAAACGCGCTGGCTGCCAGACGGTCGACACGTCGCCGTCGACGACGTTCGACGGTTGGAACGCCGGCGCATTTCTGGCGAACACGCCAGGACCGACCGACGACGCCGTGAGCGACTCGACCCCCGAGAGCGACAACACGGTCGCGTCCTGCGCGTCGATCCCGCTCGGGAGGTCGCCACGACCGTGGACGTAGCTGCGGTTGTTCCGCGAGAACCCGAAGTTCTGCTCGTACGCCTGACGTCCATCGGTGATCAGCCACTGCTCCGGATCGACGGTGTCGGGAACCGGCCCGGGATCGTGCACGACGAGGTAGGGACGGTCGCCGAACAGAGTCGTCGGCACGTTCATGATCGACTCGATGTCACCGCTCAGCCACGTGGCCGAGCTCGCGGGATACATCACGACCCGTGCGGCATCAGGGACCGTGTACACCTCGATCTGGTGGATCTCCCCGAACCCGTACCCGAGGCGTCCGAACCCTGCCGACGGTTCGAGTCCGCTGGCGAGCAACGCCGAGTTGACGGTCTCGACCGACGGCGCCCCGTACCGATCGGACAGCTGGTCGCTCGGAACGACGACCCGCGAGAATCCGCCGCGGCGGAGATGGTCGACGAGTCCCGGGTCGCCACCACGTTCGATGGCGAGCTCGACGGCGTCGAGGAACTGGAGGCTTTCCACGCCACTGAGCGGCGCCTGGCTGCGCGTCGCCCAGGCGAGGTCAGAACCCCATTCGAGGGGCAGCTGGGCCGCGTACCCCCAGTCGAAGTCGGCCTCGGACAGACCCGGCACGACGAGCACGCGACCGGTCGTCTCGGCCGCGAGCTGACGATTCGCGTCCGCCCATGCGGACGGAACCGCGTCGAATCCGGGTCCGCGCGTCAACTGGTTGTTCCACAGTGGCAGCGCAGCGACCGCGAGCAGCACGAACGCGGCCGATGCGACGACGACCTCGGTGCGGGGACGGCGCACGACGGGGCGTCGTTCGCAGAGCGCGCTCAGCGCCGACGTGGCACCGAGCGACAGCGGCAGCGTGATCAGCGCTTGGAACTTGTACACGTTGCGGAATGCGCGCAACGGTCCCTCGAGCAGCCACCGGTACTCACCGGCGAACAGGTTGCCGAACAGCCCCCCGAACCCGCCGCCCACCGCGACAACCCCGGCGAGGAGGCACAGCACGAGAAATGTCTGCTCGGGCAGGCGCCGTCGGCTCAGCCCGGCGAGGCCGAGCGCAGCGACGGTGGCCGTTGCGAGGATCGCCACGTGTCGGGTCACCAGATAGAACCCGGCGGGAATGCCCGGCACGAGTCGGGAGACCCAATCGGCCGTCCCGCGCAGCACCTCGAAGATCGACGTCGTGGACACCGTGTCGTCGACCTGCTCGGTGTAGGCGAGGACATCGGGGCCGTACCGACTGAAGAAGTACAGGCCGACGAGCCACCACATCGTCGCCATCGGCACCATCACCACCCACCAGGCGAGCAGGCGAGCCCGACGCGCACCTCGCCGACGCGTCAGGAGGTACAGCAACGGCACTGGCAACACCGCCAGCACGACCGAGGCATTCGCTCCACCCATGATCGCCACTGCGACCGCGGAACGCGCGGCCGCCCTGCGGGGTGACCCCGATTCCGATCCCCGCACGAGCGGGATCAACGTCCACGGGAGTAGTGCGACACCCATGGCGAACACGGTCTGGAAACCGACGCGCGACAGCATCACCGGCGACAGTGCGTAGAACAACCCTCCGAGGAGGCGGAACAACGGGCGGCCGATCGTCAAGCCGTCGGCGAGGCGAACGAATCCCCACAGGGCCAGCAGGATCAGCGACGCGATGAACAATCGTTCGGTGAGCCAGGGGGCGACGCCCAACACCTTGCCGAGCGAGAAGACCATGTCGAACGGCAACCAGTACCCCACGGTCTGGAACTGGATGGCACCCATGTCCCAGTAGGGGTTCCAGAGGTCGAAGCTCCGCGACGCCATCCTGATCGGATCGAGGACGCGATCCGTGCGCGTCAGGTACACGATCTGACCGAACCGATGCACGAGCACCGCGACCGCGATGGGAATCGACGCGAGCACGATCCACCGACGCGGCGTCATCTCGGAGACGCGCTCCGCGGACGTACTCGCGGACGTCACCGCGTCACGACCCTGGGTACCGACGGCGACGATTCATCGCCGTCGCGCCGCCTCTGCCTCGACGAGCACCCGTTCGAATGCATCGATCGAACGATCCCACGTGTAGGTCTCCGCGCGTCGCCGGGCCGCGATCGACAGCTCCGCGCGAAGCGACTCGGAGCCGGCGAGACGAAGCCAGTTCGCCTGGAACTCCTGCTCGTCACGAGCGAGCAGACCGGTGACCCCGTCGACACAGGCGTCGCGCACACCGTCGACGTCGAACCCGAGCGTCGGCACGCCGGACGCCGCGGCCTCCATGATCACGATCCCCCAGCCCTCGTGGTGCGCCGGATGGACCAGCGCCCATGCCGAACTCAGCTCGGCGTGCTTCGTCGCCTCGTCCACCCATCCGGTGAATCGCACGTTGGCAGGAGCGATCGCCTGCAGTCGCTTCGCCTCGGGTCCGTCGCCCACGACGACCAACTCGCCGCCGATCCGCGGGCCGAGCGTGGCCCATGCCTGCAGCGCCAGTTCGACCCGCTTGTGCGCCACGAGCCGGGTCAGCACGACGAACTTCGGCGTCGGCGACGGATCGCCGACCAGGGCAGGGACCTCCGTGCCCATCTCGATCGTCGTGATCCGATGCTCGGCCACCCCCAGCGCGATGAGCGCAGCCTTGGTCGATTGCGACACCCCCACGTACGAGCAGCGTCGATACAGCGCGGTCACCACGCTCGACTCGAGCCATCGACCCACCGCGGCCACGGGTGCCGGGTAGTGCATGCTCCACTGCTCGGTGTGCACGTGATGTGCCATGACCACGACCGGCGCCCGCTGCCACACCGGCGAGAAGAACGGGATGCCGTTCGCGATGTCGACGACCACATCGACGTTGCGGGCGTGACGCAGAAACGACACGGGCGTGCGGAGGTACTGGGTGTACGTCGCGCCCGTCGAGCGGCTCGGGTACGGGTGAGCAGCCGACGGCCCCCCGTGGAACAACATGACGTCGTGGCCGCGCTCGACGAGCCCGCAGGCGAGCCGGTCGACAACGAGCTCGGATCCACCGGCCTGAGGATGAGCCGTGTCGCGCCACGACAGGAAGACGATGCGCATCGCGTTACGTGACGAGTGGCTCGATGCCGGGCTCGAGCGGAGCCACGACGGGTGAGCCGACGTCGACTCCCGTCTGCTCGATTCGGCGTTGGACGCCGGCGGGGCGCGTGGCCCAGCTCACCGCTGCGAGGTCGAGCGCAGTCAGGACCGAGTCACGGACCGGGCGGACACTCGACTTCCGACCTGCTACCCACTCGACGGGATACTCGAGCACCGAGTACCCGAGCACCTTCGCGAGGCACAACACCTCCGGATCGATCGCGAACCGATCGCAGGTCGAGAGGCGGAACAGGTCGCGGGCGACCGTGCCCCGGAATGCCTTGAACCCGCATTGCGAATCGTGCACGTCGAGCCCGGTGACCGTCCGCATCACCGAGTTGAACGAGCGCCCCATCGCCACCCGCAGGACGCTCGAACGTTCGACGACCGAGCCGCGAACGGCTCGCGACCCGATGACGACGTCGGCCGTCGCGAGTTTGCCGATGACGATGTCGATCACATCCAAGGAGGTCGACATGTCGGCGTCCATGAAGAGCACGGCGTCGCCCGACGTCACCGCGATTCCGGCGCGCAGCGCGGCGCCCTTGCCGCGATTCACCGGAAGCGCCACGAGGCGGGCGCGTGGCAGCCCTGCCACGACCTCGGTGGCGATCATCGCGGTTGCATCGGAGCTGCCGTCGTCGACGAGCACCAACTCGATTGCCATGAGGTCGACGTGACGGCCGAGCAGGGCGATCGACTCGGCGAGCACCTCGGCCTCGTTGAACGTCGGGATGACGATGCTCAGCGCCGGGTTGTCGATGATCGTCATGCGTGTCGGGCCGTCACGAGAATGGAGTCGTGAACCAGAGCGAACCGCTCGGTCTCGACGATCGAGAATCGTGACCGAAGCGCGTCCTCGAGCACCGCTGATTCCCTGGGGAACCGCCCGGCGTCGAGCCGCCAGAACCATCGCGACACCCAGCGCCGCTTCGACCACACCCCGTCGAGGAAGATGAACGAGCCCTCTGGCTTGAGAATCCGCTCCGCCTCGACGAGCGACCGTTGCCAGGTCTCTGCATCGAGATGGTGTGACACGCACTGCATGAGCACGACGTCGGCGATGGCGTCGTGCAGCGGAAGCCGTGCCGCGTCGCCGACGATCCGCTCGATCGGGGCCTCTTGTTCGTCGACCGCGAGCACCCGGTCGTCGGGGTCGATGCTGTAGTACGTCCAGGACGCCGGCCACATCGCCCGGCTGCGAGCGGTGCCGCCGCCGATGTCGACCACCGTGCCAAGCGTCTCGCCGTTCGTGCTCCGCTCGGCCACGGGCCGGAGCCGAGCCTCGAGTTTGTGGCGGCCGAGGATCGCCGTCTGGAGTCGGTTGACGCGCGGATGCGACACCACTCGAAAGGCCACCCCCTGCAAGCGCACTGGGCGAGTGTAGCGAGGCCGCTGTGCCTAGGATGCGCCCGATCGAGCCGGGATTCCGATTCGACGAGCAGGGCAGCGACAGGTTCTCATGACGTCGACATCGGACAAGCGATCGAGCAACGGAGGACTCCCCACCCGGCTGCTCGCCGCGGTCGCCGACGTCACTCCGCACAGGTGGTTCCATCCCGTCACCGCGCGCCTGCACCGACGCGCCGAACCGGAGATGCGCAACATCATCGAACGGTGCGACCCGACGGGATGCGCCATCGACATCGGTGCCTGGTACGGCCCGTGGACCTACTGGTTGTCGAGGCGCGTCGAGCGGGTCGAATCGTTCGAGCCCAACCCGAAGGTCGCCGCCGCACTGCGCGCCGGTGTGACGTCGAACGTGACGGTCCACGGCGAGGCGCTGTCCGATGTGGTGGGCGAAGCCGACCTGGTCCTCAAGACGCTCGGCACCGGTTCGGAAGGCACGGCGTCGATCGCGCCGGGCACCGAGGGTGCCGCGTCGATCCAGGTCCGCACGGCGCGACTGGACGACTTCGGACTCGACGACGTCCGCTTCGTCAAGATCGATGTCGAGGGCCACGAGCACGCCGTCCTGCGCGGCGCTGCGGCGACGCTCGAGATGCACCATCCGGTGATCTTCGTCGAACTCGAGGAACGGATGGCAGACATCGGGGCGACCTTCGAGTTCCTCGCGGCGCTGGGCTACTCGGGATACGCCGTCATGGATGGGCGTTGGCAGCCGACGACCGCAGCCGAGCTCGCCGAGTGGCAGCGAGCGTTCCATCGGACGCACGAACCGCAGAGCTACATGCAGTCGATCGTGCACCAGAGTGGCTACGTCAACGACGTCGCGTTCGTGCACCCGGCGAGCACTTGGTCACCCATTGGCTGACCCGATTCGACCGTTCGCCACGACGAACAGACGGGATCTTGAGTCGAGTTCCCGCGACCCCGCGCCGAAGTATTGAACATGCACGGCGTCACTTGGTACTGAACCCCTCGGTACAGAGAGTGTCGACCGTCAAGGCACCTCGAGCCCCGGTTCCCTTCTTGGCGGAAATGGGAACTGGGGCTCGGTGTTGCACCGTCAGCAGGTGTCCTGACCGCTTCGAGCACCTCCCCGCGACCCGGTCGGAGTCACCGCCGATCAGCCGCCCCGACGCACATCGCCGTGTCGCCGGGGGACGAACACCCGGCGACACGCTGCGACTGGCGGAGGTGGACGGGAATCGAACCCGCCGGACGGGGATCGCCCGTCCCAACCGCTTTGAAGGCGGCGGAGCCCACCAGGTGCTCGGACACCTCCGGCGCCGACTGTAGCGGCGGGCACCGATCATGGCGTTGTGGACCGCACGCTCGATCGGTACTCTCGCCTCACCGACTTCCCCCATGCATCCACCCGAGGCCTCCGGCCGATTGGGGGAACGTCATGGTCACACTCTGTTGGGCCGCCAAGGGCGGTAGCGGAACCACGGTCGTCGCCGCATCGCTGGCGCTGAACACGCCGCATCCATCGCTCCTCGTCGATCTCGATGGCGAGATCCCTGCCGTGCTCGGCCTCCCCGAGCCCGACCGACCGGGTGTCGCCGAATGGCTCGCCACCGACACGTCACCGGAACAACTCGCCGACCTGCTGATCGACATCACCCCGCAGCGCTGGCTGCTGCCGTGGCGGTCCGGTGCAAGTTGGGCCAACTCTCCGACGCCGACGATCGACCCGGCCGACGCCCGATGGTCGCAGCTCGGCGACTGGCTCCACGACTGGAGCCGGCGGCGCGGCTGCGACGTCACGATCGACGCCGGGACCGGCCAACCTCCCGCGCCCTTGGTCGAGCGCGTCGATCGATCGCTGCTGGTCACTCGCCCGTGCTACCTCTCGCTGCGTCGCGCCGTCCGCGGCGCCACGCGTCCGAGCGGCATCGTGCTCGTCACCGAACCGGGCCGAGCCCTGTCGCGACGCGACATCGAACATTCCATCGGCGTGCCGGTCGAGGCGACGGTGAGCGTCGATCCGGCAGTGGCACGGGCCGTCGACGGCGGCCTGCTCGCCAGCCGACTCCCGCGCATCATCTCGAGGGAACTCCGTCGGGTCGCCGCATGAGCATCGACTCCATCGACAACGACGCCGCGACAGTGCTCGAGATCTGCCGGCGGGTCGCCGACCAGCCCGGCGACACACAGACGCTGGTGATCGAGGAGGTGCGACGTCTCGCACCGCTGCACACGGCAAGCGATCAGGCCGCACTGACCGAGTCGGCGCTCGCCCGCCTGGGCGGGCTCGGCGAGCTCGAGGCGTACCTGCGCGATCCCGACGTCGACGAGGTGATGGTCAACGCAGGCAGTGCCATCTGGATCGAGCGGCACGGCGTGCTCCGTCACGTCGGCGCGCTCGAGTCCGACACCGTCGACCACCTGATCGAACGCGTCTTGGCCCCCCTCGGTCGTCGCGTCGACCGGTCGTCTCCCATCGTCGACGCCCGACTGGCGAGCGGGGCGCGGATCTGCGTCGTGCTCCCACCGGTCGCCGTCGACGGTGCGAGCCTCGCAATCCGGCGCTTCGCCCCCGCGGTCCGGCCTCTCGACTCGTTCACGGACCCGCCCGGGATCGACCTGTTGCGCACGGTGATCGGTCGACGATGCAATGTCGTCGTCTCCGGCGCCACCTCGTCGGGCAAGACGTCGCTCGTCGCCGCGCTGCTTGCGACCGCGGCCGACACCGAACGGCTGGTCGTCGTGGAGGACACGGCAGAGCTACCGATCCAGCACGGTCACGTCGTGCGCCTCGAGGCGCGGCCGGCACTCCTCGACGGTCCCGCGCCGATCACGGTGGCCGACCTCGTCCGAACCGCGCTGCGGTTGCGGCCGGACCGTCTCGTCGTCGGCGAAGTACGCGGCGACGAGGTGCTGGCCCTCGTCCAGGCGATGAACACCGGCCACGACGGCTCGTTGTCGACGTGTCATGCCAACGGACCGCTCGACTCGCTCCTGCGTCTGGAGACCCTCGTCCTCCAGGCTTCTCCCACGTGGCCGCTCGCGGCCATCCGCCATCAGCTCGCCCGCTCGATCGACGTCGTGATCCACGTCGAACGCCCACCCGGCCAACAGCAGCGACGCGTCAGCGCCGTGTGCGAGGTGGTCGAGCCGGACGCCGACTCGATCCGGCCATTGGAACTGCGCACACTCGGCGAACGTTGCGTCGACGGGTCGTTCGCCGTGTTCGGCCAGCCCGGCCGGGGGCGAGCGTGAGCGACCTCGCCACCGCGACCGCGACGGCGCTGCTCGTCGGTCTCCTCGCGTTCCGCTGGCGACCCCGGGTGCGCCGCGACGTCGCGCCGACCGAACCGCTCGACCAGCGCGGTGCCGTGCGCCGGCGTCGGTCGCGAACCCGTCGGGCACCGCGCCGGCCGCCGTCGGCACGAGCGGTCGCCGAATGGTCCGACGACCTCGCTCGGCAACTCCGATCAGGCACGTCCCTGCACCGCGCCCTCGCGAGTCCGCCCGACGACGCGACGACTCGACGCGCCACCGACGAGCTGCGGCATCGGCTCGACCGCGGGACATCGGTGGTCGACGCCGTCGAATCAGTCCGCCGCGGCGACGAGGGACCGCATCTGGAACTCGCACTCAGCGTGATCGCGACGTCGGCCCGACTCGGCGGTTCGCCGGCCGCGGCGATCGATCGCACTGCGTCCACGCTGCGCCGACGTGCGGCCGACGTCGACGAGCGCGACGCCCATTCCGCCCAGGCGCGGCTGTCGGCCCACGTCCTCACCGTCGTTCCGGTCGCCATGCTCGCACTGCTCGTCGTCACCGACGACGACGTCCGTGTCGCGTCGACGTCACCGGTCGGCGCCACGTGCATCGTCGTCGGCCTCTCGCTGAACGCGATCGGTTCGCTCTGGATGCGCCACATCATCGGGACCGGACGATGATCCTCGCGATCGTCACCGTCGCCGGGGTCTGTGCGATCGCGTTCGCCGGTCGAACCCGCCCGCTCGTCGCGGCGCGCCGGCGGCGCAGGGAGGCCGAGCGCGCCCTTCCGGATGCACTCGACCTGCTGGTGCTCTCGATTCGCGCGGGGCTCACGTCGCCGCAGGCCATCGCCGAACTGGCCGTGCACGCGCCCGAGTCGGTGCGCGGCGCATTCGCGTCGACCGTGCACCGCACCGAACGCGGCCAACCGTTCGCCGATGCGCTGACGGCCCTCCCGGAGATCCTCGGACCCGGAGCCCTGGCGCTGGCCGACCTGATCGCCACGAGCGACCGGTACGGCCTGCCACTCGGCCCGGTCCTCGATCAGCTCACGACCGAGGCACGCGACGCGCGCCGGCGCCTCGACCAGGCCGATGCCCGAAAGCTCCCCGTTCGACTGTCGTTCCCGTTGGTCACGTGCACCCTGCCGTCCTTCGTCCTCCTCGCGATCGCTCCTGCGGTGGTCGCCGCACTCTCGTCGCTCGGCGACACCGCCTGGTGACCCCCATGCCCACGTCACGCACCGAACGGAGTCCCCATGCCCAACGAACCCACCCTGGCACTGATCGTCCACCTGCAGAGCGCCGCCACCAGGCTGACCTCGCACCTGAACTCGCGCAGTCGGCTGCGCTCCGACGACGATCGGGGCCAGGCGACGACCGAGTACGCGCTGGTGTTGCTCGCCGCAGCACTCGTCGGCCTGATGGTCGTCGCGTGGGCCACCGCGGGAGGCGGCGCCGCTCGGATCAGCAAGCTGTTCAACAGCGTGATCGACTCGGTGATCGACAAGGTGTGAACATCGAGCGGCCGATGCGTCGCGCCCGACGGGGGCGGTCGGCTGACGGCCAAGCAGCTGTCGAATTCGCACTCGTGCTGCCGATCGTCGTGGTGATGGCCTTCGGGCTCGTCGTGGTCGCTGTCGCCGTGCGCAACGAGCTCGCCGTCGAGTTGGCTGCCCGGGAGGGCGCCCGCGCGGCTGCGGTCTCGGCGAACCCGGCTGCCGCGGCGACGGGCGCCGCGCGCCGGGTGGTCCGCCTCCCGATCGACGTGGCCACCACGAGCGGACCCACGACCGTCACGGTCACGGTGACCTACGTCGACCCGGTCGACGTCGCCGTCATCGGTGCCCTGATCGGGCCGGTCACACACACCGCATCGGTCACCATGGCCGTCGAGCCACCATGACCCGTACAGTTGAGGACGATGGTGATGCGAACGACGGTGTCCGCGGTGGGAGGTGCCACCGTCGTCGCGCTCGAGGGAAGCGTCGACCTCGCCGCGGTCGGGACCCTCCACGGCGATCTTGCCCGCGTCGTGCGGCGTCATCCCGGCGACTCGGTGATCGTCGACCTCGACGCGATCGACGCACTCGACGACGCCGGCCTCGGTGTGCTCCTCGGAGCCGCCGCCGCACTGCGCGAATCGGGCGGTGACCTCGAAGTGGTCTGCAATCGTCCGGCGCTGCGCGAACGTCTCGAACGCACCCGCTTCGATCGCGCCGTCAAAGTCCGCGCCACGATCGCATGACCGGCGACGACCCGATCTTCCACCTGGCGATTCCCGACGACTGGGCGGCGGCGTTCGCAACGGGCGAGTACCGCATGTCGACCCGGGGGATGACCCTCGAGGAGGTCGGATTCATCCACTGCTCGACGCGAGCGCAGATGGTGGACACGGCGAACCGTTTCTACGGTGACCTCGACCAACTGGTCGTCCTGACGATCGACCCGGCGCTCGTGCCGTCACCGATCGTGCACGAGCCGCCGGAAGCGGGCCTCGACGTGCTCTTCCCGCACATCTACGGCCCGCTTCCGGTACCCGCCGTCAACCACGCCGCCGTTTGGCTCCGCTCCAGCGACACGGCGTGGTCCATCGATTCACCCGGCGATCAGTCGTTCGAGTAGGCAGGCACGCCCATCTCGACGAGGTCGAGACCGGCGATCTCGTCCTCGGCGGTCGGCCGGATGCCGCCCTTGGTCAGCTTGTCCTGCAGCTTGAAGAAGCCGAAGGCGAACCCGAAGATGACGGTGCAGATCACCAGCGCACCGATCGCCTGCGAGGCCAGCTGTCCCCAGCCCAGGCTGCCGAAGTCGTAGAGGATTCCGGTGATGCCCTTGCCGTCGGTGGCGCTGGACGACGTGGCGTTCCAGCCACCGCCGTAGCCGCCGTCGGCGAAGATGCCCACGGCCAACACACCGAAGATGCCGCACACACCGTGGACGGCGATGGCTCCCACCGGATCGTCGAGCTTCAAGCGACGCTCGACGAACCACACGACCTCGATCACGATCAGTCCGGCGAGGATGCCGATGACCGCCGCCGCCCAGGGCTGCACGAACGCGCAGGGCGCCGTGATCGCGACGAGCCCGGCGAGCATGCCGTTCACCATCATCGAGGGGTCGGGCTTGCCAGTACGTGTGTGCACCCAGAAGAGGGCCGCAACCGATCCGAATGCGGCGGCGATCGCCGTGTTCGCCGCCACGGTGGCGAACTGGATGTCGGTCGCCGCGAACGTCGAGGCGGCATTGAAGCCGAACCAGCCGAACAGCAGGATGAACGTGCCGAACATCGCCATCGGGATGCTGTGGCCGAGCAGCGCCCGCGGCGTGCCGTCCTTGTCGAATTTGCCGATGCGAGGGCCGAGGACGATCGCGCCGGCGAGTGCCGCGGCGCCGCCGACCGCGTGCACCACGCCCGAGCCGGCGAAGTCGACGTAGCCGAAACCGAGGCCCGCATTGTTGCCGAGTTGGCTGAGCCAGCCGCCACCCCAGGTCCAGGCGCCGAACAGCGGGTAGTACAAGCCACCGCAGAACAGGCCCCACATCACGAACGACGACCACTTCCAGCGCTCCGCCATCGCCCCGGTCGGGATCGTCGCAGTGGTGTCCATGAAGGCGACCATGTAGAGGAAGAAGGCCATGACCGATGCCGTCGACGCCTGGCCGCCGATGCCGCTCAGTCCGGGACTGTCCTTCCACAGGAACACCCAGTCGCCGAACTTGATCAACGCGCTGCCCGTCGGCGCGTCCATGCCGAACACACCCGGCAGCGAGAAGCCGCCGAACATGAAGCTGTAGCCGACGAAGAAGAAGGCGACGAATCCCAGTCCGAAGATCATGAAGTTCGTGGAGACCACGTGGGCGGCGTGTTTCGATCGGCAGAACCCGGTCTCCACCATGGCAAATCCTGCCTGCATGAAGATGACGAGCGCCGCGCCGATGACGATCCAGAGAAGGTTGAGCGACAACGCCACCGTAGGTGCGTCGACGTCGGGTCCCGCCGCGAGGAAGGCTGACATGAATTGGTTCTCCTGCTTTCGGGCACCTTGCGGTGCGCCCCGTGCCCGACGGTTGTCAGGCACGCCCGTGCGGTTCCAGCCCCGCTACAACGAGTGGACGCATCGTTGCGTCGTCGCGTTTCCCGTCGATGGCCGCTGTGTGACGGCAAGATGAACAGCGACGCGACCCCCGTCAACGGACGCGTCGGGCGATCGGCGCGATACGTTGCACCACGTGACCAGCGCGGATCCGGGCTTGCAGGAACGACTCGCCGGATCGGTCGCGGAGCTCGACGCACGACGCCTGCAGCGGCGCTTCCACGGAGTGGAGATGAGCCCGATCGGCGAGGTTGCGGAACGGTGCCCCGTGAGATTCGGCGGCGAGGTGCGCAGCCAGCACCGTTCGTCGCCGGGCAGTCAGCCGATGCTGCGCGTCACGATCAACGACGGAACCGGCTCGGCGGTCGCGGTCTTCACCGGCAGGTCGCGCATCCTCGGTCTCGAGGCCGGTCGCGCCGTGGTGTTCGAAGGCGTCGCCCACCGCGAGCGTGGACAACTCGTCGTCGTCAACCCTGCGTACACCGTGCTCCCGTAGCGCCGTCAGCGCACGAGCAGCGCGGTGACCTCTGCTTCGGCTTCGTCGGTGACGAGCGCGATCACTTCGTCGCCGACGTGGAACGACGTGTCACCACGTGGCACCACGACATTGCCGGAACGCACGATCGCCACCACGCTCGATCCACGCGGGAAGCCGGCGGCGACGATTTCCTGTCCGAGGATCGGGCTGTCGTCGGACAGCGTGACCTCGATCAAGCGGGCCTTGCCCCCGGCCACCCGCAGCAGCCGCACGATCGAGCCGACAGAGACCGCCTCTTCGACCAGGGCGGAGAGCAGGTGCGGCGCCGAGACGGCGATGTCGACGCCCCACATCTCGGCGAACATCCACTCGTTGGCCGGATGGTTCACGCGGGCGATCACCCGCGGCACACCGAACTCCTGCTTGGCGAGCAGCGACGCCACGAGGTTGTCCTCGTCGTCGCCGGTCACGGCGAGCAGCACGTCGGCGCGCTCCGGCTCCGCCCGCGCCAGTTCACTGATCTCGCAGGCGTCGGCGACGATCCAACTGATCGAACCGAGACCCGGAGCCACCCGGCGACGTTCCACCTGGTGATGGTCCCGTTCGACGACGACCACCTCGTGGCCGTTCCCCACGAGGTCTTCGGCGATGAAGGTCCCGACCTTGCCGGCCCCCACGATCACGATCCTCACGACGTCACCTTTCCCTCACCGGCGTCGGCCCAGCTCGCCTGGAGCTCGGCGACCCGATCGTTCGGCACCATCAGATACAAGAGATCACCCTCCTGGACGACGAGATCGGCCGCCGGGACCACGCTGACCCCGAGACGGCGAAGCGCCGCGAGACGGACCGTGCCGTCGGATTCGAGCCGGCCGACGCTCGTGCCGATCAGCGCCCGCGATGCCGGTCGCTCGACCAGACACACCTGGGCGCTGGGATCGACCCACCGGACGGCGTCGTCGAGCGGGAGCAACTGACGCATCGACATGTCGATCGTGAGCCGCGCCGACGCCACCGTCGGGATCCCGAGACGTTCGTACACCGCGGCCCGACGCATGTCGTAGATGCGAGCGAAGACCCGACGAACTCCGAACGCCTCGCGTCCCGTGCGGGCGATGACGATGTTGCTGTTGTCGCCGTTCGTGACCGCCGCCAACGCGACGGCGCGTTCGATGCCCGCTGATCGGAGCGTGTCACGGTCGTAGCCGACCCCCTCGATGCGTTCGACATCCAGATTGGCGACCCGCTTGAACGCCGAGCGTTCGGTGTCGATCACCGCCACGGTGTGATCGTGGCCCAGCATCCGTTCGGCGAGGCCGGCGCCGACACGCCCGCACCCGACGATCACGACGTGGCCAACGGTCGACCGCTGCTCGTTCTGCACGTTGGGCTGACTCACAACACCTCTTTCTCAGTGGGCTCGAAGATCTCCGCCGTCCGGGACACGCGGCGCGGTTCCTCGTTCAGGTCGCCGACCTGGATCGGCACCGACAGGATCGCCGTGTTGGGGCGCTGGCGCAGCTTCGACTTGATCATCAGGGCGCTCTGGTTGTGCAGCGCCTGGTCCCACCAGTGTTCGACGACGAACTCGGGGATGACGACGGTGACCACGTCGTCAGGGCTCTCGGCGTCGAGTTCGTCGATCAGCTGCATGACGGGACCGGTCAGGTCGCGGAAGGGCGAGAAGATCGTCCGCAACTCGACGGGAAGCCCGAAGGCCTCCCACGCATCGACGAGCGTCGTCTCCTCCTCGGCCGAGTTGACCACGCTGATCGCGACGAGTCGATCGGGACGCATCGAGCGCCCATAGGCCACCGCCTTGAGAACACCGAGGTTGACGCTGCCCACGAGGATCACCACCGTGTGCGAGTGGCGCGGGATGTGGTCGCCCGGCTCGACCTTGAGCGCCGCTCGCACACCGACGTAGTGGCGCTTGATGCGTCGGAATCCGTACACGATGATCGGGATCAGGACCGCAGGGATCCACGCGCCGATGGTGAACTTCGACACCAGCACCACGATCAGGACGATGAACGTCGCGATCGCACCGATCGTGTTGACGATCGCACCGCGCTTCCAGCTGGGCTCACGCAGCTTCTGGTGGTGGCGCACCATGCCGATCTGCGACAGCGTGAACCCGCAGAACACGCCGACGGCGTACAGCGGGATGAGCTTGCTCGTGTCGCCGGAGAAGACCACGATCAGGACCGCAGCCACGGCGGCGAGCGCCAGGATGCCGTTGGAGAACACGAGCCGGTCGCCGCGATTCTTCAGCTGCGCCGGCAGATAACCGTCCTGGGCGAGGATCGACGACACGCGGGGGAAGTCGGCGAACGCCGTGTTCGCCGCGAGGATCAAGATCGCGAACGTGGAGAATTGGAGGATGTAGTACGGCAGGCTCTCGCCGTTGAACACCTCGCGACCCATGATCGACAGCAGGGTCTCGCCCTCGCTCGGCGTCGGTCGCAGGCGACTGGCGAGCACCGAGATGCCGAAGAAGAACGTCGCGAGGATCGTTCCCATCAACAGCAGGGTGGTGGCCGCGTGCTTCGACTCCGGCTTCTTGAACGCCGGGACACCGTTCGAGATGGCCTCGATGCCGGTGAGGGCGACAGCACCGGAGGAGAATGCCCGCAGGAACAGCAGCACGGTCAGACCGGTGAGCTCGTTCCCGCCGGTCAGCTGCGTCACGGCCTCGGTGTTCGGTGCGAGCGGTTGGAGTGTGCCGGTCGCGAGCCTGATCAACCCGACCACGATCAACGCCCCGAGGGCGACGATGTAGACGTAGGTCGGCCCGGCGAAGAGGCGGCCCGACTCCTTCAGACCGCGGAGGTTCGCCACCGTCATGATGGCGATGAATCCGAGACAGATCTCGACGCGTTCGGGTCGCAGCCCCGGGAACGCCGACGTGATCGCAGCGACACCGGCCGAGACCGACACGGCGACGGTCAAGATGTAGTCGACGAGCAGCGATGCGCCGGCGATCAACGACGGAGTCTCGCCGAGGTTCTCCCGGGAGACGACATAGGACCCGCCACCGCCCGGATAGGCGAAGATCGTCTGGCGATAACTCGTGATGACCAGCACCAGGAGCACCATCACGATGATCGAGATGGGGATCAGCTGGTTGAGAGCGATCGAGAGCCCCGCGGCGGGGATCAGGACGATGAGGATCTCCTGGCTCGCATACGCCGTCGACGAGATCGCATCGGACGCGAACACGGCGAGCGCCGTCGGGATCCCGAGGCGCTGGTGTTGCTCGTCCTCGCTCGCCAACGGCGAGCCGACGAGCGTGCGCTTCCATCGACTGATCACAGATGCTTCACGATCTCGGCCTGCTCGGCCGAAGTGAGCCCAACTGATGACACCAACGTGTTCTCCTGCTCTGGGCGCGGTGGGTGCCGCATCGACCCGATGGATCGCTCCATCACTCACGCGGAACCAGCCCCGCTTCGTGAGCAAGCTGAACACTACCGACGCTCCGGCAAATGCAACCGATCCTCGAAAGATCGGCGAAACCGGTCACCCCGGATCGGTCGAACAACTACCAGTGCGCGGTACCGGGCGCGCCCTTGAACGGGCCCGTGACGTTGACGGTGACCCACCCGCCGTGGATCACCCGTACCCCCACTCGACCCGTGATCAGTCGAACTCGGACTGTTCGGGGGGACGGGTGCGCCCACCGGCGCGCTTGTCGGCGGCCTTGTCGTGGGCGCGCTGTTCCTCCTCGAGTGCCGCCTCCTCCTCGATCAGCCGCTCGAGGCTGTGCAGGCGCACCTGATCGAGCGCACCGCCGGCGATCGCCGCCTGCACGGCGCAACCCGGTTCCTGATCGTGCTTGCAGTCGCGGAACCGGCAGTTGTCCATCAGGTCGAACACGTCAGCGAACGCCCGCTCGATGCCGTTGCCCGACAACCACAGGCTCAGCGCCCGCACGCCCGGCGTGTCGATCAGCCATCCCTCGCCGGGCAGCGGTACCAGTTCGGCGGCCACCGTGGTGTGCCGACCGCGCTGATCGCCTTCACGGACCGCCGACGTCGCCTGGCGTTGATCGCCGACGAGCGCGTTGACGAGCGTCGACTTCCCCACCCCGCTCGCCCCCAGGAAGGTCAGCGTGCGATTCCCCTGTGCATAGTCGCGAATCTCATCGATGCCGTCACCACTGATCCCACTCGCCAGCAGCACCGGCACGCCGAGCGACACGTCGGCGAGCGCCTCGCGCCCCGGTTCGGACTCGACCACGAGGTCGGTCTTCGTCAGCACGACCACCGGCTCCGCACCCGAGTCGAAGGCGAGCACCAGTTCGCGCTCCAGCCGACGCGGACTCGGCGGCGAACCGAGCGCGTGCACGAGGAACACGACGTCGATGTTCGCAGCCAGGGTGTGCGACACCGCGCGCATCCCGTCGAACGATGCACGCCGCGTGAACGCCGATCGGCGCTCGATGACGTGCTCGATCCGCTCGTCGTCGTCGGACGACACCACCCAGTCACCGACGGCGACATCCGCGCCGATGTTGCGGACCCGGAGCGGGTCGGCCACCCCACGCGCCTCGTCCATCGACCGGACCACGGTGCTCCATCCGCGGTCGAGTCGCGACACCCGCCCGGGTGTGCCGGGCGACCCGAGCGCCCGCCACGACTCGTCGAAATCGTCGGCCCAACCCAAGGCGGGATCGGGGGTTTCGATCAGGTCGGACATCGTGCGCAAACCGTACCCGCGATGCAGATCGGTCGATCCTCCGGCACACTTCGCCCTGACAACGGCGCATCCGATGCGCTTGACAAGCCACCCTCTCATCCCGTAGTCACAAGCCGCCCCCCAAACTGAGCGAAAGGCACCGATGCCCAAACCCCTCGTCGTCGTGGAGTCGCCCGCCAAGGCGAAAACACTGTCGAAGTTCCTCGGTAGCGACTACGACGTGCGCGCCTCGGTGGGCCACGTCGCCGACCTCCCGTCGAAGGGATTGAACATCGATGTCGACAATGGCTTCAAGCCGACCTACGAGTTGACCGAGCGGGGCAAGACCGTGGTCAAGGACCTCCGGGCCGCCCTCAAGGACGCCTCGGAGCTCTATCTCGCAACCGACGAAGACCGCGAGGGCGAGGCGATCTCGTGGCACCTGCTCGAATACCTCAAGCCGAAGGTGCCAGTGAAGCGGATGGTCTTCCACGAGATCACCAAGTCCGCGATCGACCATGCCGTCAACAACCCGCGCGACCTCGACTACGGCTTGGTCGACGCCGCCGAGACCCGCCGCATCCTCGATCGCCTGTACGGCTACGAAGTGTCGCCGGTGCTGTGGCGTCGGGTCAACCGAGGCCTGTCGGCCGGTCGTGTGCAGAGCCCGTCGGTCCGCCTGATCGTCGAGCGCGAACGCGAACGCATCTCCTACATCACCGCCGACTACTGGGACATCGACCTCGCCACGGCCACGCAGCCGGCCTTCGACGCGAAACTGGTCGCCGTTGCCGGCGCGCGCATCGCGACCGGCAAGGACTTCAGCGATCGCGGGCAGGTGTCGGACAAGGTCGTCGCGCTCGACGAGACCCGCGCCGTCGCGCTGGCCGACGGTCTCGGCGACGCCCGATTCAGCGTGCGTTCGGTCGAGGAGAAGCCGTACCGCTCGTCACCCAAGGCACCGTTCATGACGTCGACGCTCCAGCAGGAAGGCGGCCGCAAACTCCGCTTGTCGTCGTCGCAGGTCATGCGCGTCGCACAGGGCCTCTACGAGCGGGGCTTCATCACCTACATGCGTACGGACAACGTCGTGTTGTCCGACGAGGCGATGCAGGCCGCCCGCGCCGCCGTCACCAGCGAGTACGGCGCCAACTACCTCAACGCCGCTCCGAAGCAGTACTCGTCGAAGGTCAAGAACGCGCAGGAGGCCCACGAGGCCATCCGCCCCACCACGCCGTTCCGCTCGCCCCAGCAGGTGAGCGGCGAACTCAACAGCCAGGAACTCGCGCTGTACCGCCTCGTGTGGCAGCGCACCCTGGCCTCACAGATGGCCGACGCCAGCGGCGTGACCGTCAGCGTGCGGCTGGCCGCGAACTCCACCGATCGCGCCACCGGCGAGTTGACCGACTGCGAGTTCGCCGCCTCGGGCACCACGATCACGTTCCCCGGCTACCGCGCCGTGTACGTCGCGTCGAAGGAGGAGACCGGCGACGATGCTGCCGACAACGAGGCCCTGCTGCCGCCGCTCGCCCAGGGCGACGACGTGGCGGTCGCGTCGATCGTGCCGAACGGCCACACCACCTCGCCACCGGCGCGCTACACCGAAGCCTCGTTGGTGAAGCGCCTGGAGGAACTCGGCATCGGGCGGCCCTCCACCTGGGCGTCGATCATCCAGACCATCCAGGACCGCGGCTACGTGTGGAAGAAGGGTCAGGCACTCGTGCCGACCTGGACCGCGTTTGCCGTGATCCGTCTCCTGGAGGAGCACTTCGATGCGCTCGTCGACTACGACTTCACCGCATCGATCGATGCCGATCTCGACGAGATCGCCCGCGGGACCCGAGCCAAGGACAAGTGGTTGAAGCGCTTCTACTTCGGCGACACCGGCGACGGCGACACCCAACCGATCTCGGCCGAGGCCGGATTCGGCGAGGATGCGCTGCTCGGTCTCAAGCGACTGGTCGAGGAGAACCTCGACGAGATCGACGCGGCCGAGATCAACACGTTCCCGCTCGGCCCCGACGCCGACGGCAACCTGATCGTGGTCAAGCCCGGCAAGTACGGGCCGTACGTGAAGCGCGGCGAGGACACCGCCAGCGTTCCCGACGACCTGACCCCCGACGAGCTGACGGTCGCCAAGGCGATCGAGTTGCTCGCGGCCCCGAAGTCCGACGAGCCGATCGGTGAACTCGACGGGTACCCGGTGTACGCGAAGAACGGTCGATACGGGCCGTACGTGCAATGGGGCGACCACGACGATCCGCCCCCCGGCTTCGAGAAGCCCAAGATGTCGAGCCTGTTCAAGACGATGATCCTCGAACGGATCACGATCGACGAGGCCGAGGCACTCCTGCAACTTCCGCGACTGCTCGGCGAAGACCCCACCGACGGTGTCGCCATCTATGCGAACAACGGCCGGTACGGGCCGTACGTGCAGAAGGAGAAGGACTACCGCAACATCGACTCCGAGGACCAACTGCTGCAGATCACGCTCGCCGAGGCGCTCCAGATCTTCAGCCAGCCCAAGGTGTACAAGCGCGGCGGCGGCAACATGGCCGCCAAGGGCCCGCTGCGCGAGTTCGGCACCGACCCGGTGAGCGAGCGGGCGGTCGTCGCCAAGGACGGCAAGTTCGGCGTGTACGTCACCGACGGCGAGACGAATGCCTCGCTCGGCAAGGGCGACCGCCTCGACGCGATGGCACCGGAGCGGGCCTACGAACTGTTGGCGATCCGTCGCGAGGCGATCATCGCCAAGGGCGGACCGACCAAGAAGCGCGCCGCCAAGAAGAAGGCGCCGGCCAAGAAGAAGGCCGCAGCCAAGAAGTCGGCAGCAACGAAGAAGGCGCCCGCCGCCCGGGCCGCGAAGCCTGCCCCCGTGATCACCGATCTCGCCGACACCGACTGAGCGATGAGTCTCAGCGCGTACAGGTCGCGCCGGAACTCATCGCTGGGGTCGATCGACGGTCAGGTGAAGATGATCTGGCCGCCGGCGGCCATCGCGTAGAAGTCGCCGACGGTGATGATGCCGTCGAGGTCATCGATCAGATCCTCACGCTCCATGCCGAACAGGTCGACCGAGGCGAGGCAGGCGTACACACCGGCTCCGGTGTCGTGGATCATCTCGACGAACTCGTGGATGTCGGGGAAGTCCTGCTTCTCGATCTGCTTCTCCATGTACTTCGTGATCAGCGCCGAGGCACCCGGGATCACACCGGCAATGGTGGGCATGTGCAGGCCGGGGTTGCCGACCGCTGCCACCTTGATGTGGTCCTGGCGCCCCTTGTGGATGGCGTCCATTCCGAAGAAGGTGAAGAAGAGGTTGGCCTCGATGCCCTCGTTGCGTGCACCGTTGGCCATGATCAGCGCCGGGTAGATGCCCTCGAGCGATCCCTTGGACACGATGATCGAAACCTTCTCGATCGGTGCCGCGATGGGTGCGGGGGGAAGTGGATGTGAGTCGGTCATGTTCGCTCTCCGTTTCAGATGCAGCCCTTGGGCTTGGGAATGCCGGCCACCATGGCGGCGAGCTTGGCGGGACCCTTCGGGAACAACACGAAGAGCTCCTTGGTCGTGACGTCGGAGAGCTTGCTGATCTTGCGAACGGTCGGCCCGGTTCCCTTGTCGAAGTACTCCGAACGCATGAGGTCGATGACGACCCAGGCGCGATCGGTCAGCGGGGTCGGCACGCCGTACTCGTCGGCGATCTCCGGGGCCATCTCCTTGGTCCATTGGGTGGGGTCCTCGAAGAACCCCTCGTCGTTGACGTCGACAGAGGTGCCGGCGAATGTCTTGGTGGGCATGTACGTATCTCCTTGTTCAGATCGGGTGGGCGAATCGTCAGCCCGAAACGGGGTGCTTCTTACCGAAGGTGGGCATGTCGGGGCCGATGCCGGGGATGTCACGCCCGGGGAGCAAGCCGTGCCAGTAGAACGACTGGAACATCAACTTGCCGAGGTGGTTCACCCGCGACTCCTTGAGGAGCGGGAGACCAACCGGGCCGGGGTAGTGGCCACCGACCGGCTCGTTCTCGTAGTTGAAGTCGATCAGCAGCGCCTTCGAGAACCCCGTCTCGATGAAGCAGTTGGCGTGGCCGTCGAAGGAGTGTTCGATCGGCTCGCCCTTCAGGAAGGACTCCATGTTCTCGACGAGCACCTCGCCTTCGAAGTGCGTCACCGAGCCGGCCTTCGACGCCGGTAGGTCGGCGGCGTCGCCGACAACGAAGATGTTCGGCTTGACCTGCGACTGCAGCGTGGCGTTGTCGGTCGGGATGAATCCCAGCTCGTCGCCGAGGCCGGGCGAATTCTCGACGTAGGCGGCACCACCGTGCAGGGGGATGACCACAGCGATGTCGAAGTCGATCTCGCGGCCGTCGAAGCCGATCAGTTTGCGGGCCTCGCCGTCGACCTCACCGGTGTTGAATTCGGTGACCAGCTCGATGCCCTTGTCGGTGAGCAGCGAACTCAGCGTTGCCGACGCGGTCGGCTTGGTGAAGGCACCGTCGAGCGGGGTGACGTAGGTGATGGTCACGTCGTCGCGCACGCCTTTGTCGGTGAAGTACCAATCGGCGAGGAACGCGAACTCGAGCGGGGCGACCGGGCACTTGATCGGCATGTCGATGACGTTGATCACGACATGACCCGACTCGAACTCGTCGAGCTTGGCAGCGAGCGCCGTGGCGCCTTCCATGTCGTAGAACGTGAACACCGATTCCATCCAGCCCGGGCCGGTCATTCCCTCGGTCTCCTCGGGCTGCAGCCGCGCGCCGGTGGCGACGAGCAGCACGTCATAGTCGAGCGTGTCACCGTTCTCCAGGGTCACCGAGTCGGCCTCGATGTCGACCGAGTCGATCGCGCTCTGGTGGTAGTGGATCCCCTTGTGGAGTTGCCTGTCACGCTTGCGGACGATCTCGTCGGACTCGGCGAGGCCGAACGGCACGAACAACAACCCGGGCTGATACACGTGCTGGTTGTTCTGGTCGACGATGTCGATGCGCAGGCGGTCCTCCTTGAACTTCTTGCGGAGCCGGTTCGCCGCGAGCGTTCCGCCCGTCCCCGCTCCGAGGATCACGAGCCGTTTCTGGTCACTCACGATGTCTCCAATCCTGTCGGCCCGCAACCATTGCGAAGGCCTCTCTCTGACGGTATGGCAGGTGTTCCACCGCCACTACGGCCTTTCGTCCCATTCCCTCGGGGGTATGCGGCGGTCGCCCGATCCGAGCCCGAGACGTCACGTTTGACCCGGCACCGTGTGACGGTTGGTCGGGCGGTGCGGTGCGCGTCGGTACCATCGGTCGCCGTGACCGATCGACCTCCTTACATCGCGTTCGAGGGCGCCGAGGGTTCGGGCAAGTCGACCCAGGCCAAACGACTCGCCTCCACGATCGGTGCGGTGCTCACGCGCGAGACCGGTGGAACGCCGATCGGAGCGCGCATCCGCGAGATCCTCCACGACAGGAGCGTGCACAACCTGACGGCGCGTGCCGAGGCACTGATGACCGCGGCCGATCGTGCCCAGCATCTCGCCGAGGTCGTCGTGCCCGCGCTCGATGCCGGCACGCCCGTCGTCACCGATCGGTCGGTGTACTCCTCACTGGCGTACCAGGGCTACGGGCGCCAGCTCGACATCGACGAGATCCGACACCTGAACGAGTGGGGCACCGGCGGGTTGTGGCCGTCGACGGTCGTGTTCCTCGACACGCCGGACGAGACGATCGCCGAGCGGATGAGCAAGCGCGAACTCGACCGTTTCGAGGCCGCAGGAGTCGCCTTCCACGCACGGGTGCTCGCCGGTTTCCGGACGATGGCGGCCGCCGATCCCGACCGGTGGATCGCGGTGCAGGCGGTCGGCTCGGTCGACCGTGTCGCCGACGAGATCCACACCGCTCTGGTGGCCAGAGGCGTGCTGTGAGCGCGCCCGGCGCGGTGTGGGACGACGTCGTCGGCCAACCCGAGGCGATCGGCCGGCTGCGGGCGGCGGCCGAGACCGGCCCGGTCCACGCCTACCTCTTCGTCGGGCCGGCCGGTTCGACCAAGCTGCAGGCTGCCCGCGCCTTCGCCTCGCTGCTGATCAGCGGGAACGAGGACGTCGAACAACGAGACGCTCGGCTGATCCTGCGCGGGGAGCACCCCGACGTCCACGAGGTCAGACGCGTCGGCGCCGCGATCTCCAAGGACCAGGCCGACGAGATCGTGCACACCGCGTCACTGTCGCCGTCGGAAGGATCGTCGAAGGTGATGATCCTCGAGGAGTTCCACCTGCTCGCCGCCGCGGGCGCGGCACGGCTGTTGAAGACGATCGAGGAACCACCCGACTCGACCACGTTCCTCATCCTCGCCGACTTCATTCCGAGCGACCTGATCACCATCTCGTCGCGCTGCGCGCGCATCGACTTCCACGCGATCGGACCGGACGTCGTCGCCGCGCGGCTCCTGACCGAGGGGATCGGCCCCGCAGAGGCGATGGCCGCGGCGCGTGCCGCTCACGGCGACCTCGACCGCGCCCGTGTGCTGGCCACCGACCCAGCGCTGTCGGAGCGCCGCGCCGCGTTCGCAGGCACCCCCCACCGCCTCGACGGCAGCGGCGCCGTCGCCATGCGAACCGCCGCCGAGTTGCTCGCATCGATCGACGCCGCCGCAGAGCCGCTCGCCGCGCGCCATGCCGCCGAGGTCGCCGAACTCGACGAGCGGATCAAGGCCCACGGCGACCGCGGCAGCGGCAAGAAGCAACTCGACGAGCGCCACAAGCGCGAGCTGCGTCGTCACCGCACCGACGAGTTGCGCAGCGGCCTCGCCGTCATGGCGGGCACGTATCGCGACACTGCGGTGAGCGGCGGGACCACCGATGTCGACGGATGCGCCGATGCAATCCACCGCATCCACCATGCGATCGAAGCGCTCGATCGCAACCCCAACGAGAAGCTCCTGCTCGAGTCACTGCTCTGGTCGCTCCCCGACGCCCAAGGCACCCGCTGATCGCGATTGGGGTCAGACCCCAACCGCGATATTCCCGCAGATCTTGAATCTTTTGTCACGTTGGCCCTCCCGTCGTCGCCGAGGCGTGCCGATAGGGTTGACACACGGAATCCCACTTCGTGGAAAGGGCACTCCATGTTCGAACGTTTCACAGACCGGGCTCGCCGAGTCGTCGTGCTCGCGCAAGAGGAGGCTCGCCTCCTCAACCACAGCTACATCGGCACCGAGCACATCCTGCTCGGGCTGATTCACGAGGGCGAAGGTGTCGCCGCAAAGGCTCTCGAGAGCCTCGGCATCTCCCTCGAAGCCGTGCGCAGCCAGGTCGAGGAGATCATCGGCCAGGGCGGCTCGTCGCCGTCGGGCCACATCCCCTTCACGCCGCGCGCGAAGAAGGTGCTCGAACTCTCCCTGCGTGAAGCGCTCCAGCTCGGCCACAACTACATCGGCACCGAGCACATTTTGTTGGGCCTCATCAGAGAGGGCGAAGGCGTCGCCGCACAGGTGCTCGTCAAGCTCGGCGCCGATCTGTCGCGCGTGCGCCAGCAGGTCATCCAGCTCCTGTCCGGCTACCAGGGCCCTGCCGGCTCCACCGGTGGCGGTCGCAGCGAGCAGGCCCCGGCCGGTGCCGGCGTCGGCGCCAGCAAGGGCGGCGACGACGAGAAGGGCGGCAACAGCCAGATCCTCGATCAGTTCGGCCGCAACCTCACCCAGGCCGCGCGCGAGGGTCAGCTCGATCCGGTCATCGGGCGCACCAACGAACTCGAACGCGTCATGCAGATCCTGTCGCGGCGCACCAAGAACAACCCGGTGCTCATCGGTGAACCCGGCGTCGGCAAGACCGCGATCGTCGAAGGCCTCGCCCAGAAGATCGTCAACAACGACGTTCCCGACACCCTCACCGACAAGCAGCTGTACACCCTCGACCTCGGCGCACTCGTCGCCGGCTCCCGCTACCGCGGCGACTTCGAAGAGCGTCTGAAGAAGGTGCTCAAGGAGATCAAGACCCGCGGCGACATCCTGCTGTTCATCGACGAGATCCACACGCTCGTCGGTGCGGGCGCCGCCGAAGGTGCGATCGACGCTGCGTCGATCCTCAAGCCGATGCTCGCCCGAGGTGAGCTGCAGACCATCGGCGCCACGACCACCGACGAGTACCGCAAGCACGTCGAGAAGGACGCCGCCCTCGAGCGCCGCTTCCAGCCGGTCAAGGTCGACGAGCCGACGCTCGCGCACACGATCGAGATCCTCAAGGGCATCCGCGACCAGTACGAGGCGCACCACCGGGTCACGATCACCGATCAGGCACTCGTCGCTGCGGCCAATCTCGCCGACCGCTACATCGCCGACCGGCATCTGCCCGACAAGGCGATCGATCTCATCGACGAGGCCGGTTCACGTCTGCGCATCAAGCGCATGGCCACGCCGCCCGACCTGCGCGAGATCGAGCAGAAGCTCAACGACGTGCAGGAAGCCAAGAAGCGCGCCGTCGAGGAGCAGCAGTTCGAAGAAGCCGGCCGCCTGCGCGACCAGGAGAAGTCGCTCCTCGAGGAGAAGTCGACCAAGGAGGCCGAGGTCAAGGCCGAAGGTGTCGACCTGTTCGACGAAGTCGACGAAGAGGCCGTTGCCGAAGTGCTCTCGCTGTGGACCGGCATCCCGGTGTACAAGCTCACCGAGGAGGAGACCGAGCGTCTGCTCAAGATGGAGGAGAACCTCCACAAGCGCATCATCGGCCAGGAACAGGCCGTTTCGGCGGTCTCGCAGTCGATCCGCCGCACCCGCGCCGGCCTGAAGGATCCCAAGCGTCCGTCGGGCTCGTTCATCTTCCTCGGCCCCACCGGTGTCGGCAAGACCGAGCTCGCGAAGACCCTCACCGAGTTCCTGTTCGGTGACGACTCCGCGTTGATCACGCTCGACATGTCCGAGTACATGGAGAAGCACACGGTGAGCCGCCTCGTCGGTTCGCCCCCCGGCTACGTGGGCTACGAAGAGGGCGGCCAGCTGACCGAGGCCGTGCGGCGCAAGCCGTTCTCGGTGGTGCTGTTCGACGAGATCGAGAAGGCCCACCCCGACGTGTTCAACACGTTGCTGCAGATCCTCGAGGAAGGTCGCCTCACCGACAGCCAGGGCCGTTCGGTCGACTTCCGCAACACCGTGCTGATCATGACCTCGAACCTCGGCACCCAGGATCTCCGCAAGGCCAACGTCGGCTTCACCAGCGACGACTCCGCCATGAGCTACGAGCGCATGAAGGAGAAGGTCAACGAGTCACTGAAGAACCACTTCCGGCCCGAGTTCCTCAACCGCATCGACGAAGTCATCGTGTTCCACGAGTTGACGCGCGACGAGGTGCTCCAGACCGTCGACCTGCTCACGATGCGGCTCGTCGGCCAGCTCGAGGGCCAGGGTCTCGGCATCGAGATCAAGGCCTCGGCCAAGGAACTGCTCGCCGACCTGGGCTACGACCCGCAGCTCGGTGCTCGCCCGATGCGTCGGGCGATCCAGCGCCACATCGAGGATGCGCTGTCGGAGAAGATCCTCTACAAGGAGTTCTCGGCCGGCGAGATCATCGTCGTCGACACCGAGGACGATCCGGACAACGAGGGCAAGCAGCGCTTCACGTTCACCGCGGTCGAGGGATTCGTCCCGCCGTCCTCGGTCGAACTCGCCACCACCGCCACGGAGCACCCCATCCCGCCGGCCGGCGGCGAGGGTGAGCTGCCGCCACCCGAGTTGATCTGATCGACTCCATCCCCTGTCCGAAATTCGGAGCGATCCTTGCGCAGAGCGCAAGGATCGCTCCGAATTTTCGCGTGTGGGACGAGGGGCTGCCGCGTGTCGGCGAGGGGGGCCCGTCATAATGTCCCCCGTGGTTCGTCGGGTCCTGGTCGTCTGTGTGTGCATGATCGCGCTCGTCGGCTGCCGTCTCGACGTCGCCGTCGACATGAACGTCGAACCCGACGGAACGGGCACGATCTCGATCCTCGCGACCGCCGACGCCGAACTGGTGGCTGCCGTCCCGACGATCGCCGACGAATTGGCGACCAGCGACATCGTCGCCGCCGGATGGGTCGTCGATGGGCCCACGGCGACGCCCGAGGGCGGGCTGACGATCACGCTGACGCACGGCTTCTTCTCCGACCAGGAGGCGACGAACCTGCTCAACAGCCTGGGGCCGCCGTTCAACGAGATGTCGCTCGTGCGCAACAGCAGCGGCGAGGACACCACCACACGACTCAGGGGGCTCCTCGGCCTTCCCGACGGCTTCGCGTCGTTCGCCGACGACGACCTCGTCGCCGCCATCGGGTCGATGCCGTTCGCCGAGCGGATCGCCGCGGCCGGCGCGACGCCCACCTCGTCGATGGGCGTGACGATGCGGGCGGCTCTGCCCGGCGACATCGACGAGAGCCAGACGAACGCGACAACGCTCGACGACGGCCGACTCGAGTGGGTCGTCCCGCTCGACGCCACGGTGCTCGATGCCCGAGCGGTGACCGTGCAGTCACCGGGAGACGACCGTTGGTGGGCCCGCCCACTGTCGGTCGTCGCGCTCGTGGCGCTCGTCGCCTGGGTGGCATTCATGACGCTGTTCATCGGGTATGTCGCGTGGGCCCGCTGGCAACGCACCCACCGTCAGCCACCCGCAGGGTCCGCTCGCTGAGCGGACCGTGTGACATCGTTGGGCATGGCCGACACCGCCACGATTCCGACCCGGATCGACTTCCATTTCGACGTGATGTGCCCGTTCGCGTACCAGTCCGCGAAGTGGATCCGGGAGGTTCGCCGCCAGAACGACCTGCAGATCGACTGGAAGTTCTTCAGCCTCGAGGAGATCAACCGGGTCGAGGGCAAGAAGCATCCGTGGGAACGGGAATGGTCATACGGCTGGTCGATGATGCGCATCGGTGCGCTCCTGCGGCGATCGAGCATGGACGACCTCGATCGGTGGTACGAACGCGCGGGTCGGGCGCTCCACGAGGAGGGGCACCGCCCCCACGATCCCGACGTGGCGCGACACCTGCTCGAAGAGATCGGTCTCGACCCCGCAGTGGTCGACGAGGCGATCGCCGATCCGACCACCCACGACGAGGTCCGCGCCGAGCACGAGCGCGTGGTGACCGCCGGCGGCTACGGCGTCCCGACGCTGTTCTTCCCCGAGTTCCTCAACGGCCTCGGCGAACCAGAGTGCCTGTTCGGACCGGTCGTCATGGATCCACCGACCGGTGACGCCGCGTTGCGCCTGTGGCATGCGACGACGGCGTGGCTCGAGTTCCCGTACCTGTTCGAGCTGCAGCGGCCGAAGAACCCGGCGCACGGCCAGGTGATCGTCGATCGACTCCGCCCGTACCTCGACGCCCGCGACTGGGTGTCGATCAACCGCGGCAAGGTCGTCTCCTTCGACTGAACCGTGTGTCGGGGTCACCTCCCTGACGTAAGAGCGCATCTGTGCGACAGCCCCTCGTCATGATGGGGCCATGAGCAGAGCGAAGGTCGTCCACGTGTGCAGCGAGTGCGGCACCACACACGCGAAGTGGGCCGGGCGGTGCGCCGGATGCGGCGACTGGAACACGCTGGTCGAAGACGTCGAAGTCGACAACACGAGCGCTCCGGTTGCGGCATCGACGCGCCCGGGGCCCACCCGGATCGGCGACGTCGGCACCGAGCACGGCCACCCCGTCGCCACGTCGATTCCCGAACTCGACCGGGTCCTGGGCGGAGGGCTCGTCGCCGGGTCGGTCACGTTGCTCGGGGGCGAGCCGGGCATCGGCAAGAGCACGCTGTTGCTGCAGTTGCTCGCCGCGTGGAACGGGCCGACCCTCTACGTGACAGCCGAGGAGAGCGCCCAACAGGTGAAACGACGAGCCGAACGTCTCGGAGCGGCCCGTGACGACCTGTGGCTGCACGCCGAGACGTCGATGCCCCACATCCTCGATGCGATCGAGCGCATCCGCCCCGAACTCGTCGTGATCGACTCGATCCAGACGGTGTCGGATCCCGCTCTCGGCTCGCTGCCCGGCAGCGTCGGTCAGGTTCGCGGCTGCGCCCAACGTTTCGTCAACGAAGCCAAGGAGCGCGACGTGACGATCGTGCTCGTCGGCCACGTCACGAAGGAGGGTGGGCTCGCGGGGCCACGGGTACTCGAACACGTCGTCGACACCGTGCTGCAGTTCGAAGGCGACCGGCATCATGCGCTCCGGCTGCTCCGGGCGTCGAAGCATCGCTTCGGTCCCACGAACGAACTCGGATTGTTCGAGATGGCCAACGGCGGGCTCGTCGGCGTGCCGGATCCATCGTCGTTGTTCCTCGCCGACCGGCGTACCGGGATCCCCGGTTCCGCCGTCGTGCCGACGATGGAGGGCCAACGACCGATCGTCGTCGAGGTCCAGGCGCTCACCAACCCGAGCGTGCCTGGCGTCCCGCCGCGGCGCAGCGCCCTGGGGCTCGACGGTGGACGGCTGTCGATGCTGATGGCGGTGCTCGGCCGCCGCAGCCGCGTGATGGTCGGCGATCAGGACGTGTACGCCTCGACGGCGGGCGGCGTCAAGCTCAACGAGCCCGGCCTCGACCTCGGCGTCTGCCTGGCGGTGGTCAGCGCGGTTCGCGACCAACCGATGCCGGCGGACCTCGCTGTGTTCGGCGAAGTCGGCCTGGGCGGCGAGCTGCGCCAGGTCGGCCAGGCCGCACGCCGGCTGACCGAGGCCGCCCGGCTCGGGTTCCGGCGCGTGATCGTGCCGACGAACTCTCCCGACTGCGACGCCGGGATCGACGTGATCCGGGCCGCGACGTTGAGCGAAGCGATCGCCGTCGCGGGTCTCGGCTCAGGTGCGCTCCGAGCAACGGGATGACGTCGCCTCAGACGCTCGGGGCATCGTCATCTAGGATCAACCCATGGGCTCCCGATACAGCGGTGTGAACGAGGCGATGCGCGATGCGCTCGCCCGTGTGTCACCGGGGACGCCACTGCGCGACGGGATCGACCGCGTCGTGCGCGCGAAGGCGGGCGCACTGCTGGTGCTCACCGACGATGCCGAGGTGCTGTCGATCTGCTCCGGCGGCTTTCTCGTCGACGCGCCCTACAGCCCCCAACGCCTGTCCGAGCTCGCGAAGATGGACGGCGCGATCATCATCTCCTCCGACGGGGGGCGCATCGCTCGCGCCAACGTGCACCTCGTGCCCGATCCGAGCGTCCCGACGACCGAGACCGGCACGCGGCACCGAACCGCCGAGCGTGTCGCCCTGTCGCTCGACGTGCCGGTGGTGTCGGCGAGCGAGGAGATGGGTGTCATCAACGTCTACGCCGGCGGCGACAAGCGCCAGTTGCAGGAGGTCGGCCACCTCCTCGATCGGGCGAACCAGGCACTGCAGACACTCGAACGGTACAAAGTCCGGCTCGACGACGCGATCACGAACCTGACCGCGGCGGAGATCGAGGACGTCGTCACACTGCGCGACGTGGTCGCCGTGGTGCAACGCGGCGAGATGGTCCACCGGATCGCCGACGAGATCGAGACGATGATCATCGAACTGGGTGTCGATGCTCGTCTGCTCCGCCTCCAGCTCGACGAGCTGTACGGCGAGATCGACGACGAACTCGACCTCGTGGTGGCCGACTACCTCCCGCCGGGCCGATCGGTCGCCGAGACACTGGCCGGCATGACGCAGTTGTCCGACGACGACGTCCTCAACCTGCGTCTCGCCGCCGACGCGTTGTCGCCCGGTGCCGACTCGAACGATCTCAGCCAGGAGGCCGCGCCGAAGGGGCTGCGTCTGCTGCATCGGGTGAGCCGATTGCCGCCCGAGACCGCGATCGCCGTCGCCTATCACTTCGGCGGGCTCGCCAAGCTCCAGCGTGCGACGGTCGACGATCTGTTGTCGGTCGAGGGTGTCGACGAGGCCACCGCCCGGGCGATCCGCGAGACACTGAGTCGCGTCACCGAGTCGACGATCCTCGACCAGTACAGCTGAACGTCAGTTCGCGATGGTGGTGGGAGCTTTCGGGTCGGCCACCGTCGGCAGGATTGCGTCCCACACCGCGTCGTCGTCGAAGCCGAGTGCCCACAGCGCCACCCCGTCGAGGCGGTACTCGCGCGCGAGGTCCATCCGCAGACGGATGCCGTCGCCGTCGACGTACTGCACGCGGCGGGTCTGCATGCACGTCGTCGTTCCGTCGGTCACCTCGAGCTCGTAGTCGAACATCCACTCACCCGTTGCGTCGACGCGCACGGGCCGACCCTGGCGACGCGCGATCAGGTCGTCGACCGACCGCGCTGACACGGTCGTTCGGCCCGGGACATCCGACGCCGGGCACTCGCCTGCGACGGACACCGGCCAGTTGCGCCCGTACGCCGGCAGTCCGAGCACGAGCTTGTCGGGCGATCCCGCAGCCTCGATCGCGCCGACGATCGCCGACTCGACCCAATCGATGGGGGCGATCGGGCCCGGCGTGGCGACCGAGTAGTCGTAGACCATCATCCGGATCCGATCGACGTGCTCGGCGATGGCGCCGTAGTCGTACACCCAGTAGCCGCTCTCGGGGGTCTGGCCGGCGTCGTACACCGGAGGGATGCTGACGGTGAGCGTGCGGCCGTCGGCGTGCAGGGCGGCGGCGAGCTCCTCGACGAACGACACCCAGTTCGGACGTGTCGCCGACCAGCTGTCACGACCGTCGGCGAACGCGAACTGCTCGTAGTCGATGTCGATCCCGTCGAAGCCACCATCGGCGGCGAACGCTCGGATCGTGTCGACGTGCGTGCTCCTCGTCGCCGGGTCGGCGAGGATCGCGGCCATCGCCCCGGCGGGCAGCGCGTCGATGATCGACGGCACGACGTCGACGCCTGCGCGCTCGGCCTTGGCCATGAACTCCGCAGTTCGATCGGCCGACGCGTTCGGGTCGACGATGATCTGATCGACGCCGACCGCGTTGTACCAGAACGGCGAGACCTCGCGCATCGACGGCCCCCTGCGGTCGAACTCGGGCAGCGAGTCGTCGAGCGCCCAGTACGGCACCCATGCATCGAGCGCGATGTCCGGTTTCGGAGGCAGCGGCTGCTCGTTGACGCCGATGTAGACCGCGACCGCCGCGATCAGCACCACCAGCGCCGCCAACCCGCCGAGCACCGCGAGCCGCCGTCGGTTCCCCCGGCCGGGTTGGTCAGCCGACGATGGGGTCGCGTCGGCCTGCGGCCCGGCCGGCATGGATCCGTCGGAGGGAGGCGAGATCGACGCCGGCGAGCGAGTCGACGATGGTGAGCCCGGAGGCGGGAGCGACGGGGACGACATGGGGGACGCCCAGCGTCGCACACCCTGCGGCTCGGGCAGAGGCAACACCCGTCGGAGAGTCCTCGATGGCCACACACGACCGGGGATCGACGCCGAGGGCCGCCGCGGCGGCGAGATACGGCTCGGGATCCGGTTTGCCGTTGGTGACCTCGTCGCCCGTGATCGACGCGGCAAACGACCCGGGAGGGGCGGCGGCGATCACCGCATCGGCGAGCGAACGCCACGACATGGTGACCATGGCGCAAGGAATGCCGGCAGCGACGCATTCGGCGAGGAGTTCGGGGGCACCGGGGCGCCACGGAAGTTCGTCGGCCACCCGGGCGATCACGCCGTCGAGCAGCCAGTTGGCGATCTCGTCGGGCTCCATCGGCACGCCACCGCGCGAGCGCAGTTCACGACCGGCATCGAGCAGGTCGAAGCCGACGATCGAGTGCGCGTCGGCGGCCGTCCACGTGCCGCCGTGGCGACCGACCAATTCGTGCTCACACGCGATCCAGTAGGGCTCGGTGTCGACCAACGTGCCGTCCATGTCCCACAGCACCGCTGCCAGCTCAGTCATGAGCTCTGCCGGGCGGTCACGAGCGGAAGATGGTGATCTTGTCCTCGCCGATGCGAGCGCGCTTGTCGGGGTCGGAGATGCCGAGGCCCTCCGACGGCGCCAGACACAGCACGCCGAGCTTGCCCTCGACTTCGTTGTGGTGCACCGCGAGCGCGGCGTCGCCGACGGCCGAGAGGTCGTAGGTCGTCGTGAGCAACGGCTGGATGCGGCCCTGGTCGAGCAGTTTGTTGGCGGCGTACGACTCGGCGTAGTTCGCGAAGTGCGAGCCGATGAGCTTCTTGAGGCGCATCCAGAAGTGGCGGTTGTCGAACTCGACCATGTAGCCCGAGGTCGCCGCACACGTGACGATCGTGCCGCCGCGCTTGACGGCGAACACCGAGGCCCCCATCGTGGATCGACCGGGATGTTCGAAGACGATGTCGACGTCCTCGCCGTTGTTGACCTCGCGGATCTTCTTGCCGAAACGGCGCCACTCGGACTCGTCCTGGGTGTTCTCGTCCGACCAGAACTGGTAGTTCTCGGCGCGGCGGTCGATGACGGCCTCACAACCCATGCGATTGAGCAGCGCCGCGCGTTCCGGCGACGACACCACGCCGACGGGTGTCCCGCCCCCGTTGAGCACGTACTGGACGGCGTAACCACCGATCCCGCCGGTGGCGCCCCAGATCAGGACGCTGTCGCCCTGCTTCATCTGCGCGCCGTTGCCGCCCACGAGCATGCGATACGAGGTGGAGCTGCAGAGTGCGTTGACGGCCGACTCCTCCCACGTGAGATGCGTGGGCTTCGGCATCAGCTGGTTGGCCTTGACGACGGCGAGGTCGGCGAGCCCGCCGAAGTTCGTCTCGAAACCCCAGATGAGCTGGTTGCTGGCGAGCATCGAGTCGTTGTGGGCACTCGGGTCCTGATCGTCGACGTAGTTGCAGTGCACCGTCACCCGGTCGCCGGGCTTCCAGTTGCGGACGGCCGAACCGACGCGCACGACGACACCCGAAGCGTCCGATCCGACGACGTGATAGGGCAACGAGTGGCGCTTGCCCCACTCGTTGCCGCGCCCCATCCGGTCGAGGAATCCGAACGTGGGCAGCGGTTCGAAGATCGAGCTCCACACCGTGTTGAAGTTGATGCTCGACGCCATGACCGCGAGGTACACCTCGTCGGGTGCGAGTTCGGGGGTGGCGACCTCTTCGACGTGAAGCGATGCCCGGGGATCCTTGTCCCAGGAGTCGACGCCTTCGAACATCGTGGCTTCGTCGCGCTTGACGATCGCCGCCCGATAGCTCTCGGGAATCTCGAGACCGGCGAGCTCCACACCGGTTGCGTCGGACTGGATGGCCTCGAGGATCTGTCGCATGGCGTGCGAGGTTACCGATCGGTAATCCGCACCGACAAGGCGGGCCCGGCCGCCCGCCACCACTGGATTTCTCCGCCGAGCGCTCGCTCGGCGCGCACCCAGCGGCATTTCTCGGGGGTTGGGGGGCGGGGGTAGCGTTGGCACATGGCTTCCACAGGTTCGTACATCGTCGCCGGCGCCCGCACTCCGATCGGAAAGATGAGCGGCGCCCTGTCCTCGTTCTCGGCCGCTGAACTCGGCGGTTTCGCGATCGCCGCAGCGCTCGAGCGCGCCGGCGTCGCTCCCGAGGAGGTCGAGCACGTCATCATGGGACAGGTGCTCATGGCCGGTCAGGGGCAGGTGCCCAGCCGTCAGGCGGCGGTGAAGGCCGGCATTCCGATGAGCGTGCCGTCGATCAACGTCAACAAGGTCTGCCTGTCGGGCCTGAACTCGATCTATCTCGCCAACCAGATGATCGCGGCAGGGGAAGCCGACATCGTCGTGGCGGGTGGCATGGAGTCGATGACCAATGCCCCGTACCTGGCCGACGGGGCGCGCGGCGGATTCCGCTACGGCAACACCGAACTGCGCGACGCGATCATCGCCGATGGTCTGTGGTGTTCGTTCGACGGCTGCCTGATGGGCCTCGGCACCGATCGCTACGCCGGCAGCGAGAACGTCAGCCGCGAAGCCCAAGATGCCTTCGCCGCCACCTCGAACGAACGGGCCGCCACTGCGATCAAGGAAGGCCGTCTGGCCGACGAGATCGTTGCGGTCGCCGTCCCGCAGCGCAAGGGTGACCCGATCCTGGTGGAGACCGACGAAGGCGTGCGACCCGGCACCACCATCGAGAGCCTCGGCGGGCTGCGCCCGGCCTTCGACAAGGACGGCACGGTCACGGCCGGCAACGCCTCGCAGCTGTCCGACGGCGCCAGCGCCATCGTGATGATGTCGCGCGCCGAGGCCGAGCGCCGTGGCGTTGCGCCACTCGGGGAGTTCGTGTCGTATGGCATGGTCGCCGGCCCCGACAACGCGTCGTTGCTGCACCAGCCGAGCCGGGCGATCCTCAAGGCCGCCGAGCGGGCCGGCATCGCCATTGCCGATCTCGACTTGTTCGAGATCAACGAGGCCTTCGCCGCCGTCGGCATCGCCTCGGCAGCCGAACTCGGCATCTCCGATGACATCGTCAACGTCAACGGCGGTGCGATCGCCCTCGGTCACCCGATCGGCATGAGCGGCAACCGGTTGGCGCTCACGCTGCTGCACGAGCTCAAGCGTCGCGGTGGCGGCATCGGTGCGGTCGCCCTGTGCGGCGGCGGCGGCCAGGGCGACGCCGCCATCCTGCGGACCGTCTGATCACCACCGCTCACCACACCGCTCACCACACCGCTCACCATGCACTGCCGGGCGGTCCGCCACCCGGCAGTGTCGCGTCCACGGTGACGTGGCGTCACCAGGCGATCACCGTTCGCGGGCATCAATCTCACGTTGCGTGCTTGACACGCCACGTCACGTCAGTAAACTGACGTCCACAGTGACTTGTGTTGCGATTACTTGACGGATTGTCGAGTTGTTCGTAACATGATCGCAACAACCAATCGAGTGCGTCGAGTCTGGCTCACCACCCTCTGGGGCATCATCGAAACGAATCGGCCCGTCCGCCCGCTACCGATTCGTGGAGATGGTGCCCCAGTCCATTTTTCGACCTTGCCCGGTCACGAGACCGCATCGTCGAAAGATGTCAGTCGACCGTACGGCGGCCTTCGAGGGCCCGGCCCAGCGTGAGTTCGTCGGCGTATTCGAGGTCGCCGCCGACGGGAAGCCCACTGGCGATGCGCGTGACCGTCAGACCGATCGGCTTCAACAGCCGGGCCAAGTACATGGCGGTGACCTCGCCCTCGGTGTTGGGATTCGTGCAGAGGATGATCTCCTCGATGCCTTCGGGTTCGATGCGGGCGATCAACTCGCGGATCTTGAGCTGCTCGGGGCCGATGCCCTCCAGCGGGCTCATCGCGCCGAGCAGGACGTGGTAGCGCCCACGGAACTCACCGGTCTTTTCGATCGCGACGATGTCGCGCGACTCCTCGACCACACACACCTTCGAGGTGTCGCGGGCGTCATCGTTGCAGATCGGGCAGAGGGCACCCTCGGACACGTTGAAGCAGCGCTCACAGAACCGGACCCTGGCTTTGGCGTCGGTGATCGCAAAGGCGAGGCGCGTCGCGTCCTCGGTCGGTACCTTCAGCAGGTGGAACGCGATGCGCTGTGCCGACTTGGGTCCGATCCCCGGTAGCCGGCCGAGTTCGTCGATCAGTACCTGAACCGGTGCGGTGTAGTTGCCTGCCACGACGTCAGCCGGCTTCCTCGATCAGTTCCGAACCCGGAAACGCCTCGGCGAGCCGGTCGATCGGCGTCTTGACCGATTCGGGTGGCGCGTCGATGAGATCGTCGAGATCGACGTCGTCATCGTCGGGGAACGACGGCGCCTCGGCGGACGCCTCGTCGAACGGGGCCTCGTCGAACGGGGCCTCGTCGCGATCGGCCGGCGCCGACCGATCGGGTGTGTCGGCCGTCGACGGCGGAGCGGCCGAGCGTCGAGGAGCACCATCGTCGGCACCATCGCCCGCACCCGCACCGGGACCGCCGCCCGCACCGCCGTCACCGTCGACGAGTTCGATGACGATCGCCGTGCCGGCGAATTCGGTCAGGGCCCGCTCGACCGCGGCGCGGTGTTGTTCGCACTTGCCGCGGTGCACCGCGTTCGGGACCGACAAGGTGAGGACCCCGTCGGTGCTGCGCACGAACGCAGCCGGTGCGTAGATCGCCCGCGGCATGCCGCGCAACGATGGCCGCACGGTGTTCTCCCACGCATCGGCGCTGATCGAACTCGACGGCGGCGACGGTGCCTCGTCGACCGACGGGCTCGGCGCATCTGCCGGCGCATCTGCCGGCGCCTCGGCCGGCGCCGGGGCACGACGCACGCGACCGCCGAGCGCGGCACGACCCGTGGAGGGGTCGACGGGCGGCGCGGCCAGCGTCGGCGCAGCCACACCGTCGGCGAGCTGTCGTTCGAGCCGGTCGAGGCGAGCGACGAGTGCCGACGTGTCGTCGGAGACCGCGTCGGCGGTCAACTGCACCGTCGCCACGTCGAGCAGCACCCGTGGATCGGGCGCATGGCGCATCTCGGTCAGCGCCGCTCCGAGCAGTTCGATGCCCCGCACGAGTCCTGCGGCGCCGAGCCGCTGCGCCTGCTCGGCGAGGCCGTCGAGCCGATGTGACGGCAGCTGCACGAGCTCCGGGGCCATCAGCGACAGGAACCCGTTGCGCAGGTACCCGATCAGCTCCTCGGTGAGCGTGCGTGAGTCGGTGCCGAGCGAGATCGCATGAGCGACCATCGTGAGCGCTCGTCCGGGATCACGGTCGATCATCGCTTCGACGAACTCGTCGAGGGCGAGGTTGGTGATGCCGTCGTCGCCGGTGCTCGCGACGAGTTCGAGCGCCGACAACGTGTCGCGCGCCGACCCGCCGCCGCGGGTGAGGACCTGTTCGATCGCCGCCTCACTGACATCGAGCCCGGCATCGGAGGCGACCCAGCGGACGTGCTCGGCGAGCGTGTCGGCCGCCAGCAGATGGAACTGCAGGTGCTGGGTGCGGCTGATGATCGTCGCGGACATCTTCTGCGGGTCGGTGGTGGCGAGGACGAACACCACATGTGGCGGTGGCTCCTCCAATGTCTTGAGCAACGCCGCCTCGGCCGGCTTCGTGAGCATGTGCACTTCGTCGAGGATGTACACCTTGTGACGACCGGGCGTGCCCAGCGACGCCTTCTCGATCAGGTCACGCATCGCCTCGACGCCGTTGTTGCTCGCTGCGTCGAGTTCGTGGACGTCGTAGCTCGTCCCCCGTTCGACCGAGAGGCACGATTCGCACTCGCAACACGGCTCGCCGTCCTGCGGGTTCTCGCAGTTCAGCACCTTCGCCAAGATCCGCGCCGAGGTGGTCTTGCCAGTGCCCCGAGGCCCGGAGAACAGATAGGCCTGCCCTTCGCGTCCTTCGGCGACCGCCGTCCGCAGCGCCCGCACGACGTGGTCCTGGCCTTTCAGCTCACTGAAGCGGCGGGGCCGGTAGCGGCGGTAGAGCGACTGGATGGCCATCGCCTGCACGATAGCGATGGGATGTGACAGCCGGTGCCGGGCGCAGTCGGCGACGAGTTCGTACAGTCGACGACATGCAGCCGCCAGCCGTTCGCCGTCGACGTCCACCCGCCGTCCTCGGCGTGTTCTGCGCGGTGTTCAGCGCTGTGGGGTCGGCGACGCTCCTCGGATGTGGAGCCGTGCCCGACCCGATCACCCTCGACGCCTACCTCGCGGACCTGCAGTCGATCTGCGCGTCGACCACCGAGCAGCTGCTCGCGCTGCCCGCGGCGCCCGAGCAGATCGCCGTCGCCGACCTGGCGACGAGCGCCGCAGGGTTGCTCGACGAGGAGGCCACACGCGTCAGCCGCCTCGAGGCCCCGCGCGGAACCTCCGCCGACCTCGCAGCCGACCAGCGGGCGTTCGTCCGCAACACCCAGGAACAGGCCGATGCGTGGAGGGCGGTCGCGACGAACGGCCAGGACCGACTCGCCGAGTCCACCAAGTTGATCGCCGAGCTGGTGGGCGGACGCAACGAACTCGCCGACGCGATGGGCGCGCCGGCCTGCGTCCGCGGCGATCTCTGATCGGGTGTCTGACAACGCGAGCGGTGTGACCACTAGCCTCGTGCCGATCGTGAACGAGCGCACACCTGTTCTCCCTCGACGCCGCCGCGTCCAGTCGCTCGTCCTCGTCGCGCTCGCCTGCCTGGGCGGACTGGCGCTCGCCCCCGGCTCGGCGCTCGCCGAGAACACGGTCGTCAGCTCGACACCCGCCGACGGGTCGTCGGTCGCCACCTCGCCGCCGAGCATCGAGATCACGTTCAGCGAAGCGCTCGGCGAGGTCAACACCATCGCGGTCCAGTGCAATGCGGAGCTCTACACCGTGGGGCCCCGTCGGATCAGCGACGACGGGCTGACGCTCGCCGCCGACGTGGTCGACGCGCTCCCCAAGGCCGACTGTGTGGTCAGTTGGGGTGTGAGCGACGCCGACGGTCAACCGAACGGTTCGGGGAATCTCTCGTTCCGAGTGGAGAACGACCCAGCGTCGGTCGAGACCACGCCGTCGACGGTGGCGTCGCCGAACACGACCGACGGTGCCGGTGTCGACGTCACCACGACGGGCACCACGGCCGCCGGCGACGATGTCGCACAACTCTCGAGCGTCGAGACGGGTCAGGGTCCGCTCTGGTTGGGGCGCCTGGTGTCGGTACTCGGCATCGCCGTGCTCTTCGGTTCGCTCGTGCTCATCGCCGCCGCCTGGCCCGAAGGGGTCGAGTACCTGCTCGCCGTCCGATTCATCCGCGCCACCTGGATCGTCGCGTTCGTCGGCACGCTGTTGTACGTGGCTGCGGCCACGGCCGCCGTCACCGGCACCGGGCTCGGCAGCGGCTTCAACCCGATGAACTGGGTCGATCTGTTCAGTGCCGGCATCCCCGGCGTCGCCGCGGTCGCCAGACTCGTCTTCGTCGTGGCGAGCGCCTGGGTCGCCTTCCGACCCGATCGGGTGATCGACCCCGTCACGCAGATGGCGGCGCTGCTCATCCCCGGTCTCGCCACCGCGATGATCGGGCTGAGCCGGACCGACATGGACCTCGCCCCGGTGGGCGTTGCGTTGGCGATCGTCCATGCGCTGGCGATGGCGATCTGGATCGGTGGCGTCGTGCTGCTCGCCCGCGTCGTGCTCGCCGGACCGGGAGAAGAAGACCTCGTCCACGCGGTGCGCGGCTTCGGACGATTGTCGACCGGCGCCATCGTGGTGACGATCATCACGGGTGTGGCCGAGATGGTCCTACTCGACGGCGGCAACCTGTTCGGTTCCTCGCACGGCCAGGCGTTGCTGCTCAAGACGCTGGTCGTCGCGTTCATGGTGTTCGTCGCCATGTCCGCGCGGCAGTACGTCAATGCACGGCTCCCTCGCGCCACCGAGATGACGATCCCGACCGCCGACCGGCTCCGACGTGCGTTCGGTGCCGAGGCCGCCGCCGGCTTGCTGGTCCTCGCCCTCAGCGCATGGCTCGTCACCCTCGATCCGCCGAACATCGCCACCGGCCAGTCGGTCAGCTACGCGATCGTGTTGGAGGTCGATGCGCCGGAGGCCGACCTCGATGTGATCGTGAAGTTCACGAGCGACGTCGTGGGGCTGTCGGGAATGTGGGTCCAGGTCGTCGCCCCCGAGAGCGGCCTGTCGGGCCTGGAGGTCGTCATGACCGCACCGACGAACGACGTGGTGGGCACGATCACCCAACCGGTTCCCCTGGACGGGCCCGGCGTCGGCGTGGTGCCACCCGCGCAGGGCATCCCGTTCTCCGTCGCGGGCGACTGGACGTTGAGCATCAATGCAGTCACCCCCAACGGCGTCTACAACAGCGACCCGCAGATCTTCACGATCCGCAACCCGGACGGCTCGGTTCCGACCACCGAGTTGACCACTCCTCCAGTGGTCACGGTCACGATCCCGCCCAGCACCACGCCGGGCGGCTGACGTCGTTCACCCGGTCACGAAGTCGTCGAACGAGACCGGTTCGGCGACGTCGAGCTGGTCGTAGGTGCACGACTCGGGAGTGCGATCGGGCCGCCAGCGCAAGAAGCCGACGCCGTGGCGGAAGCGCCGTCCTTCGAGCTGGCCGAAGGACACCTCGGCGACCAGACCCATGCGGATCGGAACGAACGACAGGTCCTTGCCCGCATTCCACCGGCTCCCACCGCTCGTCGCCGCGCCGGCGGTGTCGCCGTCGGGCTCGGCCCACGTTCGCCAGGGATGCCCGTCGAGCGCATCGTGCGTCCGCGGTTCGAGCTCGGCGAGGAGCTCGGCGCGGCGCGCGACGGAGAACGACGCCGCGACGCCGACGGAGTGCATGTCGCCGTCGGCATCGAACAACCCCAGCAGGAGTGAGCCGACGCCCTGGCCGTCCTTGTGGATCCGGTAGCCGGCAACTGCACAGTCGGCGGTGCGTTGATGTTTGATCTTGGCGAGCACCCGTTTGCCCGGCTGATACGTGCCAGTGAGAGGCTTGGCGACGACCCCGTCGAGGCCGGCGCCTTCGAAGCGATGGAACCAGTCCTCGGCAGTGGCGCGTTCGGTGGTCGCCGGTGTCACGTGGACGACGTCATTCGCGGCGACCGCTTCGAGCAGGGCGGCGCGGCGCACGGCCATCGGCTCGTCGAGGAGCGAGCGGTCGCCGAGCGCGAGGAGATCGAATGCCACGTATGCCGCCGGCGTCTCCGCGGCGAGCCGGTTGATCCGCGACTCCGCTGGATGGATGCGCTGGAGCAATGCGTCGAAGTCGAGGCCGCTGCCGGACGTGTCGGCGACGACGATCTCACCGTCGACGACACAGCGATCCGGCAACGCCGCGACCAGCGGCGTCATGAGTTCGGGGAAGTACCGCCCGAGCGGGCGCAGCTTGCGCGAGATCAACTCGAGGCGGTCACCGTCACGGAAGACGATGCAGCGAAAGCCGTCCCACTTCGGCTCGTAGAGCCACCCATCGCCCTCGGGGATCGCCCGCGCCAACTTCGCGAGCATCGGTTCCAGAGGCGGCTGGAACGGGAGATTCATCGGTGTCGGGTCATCGGGTGATGCAGAAGTCATCGCCCCGCAGTCTTGTCGATCTACCGGCGGGGCCCGACAGCCACTAACTTCGCCAACGTGACGAACTCGATGCACGACAAACTCGCCGACCTCGCGGAGCGCCGCGAGCAGGCGATCCACGCCGGATCGCCCCGGTCGGTCGAGCGCCAGCACGAGAAGGGCAAGATGCTCGCCCGCGAGCGCATCGACTACTTCCTCGACGAGGGGTCGTTCCACGAACTCGACATGCTCGCCCGCCACCGCGCCCAGGGCGCCGGGCTCGAGGATCGCCCCTACACCGACGGCGTCATCACCGGGTGGGGCACGGTCGATGGTCGCAAGGTGTTCGTCTTCTCGCAGGACTTCACGGTGTTCGGCGGCGCACTCGGCGAGGTCTTCGCCGAGAAGATCCACAAGCTGATGGACCTTGCGCTCAAGGTCGGCGCACCGGTGATCGGCCTCAACGACGGCGCCGGTGCGCGCATTCAAGAGGGCGTCGTCAGCCTCGCGAGCTACGGCGGCATCTTCCATCGCAACGTGTTGTCGTCGGGCGTGATCCCGCAGATCTCGGTGATCCTCGGCCCGTGCGCCGGCGGCGCCGTGTACTCGCCCGCGATGACCGACTTCATCTTCATGGTCCGCGAGTCGAGCCACATGTTCATCACCGGACCCGACGTGGTCAAGACCGTCACCGGTGAGGACGTCACGCTCGAGGAACTCGGCGGCGCGATGAGCCACGCCACCAAGTCGGGCGTGGCGACGTTCGTGTCGGCCGACGAGAAGTCGTGCCTCGACGACGTGCGGTTCCTGTTGTCGTTCCTGCCGTCGAACAACCTCGAAGAGCCGCCCGTCGAGGACCTCGGCGACGATCCCGACCGGCTGTGTCCCGAACTGCGCGACATCCTGCCCGCCAGCCCGAACCTGCCGTATGACATGACCGAGGTGATCCGTCACGTCGTCGACGACGGCGAGTTCTTCGAGTACTTCCCGCACTGGGCGAAGTCGATCGTCTGCGGCTTCTCGCGCATCGACGGCATGCCCGTCGGCATCGTCGGCAACCAACCGAAGGTGCTGGCCGGCGTGCTCGACATCGAGTCGTCGGAGAAGGCCGCCCGCTTCGTGCGTACGTGCGACTCCTTCAACATCCCGCTGATCACGTTCGTCGACGTGCCGGGCTTCCTCCCGGGCGTCGATCAGGAGTACGGCGGCATCATCCGCCACGGCGCCAAGTTGCTCTACGCGTACTGCGAGTCCACGGTGCCGCGCATCCAGGTGATCACCCGCAAGGCCTACGGTGGGGCCTATGTCGTGATGAACTCGAAGTCGATCGGGGCCGACCTGGCCTTCGCCTGGCCGACCGCCGAGCTGGCGGTGATGGGCCCCCAGGGTGCCGTCGAGATCGTGTACCGCAGGGAGCTGCAGCAGGCGGCCGATCCGATCGCCCGCCGCGCCGAACTGGTGCAGGAGTACACCGAGAAGTACGCCACGCCGTATGCGGCGGCCGAACGGGGGTACATCGACGACGTGATCGACCCTGCCGAAACCCGCCAGAAACTCGTCGCGGGGCTGCGGATGCTGGCCACCAAACGCGAGGAACTTCCGCGACGCAAGCACGGAAACGTCCCACTGTGACAGGGTTCGTCCGATGAGCGACTCGAGTTCGGTTCCCGGCCAACCGTCGCTGCCCGGGTCGCCACCTCCGCCACCGCCGCCCACAGCGTCGGTGCCGCCACCGCCTCCGCCACCGCCTCCCGCGGCCTCCCCTCCCCCGCCACCTCCCCCGACCGCGTCGGCGCCGCCACCGCTGCCACCCGCAGCGCCACCACCCGCAGCGTCGCCTCCACCGATGCCGCCCGTCGCTGCACCTGCACCTGCACCTGCGACGCCAACAGGCCACGACGACGAGCTCACCGACCTCCTGGCGCGCCTCCACGAGGACGGCGGCCACGGAGAGGTAGCGGCCGCGCCCGAGGTCGGCGCCGCGCTGACCAAGTCGACCGACGTGGCACGACCCGAACGCGCCACGGCCGCGGTCGTCGAGTCCGAAGGCGGCATCGACTTCGATCCTGCGTTCGCCGGGTTCGGCGCGCGCGCTGTCGGTCTGATCGTCGACCTGATCGTCCTCGTCGTGCTGCTGGCGCCCGGCGTCGCGCTGATCGTGGCCGGCACGACCGCGCTGATCCTGCTCGGACTCGGCGCGATGCTCGTCGGCTTCGCCATCGGCACCGTCCTCTACGCCCGGGCGGTCACCGCGACCGGCCAGTCGCTCGGCAACCGGGTGGCCGGCACGAAGGTGGTCGACGCGCGCAACGGACGGCAGGTCGAGTCGGGCGAGGCCGCGTTGCGGTACCTCCTGCGGTTCACGGTGTCGATGGTCTTCTTCGTCGGTTTCATCATGGCGTTGTTCGACTCACAACGGCGCACCTTCCACGACAGGTACGCGGGAACGATCGTCACCCGTCCCCAGCGCGAGACGTGGTCGATCGACGACGAGACGTCGGCGACGAGGCCGTAGCGTGGACGCGATGTCGCCCTCCGCTCATGCGCCGAGCTCCATTCGGCCGCTGCCGACCGACGAGGAGGCCGCCGCCATCATGGCGGCCACCGAGGCGCTGTGGCCACGACCGATCGTCAACGGTCCCGGCGCACCGACGAGGCAGCACACGTGGCGGTTCAGCGGTCGCTGGTGGTCGCGCCCGGTGCCGGCGCGGCGCGATCGCCCGTATCGCTGATCTGGCACACTCGTGGCATGGGGATGCCACCACCACCACCACCACCACCGGGCTTCGGCTCGAACCCGCCACCACCGCCGACATCGGTTCCGCCGGCGCCGTACGGCGCGGTGGGCACAGCGGCCACGTTCCCGCCCGGCTACCCGCAGCCGCCGGCCGTCTTCGGCGAGCGCGCCAACTTCGGAACCCGACTCGGCGCGTGGCTCCTGGACGGACTGCTCTACGGGTTGCTCTCACTCGTGTTCGTCATCCCCGGGGTCGTGCTGATCGCGACCTCGTTCCGGAACTGCCGCACCGTCGACACCGGTCCGGACACCTTCGACGTCGTGTGCCCACCCGGTGAGCCGAGTGGCGCTGCGATCGCCGGTGGCATCGCGCTGATCCTGGTCGGGATGCTCGCCGTGGCGATGCTGTACGTGTGGGCGATGGGCAAGACCGGCCAGACCTGGGGTGCCCGCATCGTCGGCGTCAAGGTGATCGACGAGCGCAGCGGTTCACCGATCGGCTTCGGGCGGGCGCTCGGCCGGAGCCTCTTCGCGAGTTTCATCTCGGCCAACGTCTTCTACCTCGGGTACCTCTGGATGCTGTGGGACGACAAGAAGCAGACCTGGCAGGACAAGGTCGTCAACTCGGTCGTCGTGCGAACCTGATGGACGTCACGACGGTCGCCGACGACCTCGTCGTGCTCCACGACGGTGTGGCGGTCCACCGGTACGAGGGCCTCGAACCGGACACCGAGCACGTGCTCGACGGCACGATCGTGCACACCCTGCCCCGGCCTGGCGGCGAGCTGCTGTGTCGGTTCGCGACGGTGAACGACGTGCATTTCGGCGAGGTCGAGGCCGGACGGATCGACGACCTCACAGACGGACCGATCCGCCGTGCGGAACCCGGCGCCGAGCCCTACCCCGAGGTGATGAACCGCGCCGCCGCGAGTGAGATGGCCGTCATCGACCCCGCCGCGGTGATCGTCAAGGGTGACCTCTCACAGGACGGAGCGCCACAGGAGTGGGCGGCGTTCGAAGCCTGCTATCGCACGCCGTTCGGTGATCGACTCCGAGTGGTGCGGGGCAACCACGACGCGTACCGTCACCAGGGCGAGTACGCCGGCGATCAGTGGATCGAGCTCCCGGGGATCACGGTGGCCCTGCTCGATACGGCGATCCCGGGCGTGACGACGGGATCGATCACCACCGAGCAGTTCGAGTGGCTCGACGACCACTGCGCGTCGACCGATCGAGCGGTGTTCGTCATGGGCCACCATCAGCAGTGGATCGGTGGTGCCGAGTCGAAGCGCAGCGACGACTACTTCGGGCTGCATCCCGATGCGAGCGACGGCCTCGACGAACTCGCGGCGCGTCACCCGTCGGTGGTCGCGTACGCCGCCGGCCACACGCACCGACATCGCGTCCGGCCGATGACCCGGACGAGCATCCCTTCGATCGAGGTCGGCTGCACCAAGGACTTTCCCGGCACCTGGGCGGAGTACCGGGTGTACGAGGACACCGTGATGCAAGTGGTCCACCGGATGTCGACCCCCGAAGCGCTGGCGTGGAGCGAGTCGTGTCGCACGCTCTACAGCGACTTCGGCATCGACTACGAGACGTACGCCCTCGGAACGATCGCCGATCGCTGCTTCACGATCTCCACGCGCCGACGCTGATCCACGGCGCGAGGCGCTCCGAGTTGGATCGCGCGCACCGCAACGATCAAACTCCGCCGATGTCTATCGCGCTCGACGCTCCGCAGCCCACCACGCTGATCGATCTGATCGGTCGATCCCGGGTGCGTGACGTGGTCGCCGTCGTCGGCTTCGCCCTGTTCACGGCGCTCGCTGCGCAGATCTCGATCCCGCTCGGATTCACACCGGTGCCCATCACCGGCCAGACGTTCGCCGTGCTGCTGGCGGGCGGTGTGCTCGGCGCAAACCGTGGCGCGCTCTCGATGGGGCTCTACGTGGCACTCGGAGCCATCGGCCTGCCGTTCTATGCCGACGCCAGCGGTGGCTGGACGATCGCGACCGGCGCCACGGCCGGCTACCTCGTCGGGTTCATCGTGGCGGCCTTCGTCGTCGGCAAGATGGCCGAGCACGGCCAGGACCGCACGCTGTCCACCTCCCTGCCCGGCTTCCTGGCCGGTTCGTTGATCGTCTACGCCTTCGGTGCGACCTGGCTCGCGTACAAGTTGAACCTGCCGCTGACCGCCGGCGCGGGCGAGCCCAGCGCCATCGCCTACGGAGTGGCACCGTTCCTCGTCGGCGACGTCATCAAGGCGCTGCTCGCCGGAGCGATGCTCCCGGCCGCCTGGATCCTCGCCGACGACCGCCAGTAGACCGCCCGAGGGATGTGACGGACGTCACATCCCGATCGTACGTCAGTTCGATCAACCCTGTCACACCCCCTCGTCAGGATGGGCGGTATGAACACCGGGTCGACGTTCCCGAGCGCAGTGGAGGTGGCGGCCCTGTCGGGCGCCGACCTCGACCACGCGCTGGTGACGATCGAGCGGGCCCGGCGCGAACTCGAGGCGGCGTACGTGGCGGTGCTCGATCGTGCCGACACCACCAATCGGTTCGCTGCCGACGGACATGCCAGTGTGCGCGGGTGGGTCTCGGCGCTCACCGACACCGGATCGGTCGAGTTGCACCGGCGGTTGCAGACGATGCGAGCGCTGCGCGACCTCCCCGAGGCAGCCGCGTCGCTCGCAGCCGGCGAGGTCGGCGTCGATCAGGTGCGCGAGATCGCCAAGCTGCACGCCAACCCCCGCACCCGGGACCTCACCATCGAGGGTGTCTCCAAGCTGGTCGGCCACGCCCGGTCGACATCCTTCGTCGAGTTCTCCGAGATCGTCGGGCGCTGGGATGCCTTCGGTGATCCTCGTGGTGCGGCTCAGCGACACGAGCAGGCCCACGAACGCCGCGACGCCATGGTTTTCGAACGCGACGGTGTCGTGCACCTCCACGCCTCGGGCGGGACATTCCAGGGTGCGGCACTGATCGAGATCTTCCAACGCCAGTGCGA
>JAHENF010000020.1 GCA_024643255.1 Ilumatobacteraceae bacterium
GAAATCGCCGCCGTCAACGTCGTCTTCCCATGGTCAATATGACCCATCGTGCCAATATTCACATGCGGCTTGTTGCGCTCGAACTTCTGCTTGCTCATTGCTGTCCTCTGACTCCTGAGGTGATTCCGAAACGGATCGGGGATCTGACTGGATATGTAGTAGCGGCGATCGGACTTGAACCGATGACCTTCCGATTATGAGCCGGATGCTCTGACCAACTGAGCTACGCCGCCAGGGTTTTGCTCGTGACCGGACGGTTGCCCGACCACTTGGTCGAGCCCTCTGTGGGAATCGAACCCACGACACCAGCCTTACCATGGCTGTGCTCTACCGACTGAGCTAAGAGGGCGTTCTGACAGGTGCAAGCACCGTTTGTAGCGGTACCCGGGGCACCCTTCGGGGCGCGGCACCGCCGCGACCAAGCGAAGGAGTGTACCGTCCGCGTGCGGACAACCACCGCGGAGATCGGTTCGTGCGGCAGTACTCTGCGACGTCGTGGCAAACCCGAGTTCCACCCCGTCGACACGAGCGGACGCGGTCACCGTTCGCCTCGCGACACTCGACGATGCGCCGGCGATCATGGCGATCTACAACGTCGAGGTCGACAACCACGTCAGCACGTTCGATCTGGTGCCGAGAACCCACGCCGAGCAGCGTGACTGGCTGTCGCAGCGGTCCGGTGCCTTTTCCGCGGTGGTTGCCGTCGCCGACGGTGAGGTCGTCGGGTTCGCGTCGCTGTCGCCGTACAAGGAACGTGCGGCCTACCGCACCACGGTGGAGGACTCGGTGTACGTGTCGCGCGACCACCCGCGACTCGGTATCGGTCGAACGCTGATGGACCACGTGATCGGCATCGCACGCGATTCGGGCTTCCATTCGATGATCGCTCGAATCGAAGCGAGCGGCACGGCGTCTCGTGCACTGCACGAGGCGTGCGGGTTCTCGCTGGTCGGCGTCGAGCGCGAAGTCGGCCGCAAGTTCAATCGCTGGCTCGACGTCGCGGTCATGCAACTCCTGCTCTGACGAGCAGCGATGCATCTGGTGGGCCGGGAAGGATTCGAACCTTCGAAGGCAGTGCCGGCAGATTTACAGTCTGCTCCCTTTGGCCGCTCGGGCACCGACCCATGACTTGTATGTACGTACCCCGAACGAGCGATGAACAGGGCGGCCTGAGCGTACCGGTCGTCGCGGCCAGCGCAACGTCGAATCGGGCGGGGTCGCTACTGTTGTGCCCATGCCAACCTTCGATGTCGTGTCCGAAGTCGACGCCCAGGAGGTCCGCAACGCGGTCGATCAGGCCCAGCGGGAGATCGCCAATCGTTTCGACTTCAAGAACACCAACTCCACGATCGAGCAGAACGAGATGGTCATCACGTTGCACACGGTGAGCCGCGACCGGCTCGACGCGCTGCGAACCGTGCTCGAGGAGAAGCTCGTCAAGCGCGGCGTGTCGCTCAGAGGCGTCGACTATGGCGACGTGCAGGACGCCACGCAGAACACGGTGCGCCAAGTCGTGACGATCAAGGTGGGGATCTCCTCCGACAAGGCAAAGGAGGTCAACAAGCTCATCAAGGAGAAGGGCCCCAAAGGCGTGTCGAGCCAGACCCAGGGCGAGTCGATCCGCGTCACGGCGAAGAAGCGGGACGCCCTTCAGGACGTGATTGCGGTCCTGAAGGCCGAAGACATCGGGATTCCGCTCCAGTTCCAGAACTTTCGCGACTGATCGAGATCAGCCAGCGGGTGTGAGCGCTGCGGCAACCGCCGATCGTGCCGCCTTGGCGGACGCTGCCGGCGACATGTCGCCCGGGAGCGCCGCGAGTTCCACACCGACGTTGGACGCTTCGATGGTTGCCCACGCAGCGGTGATGTCGGCCTCGGTACCATTCGTCTGACGGACGGCTTCGATGGTCGCGAGTTCGGCCATCCGCCATCCGACGAGTTCGCGGGCCACGCCGAGCCGATTGCCGATCTCGAAGCCGGCGCCCGGATCACAGCTCACGAGCTGCAACGTGCCGTCGGCGAGGACCGAGAAGGTCGACGCGAACTCCACCGGCGCGGCTGCCGACCATGACTCGAGCGCTGCTCGCAGCGTTCCGGTTTGCGCGACGTCGCCACCCGAGAAGGTGGCGTAGACGCACGCCGTCCCGGCGCGGTCCGCGATCGACAAGGAGCTCTCGACGACGCTCTCGCTCGCCGTGTAGGCCGTTCGCGACTCGAGAAATCCCCCGAAGACCAGGTACCAGAACGATCGATCCTGTGGGCGGGGTGAGGCGACGAGCGAATCCGCTCCGGTCATGGTCGGGTCGGGCGCCGCGACGAGCACTTCGGTGGCGAGCGGGCCGGGACCGGCAGCGCCGATCCGCGCCAAGGCGTTGAGCTCGCCCGATGGGGCGTTGTCGAATTCGGCATACGCAGCCGGCGCGAACGCCCGATATCCCACGATGGGCGGGACGAACGCCAACACGCCGGGCTGCAACTGATCCAGGGTGACCGCAAACGGTGTCTCCGCCAGCGCGGCGGCCGATTGACGCTGCACTTCGGCGAGTGTGAGGACCTGGTCGTCGAGTGTTCGTGCAGGCTGGTCCGCCGACCAGCGGAACTCCTGATCGAGCGATGCAGCAGTCATCGCCTCGGTGATCTGGGCGTCGATCTGCGGTCCGGTCACGGCGGCATCTCGGTACACCTGGCCATCGACGCGTGAGTAGAGCGCGTCCTGCCAGTCCGCGAGTAGTTCGGTGACCTTCTGTTCGGTGGCCGCGCCATTCAGGAGTCCCAGGGCACGCCACGTGGATTCGTCATCGGTCCAGTCCCCGACGAGCTGAGCGCCGAGGCGACTCGTGTAGGCGGTGGTCGGCTCCGCGATGACGGAGATGGGTTCGACGAACTCGACACCGCGGACCGTCTCGACGGCCTCGGCATACGGTTGCGTCGCTGGGTCCCAACCGGTTGGCGGGAACAGATACGGCCGACCGAAGACGATGCCGGCTGCGACGAGCCCGCCGAGGACGATCAGCGTCAGCACCAACTTGAAACCGCCGCCCGACTTGTGGCGGCGCTGCGGGGCGGGCTGGTTCATCGGTGCGTACTCGACCGGCGTCTCGTAGGCCACGGGCGCCGACGAACGTGCCTGCTGTTGCACTCGTGGGAGCCGGGGACCGCTCGTGACGGGGGCTCCATCGATCTCGAGGCCGCCCAACGCGACGTCGTCGGGCATCGGCGTCGCCTCGACGATCTGGGGGAGCTCGCTCGATGGAACATCGGCGGGCGGGGCCGGTGCGGCGACGGCCTCCGGCGCGGGAGCGGGCGCAGGGGCCGGCGGTGGTGCGGAGACCGGTGCCGCGGCGACGGCCACGGGGGCGACCACCGGCTCGGCGGCGACCGGGGCAGGCTCAGGCGCCACCACGGGCTCGGCGATCACCGCAGGCTCGGGTGTCTCCACGGGCACAGCCGGCGCGGCGACTGGCGCCGGGGCGTCGTCGGCGAGTGCGGGCACGATCGGTGCCATGGGCTTGAAGCGCACCACGGGAGGTGGCTCGGGCGTCGGGTCAGGCGACAGCGTGAGCGGCGCGAACGAGATCGGCTCGACGACCGGCGCCTCGATCGGCGTTTCGATCGGCTCCGATGGTTCCGGTGACGAACCGAAGGAGATGGCCGGCATCGGCTCCGCATCGGACGTCGGTGTGATCGAGAACGAGAACGATTCAGGTCCTGTCAGCGGCGTCGAGGCCGGCGGCGAGGTGGGCGACGAGGGCGTTGCGTCGTCGATCGCCGCATCGGCACCCGCGTCAGAAGGCGCATCGTCACCGTCGACGACCGACTCCCACGACATCGTGGGGATTCGTTTGCTGCGCACTCCATCAGGCGGAACCATGCAGTCGCTATCGGCACGTTCGCGCCCGGGCTTGAGCCGTTCCTGACCATTCCCGCGCCAGATCTTGACGCAGCGACGGTGGTCAGTCGTCGGCGACGACAGCCGCGCGGGCCTGCAATTCGTCGACGATCGAGGCATCCGCGAGGGTCGTCGTGTCACCGATGTTGCGTCCCTCGGCCACGTCACGCAGCAGACGACGCATGATCTTGCCCGATCGGGTCTTGGGAAGATCCGGCGTGATGTAGATCTGCTTCGGCTTGGCGATCGCACCGATCTCCTCGGCGACATGGTTGCGCAGCACCTCGGCATCGACGTCCTCGCCGCCACGCAGGATCACATAGGCGATGATCGCCTGACCCGTCGTGGCATCGGTGGCCCCGACGACCGCGGCCTCGGCCACGGCGGGATGCGACACCAATGCCGACTCGACCTCGGTGGTGGAGATGCGGTGCCCGGAGATGTTCATCACGTCGTCGACCCGGCCGAGCAACCACAGGTAGCCCTCGTCGTCGAGCTTGGCACCGTCGCCCGCGAAGTAGCGGCCCTCGAAACGCGACCAGTAGGTCTCGCGGAATCGTTCGGGGTCGCCCCAGATGCCGCGCAGCATGCCCGGCCACGGCCTGGTCAGCGTGAGGTAGCCACCGCCGACGTCGACCCGGTGGCCCTCGTCGTCGATCAACTCGGCGGACACTCCCGGAAGCGGGAACGTTGCCGAGCCGGGCTTGGTCGTGGTCGCTCCCGGGAGCGGGCTGATCATGATCCCGCCCGTCTCGGTCTGCCACCACGTGTCGACGATCGGGCAGCGTTCGCCTCCGATGTGCTCGTGGTACCACATCCATGCCTCGGGATTGATCGGTTCACCGACCGTTCCGAGGACGCGCAGCGACGACAGGTCGTGCTTGGCCGGTTCGGTCGCGCCCCACTTCATGAAGGTGCGGATGGCCGTCGGCGCGGTGTAGAAGATCGTGACGCCGTACTTCTCGATGATCTCCCACATCCGGTCGTTGCCGGGATGGTTCGGCACGCCTTCGTACATCACCTGCGTGGCGCCGTTGGACAGCGGCCCGTAGACGATGTAGCTGTGTCCGGTGATCCAGCCGACGTCGGCCGTGCACCAGAACACGTCGGTGTCGGCGTGCAGGTCGAACACGTACTTGTGGGTGTAGGTGACGTGCGTGAGGTACCCACCCGAGGTGTGCATGATGCCCTTGGGCTTGCCGGTGGTTCCCGAGGTGTACAGCAGGAAGAGGAGTTGTTCGGAGTCCATCGGCTCGGCGGGGCACTCCGTGGACGCGCCCTCGATGAGCTCGTGATACCAGTGGTCGCGCCCGTCGACCATCTCGACGTCGTTGCCACCGCGCTTGACGACCACGACGTGCTCGATCGTGGGAGTGTCGGCGCAGGCCTCGTCGGCCGCAGGCTTCAGGGGGAACACCGCGCCTCGGCGATAGCCGCCGTCGGCGGTGATCAGGACCTTGGCCTCCGCGTCGTTGATGCGGTCCGACAGCGACTGCGCGGAGAACCCGCCGAACACCACGCTGTGCGCAGCACCGATGCGCGCGCAGGCGAGCATCGCCACTGCGGCCTCGGGAACCATCGGGAGATAGATGTTGACCCGGTCGCCGCGCTGGACGCCGAGGTCCTTCAGCACGTTGGCGAACTGGCTGACCTCGTCGAGGAGCTGCTGGTAGGTGATCGTCCGTGTGTCGCCGGGCTCGCCTTCCCAGTGGATCGCGATCTTGTCGCCGTTGCCGCCGAGCACGTGACGGTCGAGACAGTTGTACGCCACGTTGAGTTGGCCGCCGACGAACCACTTCGCGTCGGGAAGGTCCCACTCGAGCACGGTGTCCCAGGGCTTGGCCCAATCGACGAGGCCGGAGGCCTGGCGCGCCCAGAACGCCTCGTCGTCCTCGGCTGCCTGGTCGTAGAGAAACGTGTCCGTGACGAGCGAGTTCGCCTTGAACGCCTCCGACGGCGGGAACTTGCGGTTCTCCGCGCTCAGTGCGTCGATCGTTTCGTGCGGTTCGTTCGTGTCGCCGGTCCCCTGTTCAGCCATGCCAGCGATGGTAGATCACGACGGCGGTGTCACCTCGGGGCGGCCGTCAGACCGAGAGCGGGATCGACCGGCGGTGCAGGCGCAGCTCACTTCCCCAGGGGGAGAGCTGCAGGGAGCGCAGGCGGGCCTCGAGACCGGACCGATGCCGGTCGTCGGGGATCACGATGTACAACCGGTTCGTCCCTCGCGCGGCCTGCACCGCAGCGAGCGCGTCGACGCCGAGTTGGTCGCGGATTTCCGCCATCAGCGACATCGCCTGGTCCGCGACGGATGCCGGGCGATCGGCCTGGTGGTGGGCGACGACGCTCTGCCCTCGTTCGAGGAAGCGCCCGACTTCGGACAGACACGCGTGCTTCTCCGACCTGCTCCGACGATTCGCCGCGTCGTCACGCTGCAGCCCGTTGTCGGGGTCGACGAACACCAGCGAACACTGATCGAGCGCGGTGGCGGCCTCGTCGAACCATCGCTGCCGACGCTCGGCGCGCACGGCGGGGTCGCGAGGCGCAAGGCCGGCGAGTGTGAGCAGGTGCTCGTAGCTGACGCTGCCTGCCGGTAGCGCACCGCCTGTCACCAGCGCCGAGATCGAACGCTTGCCGGTCTCGACCATGCGGCGGAGGCGATCGTAGAGGTCGGGATCGAGCGGACGCAGGTCCTGGCCGGCCGCGCTCGTCGGGTCGAGGTAGTCGATGCTCGTGCCATCGAGGCTGTGGTGCTCGTCGGCGATCCGGTACCAGACGACACCGAGGCGATGGGGCTGCGTGTCGGGAGACGGCGACACCAGCCATCGCAGCAACCCGAGCTTGAAGAAGTCCCCGACGTCTCCAGCACACCGATCCTGCATGCTCATTCATCGGCAGGTCGTCTTCGTTCTGGAGGAGACGGCCTTCGAGATTGCAACTACGTTGCGAACATGCGTCGAGCCTCCCTGTCACTCATCGCTCTCACCGTCGCCTTCCCGGCACTGGTCGCAGTGACGGCCGCCTCGGATGCCGGCGTCGTGCACGCACTGCCGGCCGGGTTCATCGACAGCTACGTCGGCGCCATCTCCTCGCCGACCGGACTCGAACAGCTCCCGACCGGGCGCGTCGTCGTGCTCGAGCAGGACACGGGACGCGTCCGCCTGATCGACCCCGCCACGCGAGCGACGCTGCCGGCACCTGCGATCGACCTCGACGTGTGCGCCGGTTCCGAGCGCGGGCTCCTCGGGTTCACCCACGACCCGGATTTCGGCGTCGACGGGCGTGTGTACATGTACTACACGCGTCCCGCCGTCGGATTCCCCGGCGGATGCGTCAACCGTGTGAGCGCGTTCACCATGATCGGCGACACGATCCTCGCCGGGACCGAGCAGGTGTTGATCGACAACATCTCGTCCGTCAACGGCAACCACAACGGCGGCGACATCGAGATCGGCAACGACGGCTACCTCTACGTGGCGATCGGCGATGCCGGCCGTGATCCCCGCGGGAACTCGGGCAGCGCCGGGTCGAACGACGCCGCCCAGGACCTGTCGCTGCTCAACGGCAAGATCCTTCGACTGGACCGCCGCACCGGCGCACCGGCGCCGGGCAACCCCCTGACGGGGAGCGGCACCGTCGCCTGCGCCGGCCGCGGCAGCCTGCCGTCGACGCCCACGACCTCCTGTCGCGAGATCTTCGCCTGGGGCCTGCGCAACCCGTACCGGTTTGCGTTCGATCCGAACACGCCGGCAACTCGATTCTTCATCAATGACGTCGGGCAGAGCACCTTCGAGGAGGTCGACAACGGCATCAGGGGCGCCAACTACGGATGGAACGACCGGGAAGGCCCGTGCCCGCAGGGTCAGGTGCCACCCTGCGCCGGTCCGCCCGCCGGAGTGACCGACCCGATCACCGCTTACGGTCGGGCGCTCGGTCAGTACATCACCGCCGGAGCGTTCGTGCCGAACGGCGCCTGGCCGGCCCAGTACGACGGCGGGTACCTGTTCGTCGACGGTGGAAGCGGCAACATGTGGCTGCGCAGATCGAACGGCGCCGTCGACTACAACTCGCCGTTCGCCACCGTGTCGTCCTCGGTGGCCGACATGGCGTTCGTGCTCGAGCCCGATGGCTATGCACTGTGGTACTCGCTCAACGGGGGTTCCGCCGTGCGGCGAATCTCGATCGACATGCCCGCGGCCGGCGCGAGCGGACCGCAACGGTTCGATCAACTCGGCACGCCACTACGTGCGTTCGACAGCCGGACCCAGAACCCTGCAACCAGACTTCGTGGTGGCACCACGCGGCTGATCGACGTCGGAGCGCCCGCGGGCGCGACTGCCGCCGTGGTCAACCTCACGATCGTCCGGCCCGCAGGGCCGACGTTCGCCACGGTGTGGCAGCCGCGCACCGATCGACCCGCGAGTTCCAACGTCAATGCGCCCAACGGCGAGGTGGTGGCGAACAGCTCCGTCGTGCCGGTCGACGCCAACGGCAACATCCTGCTCTACGTCCGCGCGACGACTCACGCGATCGTCGACGTCGCCGGCTACTTCGTGCCCTCCGCAGGCGCGGCCGGCGCCGGCCGCTACAACGTGGTCGATCCGAATCGCTTGGCCGACTCGCGCCGGCCGTCCGCGGTGGGCAACGAGTACACGCGCGCGTCCGTCGGGCCGACCGATGACGTCCTCGAAGTCCCGGTCGCTGGCAGGCTCGGCGTCCCCGTCTCAGCCGACTCCGTCGCGCTCATCGCGACCGGACTCAGTGGCCAAAACCCCTCGTCGGGCTACGTCAGTGTCTATGCCGGCGGCACGACCGAGCCGACCTCCTCCAATCTCAATGTCAACGGCCGCAGGAGCGGCATCAGCGATCGGCGGGCCAACCTCGTCATCGCTCCAGTCGGCGCCGATGGCACGATCGACGTCACGCTGCACAACGTCGACGACGTGGTGCTCGACGTCGTCGGCTGGTTCACCGACTCGACGGCAGCCGCCTCGACCGCCGGACGGTTCGTGCGGATCGCGCCCACGCGCGAGGTCGACACCCGGATCCCCCTCGGATTCGCCACGCTCGGCCCCGGCGCCACTCGAACGTTCAATCCGGCCGCCGTCCCGAACGGCGCGGCCGGTGTCGTCCAGAACCTGACCCTGGCCGGCACGTTCGCCGATGGCTTCCTGACGGCCTGGCCCAGCGGCCCGCGCCCGAACGTGTCCAACGCGAACAGCACGCAGGCCGGCCAGATCCGCGCTGCGCTCGCATTCACCAAGCTGACGAGCGGCGCGGAGCGGTTCTACTCACAGAACGGCACCGAACTGGTCGTCGACGTGTTCGGATACTTCGAGTAGGCAGGCACGACAGGCCATGAGCCGGACGGGCGGTCGAGGCCGTTCGTCTCAGTCCGGCACAGCGTCAGCGATGGAACTCGACGTGGAAACCGACCGGACCGATGAGTTCGAGGTGATGCGCCCGGGTCGGGGGAATCACCTGATGCTCGCCGGCGACGATCATGCGCCCCGCCGACACTCCCGCGACGTCTTCGAACACGAACCGGACAGAGCCGCTGGTGACGACCAGGCGGCCCCACACTCCGTCGGCGACACGATGCGCAGCCAGGAGTCCTCCGGGCACGGACTGCTCGTCGAAGTCCGGCGTCGATCGCGTCCACTCCACTCCATCGGGCAGTTCGAGCGCGTCGTCGGGCATTGCCTCACCCACGCTGGGACTGCTCCGACGGGCGCAGGAGCCGCGGGCCCATCAGCTTGGCCATCAGGTGTTCACCGGAGGTGACCGGCGCGTGACGGGGCGGGTTCGACCGGTCGCAACACGTGGGGAGACATTCGATGACGGCGTCCCAGTTCGGCTGCTGGAACCAGGCGACCGAGCGGCGCCGCACCGGGCCGCCGTCCACACTCGGCGGCGGCACCACTCGATGGAGCGTCGAGCGCCAGCGATCGTTCGACCACTCGGCCAACAGATCGCCGACGTTCACGATGAAGGCGCCCGGTGGTGGCGAGACGTCGTGCCAGGCACCGGCGTCGTCGCGGATCTGGAGACCGGGGATGCAATCGGCGAGCAGCACCGTGATGCTGCCGTAGTCGGTGTGCGCCCCCATGCGCATCTGACCCGGCACCGGCTCGGGAGCGCCACCGCGCCGCTGATAGTTGTTGGCCCGCATCACCGTCGGGCCTCGGTCGAGGTAGGGCTCGAAGTGGTCCACCGGCATGCCGAGCGCGACCGCCGCCGCCGCCATCACGTCGTTGGCCACCCGGTCGACGGCGGCCGAATACGCGAGCCACGTGTCACGCAGCCCCGCCGGTGCCGACGGCCACACATTGGCCGCGAACAGATCGTGGCGGCGCTCGGCGAAGTATGGATCAGCGAGCTGGGCGTCGGTCAGCTCCAGGCCCACGTTGAACGCCTCGAACATGTCGGTCGGCAGGTCCTGTTCGCCGAGCGAGTACGCCAGCGCCTCGGTTCCCTCGGGCGCGTATCCCCGATTCGCCGAGCGATCTTCCACGAAGTACGCCATCTTCTCCTCGAGCGGCAGGTCGAAGAACGCTGCGGTGACGTCGAGCATCTGGTCGAGCAGCGACGGTTCGACACCATGGCCCGTGATCGAGAAGAACCCCGAGGTTCGAGCCGCATGGTCGAACTGTGCGGCCACCCTGGCGCGATCAGCGTCGGAGCCCTCCCGGAACGGCCGGAGGTCGATCGGATCTGCGCGCATGCCGACGACAGTATCCACCCGGGGCCACCGATGAGTCTGGGCGCGCACGGGTCGCGCTGAAACTCATCGCGGCGGTGGAGATCACGTCACCGATGAGTCTGGGCGCGCACGGGTCGCGCTGAAACTCATCGCGGCGGTGGAGTGGGGTCAGGATGGAGGGGCCGCGCGCCATTCGGCGACCAGGAAGCCACCGAGGCCGTCGGGATCGAGGAGTGCCTCGGCCTCGCTGATGCGGCTGCGCATCCTCATCGCCTCGAGACCCGGCCGAGCGGCCTGTTCGGCCCACACGCGCTTGCCCTCCTCGACCAGTTCGTCGATGCCCCAGCGCTGGAGGAACTGTGACTGACTCCGCACGACGTCGGGCTCGGCCAACTGATCGATCGGCACCTCGATCGTGATGTCCTGGCTTCCCGGCGCCACCAGGTAGTGATCGCCGCGCTCGTTGCCACGGTACGTGCGCAACCAGTCGCGCCACGGCCGGCCGGCGAGCATGGCCGTGAGCGGCGTGGCGTAGTCGATCACGACGACCGACCCCGACCGGACCAGGCGTCGCGCGTGGTCGACCGTCCGCGCCGCCCGGTCGACCAACGGCGCTCGGGCACCGAATGCTGCCGTGGCGGTCAGGTGCTCGGGGACGGGATCGAACGGCGCGGAGAGCAACTCGACGAAACGGCCGTCGGCGCCGACGTCGACGAACGCTTCGCGCCATCCGTTGTCGAACACTGCGAGCCTGAACGGCAGGTTGTCGAGCAGTTCGTTCGCCAGCACCACGCCGTCGAACGCGCCGTCTGGCGGCGAGGTGACCGACTCGATGCCGGCGGGGTGCCGCTCGCGCTGCGAGGCCGAGATCTCCATCGCCACGTAGCGCAGCGAGTCAGCGCACATCGGCTGCGCGGCGATCACCGACCGGGCGAGCGTGCCGGGCCCGGCGCCGACCTCGAACACGGTGAACGGGTCGGGGCGACCGATGCGTTCCCACTCGGCGTCGAGATACCGCGCGATCACCGCCCCGAACAGTGGTCCCACCTCCGGCGACGTGATGAAATCGCCGCGCCGTCCCGCCGATCCCCCGTCAGGCTTCGTGTAGAACCCCTCGACCCCGTACAAGGCGAGTTCCATGAACCGCTCGAAAGGAACCGGCCCACTCCGAGCGATCTCGGCACGTATCTCCTCCATCAGCGGTTTCCTGAGGCGGGATCAGATGTGGGGAGCGCAAGGAAGCCGACGACGACGCTGCCTCCGGGCAGCGAGGAGTTCGGGTGACGCAGCGATCGCCGCATCTGGCCCGCCTCAGCCGGCAAAGGCGCCGGTGAGGGCGTCAATGGCACCGGCCCGGGCGATCAGGTTCGGCAGGACGCCGAGCACGATCGTGCCGAGCACCGTGATCGCCAGCGCGGCGACGACCGGTGCGGGCGACTTGACCGGGCTGGTGTCGCCGTCGGGCGCCTCGTCCATCCAGACCACGCGCAACACTCGCATGTAGTAGGCCGCGGCGATCACCGTGTTCACCGCGGCGATCGCGGCGAGCACGTAGGCCGCCGTCGTGCCGGCGTCGAGCACCGCCTTGAACGCGTTGAACTTGGCGAACCAACCAGCGAGGGGCGGGATGCCGGCGAGCGAGGCGAAGAAGATCGTCATCGCCACGGCCAGACCGGGCGCATAGGAGAACAGGCCACCGAACGAGGAGATCTCGCCGCTGCGAGTCTTGCGGGTCACCGCGATGACCACGGCGAAGGCGCCGAGGTTCATGAACGCGTAGGCGATGAGGTAGACGATCACCGCGTTCAGCGCAGCTGGGCCGACTCCGGGTTCGCCGGCGAAGGCGAGCGGCATGAGGATGAAGCCACCCTGGCTGACCGAGGAGTAGGCCAACATGCGCACGATGTTCGTCTGGCGGAGTGCGAGGACGTTGCCGAATGTCATCGTCAGCGCCGCCATCACCCAGATCAGCGGCTGGTACACACCGTCGGCGCCCGGGAAGGCGATGAACACGACCGACATCAGGGCGACGAATCCGGCCGCCTTGGTCGCTACGGAGAAGAAGGCGGTCACCGGCGTCGGGGCACCCTCGTAGGTGTCGGGTGCCCACTGGTGGAAGGGTACGGCGGAGATCTTGAACGCGAACCCGCAGACCACGAACACCACGGCCACGACGTCGAGGCCGATCAGGTCACCGTCGAGCAGCGCGGCGCCGATGTCGGTGAGCTTCGTCGAGCCGGTGGCGCCGAACAGCAGGCTCATGCCGTAGAGCAGCACGGCCGAGGCGAACACGCCGAGGAGGTAGTACTTGATGCCCGCTTCGTTCGACTTGCGGTTGCGCTTGTTCCACGCGGCCATCATGTAGGCCGGGATCGAGAGCAACTCCAGTGCCACGAAGATGCTGACGAGGTCGCGTGCGGACGCCATCATCACCATGCCGAGCACGCTGCACACCAGCAGGACGTAGAACTCGCCCTGGTAGTAGCCGCCCTCTTCGAGTTCGGTCTGGCTCAACAAGACCACCACGTAGGCGGCGAGCAGGAAGAGCGCCTTGAGGATCAACGCGTAGTCGTCGACCACGTAGCGGCCGTCGAACAACGATCTCGCGCCGTCGCCGGTGACGGCGAGCACCACCACCGCGACGAAGCTGCCCAACAGCACGAAGCCGGTGATCGTGGCGATCGCCCACTTCTTCGTCTCGGCGAGCTGCAGGTCGAGCAGCAGGATGATGTTGACGCCGATCGCCAGCACGATCTCGGGCGCGAGCGCGGCCCAGTCGATCGAGGGCGACGTCCAGTCGCCGGCTTGGGCAAGGAGCGAGGCAATCATCAGCCCAGCGTCTCTCCGAGGCGCGCGACGAGTTCGCTGACACCGGGGTTGAACACCTTGAACAACAGCTGCGGGTAGACGCCGAGCACGACGATGCCGACGAGGAACGGCGTCCAGGCGATCCATTCGATCGGCGTGACGTCGTAGATGCCGCCGTGGGCGTGGTCGTCGTCGTTCGCGGCCGAGCTCAGCGAGTGGGCAACACCGGCGCCGTGCGAGTCGCTGAACTCTTCGCTCGGTTCACCGAATGCGGTGCGCTGGTAGAGCCAGAGCAGGTACCCGGCAGCGAGCACGGTGCCGATCGCGGCGATCACCATCAGCGTGCGGAACAGCGGCTCGCTGAGGCCGAAGTTGGGGCTGTACGCCGAGAGGATCGCGGGGAACTCGCCCCAGAACCCAGCGAGACCCGGGAGGCCCAGCGACGCCATCGCGGCGAAGCCGAGGATCCATCCCAGGCGGGGAGCCTGGATGAGCATGCCGGAGAGCCGCTTGATCTCGAGAGTGTGGTAACGATGCTTGACGGACCCGGCGACGAAGAAGAGCATGCCGGTGATCAGTCCGTGGGCGACCATCCCGAAGAGTGCGGCGTTGATACCGAACGTCGTGAGCGTCGAGATCCCGAGCATGACGAAGCCCATGTGGGCGACCGATGAGAACGCGATCAACCGTTTCATGTCGGTCTGCGCCAGACATCCGAGCGCGCCGTAGATGATGCCGATCACGGCGAGGATGCCGATCACCGGCGCCCACTCGACGGCGCCTTCGGGCAGCATCGGGATCGCGATGCGGACGAATCCGTACGTGCCGAGCTTCAGCAGGATCGCGGCGAGGATCACCGAGCCCTGTGTGGGTGCCTGCGTGTGTGCGTCGGGCAGCCAGGTGTGGAACGGGAACATCGGCACCTTGACCGCGAATCCGAGGAACATGCCGGCGAAGATCCAGACCTGCACGTTGTGGTCGATGCCGGCGCCGGCCTCGATCAGGTGTTGGAAGCCGAAGCTCGTTGCACCCGTCTGGAAGTACAGCGCGATGAACGCGACGAGCATGAACGCCGACCCGAACATCGTGTAGAGGAAGAACTTCAGCGAGGCGTACTTGCGCTGCTCGCCACCCCACACGCCGATCATGAAGAACATCGGCAGCAGCACGAGTTCGAAGAACACGAAGAACAGGATCAGGTCCTGCGCCATGAACGTGCCCGCCATGCCGACCTGGAGGATCAGCATCAGGATGAAGAACGCCTTGGGGTTGCCCGCGTCGGGCATGTTGTCCCACGAGTAGATCATCACGAGGAACGTGACCGCCATCGACAGGATGTACAGCGGGAGGCTGATGCCGTCCATGCCGACCGTGTACCCGGCGTTGATCACCGGGATCCACTCGGCGTCGACGAAGAACTGCAACCGGCCGGCCTTGCTGTAGTCGAAGGCGAACAGCGTGAAGATGCCGACCGCCAGGGTCGCGCCGGCGGTGACGATGCCGATCAGCTTGTGCGTCGCCTCCTCGCTGCGCGGGATGAACATCATCACGAGCACCCCGACGAGCGGCAGGAAGGTGCCGACGCTCAGCAGCCAGTTCTGATCAGTGAGTGGTTCCATGGTTGAGTTGCTTTCAGCTCACGTTGACGAGGACGAGGACGATGGCTCCGACAGCGGCAGCGCCGAAGAGGAGCGCGCCGTACTGACTGACCTTGCCCGATTGGGTTGATTGGAGGCCGTGACCGGTCTCCTCGGCGATCCAGCCGGAACCGTCGACGGCTCCGTCGACGATCCTCTGGTCGATGTTGTCGTAGACCCACACGCCGGTGCGGCGGGCGCCCTCGCCTGCGGCATTGACCGTTGCGTCGAGGACGTTCTGGTTGAACCAGTTCGTGCCCTTGGCGATCGGGTGGGCGACCGCTCGGACGATGACGTTCTCGTAGAGGGCGTCGAGGTAGTACTTGTTCTTCAGGAACAGGAAGCCGCCGCGCATCACCTTCGAACGCTCGGTCAGGCCGACCAGGTGCTTGTTCTTGCGCCCGTAGAACGCGATGTTGAACGCGATGGCGACGGCGTAGCCGGCTGCGACCACGCCGAGCGACAGCAGGATCTTGTTGAAGCTCGGCTCCGCATGTGTGACGCTGGGGAAGAAGCAGGCCGTCCCCGGTTCTGGGGCGTCGAAGCCGCAGCCACTCGAGTGTCCCGCACCCTCTTCGCCGCCGGCAGCACCTTCGGCGTTCGGCGAGGCCGACACTCGACCGTCGACGAGCATGATCGACTCGCCGGGACCGGTGGCGATCACGTCCTCGAACGCCACGGGGGTGGAGCTGGGCTCGACGTACTTCTTCATCGACTCGATGCCCTCACCGAAGCGCGACGCCAGCGGCGTCGGGTTGGCGAGACCGGCGAACAGCGCGAAGAACGCGAGGATCACGATCGGGATCAGCAGCAGCGGGCCCGATTCGTGCGGACCGTCCGAGGCGTGGTGGTCGTCATGCGCATCGTGGTCGTCGGCGCCGTGGGCATTCGCGGCGGCTCCGAGCGAGCGGGGCTCGTGAGCGCCGACGGAGATGTGCTCCATCTCGTGCTCTTCGCTGTGTTCGTCACCGTTGTGCTCGCCGGCCGCGGCGCCGCGGGGCTCACCGAAGAACGTCAGGTAGGTCGCACGGGTCATGTAGGCCGCCGTCAGCACCGCGCCGCCGAGGCCGACCCACATCAGGAACGTGTAGCCGTTGTTGCCGACGTTGTCGATGATCTCGTCCTTCGACCAGAAGCCGGCGAACGGGAAGATGCCGGTGAGGGCGAGCGTCGAGATGATCCAGGCCGTGAACGTGATCGGCATCTTCTTGCGCAGACCGCCCATGTCCTTCTTCATGTCGAAGGAGTGGTGCGAACCGGAGTGGCTGACCGAGCCGGCACAGAGGAAGAGGCAGCACTTGAAGAACGCGTGCGTGAAGATGTGGAACACCGCCGGCAGCCACGCGCCAGTGCCGAGACCCAGCATCATGTAGCCCAGCTGCGACACGGTCGAGTAGGCGAGCACCTTCTTGATGTCGTCCTGCACGAACGCGAGGAGCGCCGCGATGATGATCGTGATCGCTCCGATGACGGCGATGAACGTCAGCGATCCCTGGCCGATGTCGAACGCCTGCCAGAACACCGGGTAGAGCTGGGCGACCAGGAACACACCGGCCACGACCATCGTCGAGCTGTGCAGCAGTGACGACACGGGGGTGGGTCCGGCCATGGCATCGGGCAGCCAGGTGTGCAGCGGGAACTGGCCCGACTTGCCGATGCAGGCGATGAACAGTGCGATCGCACCCCAGAGCAGGAACTTGCTGTTGGCCTCGCCCGACAGCGCCCACGCCTGGATCGCGTTGATGTCGAAGCCGTTGCTGTCGAGGTTGTCGACCGCCCAGGCGTTGGCGCCGAAGAAGATGATCGCGGTGCCGACGAGGAGGCCGACGTCGCCGACGCGCACGGTGAAGAACGCCTTCAGTGCAGCTCGGCTGTTCGCCTCCTCTTCCCACCAGTGCCCGATCAGCAGGAACGAGCAGAGGCCCATGATCTCCCAGCCGAGGATCAGCTGGACCATGTTGGGCGCCATCAGCATCACGAGCATGCCACCCGAGAACAGCGTGATCGCGGCGAAGAAGTGCGTGTAGCGGCGATCGCCGCGGACGTAGTCGAGGCTGAACACCTGCACCAGGAGCGAGATGAACGCCACCAGCCAGAGCAACAACACCGAGAGGCCGCTCGCGCTCGAGCCGATCCCGAATTCGAGCGGTCCGTTCGACCACCACACCCAGGTGTGCACGACCGGTTCGATGAAGGGCTGGACCTCTCCCTCGGTGGCCCGCGGCATCGAGCGCCCGAACGCCTGCAGCATCCCGAGCGACTCCTCGCCGCCCGACGCCGAGTTCGTGCGCTGGATCCACTGGATCGCGGTGCCGGTGGCGAGTACCAGCGAGGCGAACATCGACGCGAGGCCGATCTCCGAGCCCTTCATCGGCAGGTGCTTGCCGAACGCGATGATGAGGGCGAACGAGACGATCGGGATCAGTGCGATCAACCAGACGTTCTCGAGGAACCATCCCGAACTCAGCTGGGCAGCTTCTGCAGCAAGCATCTCAGCCCTTCATTTCCGAGAGTTCGTCGAGGGCGATCGACTTGCGGTTGCGGTAGATCATGAGCACCATCGCCAGCCCGACGCCGACTTCGGCGGCTGCGACTGCGATCACGTAGAGGGCGAACACCTGGCCGTCGATCGCGCCGGACATGAGCGCGAAGGCGACGAAGTTCAAGCTGACGGCGTTGAGGATCAGTTCGATCGACATCAGCACCATGACGGCGTTGCGACGAGCGATGACGCCGTACACGCCGATGCAGAACAGGGCCGCGCCGAGCAGGAGGAAGTTGACAGCCAACATCGCCGGTCAGTCCTTCCTGGCCAGGACGATGGCGCCGATCGCGGCGGCGAGGAGCACGAAGGAGATGGCGATGAACGGCAGGAGGTAGATCGACAGGAACTGGTCGCTGAGCATCACGGTCGGAGCGGGACCCCGGTCGGGCAAGACGTCGTCGCCGAACGCATCGACGATCACCCAGGCGAGGAGTCCGAACAGGACCAGGGCAACCGGGATGCCGAGTGCCCAGCCCTTGTTGTTCAGCCCTGTTTCCTTGCCGATCTGGGCCCTGGTGAGCATGATGCCGAACAGGAACAGCACCATCACGGCGCCGATGTACACCAGCACCTGCGACACCGCCACGAACTCGGCGGCGGCGAGGACGTACTGCGCGGCGACACCCGCGAGCACCATGACCAGCCACAGCGCGGCGTGGACGACGTTCTTGGTCGTCACGACGCTGAGGGCGGCGAAGATCATCACGGCGGCGATGATGCCGAAGGCGACGTTCTGGGCGACGTTGACGTTGTCGGTCGCGAGGATGAGTGCGTTCACTGCTGACCGCTCATTTCTTCTGTGCTCCTGCTTCGAGCGCCGGCGCCTCGGGCACGGTCTCCATCCACTCGCCCAGCTTCTCCTTGTCGTGGAGCAGGTCGGCGATCTTCGGCTCGGAGTACTCGTATTCCGGGCTCCAGAACAGGGCATCGAACGGGCACACCTCGACGCAGATGCCGCAGTACATGCACAGCGCGTAGTCGATGTCGAAACGGTCGAGATGGTTGACCTGGCGGGGCTTGCCGCCGGCACGGCGGGCCGGTGCGAGCTGCTTGTGACCCTCGATGTAGATGCACCAGTCTGGGCACGAACGCGCACACAGCATGCACGCCGTGCAGTTGTCCTCGTGGAGGGCGATGACACCACGGGCACGGATCGGCGGCGCTTCCTTCTCGTGCGGATACTGCACCGTGTTTGCGCCGTCGACGACGGTGTCCTTGAGGATGCCGAGCGTGATGCCGAGACCCTTGAACAGGCCGGGGAGCTTGGGCTTGTCGGGCATCAGAAGGCCACCTTCAAGATCGCGGTGATTGCGGTGTTCAGCAGGGCGAGTGGGATCAGCACCTTCCAGGCGAAGGTCTGCAGTTGGTCCTCACGGAAACGGGGGAAGCTGAAACGCACCCACATGATGATGAAGGTCAGGACCAACATCTTGGTGAACATGATCAGCGGGCCGACCAGGTTCATCCAGTCGGGGACCTGATCGATGTTGTCCCACCCGAACCACGAGAACGGGATGCCCCACCCGCCGAGGAAGAGCACCGAGGCGATGAAGGCGAACACGCCGGCGGTCGCGAACTCGGCGATGAAGAAGATCAGGAAGCGGAAGCCCGAGTACTCGGTCATGTATCCCGACACGAGTTCGGATTCGGCGATCGGCATGTCGAACGGTGCCTGGGTGAGCTCGGCCTGCACAGCGATCATGAAGATCACGAACCCGACGAACTGGGTGACGATGAACGGGCTGCCGAACCAGTCGAGACCGAACCAGCTGCCCGTGTTCTGGGCGACCGTGATCTCCTGCATGTTCATCGAGCCGGCCTGGATGACGACGCCGAGCACGGCGAGCACCATCGGAAGCTCGTAGGCGATGAGCTGGCCGGCGGCGCGCAGACCGCCGAGCAGTGCGTACTTGTTGGCGCTGGCCCAGCCCGCGATCAGGATGCCGAGCACGCTGACCGAGGCGACGGCCAGGCCGAGGAAGATGCCGACGGAGAAGTTGGTGAAGTAGGCGTCGGGCCCGAACGGCACGATGACGACGAGAAGGAACGTCGACAGCAGCACGATGAGCGGCGCCATCTTGAAGATGCGGTGATCGGCGGCGTCGGGAGCGAGGTCCTCCTTCTGCATCCACTTGCCGACCTCGGCGACGAGCTGCAGCGATCCGTACGGGCCGGCTTCCATCGGTCCGAGGCGACTCTGCATGAACGACATCATCTTGAACAGGAACAGGTAGACGATCGTGCCCGCAGGCAGCAGGACCGCGACGAGGCCGCCGAGCACGCGCAGCAACGACTGGCCCCAGTACGGGATTTCGATGGCGAACTGGATCATCGGTCGATGTCACCCAGGATGAAGTAGAGGCTGGCGAGGATCGTGATGATGTCGGGCACATAGACGCCCTTGAGCGCCCATGGCACGATCGAGATGTTGTTGAAGCTCGCCGAGCGGATCTTGACCCGGAATGGGCCGAGGTCACCCTTCGAGACGACGTAGTAGCCCATTTCACCGAGCGGATTCTCCGTCGACACCCAGGCTTCGCCCTCCGGCACCTTGATGATGCGCGGCACCTTGGTCATGATCGGTCCGGCGGGCACCTGGTCGAGCAGCTGCTCGACGATCTTGCACGACTCGCGGGTCTCCTGCAGGCGAACCCAGCAGCGAGCGAAACTGTCGCCGTCCGGATGCGTCCAGACCTTCCAGTCGGCCTTGTCCCACGCCATCGGCAACTGCTGATCGCGACGAAGGTCGAAGTCGACGCCGCTCGCACGCAGGTTGGCGCCGGACAGGCCGTAGTCCTTGGCGACGTCGGCGGGGATGATGCCGATGCCGCGCATGCGGCTCTGGAAGATCTCGTTGCCGAAGAGGAGGTCTTCGATGATGTCGCAGAACTCGCGCAGCTTCACCATCACCTGGCGGGTCTCGTCGATCCAGCCCGCCGGCAGGTCGTCCTTCAGGCCACCGATGCGGTCGAAGTTCGGGTGGAAGCGACCACCGGTCGCGCTCTCGATCAGGTTGAGGACGTACTCACGGTCGCGGAAGGCGAGGAACACCGGCGTGATGGCACCCATCTGGACACCGAGGTCGCCGAGGAACAACGACACGTTGGCGATGCGCGACAACTCGAACAAGATCGTGCGGATCACCTGCGCACGCGGGGGCGCCTCGATCTCCATCAGTTTCTCGGCCGCGAGGATGAACGGCACCTCGTTGGCGAAGCTGCCCAGCCAGTCGATCCGGTTGACCAGCGTGGTGACCTGAGGGAACGTGCGGACCTCGGTGAGCTTCTCGTAGCCGCGGTGCATGTACCCGGCCGACGGTTCGGCCCACACGACCTGCTCGCCGTCGAGACGGCAGATGATGCGCAACGTGCCGTGCGTCGCCGGGTGCTGGGGGCCGATGTTGAGGGTCATGCCCTCGGTCTCGAGCTCGACGTTGAGGCGGGCATCGGCAGCCTGGCTGGCGATGTAGCTCAACTGTTGACGATCGCTCAGGACGGTCATGACGCGTTCTCGCCTTCGGTCGCGGCTGCTTCGTCCGGTGTGTCGTCGTCCTGGGCGGGCATCGGTTCGACATCGACGATGCCGGGCCATGGCTTGATCATGCGCGCGAGGAGCGGGAAGTCCTTGCGCAGTGGATGCCCCTCGAAATCGGTGGGCAGGTACATGTTGCGCAGGTCGGGGTGGCCGTTGAAGCCGATCCCGAACATCTCGTGGCACTCACGCTCGTGCCAGTTGGCGCCGGCGAACACCGTGGTCCACGAATCGACCACGAGGTGGTCGTCGGGGACGTCGGCCTTGATCGTGACGCCGACGTGGCGGTCGAGGTCGACGAGGCGGGCGAACACCTGGAATCGGGTGTCGCCACCCGTGACGCCCTGGCGGATCTCGGTGTCGGGCTCGACCGGTTCCGCGGTCGGGTCCTCCTCGCCCTTGCCGTAGGGCGACGGCAGCCAGTCGAGACCCGAGATGAACGAGAAGAACGTGAAGCCCGCCGCCTTCAACGCCTCGGCCGTGGCGCGCCACGCGTCGGTCTGCACGCGGATCCACAGGTCGTCGTTCGGCGAGATGTGCGTGTCGACGATGACGTCACCGAGGCGGCGCCGGAGATCGTCGATGATGCTGTCGCGGAGTCCGTCACCCGGCAGTGCTGGTGTGTCCTCGGCAACGGTGTCGGTCGTGGCGCCGTCACTCAATGGGTCCACCACCCACGACGATCGGCTCGCGAGCTGCAACCGGCTCGACGGCCGCGGGCTGGTTGGCGACCCGCTCGCGTTCGCGAGTGGTCTGCAGCGAGGTGAACTCCTCGCCACGCCACTTGGCAGCCATGTCCTCGTTCTTGATGCGTTGCTGCAACAGGACGATGCCTTCGAGCAGTGCCTCCGGGCGCGGCGGGCAACCGGGGATGTACACGTCGATCGGGATGATCTGGTCGACGCCCTTGGTGACCGAGTAGCTGTCCCAGTACGGGCCACCGCAGTTGGCGCACGAGCCCATCGAGATCGCGTACTTGGGTTCGGGCATCTGCTCCCACAGGCGCCGAACGGCCGGGGCCATCTTGTCGGTGACCGTGCCCGAGATGCACACGAAGTCGGCCTGGCGCGGACTCGCGGGGAGCGGGATGACGCCGAGGCGCATCACGTCGTAGCGCGGCGAACCGAACGCCGCGCCCATCTCGATCGCACAGCAGGCAAGACCCCACTGGTAGACCCACAGCGAGTACGAGCGGCTCATGTTGAACAGCTTCGTGAGTGGAGCCGGCATGCGCCCCTTGTCGACGAGACCCATGTCAGCAGCTCCTCAGCTTCATCAGACCCATCGCAGCAACCCACGCTTCCAGGCGTACACCAGTCCGTCGAGCAGGAGCACGATGAACACGAGCATCACGACCAGGCCGAAGGTGCCGTAGCGCTCGACGTTTGCCGCCCAGGGGAACAGGAACACGGCCTCCACGTCGAAGATCACGAACAGCAGGGCGAACACGTAGTAGCGGATCTGGCTCTGTGACCAGCCGATCCCCACCGGGTCGACGCCCGATTCGTAGGCGATGCCCTTGTCGTAGCTGGGCTTGGACGGGCGCACGAGCGCCGCGAGTCCGAGCAGCAGGCCACCGATCGCCAGTGCGGCCACGCCGAACCAGACGACGGTCAAGTATTCGCGTAGGTACACCGACATCGGACCGAGAAGTTATCAGGGGCCGGGAAATCCCACCCAAATGTGGTCCCGACCCCAGATGTTGCTGCAGTGCTGGATCAGAGCGCCTCGGTCTCGTCGCCCTCTGGTTCACCCAGCACCATCCACAACCCACCTGCGACGACGGCGCCGATCGCGGGGAACACGATGAAGGCCCAGACCTGGCCGAGTGCCCAGTCGCCCTGGAACACCGCCGTCGCCAGTGAGCGGGCCGGGTTGACCGAGGTGTTCGACACCGGGATCGAGATCAGGTGCACGAGCGTCAGCCCGAGGCCGGCGGCGATCGGTCCGAATCCGGTCGGCACGCCCTTGAGGCTCGTCGTGCCCAGCACGATCAGGACGAAGATCGCGGTCACCACGATTTCGACGATCGCGACCGAGAGCAGGTCGAATCCGCCGGGCGAATGGCTGCCGTAGCCGTTCGAGGCGAACCCGGCATCCTGCGCACGCGACATGAAACCGTCAGTGCCGCTCAGGGTCAGCGCCAGGATGCCGGCGCCGACGATGCCGCCGACGAACTGTGCGGCGAAGTACGGCACGGCCTTGGCCGGCTCGAGCTTCTTCGCCATCACCATCCCGATCGTGACGGCAGGGTTGATGTGGCAGCCCGAGATGCGACCGATCAGGTACGCCATGCAGAGCAGGCTGAACCCGAACGCGATGGCCACGCCGAGCGCCCCGACGTTGAGATCCTTGTTGAACAGGCCGGTGGCGAAGATCGCCGTGCCCGGACCGCCGATGACCAGGACCGCGGTGCCGAACGCCTCGGCGATCGGAATGCGGATGTTGTCGTTCATGGCGATGTCCTCGTTTCGTTCGTCCGGTCGCGCCAGGTGCCGGTTCCCCGCAGTGGAGCGTAGATCGGCGATCTCGCGAGGTCGGGGACCACGTGACTACGTTCTCGTCGGTGGTCCATCGTCGTTCGTTGCTCCCGCTGATCCTGGCGGTGACGGCGACCGGGATCATGGGCAACACCCTGCTCGCACCCGCGGTGCCCGACATCCTCGACGACTTCGGCGTCAGCAACAGTGGCGCAGGGCTACTGATCGCGGCGACGTCGTTCCCCGGGATCTTCATGGCGCCGATCATCGGCGTGCTCTCCGACCGGCTCGGGCGGCGGCGTGTGCTCGTGCCCTGCCTGGCGACCTTCGGCACCTTCGGCACCATGGCCGCGCTCGCGCCGACGTTCCCGCTCCTCCTCGTCGCCCGCTTCGGAATGGGCATCGGCGCGGCGGGCCTGATCAACCTCGCCATCGTCCTGATCGGGGATCACTGGAGCGGTGAAGACCGCACACGTCTGATCGGCCGCAACGCCGCGTTCCTCACCGTGTGCCTGGCGCTGATGCCTCCGATCGGCGGGGTGCTCACCGATGTCGGCAGCTGGCGGCTCGCCCTCGCGCCGTACAGCCTCGGCATCGTCACCGCGGTCGTCGCCCACCGGATGTTGCCCGCCGATCGACCCGATGCCACCGTCTCGGTCCGCACGCAGCTCGCCGGCATCGGCGAGGTGATCCGTCGACCCGCCGTCCTGATCGTGATGATCGGCGCAGTGATCTCGTTCATGATGATCTTCGGGGTGTTCCTGTCGACGCTTCCGATCCATCTCGAGAACGAGTTCGGCTACGGCGCGTCGATCCGCGGCCTGTTCCTCGCACTGCCGGCGGTGCCGTCGACGATCGTCGCGTTCAACCTGCAACGGATCCGTGAACGCATCGATGCGCGGCATCTCCTCGTGATCTGCTCGCTCACCTTCACAGTCGGCTTCGCGCTCATCGGTGCCACCTCAGCGGTGGGTCTGGTGGTCCTCGGCTGCCTCGTCTACGGCATGGGTGAAGGAGCGATGATCCCGACGATGCAGGACCAAGCCGTCGAATTGTCACCGCCCGAACATCGCGGTGCGGTCGTCGCTGTCTACGTCGGTGCCGCTCGACTCGGCCAGACCGTCGGTCCGCTCGGAGCCGCGGCGCTCTTCGGCGCGACCTCGACATTCCTGACCGTCGATGTCGGCGCGGCCATGGCCGTCGGCCTGGCGGCACTCTTCGCGTTCGCCCCTCGGATGGCGCGCCGCTCGGGGCCGGCGAGCGCCTGAGCTCCGCCCCGTCAGGCGCCGCCGTCGAGGATCGGCGCGAGGTGCGTTTCCGCCTCCTCGATCGTCCAGCCCTTGCGTTCGGCGTACGACGCCAGCTGGTCGCGGCGAATCTTGCCGACACCGAAGTACTTGCTGTCAGGATGCGCGAAGTAGAGACCTGACACCGACGAGCCCGGCCACATGGCGAACGACTCGGTCAGCTCCACACCGATGCTCGCGGTCGCATCGAGGAGCTCGAAGAGCGTGCCCTTCTCGGTGTGGTCGGGCTGGCTCGGGTAGCCGGGTGCCGGCCGAATGCCCCGGAACGATTCACGGATCAGCTCGGCCGGTGTGAACGCCTCGTCGGGCGCATAGCCCCACAGCTCGGTGCGCACCCGTTCGTGCATCCGCTCGGCGAACGCCTCGGCAAGGCGGTCGGCGAGCGCCTTGAGCAGGATCGACGAGTAGTCGTCGTTGTCGGCCTCGAATCGTTCGGCGATCTCGATCTCCTCCGGACCGGCGGTGACGACGAATCCGCCGATCCAGTCGGCGACGCCGGAGCCGGCGGGCGCGACGTAGTCGGACAAGCTGAGGTTGGGACGCCCGTCGGTCTTGGTCGCCTGCTGGCGGATCCCGTAGAGGCGGGCGCGCTCGGCTGACCGGGTGTCGTCGGCGTAGACCACGACGTCGTCGCCGTCGGCGTTCGCGGGCCAGAAGCCGACGACCGCCTTCGGACGGAACCAGTGATCGGCGACGATCTTGTCGAGCATCGCCAGCGCGTCGTCGTAGAGCGGACGGGCCGCGTCGGCGAACTCGGGATCGGTGAGCACCTCGGGAAACCGGCTGCGGATCCCCCAGGTGCGGAAGAACGGGGTCCAGTCGATGTACGGCACGAGTTCGGCGACGTCGTAGTCGTCGAACACGCGCGTGCCGACGAAGGTCGGTTCGCTGACCGTGGTGGCGTCGAACGTCGCGGCCAACCGGTTGGCGCGGGCCACGTCGAGCGACACGCGATCGCGTTCGACCGTCGCCCGCTCGTGGGAGGCGACGACGCGCTCGTAGTCGGCGCGCAACTCGTCGAGGAAGTTCTCGCGTTGCGTCGTCGACAGCAGGCTCGAGATCACGCCCGAGGCGCGGCTCGCGTCACCGACGTGGACGACCGGGCCGTGATATGCGGGGTCGATCCGCAGGCTCGTGTGCAGGCGGCTGGTGGTGGCGCCCCCGATCAGGAGGGGGACGTCGAGGCCGGTGCGCTCCATCTCGGCGGCCACGCGCACCATCTCGTCGAGTGACGGGGTGATCAGCCCGGACAAGCCGATGATGTCGACGTTGCGCTCGCGAGCAGTCTCCAGGATCGTCTGGGCCGACACCATCACGCCGAGGTCGATCACGTCGTAGTTCGAGCAGCCGAGCACGACGCCGACGATGTTCTTGCCGATGTCGTGGACGTCGCCCTTGACCGTGGCGAGCAGCACCGTGCCGGCCTTCGAGGCGGCGCCGTCCTCGCCCTCGGCCTCGATGAAGGGGGTGAGGTAGGCGACGGCCTGCTTCATCACGCGGGCCGATTTGACGACCTGCGGGAGGAACATCTTGCCGGCGCCGAAGAGATCGCCGACCGTGTTCATGCCGCTCATCAACGGGCCCTCGATCACGTCGACCGCGCGGCTCGAGCCGGCACGGGCCTCCTCGACGTCGTCTTCGATGAACACGGTGATGCCGTTGACGAGGGCATGGTCGATGCGGCGCGCCACATCCCACGAACGCCATTCCTGGGCTGCCGGGTCGGCGGCCTGTTCGCCCGTGCCGGCGAACCGCGTGGCCGCGTCGAGCAACCGCTCGGTGGCGTCCGGCCGGCGGGCGAGCACAACGTCCTCGCACAGCTCGCGCAGCTCCGGATCGATCTGGTCGTAGACCGCGAGCTGGCCCGCGTTCACGATGCCCATCCTCATGCCGGCCTCGACGGCGCGCAGCAGGAAGACCGAGTGCATCGCTTCGCGGACGGGCTCGTTGCCGCGGAACGAGAACGACAGATTCGACACGCCGCCGGAGATGTTGACGTATGGCAGCTCGTCGGTGATCTGCTGGGTCGCCTCGATGAAGTCGAGGCCGTAGCGATTGTGTTCCTCGATGCCGGTGGCGACCGCGAAGATGTTCGGGTCGATGATGATGTCGTCAGGTGGGAACCCGACCTCGTCGATCAGCAGGTGGTAGGCGCGGCGGGCGATGTCGACCTTGCGTTCGACCGTGTCGGCCTGCCCCTGCTCGTCGAATGCCATCACGATCACCGCGGCCCCGTAGTCGAGACAGGTGCGAGCCTGGGCGAGGAATGCCTCCTCGCCCTCCTTCATCGAGATCGAGTTGACGATCGGCTTGCCCTGCACACACTGCAGGCCTGCTTCGATCACCTCGAACTTCGACGAGTCGATCATGATCGGGACGCGGGCGATGTCGGGCTCCGATGCGATCAGGTTGAGGAACCTCGTCATCGCCTCGACGCCGTCGATCAGACCGTCGTCCATGTTGACGTCGATGATCTGGGCGCCGCTCTCGACCTGCTGGAGCGCGACCACGAGTGCCTCGCCGTACTCGTTGTCCTTGATCAGACGGCGGAACTTCGCGGAGCCGGTGATGTTGGTGCGCTCGCCGACGTTGACGAACGGGATGTCGTCGGTCAGGGCGAACGGTTCGAGACCGGACAGCTCGAGGCGCGGCGCGCGGGTGGGCACGATGCGGGCGATCGCGCCCTCGACAGCGTGGGCGATCGCTTCGATGTGGGCCGGGGTGGTGCCGCAACAGCCGCCGACAACGTTGACCAGTCCGGCCTCGGCGAATTCAGCGACGAAGCGCGCTGTCTCGGCCGGGGTCTCGTTGTAGCCACCGAGCTCGTTGGGCAGACCTGCATTCGGATACGCGCACACGAGCGTGTCGGCGACCGTGGCCAGCTCCTGCAGGTGCGGACGCATCTCCTCGGCACCGAGCGCACAGTTGAGTCCGACGGTCAGCGGCTGGGCGTGACGAATCGACTGCCAGAACGCGGCGGGGGTCTGACCCGACAGCGTGCGTCCCGATCGATCGGTGATCGTGCCGGAGATCATCAGCGGAAGCTGAATGCCGTGCGACGCCATCGCGCGGCGGCTGGCGACGATCGCCGCCTTGGCGTTCAGCGTGTCGAAGATCGTCTCGATCAGGATCGCATCGACACCGCCGCGCAGCAGTGCCTCGATCTGTTCCTGATAGGCGTCGGCGAGCGCACTGAAGCTGATCGCCCTGAAGCCGGGGTCCTCGACCTTGGGCGAGAGCGACAGCGTCATGTTGGTGGGGCCGACGGCGCCGGCGACGAAGCGTGGGCGACCGTCGATGCCGTGCGCCTCCTCGGCGGCCTCTCGTGCGAGGCGCGCTGCATCCTCGTTGAGCTGGACGACCTGGTCGACGGTGTCGTAGTCGCCCTGTGACACCCGGTTGGCCGAGAAGGTGTTCGTCTCGACGATGTCGGCGCCGGCGAGCAAGTACCGCAGATGGATCTCGCGCATCGCGTCGGGCTGGGTGAGCGTGAGGAGTTCGTTGTTGCCGGCCAGGTCGCAGCCGTGGTCGCAGAACCGATCACCGCGGAACGCCTCGTCGGAGAGGCCGAGCGCTTGGATCTCGGTGCCCATCGCGCCGTCGAGCACGACGATGCGCTCGCGTGCGAGTTGTGCGATCGGGTGGTCGTGGAAGGGGTGCAGGCCGGTGGCGGTCGTGCGGGTGACGGTCATGTCAGGCGACTTCTCTCATGGTGCGGCGGTTGACGGCGAGCCAGACGGTGACGGTGAGCCCGTCGTCGGCGGCGGGGGGATCGACGTCGACGATGGTCGAGCAGTCGAACCCGACCTGGTCGAACCAGTCGCGCAGTTGGTCGTGGGTGAACCCGAGCCGTCGATGGGCGGCGGCGCGGAGGAAATCGTGCCGGTGCGGGGCGAAGTCGACGACGAGGAGGCGTCCGCCCGGCGCGACGAGCTGGGCCACCTCGGCCAACGCCCGAGCGGGGTCGTCGAGGTAGTGGAGCACTTGGTGGATGACGACGAGATCGAACGTCGCGCGTTCGAGGGGCGGGCTGTGCACGTCCCCCTGGCGGAGTTCCCACCCCTGCACCCCGAGACGTTCGAGGTTGGCGCGGGCCACCGACAGCATCGAGTGGCTGGCGTCGAGGCCGACGGCGCGATCGGCGCGATCGGCGAGCAGCTGCAGCATCCGGCCGGTGCCGGTGCCGACGTCGAGCACCCGTCCGATCCGGCGTTCGCCGACGACATCGAGAATGGCGGCTTCGACCGTGCTCGCCGCGGCGTGCAAGGATCGTTCCTCGTCCCAGATCGGAGCGATCCGCTCGAAGTACTCGCTCGCCGCATCGGCGCGCCGGGCCCTGACAGTGTCGAGCCGTTCGAGGTCCGCGGAGATCACCGGGTCGGCGACGTCGACGGCGGCGAGCGCCGCCGCGATCAACGCACCGCGGTCGAGGTCGTCGACGAGGCGGAAGAAGGCCCACGTTCCCTCGCGGTGCTTCGTGACCAGCCCGGCGTCGACGAGGAGCCGAAGGTGACGCGACACCCGCGGTTGCGACTGCCCCAGGATCTCGGTCAGATCGGTGACGGTCAGCTCGCCTCGACGCAGCACGAACAGAATCCGCAATCGGGTCTCCTCGGCGATCGCCCGCAGCGCGTCGAGCGCGACCTCCATGTGCATCCCCGAAGTATATAAAGACATGTGCATGTCTTCAAGCCCTGAGTCCCCAGCGGTTGCACCGTGCGGGGGCGACGTGAACGTCGCGCGCGGCTGCGCATCTTTCGGGGCGGCAGTAGCGTTCACGAGATGGCAGCGGTGTTCCATCTGAGGTTGACGGCAGACATGCTGCAGGGCGCGACCCTGGCGCTCGTACCGGGCGACCCCGGTCGGGTCGAACGGCTCGCGGCGACGATGGACCGCCACGAGTTCCTCGCCTCGAACCGCGAGTTCACCTCGTGGCTGGGCTGGCTCGACGGCACGCCCATCGTCGTGTGCTCGTCAGGCATCGGCGGTCCGTCGACCGCGATCGCCGTCGAGGAGCTCGCCCAACTCGGCGTCCGCACGTTCCTGCGCGTGGGCACCACCGGAGGCATCCAACCCGATCAACAGCCCGGCGACATCATCGTCACCACGGCCGCCGTTCGCCTCGACGGAACGAGCCTGCACTTCGCACCGATGGAATTCCCGGCCGTCGCTGACTTCGCCTGCACGACCGCCCTCGTCGAGGCCGCCACCGCACTCGGCATCGAGCCCCACGTCGGCATCACGGCATCGTCCGACACCTTCTACCCCGGCCAAGAGCGCTACGACACCTACTCCGGGCGCGTCACGCGACGATTCCAGGGAAGCCTCGAGGAATGGCAGTCGATGGGTGTCCTCAACTACGAGATGGAGTCGGCCGCGCTGTTCACGATGTGCGCGAGCCAGGGCCTGCGCGCGGGCTGCGTGGCGGGCGTCCTCGTCAACCGGACGCAACAGGAGACGCCCGACGAGGAGACGGCCAAGCGGATCGAGTCGACCACCGTCGCCGTCGCGGTCGAAGCAGCACGACGACTCATCTGACCGATCCCCGCGCGCCAGGCGCGTGCGGGTCGCCTAACGTTGCGCCGGTGGGAGGGAATCGAGCCGAACGCGCGATCAGCGCGCATGGGGTGGCTGCGTTCATCGGTCTCGTCGCGTTGTCCCTGCTGTCCGTCGCATGCAGCAACGGCGACTCCTCGCCGTCGGACGAGGTCGATCAAGCGGGCGCCTACACCGCCATCGTCGAGTGGCAGGCCGCAGAACAGGAACCCGTTCTCAACGACGACGGGAGCGTGAAGCTCCCGGTCATCTACGTCGTCGCCGCCGACGGCGCGACGATCGCTGTCGGCGTCCAGGCCAGCGTGGCCGCAGCGACCGTTGACATCGCCGACGTACGCTTCGCCGACGAATCCACCGAGGCCTTCGACACCGGGCTCGATGGCTCCCCGGTGATCGACCACGGCGTGATGCTCCTCGTGGGAGCGATGCCCGATCCCGCCAGGACGATCGACGTCGACCTCCTGCGCTATCTCGACGTCGAGACGTCGTCACCGTTCACGTTGCAGATCACTGCCGACGACGCCGACACGAAATCGAGCGGTGTCGGCACCGCGACGGTCACGGCGGTGACGCCGAGCTGATCATCTCGTCGGCGAGTTGCAGCGCCCGCACCGCGTCGCGGTTGCCGATGTCGTGGTCGACGTCGATGGCACTGCGACGGAGTTCGTCGAGTTCAGAACGTCGATCCAACCCGATCGCCGTGCCGACGACGCTCTGCGCGAGGTCGACGGCCGCCGAGGCCTCGACGATCGCCACGCGCAACGACCCCGCCTCCCAGGCCTGATGCGCCACGGTGAGCCGCACATGCGCACCACCAAGGTGCTCCTCCGGTGTCCCCTCGAAGCGATGCGCCTCGCGCACGCCGCGCACGAAGATCACCAAGGCCGGCACGTAGATGGCGGTGAGCACCGTCATACTCACCTCGACCGGGAACGCGATCGGCGTCGCGAGAATGCCTCCGAACACCCAGGCGAGCTGGAACCACGTCTCGTACCGTGCGCCCGCCCGCCCGAGCAGGGCCTCGGGCGCGCGGCGCTGGAGCAGCCCGTCGAACGCGTTGCGACCGAGCGTGGTCGACAACCCGACGAGGGTGGAGATCACCATGAGGAGCGGTACCGAGGCACCGAGGATGCCGACGGCGGTGAACGCGGCGGGCAATGCGATCGCCAGGCCGATCAGTTGCTCCTCGGTGAACCATCTCCGCATCACCGTCGCCGCCGTGTGCCCCAGGAACGCACCGAGGCCGTAGCACGCGGCGGCCAGACCGTAGATGTACGTCGGCTCGCTCGACCGACGCAGTGTGAATGCCAGCGTGAAGATGAAGAAGCCGACGGCTGCGCGGATCGCCAGCATGCCGATCGACGACACGACCACCGTCGGGAGGTGGGTCTCCGCGTATTCGACATCGTCCGGCGTGTGCGGGGAGCTCGTGCGAGGCCGGGCCCACAGCACTGCGCCACCGGCGAGTGCGAAGAGCACCGCCGCGCCGCGCAATGACCACTCCGCGCCGGCGGACGTGAACAGCGACGCGGCGCACACGACCCCGACCGCCGCGGTGATGCTGGAGAAACGCGCGAGTCGGGCATTCGTGGCGACGAGTTCCTCCGGATCGTCCACGAGGGTCTGCACCAGGGTCTGCTTGACGATGCCCGATGCCTTGCTGGCGATCAGCAGACACAACACGATCGGATAGAACGCGACCTGGAGCAACGTGACGGCGAGCAGCAGACAGAACACGCCGCGGGCGACGAAGAACGACGAGGCGACGTAGCGCTGCGAGCGTCGGAACCGGTCGACGGCCGGCCCGACGAGCGGTGAGAGCACGGCGAGTGGCGCCATCGTGATCAGGAGGTACAGCAGCACCTGCTCACGCGAGGCGTTCGGGCTCACGTTGAAGAACAGCGATCCGGCGAGGCTGACCGACACGAACGCATCGCCTGCCGCGGCGAGCGCCTGGGCCGTCGCCAGCGGGACGACCGCGCCGCGGCCGATCACGACCTGGCGGACACGTCGATGCATCGGCACGCGTTCACCAACCAGTGTCGTGGTCCCCTCGGTCGCGCCGCCTGTCGGCATCGACACCATCTTGGTGCATCGGCCGAGCAAGCGGGTGATGGACCCCACGATGTGCGAAAGTTGCCACCCATGGGCGACGGGACATTCCCATCCGATCTCGACATCGCACGCCGTGCGACGCTGCGGCCGCTGACCGAGATCGCGACCGATGCCGGGATCCCACTCGACTGCCTCGAGCCGTACGGGACCGGCGCGGCCAAGATCGACCTGCGAGCCGTCGGGCTCATGGCCGACCGGCCACGAGCGAAATACGTCGTGGTGTCGGCGATCACCCCGACCCCGTTCGGCGAGGGCAAGACCACCGTGGCCGTCGGGCTGAGCCAGGGCTTCAAGCACATCGGGCACTCGGCCACGCTCGCAATTCGCCAGCCGTCGATGGGGCCGACGTTCGGCATCAAGGGCGGCGCCGCGGGCGGTGGCTACAGCCAGGTGGTGCCGATGGAGTTGCTGAACCTGCACCTCACCGGCGACGTCCACGCCGTCACCTCCGCCACCAACATGTGTGCCGCGGCCGTCGACGCGCACGTGTTCCACGGCAACCCCAGCGGGCTCGATCCGCACCAGATCACGTGGCGGCGATCCCTCGACATCAACGACCGCTCGCTGCGCAACATCGTCTCGGGTCTCGGCTCCCGCCTCGACGGGATCCCCCGCGAGACCGGATTCGACATCACCGCCGCTTCCGAGGTGATGGCCACCTTGGCGCTGTGCACCGACCTGCAGGATCTGCGCCGACGACTGGGGCGGATCGTCGTCGGCTACACCAAGTCCGGCGATCCGGTGACCGCCGACGACATCGAGGTCGCGGGCGCGATGGCCGTGATCCTGCGTGAGGCGATCAAGCCCAACCTGATGCAGACGCTCGAGAACACGCCGGTGCTCGTGCATGCCGGGCCGTTCGGCAACATCGCCACCGGCAACTCGTCGATCGTCGCCGACCTCATCGGCATCCACATGGGCGACTATCTCGTCACCGAGGCCGGCTTCGGCGCCGACATGGGTGCCGAACGGTTCTTCAACATCAAGTGTCGGATGTCGGGCCTCGCGCCCGACGCGGCAGTCCTCGTCGCCACAGTGCGCGGACTGAAGGCCCACAGCGGGAACCACACGATCGTCGCCGGCCGGCCCCTCCCGGAAGCCCTCCTGGCACCGAACCCCGACGAGGTGCACGAAGGCGGCGCCAACCTTCGCAAGCAACTCGAGAACATGCGGATCCACGGGTGCACACCGGTAGTGGCGATCAACGTGTTCCCCGACGATCATCCCGCCGACATCCGTGCGATCGAGGAGATCGCTGCCGAGTTCGGCGCCCGCTCGGCGGTCTCGACCCACTTCAGCGACGGCGGCAACGGAGCCAAGGACCTCGCCGAAGTCGTCGCCGATGCCGCGGAGGAACCCAGCGAGTTCGCCGTGCTCTACCCCGACGAGATGCCGCTGCGCGAGAAGATCCACACCGTGGCGACCAAGGTCTACGGCGCTGACGGGGTGGACTACACGCCGCTGGCCGCACGCCAGATCGACAACTTCGAACGCAACGGATTCGGCAATCTGCCGGTGTGTATCGCCAAGACCCATCTGTCGATCTCGGCCGATCCGTCATTGCACGGCGCGCCGACCGGGTGGACCCTGCCGGTTCGCGAGGTTCGTGCCTCGGTCGGCGCCGGCTTCGTCTATCCGATCTGCGGCGCGATGAGCACGATGCCCGGCCTCGGCGCAGCGCCGGCGTTGCAGCGGATCGACATCGACGCCGACGGCAACATCGTCGGCCTGAGCTGAACCGACGGAGCTGACACGCGCGGTCGGACCCCACGTCTCATCTACGGTTGGCGGGTGTCACCGATCGATGCGTTGCGCGCGATCCACGAGGAGCTCTGGAATGCCGAGCGCGGGATGGACCGGTTCGCCCGCGGCGTCGTGCCGGGCGTCGACATCTCTGCGCTGAACCTCCACGCCGTTCGCGAGACCGCACTCGGCGCGTTCCTGGATCTCGACGACGGCAACACCACCCGCGCCGTCACCGCGATCCGCAGCGTGCTGGCGACGCAGTACCCGACCTCCGACTGGCCGTGGAGCGGCACGTTCCCCGCCACGGCCGAGCAGCACGATCCGCCCGGCGCCGACGCCGTCGAGTGGGTCCACTACGACCCGAACTGGCGCCAGTTCCTCGGCTGCATCCTGGCCTTGACCGTCATCCACCACGGCGCGGACCTGCCCGACGACGTCCGCAGCGGTATCGACGCCGCACTGCTGCGTTGCGTGCACGGCGAGCCCGACGACCGCATCGCGCCGTGGTACACGAACCCCAACCTGATGCACGCGTGGCTGCTCGGACACGTCGGCCAGGCGACCGGCGACGCCGACCTGAGCGCGAGGGGCGAACAGCGGGTCGAGCAGATCATGGAGCGGTTCGGTCGATTCGGCGACATCGACGAGTACAACTCGCCGACCTACGACGGCATCGACCTGTTGGCGCTCGCGCTCTGGGCGGCCCACCCACCGACACCGGTGTACGAGCGGTCGGGCGGCCGCATGCTCGCTCGACTCGGCGAGCGGATCTCGACGCTGTACCACCCCCGACTCGGAGCGATGTGCGGTCCGTACATCAGGGCCTACGGACTCGACCTGCGGCGATACGTGTCGCTCGCCGGGATCTGGCTCCACGTCGCCGGCGAGTCACCCGAGATGATCCTGCCGGCCGTACTCGACCAGGACACCGTGCACGTCCACGACCTCTACTTCCTGCCGCTCGTACAACGGCTGGCCCCGATCGTGCTCGACCATCTCGACCTGCGCGCGGTGACGTCACCGCGGCAACAGGTTCAGCGATTCGGGCACTCCTGCGCGGAGAGCCTGTTGCGCGAACACCTCGCGGTGGGATGGGAATACGGCCGTCGACACGACGACTCGCTCGACCAATACGTGCCGTTCAGCGCGCACGTCGATCTCGACGACGAGCCGACGACGATCGGCATCATGGTGCCGGACGAGACCGCGTGGATCGACGTGCGCCGGGTGGCCGACCTGACATTCGACGTGCAGCTGACCGGGCGCGACGACCGGGTCGGCCTGCGCATCGTGTCCGGCCCGGGCGCGATCGTCGGCACCGACCGGATCACGGTCGGTCCGGTCGAGATCAGCTTCGAGGCGCCACCGGATGCCCTCGCTGAGACACGAACGCCGATCGGCTACGAGATCCACGTCGGCTGGAACACGGACGCAGCCGTCGCCCACATCACGATCGGATGAGCCGCTGGGCCGGCCGGCGTGTCAGCGACGGCGGAGTCGGGAGCGCGACACGCGCAGGGGGCGTGACGTGAGGCGAATCGCGAAATCGGTGGCACGGGCGGGCATCGGGACGAAGGGTCCCTGCCGGTTCACCGGCAGCGCGTCTTCGGCGACGAGCCGGTAGGCGACGTACATCGCGATCATGCCGTGGGTGGCGACGAGGCACCAGAAGAACGAAGTCTCGCCGAGTGCCGCCATGATCGAACCGGCGACGATCGGCCCGAGGACCGCACCGACGCCGTTCACCCGCAGCGATGCCCCGCTCGCCCCCATCGCTGAGCCGGGGGCCGATCGGTCGAGCGTGTGCGACAGCAGCAGCGAGTAGAGCGGGAACGTCAGGCCGCCGAGGACGAACATCATCGGCAGCATCACCACGTTGCCCTCGGGCGTGAACCCCAGCGTCGCGCTCATCGCCGCAGCGCAGACGGCGACCACGAAGATCACGCCGCGCCGAGGCAACCGATCGGACGCCCAGCCGACCGGCCACTGGAACACGAGCGCCCCGAGCGACGGCAGCGCCAGGAACAACGCCGTCTCGCCCACACCGAATCCGGCGCGTGTGGCGTACACCGCACTCAGGCCGAACAGGATCCCGTGCGACGCGCCGGTGAACACCATGCCGACCAGACCCGTCGGCGCGATGCGCGCCAACTCGCGAAGTCGCAGATGCGGCGAGACCCGAACCGGTGGGGCGTCGGTCGTCGCGGCCAGTGCGACCGGCACGAACGACATCGACACGAGGATCGAAGCGACGACGAACAGCCCGTCGCCGCTGGGGTCACCCGCGGCGATCAGCAGTTGCCCGAGGCCGAGGCCACCCATCGACACGATCATGTAGACCGCGAGCGTGCGACCTCGATTGCGTGGCGTCGACGCGTCGTTGAGCCACGACTCGACGATCACATACAACCCGGCCATGCAGAATCCGAACAGGAGCCTCATCAGTGCCCATGTCGGCGCCGAGATCCACACGAACTGCAGGAGCACGACGCACGACGCGATCGACGCCAAACTCGCGAACACCCTGATGTGACCGACACCCGACAGCCAGCGCACGACGAGGATCGGTCCGAGCAGGAAGCCCGCGAAATAGCACGCCATCACCACACCGCTGGTGCGCACACCGAATCCCTCGTCGACCATCCGCACGCCGATCAACGCGAGGTTCAGCCCGTTGCCGACCATCAGCAGCGCAAAGCCGAAGAACAGCGTCCACAACGCCATCCCGCCGCGAACCGTCGGGTGCTCGTGCGGTACTTCGGCGATGGGGAGAGGATCGGTCACGGACACGCGCGCGGCACGCTAGCGAGGCTCAGCCGCGTCCGCGGAGACGATCGAGCTGACGTCGATCACGCTTCGTCGGACGGCCCGCTCCGCGGTCGCGCTCGAAGTTTGAGCCGAGTTCCTCGCGCTCGGGCGGCGGCGGGCTGTGGTCGACGAAACAGTCGCCGGCCACCGTCGCGCCGACACGCTTGACGATCAACGTGCGCACCTCGAGGACACGTTCGCGATCGTGCAGATACGCCTCGACTCGATCACCGACCTTGACGGGGGTGGCCGGCTTGGCGGCCTTGCCGTTGACCTTGACGTGGCCGCCTCGGCACGCCGCTGCGGCGTCGCTGCGCGTCTTGGTCATCCGCACCGACCACAACCACTGATCCACCCGTGCCGACTCGATGCCGTCCAGCATCCCACACCCCCGAATCGCGCCCCCACCATCCCCAACAACCCGGAAATTCGGAGCCGATGTTGCGCTGAGCGCAACAATCGCTCCGAATTTCGGGTTTCGGGCGCTGGCGGGAGTCAGGCGGGGAGTTGTTGGGTGATGCAGTGGATGCCACCGCCACCACCGGCGAGGATCGCCCCGACCTCGAGGGCGACGGCTTCCCGGCCGGGATACTGCGCGCTGATCAGCGCGACCATGTCGTCATCGGCGCGGTGTCCGCACGTCGGGATCAGGACGAAGCCGTTGCCGAGGTAGTAGTTCAGGTACGGCACCACGACACGCTCTGGGCCCTCGCCGCGGTCGACCTCGGCGAACGGGAGCACCGGCACCGTGACGACATCGAGGGCCCGACCCCGAGCGTCGAGCGCACCCTGGGCCACCCGGCGATCGACATCCAGCCGCAACCAGTCGGCTTCGTCGGGATCGTCGCACCCCTGGAGGACCAGACGTCCCGGAACCGCGAACGCCGCGATGTTGTCGACATGGCCGTCGGTGTCGTCGTCGAGCGCGAGTCCATGCGGCAGCCAGATCGTCGTCTCGGCGCCGAGCTCGGCCCGCAGGACCGCCTCGATCTCGACCTGCGTCATCGTCGGATTGCGATTCGGGTGCATGAGGCACTGGGTGGTGGTCACGAGCGTGCCGTCGCCGTCGCCGGTGATCGAGCCACCCTCGAACACCATGTCGATCGAGCGCACCGGATCGCCGCGACCATCGGCGAAGCGACGCGCGGCCGCGGCGTCGTCGTCGTACGGCAGGAACTTGTCGCCCCAGGAGTTGAAGCGCCAGTCGGTCGCCACCGTCGAGCCGTCGTCGTCGACCACGTAGATCGGGCCGGAATCACGGAACCACGAATCGTCGATCGCGAGTTCGACGACCTCGACACCTGGTCCACACCGAGCGGCCGCCCGCTCGACGGTACGCGGCGGCGCCAACATCGTGACCGGCTCGAACCGTGCGATCGCGTTGGCCACCTCGGCGTGGGCGACCTCGGCGTCGGCGAACAGATCGCCCCACATCGCGTCGCGCGCCGGCCAGCACATCGCAGTGCCGCCATGGGCCTCCCACTCGGCCGGGAAGCGCGTCACCGGCCACCTGCCGAACCGATGCCTGCGCGGCCGTCGAGCGTGACGATCGGGCCGTACAACTCGGGCCGACGATCCCGGAACAGGCCCCATGCCGCGCGCTGCGTGCGCAGTTGCTCGCGATCGAACGTGGCCACGAGGACCGCCTCGGCGTCGCGCCCCGCCTCGGCGACCTTGGCGCCGGTGTTGTCGGCGATGAACGACGAACCGTAGAACGTGATCTCGCAGGTCTGCCCGATCTCGCGGCCGATCCGATTCGAGGCGACAACCGGCATCAGGTTCGCACCGGCATGGCCCTGCATCACCCGTTGCCAGTGGCCGCTCGAATCCCACGTCGGATCCGGCGGCTCGCTGCCGATCGCCGTCGGGTAGAACAGCACCTCGGCGCCGAGCAACGCCATCGATCGCGCCGACTCGGGAAACCACTGGTCCCAGCAGATGCCGACACCGATCGTGCCGTGCAGCGTGTCCCAGACCCGAAAGCCCGTGTCACCCGGCGAGAAGTAGTACTTCTCGGTGTACCCCGGACCATCGGGGATGTGGCTCTTGCGGTAGTGACCGAGCACCGATCCGTCGGCGTCGACGATCACCACGGTGTTGAACAGCGCCTGACCCGCCCGTTCGTAGATGCTCAGCGGGAGCACGACACCGAGTTCTGCGGCGACCGCGCAGAAATGTTCGACCGTCGGGTGCCCGTCGAGCGGAATCGCCCGGTCGAGGTGCTCCGGCAGCTGGTCCTTGCAGAAGTACGGGCCCTCGAACAGCTCCGGAATCAGGATGATCCGAGCCCCCTGCGCGGCAGCGTCACGAACGAGGCGCTCGGCCGTCGCCACGTTGACCGCGACGTCGTCGCCCATCGCCATCTGCAGTGCGGCAACGCTGAGTTCGTTCATCACCGCGACGCTACTTGCCGTCGTCGGTGAGGGCGTCGGCGGCGACCCATGCGGCCTCGATCGCGTCGAGCCGGGTGACCGCTCCGTCGCGGCGCCGTGCTGCGACCTCGACCACGAACAGATTGAGGAGTGCCAAGGTCCCCACGTGGCTGTCGAACGGCCCCGCTGAGGCCGCCGACACGACGAACGCGTGCTCGGCCATCGACGCGAGCGGCGACAACACGTTGTCGGTGACAGCGACCGCCCACGCGCCCCTCGCCCGAGCGAGTTCCATCGCATCGATCAGCCACCGCTCGTAACGACGCAGGTCGAGCACCACGAGTGTCGCCTCGGCTCCGACGAGCGCGAGCGTGCGCACGATGTCGACCTGATTGCCGTCGAGGAGTCGCACGCCCGGCCGGAGCTGTTCGAGGTCGCCGACGAACTGCATCGCGACGCCGCGCGATGCCACACCCGACAGGACGAGGACCGGGAATCGCTCGTCGGACAGGCGGTCGACGACGGCACGGTCGTCACCGACACGGATTGCGTCGAGCGTCGAGCGGACGTTGGCCGCCTCGACATCGGCGTGTCGTGTGGCAAGCGTCTCGTCGCCGGAGCGTTGGTCGCGAATGCGCTCGACCGCCGGGCGCAGTTGGCCGCTCACGTCGCGCTGCACCGACGCCTGCAGTTGCGAATAGCCGTCGAATCCGAGCTTGACGGCGAAGCGCACCACGGTCGCCGTGCCCACCCGTGCCGCCTCGGCGACGTCGGCGACGGTGCCGAATGCCACGAGTTGCGAGTTGGCGAGGATCGTCTCACCGATCCGACGCTCGGACGGAGTCAGCACGTCGGCTCGTTCGCGCAGTCGCTGCTCGAGGTCCATGCGACGGCACGGTAGCTCCACTCATCCACTGATAGACGTCGTTCCATCAGTGTGCTAGAGTGAAACAACCGTTTCATCGCGTGTCGCCCGACACGCTGCTCCCACCCAGCTGATCGCCCAGGAGGTGCCCGACATGACCCACGCCATCGAAACGCTCGTCGCGATGCCGATCGTCGACGCCTCCGGGTGGAGCCTCGCCGCACCGTCCGTCGAGGAACTCGGCGAAGAGCTCGTCCATCTCGCCGCGCGGGGCGGCCGGGACCTTCCGTCAGACGTCGACGACGCACTCCTGCGCTTCGCCGTCGCCGCGCCGCGTGCAGGCGCGCTGTTGATCCGCAATGCGCCGATCGGCGCGCTTCCGGATACGCCTGCGGCCCCCGAGGTCGCGATTGCCAAGGACCTGGCGACCGAGCTCACCCTGTTGACGGTCGCTCGCCGCCTCGGCCAGCCGGTCGGCTACGTCCCCGAGCACGGTGGGCGCATCGTGCAGAACATCGTGCCGACACAGACCGACGCCGACCGCCAGACCTCGACGTCGTCGCGTTCGAATCTGATGTTCCACACCGAGACGGCGTTCCACCCTCACCGCCCCCGGTACCTACTGTTGCTGTGTCTGCGTGGCGACCCGGCCGCGCACACGACGCTGGCGTCGGTGCACGACATCATGGATCACCTCCCGGCCGAAATGGTCGAGAAGATGTTCGAGCCCAGGTTCCGCACCGCGGTCGACGCGAGCTTTCTCGACGGGCGCCCGAACGAACTGGGCGCCGCACGCCCCCTGGTGACCGGCACCCGCGACGAGCCGACCTTCGTGTTCGACGCCGACCTCACCGTCGGGATCGACACCGAGGCCGAAGATGTGCTGACCGCCGTGCGAGCCGCGATCGAGGAGGTCGAGACCTCCGTTGTGCTCGAGCCCGGTGACCTCCTCGTGGTCGACAACAACGTCGCGGTCCACGGCCGTTCGCCGTTCGCCGCTCGCTTCGACGGCACCGACCGGTGGCTGCAGCGCTCGTTCGTCGTCGCCGACCTCGCGCCGAGCGCCGCCGATCGCGCGGGACGGGTGATCACCACCGAGTTCGGCGTCCGCTGACTCCCCATCGCGCCCACCAGAGATCACCACCGATGAGGTTCCGGACCGACAGGTGAACCACAACCTCATCGCAACACCACCGATGAGGTTCCGGACCGACAGGCGAACCACAACCTCATCGCAACGGGGGCACGGGCCGAGGTCGGCCGGCGCTGACGCTCAGATCTCGACGAGCGTGCGCACCTCGAACACCCGGTCGGCTGGAAGCGAGAAGAACCTCGTCGCACTCGCCGCGCTGCGATTCATCGCGACGAAGAGCCGCTCGCGCATCGGGTGCATGCCAGGCACCTTCGTCGAGCTGACCGTCTCCCGACCGATGAAGTAGGTGGCACGTGCGGGATCGAACTCCTGGCCGGGAATCTCGAGCAATGCCAGCGCGGCCGGCACGTCGGGATCATCGAGGAACCCGAAGTGCAACTCGACCTGCTGGATTCCCGAGCCGACCTTGCGACTCATGATCCGTTCGCCGTCGGGCACCCGCGGCTGGTCGTGGGTGTGCACCGAGACCATCAGCGTCAGCTGGTGCATCACGTGGTTGTGCTCGAGGTTCGCGATCATCGCGGGGGGCGCCTTGCCGACGTCTTTGAACATGAAGACCGCGACACCGGGCACGCGTGCGACGTCGGCAGCCGAGGCCTCGTGCACGACCGATTCGATCGGGCGCTCGCCGCGATGGATCCGAGCGGCGACCAGCTGGCGGCCCTTGCGCCACGTGGTCATCAGCGTCACGAGGATCAACCCGACGAGCAGCGGGAACCAACCGCCCGAGGCGATCTTGACGATGTTGGCCGAGAGGAAGGCGATGTCGACGGCGAACAGTGGGATGCACACCGCGAGGGTCCGGCCGAGCGACCAGTCCCAGCGGGCGCGGGCGACACGGAAGAAGAGGAGTGTCGTGATCAGCATCGTCATCGTCACGGCGATGCCGTACGCCGATGCCAGATTGCTCGATGTCCGGAAGCCGAGTACCAGTCCGACGCAGCCGATCATCAGCAACCAGTTGACGATCGGGACGTAGATCTGCCCGACGTGATGCGGAGACGTGTGCGTGATGCGCATGCGCGGCAAGTAGTCGAGCTGCACCGCCTGCGCCGTCAACGAGAAGGCGCCGGAGATCAACGCCTGCGACGCGATCACCGTCGCGCAGGTGGCGAGCACGGCCAGCGGCAGGATCGCCCACGATGGCGCGAGCCGGTAGAACGGGCTCTCGACGTCCGCTGGGTCGGCGACGACGAGCGCGGCCTGGCCGAAGTAGTTGAGCAGCAGCGCCGGGAGCACGAGCAGGTACCAACTGAACTGGATGGGACGACGTCCGAAGTGGCCCATGTCGGCGTAGAGCGCTTCGCCGCCGGTGACGACCAGGAAGATCGAACCGAGCGCGACGAACGCCTTGGCGGGTTCGTTGGCGAAGAACTCGAACGCATACGACGGCGAGACGGCACGGACGACACCCGGATGCTGCAGCACCTGGTTGAGACCGAGGATGCCGAGCGTCGAAAACCACACGAGCATCACCGGCCCGAACACCGTCGAGATCCGCGCGGTGCCGTGGCGCTGGACGGCGAAGAGACCGATCAGGATGACGATCGAGATCGGGATCACGAACCGCGAGAAGGCGGTGCTGGCAACTTCGAATCCTTCGACCGCGCTGAGCACCGAGATCGCCGGGGTGATCAGGCCGTCGCCGTAGAGCAGTGCGGTGCCGAACACCCCGAGCGTGACCACCGCGGCGAGCGCACCCTTCGCGTTGCCCGATTTCGGGGCCACCAGCGCGGTCAGCGCGAGGATCCCGCCCTCGCCGTGGTTGTCGGCGCGCATCACCAGCGCCAGGTACTTGACGGAGATCACGATGATCAACGCCCAGAAGACCACCGAGGCGACGCCGTACGCGTTCTGCACCGTGACATCGAGGCCGGCATGGTCGAACGTTTCGCGAAGCGCGTAGATCGGGCTCGTGCCGATGTCGCCGTACACGATGCCGAGCGCACCGAACGCGAGTCCGGCGGTGCCTGCTTTGACGCTCCTCGATCGGATCTGTTCGTCGTCGCTCATCGGTGCTCGCCCCCCACCACCCGGGCGGGTGATGCACGGCTCTGTAGTGAATCAGAGGTCGAGGAGCTTCGCGCGGACGATGTCCGCCTCGGGCATGCTGAGCGGACGGTTCGTCTTCACCCGCACCGTGACCGTGTCGATCTTGACATCGGACTCCGAATCGATCTCGGGTTCGTGCGTCTCGATGTCACGCAGGAACACGACACCGGTGAGGCCGACGTCGTTCGACGCGTCGGCGAGGCGCTCGACCGCTTGACGTTCGTCGGCCGCCGCCCACTCCTCGAGTGGGACCTCGATGTCGCTCACGGCGGGCAGCTGCGACAGGTTGGTGACCGACTCCACCGCGTGATGCCCGGCGTGCCAGGTTGCGCCGTCAGCGGTGCGCAACCGCACCGACGCACTCCCGATCAGGTCGACCGTGCCCCGCACCTCGTTGCCGCCGACACGGAAGACGACGTCGTCGCCCACCGCGTACCGATCCTCGAGCAGCGCCCGTGTTCCGGCGAGAAAGTCCCTGACGGTGTCCTGGCCGCTGAGCGCGAGTGCCAATCCGATGAATCCGGCGCTGGAGATCGCGAACGCGAGGTCGACGCCGATCAGCTGGAGCGAAGCAAACGTCGCGACGGCGAAGATGGCCACCGTGACGAGCCGCCCGATCATCCGCGCGACGGCGTCGGCGCGCTGACGGCGGCGCGCGTCGGCCTGCCCGTTGTCGCCGAGCCGATCCAGACGCACTCGCCATGTGCCCTCCGAGCGCTGGGCGCGCCGCACGGCACGCCGGGTGAGCGTGCGGATCGTCACGCGCGCCACCCAGGACGCGGCGATGGCAACGGGCAAGAGGACGAGGGCTTCGGAGAACGATGCGAACCAGGTGAACATGAGGGCTTCCTTCGTCGGCGCTCGGCCGAACATTACGGTTGTGTTACGGACGACAGGCTGCCACGGGAAGTCGGCGGTGCGTCGTCGGCGCCGGGATTTTCGACGTGACATCGCTCACTGCCCCCGGCGTCAACGTTCGAACGACCGTGTACGGTGCGCATCGTGGCCACGCCCCGGCGCTCAGATCGCCCCGTGCTCGGCTGGCGCGAATGGATTGCACTGCCCGACTGGGACGTCGCACACCTCAAGGCCAAGGTCGACACGGGCGCCCGCACGTCGTCGCTGCACGCGTTCGATCTCGAGTGGTTCCAGCGCGGTGATGCCCCGTGGGTGCGCTTCGAGATCCATCCGTGGCAGCGTTCGACGGCCGACGCCATGGTCGCCGAGGCTGCAGTGGTGTCGACCCGTGACATCAAGAGCTCCTCCGGCGCCATCGACCATCGCCCCGTCGTGCGCACCAACGTGATCATCGGCGGTGTCGCCGTCGACGCCGAGGTCACCCTGACGCGCCGCGACGAGATGGGATTTCGCATGCTCGTCGGACGGGAGGCGGTCCGCAATCGCTTCCTCGTCGATCCGGGCAGGTCGTATCTCGGCGGCCGGGCGCCCAAGAGCGTGCGCATGAAGAACCGCGGGCGACCGTGAGCCCCGCGCGCCGCAAGGCGTTCCGGCTCGGCGAGCTCGACGTGGCGCCCGGACGATCGGGCACCGGTGAACTCCCGATCGCACGTCTCGTCACCGGCACCGTCATCTCACTGCCGGTCCAGGTGTTCCACGGGCGCAAGGACGGCCACACCGTGTGGCTCAGCGCCGCAGTGCACGGCGACGAGATCAACGGCGTCGAGATCATCCGCCGCGTGACCAGCGGTCTCGACGCGCGAACGATGTCCGGCACCGTCATCGCGGTCCCGATCGTCAACGTCCACGGCTTCCTCAACGGCGACCGCTACCTGCCGGACCGGCGCGACCTGAATCGATCGTTCCCCGGTTCACCGACCGGCTCGCTCGCCGCGCGAATCGCCAACCTGTTCATGAGCGAGATCGTCAGCCGGTGCGATGTCGGCATCGACCTCCACACCGGCTCTGATCACCGCACCAACCTCCCGCAGATCCGCGCCGACCTCGACGACCCCGAGACCCGCAAGCTCGCCGAGGCGTTCGGTCCGCCGCTGATGCTCCATGCGAAGATCCGCGACGGTTCCCTCCGGGGAGCCGCAACCGAACAGGGATCGACCGTCCTCCTCTACGAGGGTGGCGAAGCGTTGCGTTTCGACGGTGAAGCGCTGTCGATCGGCGTGGCCGGCATCCGGCGCGTCCTCGCCGCACTCGACATGGTCGACGACGACGACGACGATCCCCGTCCGGTGCCCGTGGAGAGTCGACGCAGCTACTGGGTGCGGGCGCGCCGCAGCGGCATTGCCCTGATCGACTGCGAACTCGGTGAGGTCGTGCGACGAGGACAGCTGCTCGGCGTGATCCACGACTCGGTGGGCAGACGCCTGAGTCAGGTGAACGCAACCCAGTCCGGCGTCATCATCGGCCGCGTCCAACAGCCGCTCGTCAACCAGGGCGACGCCCTGATCCACATCGCGGAGGTCGGCGCCGACGACCTCCCCATGCTCGGCCAATACGTGTCGACCACCACTTCCGCCACCCCCAGCAGTCAGGATCACCAGTGAAACTCGCACTTCTGTCCAGAGCGCCTCGCGCCTACAGCACCCAGCGCCTCAAGCTCGCCGCCACCGAGCGCGGCCACACCTGCAAGGTGCTCGACACGCTGCGCTTCGCCATCGACCTGTCGAGCGCCGAGCCGGACCTGCAGTTCCGCGGCAAGCACCTGTCCGACTACGACGCGATCATCCCTCGCATCGGCGCGTCGATCACCTACTTCGGCTCGGCGGTGGTGCGCCAGTTCGAGCAGATGGACGTCTACACCCCGATCACGGCGAACGGGATCACCAACTCTCGCGACAAGCTCCGCGCGATCCAGATCCTGTCGCGTCACGACATCGGCATGCCCAAGACCGCATTCGTCCGCAACCGTCAAGACGTGCTGCCGGCCATCGATCGTGTCGGCGGCGCACCGGTCGTCATCAAACTCCTCGAGGGCACACAGGGCATCGGCGTGATCCTGGCGCCCGACCGCAAGGTCGCCGAGGCGATCATCGAGACGCTGCACAACACGAAGCAGAACGTTTTGATCCAGGAGTTCATCGCCGAGAGCAAGGGCCGTGACATCCGGGCGCTCGTCGTGGGAGACCGCGTGGTCGCCGCGATGCGGCGCACGGCGCAGGGCGACGAGTTCCGCTCGAACGTGCACCGAGGCGGATCGGTCGAGAGCGTTGCGCTCGATCCCGCCTACGAACGCACCGCGGTCCGCGCCGCGCAGATCATGGGGCTCCGCGTCGCCGGCGTCGACATGTTGGAGGGCAACGACGGCCCCCTCGTCATGGAGGTGAACTCGTCGCCCGGGCTCGAGGGAATCGAGCGCGCCACCGGGCTCGACGTCGCCGGGGCGATCATCGACCACGTCGCCAACCAGGTGGCCTTCCCCGAACTCGACGTGCGTCAGCGGCTCACCGTCAGCACCGGCTACGGCGTGGCCGAACTGCTGGTTCGTGAAGACGGCGACTTCGTCGGCAAGACGATCGGCCAATCCGGACTGCGCGATCGCGACATCACCGTGCTCACGCTGCATCGCGACACGGACGTGATCCCCAATCCGCGCGAGTCGCGACTGCTGGAGGCCAACGACCGGTTGTTGTGCTTCGGCAATCTGGAGTCGATGCGCGACATGATCCCGGCGCGCCGTCGGCGACGTGCCCGCGTGCGCAAGCTGCCGGAGCACCCGCTGCCCGAAGACACGAACTGACCAGGCGCGGTACGGTGCGACGGTGAGCGTCGACGAGGGCCAGATCGAGGCGGCCCGAGCCGTGGTTGCTTCGGTCGCGAAGCACACGCCGGTGATCACCTCGCTCACGTTGTCGGAGGACATCGGAGGCACGGTCGTGCTCAAGGCCGAGAACCTGCAACGCACCGGTTCGTTCAAGATCCGTGGAGCGATGAACAAGGTGGCGACGCTCGGCGCACACGCCGGGAGGGGCGTGACGACGGGCAGCGCCGGCAACCACGCCCAGGCGTTGGCGTTCGCCGCAGAGCACTTCGGCGTTCCCTGCCGGATCTTCGTTCCCGTCGGTGCACCGATCACCAAGATCGAGGCCTCGCGCCGACACGGCGCGATCGTCACCGAGACCGGCGCCGACCTCAAGGCCGCGGTCGCAGCCGCGCAGGAGCACGCCACCGCCAACGGCATGGCGTTCTGCTCACCGTTCGACGATCCAGCGGTCGTCGCCGGGCAGGGAACGCTCGGCCTGGAACTGCTCGACGATCTCGACGATCTCTCGACGGTGATCGTTCCGCTCGGTGGCGGCGGATTGATCAGCGGTGTCGCGATCGCAGTGAAGTCCGCTCGGCCGGACGTGCGCGTCATCGGCGTACAAGCGGCAGTCTGCGCCCCCTACGCCGGCGGCGCGGTCGCCGAGGGTCCCGTGCTGACGCTCGCCGACGGCATCGCGGTCAAGTACCCCGGACACGTCACCGCCCCGCTGGTCGAGCGGTGGGTGGATGCGATCGTCACGGTCGACGAGGACTCGATCGCCGACGCGATGGTGCTGCTGATGGAACGCGCCAAGCTCTACGCCGAAGGCGCAGGCGCGGTCGGCGTGGCGGCGCTCCTGTCGGGCGTGGTGGCACCGGACGAGGTGGGCACGACATGCGTCGTGATCTCGGGGGGCAACGTCGACCTCGGTGTGGTGCCGAGCCTGATCCGCCGCCACGAGAACCAGGCGGGCCGGCGTCTCTCGGTCGTGGCTCGAATCGACGATCGCCCCGGCGGGCTCGCCAAGCTGCTGACGGTGTTCGCAGACGGAGGCGCAGATCTCATCGAGGTCGAACACATCCGCGAAGGCCTCGACCTGCACGTGCGTGAGACGGGGATCCATGCCACCTTCGAGGTGCGCGGCAGCGAACAGGCACAGCGATTGCTCGCCTCGGCACGCGACGCGGGCTACGACGTGATCGAGAGCGGAATCTGACGATTTCTGCCCGACTGGATCTTCTACCTACTGGTCGGTAGGCTGGCCGCCGTGAACGAGTCCGACCTGCTGAACGAACTCACCCCGGTCGCCGAGAGCCTCCTCGAACGGCACCTCGCCACGTCCAAGGAGTGGTTCCCCCACGAATATGTGCCCTACAGCCGTGGTCGGGACCACGTCGACGGCCACGAGTGGACACCCGAGGACGCCGATCTCGCCGGCTTCGACATCAGCCCCGAGGTCCGCAGCGCACTGCTGGTCAACCTCCTGACCGAGGACAACCTGCCGTACTACTTCCGGTCGGTCGAGCGGATGTTCGGCAAGGACGGCGCATGGGGCACCTGGGTGCGCCGCTGGACCGCCGAGGAGGGCCGTCACTCGATGGCGATCTACGGCTACCTGATGACCACCCGGGCGATCGATCCGGTGGAACTCGAACGCTCACGCATGGCACAGGTGTCGGGTGGCCAGACCCCTGACCCGCCGCTCCACGAGGGCTTCGTGTATCTCGCGCTCCAGGAGTTGGCGACGCGCATCTCGCATCGCAACACCGGAGCGCTGCTCGGCGATCCGGTCGGCTACGAAGTCATGAAGCGCGTCGGCAGCGACGAGAACCTGCACCAACTCTTCTACCGCGACCTCGCGGCGGCCGCGATCCAGACCGATCCGAACATGATGATGATCGCCATGGAGAACCAGGTGCGCAACTTCGCGATGCCAGGCACCGGCATCCCCGACTTCGACCGTCACGCCGCGCTGATCGCCAAGGCCGGCATCTACGACCTCCAAGTGCACTACGAGCAGATCCTCGTGCCCGTCGTCATCCGCCAATGGGACGCGTCCAACATCGGCGGGCTCTCCGGTGAGGGTGCGATCGCCCAGGAGAAGTTGATGAAGCGCCTCGCCACGAGCGAGAAGGTCGCTCGCCGCTTCGCCGAGAAGCGCGACGCCGCCCTCGCCTCGGTCTGAGATCACGCCCGTTCGGCAAGATAGGTGAGCACGGCGAGAACTCGCCGGTGCGCGGATGTCTCGGGGTCGAGTCCGAGCTTGGTGAACACGTTGGAGATGTGCTTTTCGACCGCGCCGAGTGACACGACGAGCCGCTCGGCGATGCCGGTGTTCGACAGACCCTCGGCCATCAGTTCGAGCACGTCGAGCTCGCGAGGTGTGAGACGGTCGAGTTCCCGGCTCGTGCGTCCGATGAGCTGGCGGACCACCTCGGCGTCGACAGCACTGCCTCCCGCGGCCACGCGGCGGACCGCGGCGACGAAGTCGTCGACGTCGACCACGCGATCCTTCAACAGGTAGCCGACGCCGGAGGTGTCGCCGCTCAGGAGATCGCTCGCGTAGCGCTCCTCGACGTATTGCGACAGCACGAGCACCGCAACGGTCGGGTGGCTCCGACGGATCTCGACGGCCGCCCGGATGCCCTCGTCGGTGTGCGTCGGCGGCATCCGCACGTCGACGAGCGCGATGTCGGGAACTGTGGCGCCGACCGCGGCGACCAGGGCATCGCCGTCGCCGACCGCGGCCACGACCTCGATGCCTGCATCCTGCAGCAACCGGACCACGCCGTCGCGCAGCAGCACCGAGTCGTCGGCGATGACCGCGCGCAACCGCACCGGGCCGTCGCTCACGTCACACCCGAGGGCGGCGGGAGCGGCTGGGGCAGCTGCTGGATCGGGAGCACCGCCACCAGTGTGGTCGGTCCTCCGGGGGGCGACTCGACCTGCAGCGTCCCATCGGCGCCCTCGACCCGTGCCCGGATGCCGGCGAGACCCGTCCCGCGGGCCGCGTCGGCTCCTCCCCGACCATCGTCGCTCACGGAGATGCGGATCGCACGTGCCCCTGAGGGGCCCGGCGACTCACCGACCCGGACGGTGGCAGTCCGCGCGTTCGCATGTTTGAGAATGTTGGCGACCGACTCGTTGACGACGTAGTACGCCGTGGCAGCCGCGTCGTCGGGAAGCCCAGTGTCGAGTACCACCTCGACGCTGATCGGGATCGACGCCGAACCGACGATCGACGAGAGCGCAGCATCCAACCCGCGATCGTCGAGCACAGCGGGGTGCAGACCGCGACCGATCACACGCAGTTCGCCGACGGCGCCACGGACCTTGGTCAGCGCATCGTCGAGGAGTTGCCTCGCCCCCGCCGGATCCTCGTCGAGGCGACTCCGCGCACGGCCGATGTCGATCCCGAGCGCCACGAGCTGTTGCTGGACGCCATCGTGCAGATTGCGTTCGATTCGCCGCCGCTCGGCGTCGACTGCGTCCAGGATCACCGTGCGTTGCTCGGCGAGTTCGTCGACGCGGTCCTGGAGAGCGGAAGTCGGGTCCGGGCCGAGGAACCAGGCGACGAACGAGCGGGTGACGCCGGCGATCGCGACCGTGATCCTCGGTGCCGCTCCGGCCAGCGCCAGCCCGACAGCGATGCCCACCAGATCTGCTGAGGTGACGTCGAACGCAATCCCGAAGAACAACCCGAGGAGGATGATCCAGGGCGTCAGCGCCAGGGTGAACAGCAGTGGGGCGGCGATCACGTAGACGACGATGAACGCGACCTGGCGCCATCGTTCGGGGTCGGTGAGCGTCGCCGGGATCGAGCGGAACCACGAACCATCGGGCGGCACACGCAGTGGTCGCGGAGCGATCGGCTCACCGACCCAGCCGGCCCGGGAGCGTTCCACTCCGACCATGGCGTTGACGAGCGCGAATGTCGGCACGATCAGAAACAGCCCGACCACGACGAAGACGAGGCCGAAGGTGATCGAGGCCATGACTGCCACCACCGTCACCATGGCGACCGCCCACAGCGCCCCCACGGCGAGGTAGCCGAGCGCGAGCCATGATTCTGCGACGATCAATGGGCGGTACCACCGGTCGATCGCTTCACGCCACGACGTGGACGGTCGCGTCTCGGATCGCGGGGTGTTCACCGCACCAGTGTCGCTCATGCCGTCCTCCACGACGCGGCTCACGACGCGCTCCGCAACGTGGTGGCCACGGACTGGCGGCTCATCCGTCGAACGGTGAGCCCACCGATCAGCAGACAACCGAGGACGACCGTGGCCGTGACCACCGGGATCGCTTGGCCGGCGAAGACGAAACCGATGTCGACCGCGTCGGCGCGTTCGAACGATTGCATGATCGCGAGACCGCCGAAGTATCCCGCCGCGACTCCCACGAGCACGCCGACCGCGGCGAGTGGCAGGAGCTCGGCGCTGACGACGTGCATCACCTGGCGGGAGCGCCCGCCGAGTGCGCGGATCGCGGCAAACTCGTGGCGACGTTCGTACGCGTTCACGGCGAGGCCGGATGCCACTGCAAGACCAGCGACGGTGACGACCACCAGGCCGATGGCGCCGAAGATCAGCAGGATCGCAGACCGCCCGCTGTCGTCGGAGGAGAAGTCGTCGAGGTACGTCGTCGTCGTCAGACCCTGCAGACCCGCCGGGGTGCGATCGGCCGCCGAAAAGACGACGTTTGCCCGGCCGGGCTGTCCGAGATCGGTGGCGAGCGTGTCGACGTCGAGGAACAGGGTTCGGCCCTGGAGGCGATGGAACCCGACCACGTGATACGTGGAGGTACCGGTGGCGATCCGGATGTCGATGTCATCGCCGATGGCGATCCCGACGTGCTCGGCGAAGCCGGTCGACATCACCACATCGCGGCGGTGGGTCAGCCAGGCGCCGGAGTCGACTCGGCGGTCGATCATCGCAGTGTGGGGTTCGAGACCGACGAGGTCGATCTCCCAACTGTCGTACTCGCCGATCGTCTCGATCGCGGGCTCGGCCGTCGGATCGGCCGCCACGACCGCGGTGATCGTGTCGCCACTGATGTCGAGGCCGTTGCCGGACACGGTGGTGCGTGAGTTCCACGTCCACGGCTCGAACTCGGATGCGTTGAAGGCGTTCACGGTGGTCGCGAGGGAGGCGATGATGAGCAGCGCGGCGACCGCGGCCGTCACCTGAGCGACGATCGCGATGGACCGTGAGCGACGGTGGACGGCATTGCGGAGTGCCGCTCGGTCGAGCAGGCCTCCGAGCCGGGTCCCCGCGATGGCGCGTTCAGCGCGACGACGGCCGAACGGCGAACCGTCACGGTCGCGCAGTGCGGTGGCGAGCGGGATCTTCGTCACCCTGCGCGCCGCGCCGGAGGCGACCAGCGCCGCACCGACGACGGCGAACACGGCGCTGATCACGAGCACCGGCACGGAGACGGCAATGCCAGGAGTGATCCCGAGGAACTCCTGCATCACCATGCGGGCGATCACGTTCGAGATGAGGACGCCGAGTGGCAGCCCGATCACGGCGGCCGCTGCGGCGATCGCGACGGCGAGGCGCCGGAGACGGCGGCGAAGCGGGCGATTCCGTGCACCGAGGGCGCGCATGACCGCCGCCTCTCGAGTGCGTTCGGTGATCAGCGTGTTGGTGGTGGACCCGAGGAGTACCAGGGCGACCAGTCCGGCGACGATGCCGAGCAAGCCGATGAGCGTGCTCACCTGGCTGATCTCGTCCTCGATCGGATGGATGCCACCTGGCACGGTGATCGGCAGGTCGGTGAGTGTGACACCGTCGACGGCGAGGCGCGCTCGGACGGCGTCGGCGGTCGAACGGAGCGCACTGTCCGAGGTGTCGGCCGCACGGACGACGACGTGGTTGGCGCCGCCGATGCCGGCGAGGTCGGCGGCGGTCGCGACCGTACTGAACGCCACGGGCTCACCCGCCCAGAAGCTGGTGCCGCCGATGCCGACGACGGTCAGGTTCGTCCGGTGTCCGTCGGGGGCTGTCACCAGGATCCGATCGCCCAGGTCGGCGACACCGTCGGTGACGAGCACCTCCCCGTCATCGGTGGGAAGACGACCGCTGGCCGCCGAGACGACGTCGACCCGGGTGTCGCCCAGGTCTCGTCCGACGAGCGGCAACAGCGTGGTGCCGGTCATGGTTGCTCCGGTACCGACTTCGACGACGACTTCGGCCAACGCGACCTCGACGCCGGGCACTGACCCGGCGGCGGCGGCGATGTCCACCGCCCCGCTGTCGGTCGTCTCGAACGCGATGTTCGCCATCCGGTCGGCACCGACGCTGTCGCGCAGTGAGCTCGAGGCGACGGCGGGGATCGCGAAGACGCCCATGGCCCCGAGGGCGAGCGCCAGGGCCAGGATGCTGGTGACGATGCGGGCGGGCGCCCGCGTGAACTCACGGAA
>JAHENF010000060.1 GCA_024643255.1 Ilumatobacteraceae bacterium
GTCCCGCTGGCGCCCTGCGGCACGCTGAACCCGGCGCTCGGTGCGCCTCGGGACTTCTGCCACTGGACATGGAGCACACATGCAGGACACTGGAAGCGCAGAGAGGTGGAACTGGCCATGCTCGACGACTACGAGATCCGCGTACTCGGACCGATCGACGTGCTCACACCATCGGGAAACATCGCTGTTGGTGGTCGCCATGTCCGAGCCCTGTTGGGTGCACTCGTGATCGGGGTCGGACACGCGGTGCGGATCGACCATCTTCGTGAGGCGATCTGGCCGCAGGACCCTCCCGACTCTGCGGACAACACGCTGCAGTCCAGCGTGTCCCGTCTTCGCCGGGCGCTCGGCCCGGACGCGATCGTGCGGGTCGACGGTTCATACGAGCTGACCACTCCACCCGAGCGCATCGACGCGATCCAGTTCGAGACGCTGCTCGCGAAGGCAGCGGAATCGAGGGATGACCCCGAACGCAGTCGCCGCTACGGCCGCGCGGCGCTCGACCTCTGGCGCGGGCCACCATTCGGTGATCTGGCGGAGGACGAAGCGTTCAAACTCGACAGTTACCGACTCGACGAGATGCGCCTCGCCGCGATGGAGATCTGTCTGGAGGCCGAGCTCGCACTCGGCAATCACGAACTGATCGTGGGTGAACTCGAGGCCGCGGTCGAGGAGAATCCGTACCGTGAACACCTGTGGTTCCTGCTCATCGAGGCGCTCGATGCCGGCTACCGACGGGTGGAAGCGCTCAGGGCGTGCGCACGCCTGCGCAGAATGCTTGCCGAGACCGGCGTCCAGGCGAGCGACGAACTCGTGCTGCTGGAGCAGCGAATCCTCGACGGACACGCCGCCTCACCGTCGACACCCGGCCACGACTCGTCGGTCTGACGTCGTCTCGGAGGAGCTGGAGGGGCCGTCCACACGACTCGGGTCCATCGTCTCTGGACCATCCCGATGCGAACGCTCATCATGGACGCATGGTGACGATCGTCGATCCTGAACTGCGCGTCGAAGCCATCGACGGGCATCCGGGTGAGCGCAGGCTCGTGGTGACCTATTCGATCCACGTTCCGCCGTTCGATCCGGACCTCGGCGCGATCCTTCACGAGGACGTCGTCGTGACCGCTCGCGACGAGCATGATGCGCCGGTGTTCCCGTCCGAGCTCGAGGTCCATCTCGGAGGCGAGGTGACGGCACAGCCCGGCGCGACACCGAGGGAACTCACGACCGACGTCCATCGGGTCGACCTGGACGTGGAGCAGGACTGGTGGCGCATCAACGACGGCGGGGGGTTCGAGCCGATCGCCGAGTTCGTCGACCACCTGGTCGCGCGGGTGATGCTGCGCGTCGACGGCATCATCGTCGCCATGGCGGTTTCCCCCACGATCACCGGGTCGTGGGGCGCGCTCGGCGACGACTGACGGTCAGCGATGTGTCAGCTCTGGCCGACGCCTTGGGCCAGCACCGGGCACACGGCATGGCGCACGACGTAGTCGGATGTGGAACCGATCATCGCCCGGCGCAGGCCGCTGCGACCGCTGGTGCCGACGACGACGACACTGGCCGGGAGTGATTCGGCGAGTTCGCAGATCGCCTCGCCGGGGTCGCCGACCACTGCCATCAGCTCGACATCGTCGAGTCCGAGCGCGTCGCGCGTCCTCTCGAGGATCTTCTCGGCGACAAGGTCCCCGCTGGTCTGGATCTGCCCGGACACGTCGGTAGGGGACCGACCCGAGAAGCCGGTGCCGGTGATCAACTTCGGATCCACGGGCGACTCGACGGTGACCAAGATCGTCCGATCGGCCGGCGCCAGGACGGGAAGCGAGGCGCGCAATGCCTCGATCGCGCCGTCCGAGCCATCGGTGCAGAGCAAGACGATGCTGTCCATACTCCGAAGTCTTGCAGCCGGGTCGACGCCAGGGTCCGGTTCGTGGCGAGTATCGAGCGCGCTCACGTCGTCGGTGGGCTGCCCAATTGCTGGACGAGAGCCACGGTCTCCGGTGACGGGCGGACTCCGAGCTCGTCGGCGAGCAGTCGCTCGCATCGGCCGAAGGCTCGCAGCGCTGCGCCGCGATCGCCTCGTGCCACCTCGGCTTCCATCAGCAGCCGGTGCCCGGTCTCGCGGAAGGGGTCGAGCTGTACCGCCGACTCGGCGATGGTGACGGCGAGTTGATGATCGCCAAGCCGCGACCACGCGGCGGCGAGCGTGGTGAGGCAGCGGTACAGCGCATCGGCCTGGCGGGCCTGCGTCTGCTCGACCCAGCGCGACTCGGCCCCGGCGAGGAGGGGCCTGCGCAGGATGCTCGACGCCACCGTTGCGTCGCCGGTCGCGGCGCGCGAGTCACCGTGACGCAGCGCTCCCTCCGCACGGTCGAGGCGGCGGTGGGCGTCTTCGAGGTCGACCCAGGAGTCGACGGGGAGGGCGAGCGTGTAGGCGCCGCCTGACGACAGCATGGCGTCGCGCCCGTCGACACCGGTGGCGGTGATCAGCGTGCGGATCTTCGACACCACCGCTGCCAGCGAGCCCTTCCACCGTTCGGGTGGTTGCTCTCCCCACACGATGTCGGCGAGTTCGTCGTGCGACAGCGGTCGCCGCTCGACGGTGAGCGCGACGAAGGCGATGCGACCCTGGTTGCCGGGGAGGTCCGTGTCGACGAAGCTCCCGCTCGGTCCGTCCATCCGGACTCCACCGGTGAGGTACACGCGTGCCAAGGTCTCTCCAACGATCTGCCAATGATCCGTACGTAGGTTGCCACGTGGGAGGACAGCACATGAGCGGACACACCATCGAATGCCCCTGTGGGACGGTGCTTCGAGGACCGGACGAGGATGCCGTGGTTGCGCAAGCGCAGAACCACGCTCGTGCAGTGCACGACATGGAGCTCACCGACGAACAGGCGCGGGCGATGGCCCGCCCGAGCTGACCGCCCCCGTCGTTGCGACTGCACCGGCGGCTACCGAGTGGAGCGAGGAGCAGATCATGAAGCAGTTCGCGTGTGGGACCGTGGTCCCGGGTTGTGAAGGTGTCGTCACGGGAGCCACCGACGACGACGTGTTGGCCGCAGCCGCGGCACACGCCGCGTCGGTCCACGGGATGGCCGACGTCCCCGACGAGGTCGTCGAGGCGATTCGCGCCGGCATCACCGACGCCTGACCAGCCGGTCAGCTGGGGCGTGGTGCGGCGAGCTCGCTGCGGCCGATCTGACGCAGCATGCTGAGCACGTCGAGGTAGACGCGCTCGTTGGTGATCCGGTCGCCGTCGAAGAAGAACACGGCGATCGTGGGCACGCGGAATGCCTTGCCCGTCGGCGGTTGGCCGAGGAACTCGCCGGTGTTCGTGCCGCGCAGATCGAACTCGGCGATGACCGTGTCGTCGTCGGCGACGTGGAAGCGGGCGTTCTCATGACGCTGGTCGGGGAACGCCGTGCGTTGGTTGCGGTGATAGGCGAGCACAGCGTCGTCACCGTCGTGGACCTGGCCGGTCGGCATGATCTCGTAGTGGGGATGACCGGCGAACGTGCCGAGGCACGTGTCCCAGTCGTGGTCGACTTCGGAGCGGAAGTGGACCTCCAACACATCGAGTCGGCGCTGGCGGAGTTCGTCGCTGATCACCTCCGCAACCTACGCCGCCGCGGTCCTGGCGCTCGTCGCGGTCGGGCGATGTCGGGGACGTGACGGATGGCTCATCGCCTTGACGGTCAGTTTCGTCATCTGTTCGTAACATTGGGGGCTTCGACCACCAGGCCAAGCCAGGCATCGCTGAGCCCATGCAGCGTGCGGACCCATGTCGGTCTCACCTGCCAAGGAGTGTCATGACCCCCCAATCCTCATCCCGCGGCGTCCACGCGCTCGTTCGCCGATCTGCCACGTTCCTGGTGGCGGCGGTCGTCGTTGGCGGTGTGCCGCTCGTCGCGTACGCCCTCACCGACGAGCCGGCCCCCCGCCTCGACTCGCCGATTCCGGACCTCGGCGCGAGTCTCGAGGACGTCACGAAGCCGGTCGACGACATCCCGGCGCCCGACGCTGCGGTCGTCGAACAAACGGCGCCCGACACTGCGGTCGTCGAACAAACGGCGCCCGTGGAGCTCGCTGTGCCCGTCGAGGTCGCACCGCCGGGCCCGTCCGCAGACCAGTGGGCTGCACTGCGTGAGTGTGAAGCGGGCGGTGACTACTCGATCACGAACCGGTCGGGGAAGTACCGCGGCGCGTACCAGTTCGATCGTTCGACGTGGAACTCGGTCGCCGAGCGCCACGCCCCGGCACTCGTCGGTGTCGACCCGGCTGCGGCATCACCTGCCGACCAGGACGCGATGGCGCTCGCCCTCTACATCGAACGCGGCGCTCGCCCGTGGCCGCACTGCGGTCGTCATCTGAACTGAACCGGCCCGAACTCTCTGGAGTCCGCACAGCCCGTCAGGGCTGATTGAACACCGGCCGCCGCTTCTCGAGGAACGCCATGATGCCTTCGCGGCGGTCGCGTGTGCCCCTCGTGGCATCGACGCCGTCGGCGCGCTTGGTGACGAGCAGGGGTTCGGTCGACATGGTGCGCCTCGCGTTCGTTGCTCAGGTCGAGGCGGATCCTGCGACCGAGGTCCAGGCGCCGTTGTCGCTGCTGGATCTGACGGCGGCGTCGACGAACTCGACGCCCTTGAGCCCGTCGAGCGCAGTGGGGAAGTGGAGGGCCATCGGGTCGGGGGTTCGTCCGGCCCGTCGTGCGGCGATCGCCTCGGCGGCGTCGGAGTACACGTTGGCGAATCCTTCGTGGAAGCCTTCCGGGTGACCGGCGACGATCCGGCTCGCCCGCGCCGCGAGCGGCAGCGTGCCGGGACCGTTGGGCGTGCGGATCTGCATCGGGGCTCCGGCGGGTCGGAAGATCAGCTGCGTCGGCACCTCCTGCATCCACTCGACGGTGCCACCGGTGCCCGACACCCGCAGGCGCAGACAGTTCTCCACGCCGGTGGCCGCCTGTGTCACCCAGAACGAGCCGCGTGCGCCGTTGTCGAAGCGGAGCATGGCGCCGGCGTAGTCGTCGACGAGCCGGTTGGCGACGATGTGCCCGACGTCGGCGGCGACCTCGTCGACTTCCCTGCCGGTGACGAAGCGGACGAGGTTGTGGGCATGCGTCCCGATGTCGCCGAGGACGAGCGACGGCCCGCCCCGCGCGGGGTCGTATCGCCAGGGGAGTGCCCCGTCGGGATCGGGGTCCCGGGCGGCCGCCTTGCCGCCCTGCACGTACTCGACCTGCACCAACTGGATCTCGCCGAGCTGGCCGTCGGCCACCATCGCCCGGGCCTGGCGGACCATCGGGTAGCCGGTGTAGTTGTGCGTGAGGCAGAACACGAGGCCGGTCTCCTCGACGGCGGCGACCACATCGCGAGCATCGGCGAGCGTGTTGGTGACGGGCTTGTCGCAGATCACGTCGAAGCCGTGCCGGAGCGCCGCCACCGCGTACCGGTGATGACTGTCGTTCGGGGTCATGATCGCCACCACGTCGGCACCGTCGGGCCGTGCCCCCTCCGCTGTGAGGAGTTCGTCGGCGTCGGGATAGGCCCGGTCGGCCGGGATGCCGATCGCGGTTGCCGCCGTGCGCGACTGTTCCGGGTTCGAGGACAGCGCGCCGGCGACCAGTTCGTAGCGGTCGTCGAGCCGTGCCGCCGTGCGATGCATCGCCCCGATGAAGCTGCCCGGTCCACCACCGATGACGGCCAGCCGGAGGCGCCGACCGAGCATCTCGATGACCGGATTCGAATCCATGGCCGGACAGTACTTCGACCGCCCCCTCTCCCCGTTTGCGGTGCACTTCGGTTGGGGCGGGTCAACCGAACTGCACCACAAACCGGTTGGTCACGTCGGTGTTGTCACACCCTCGCGTCATGATGGGGTGATGGCGGAACGGCTCCTCACCCCCTCGAAGATCACGGCGTGGCTCGACTGCGCGCACTTCCTCACCCTGAAGCACGAGGTCGAGGCCGGCACGCGCACGGTCGAGACGAGCCCGTTCGGCGAGATGGCGCAGATGCTGCTCGACAAGGGCCTCGAACACGAGCGCGCCGTCCTCGCCCGGTACCGGGCCGAGGGGCTGTCGGTGTACGAGGTGCCCGAACAGGACAAGACGAGCGAGTCGTTCCAGCAGTGGGTCGACCGGGTCGGCGACGTGCTGGCCGATGGCCACGACGTCGTGTTCCAGATGCCGTTCGTGCACGAGGGCATCCGGGGCATCGCCGACTTCCTCCGCCGCGTCGACGATCCCGAGACCGGCACCTTCACCTATGAGCCGATCGACGCCAAGCTCGCCCGCAAGGCGGCCAAGCCCGGCCATGTCCTGCAGCTGTGCTTCTACGCCGAGGCGATCGAGGCCGGCACGGGACGGTTGCCGGAATGGATGCGTATCGAGCTGGGCTCTGGCCGTTCCGAGGCGATCCGGGTAGCCGACGTGTTGCCGTACTGGCGCCGCCTGCGCGGCCAGTTGGCGAAGCTGCTGACCGAGGGCGTCGAGGTCGATACGAGGCCGAAGCCGTGCGACCACTGCCAGTTCTGTGAGTTCGAGCTGGTGTGCGACGAGCAGTGGCGCGCCGCCGATTCGCTCGTGCACGTGGCCGGCGTCCGCACCGCCGACCGTCTCCTGCTCCAGCAGCACGGTGTGAGGACGATCGCCGCGCTGGCCGTGCTCGATCACGAGGTGGACGACCTCGACGAGTTCCGTCGCGAGACATTCGTACGTCAGGCCCGCCTCCAGGTGCAGGCTCGCAATGCGCCCGACGACAAGCCGCCGTTCGAGCTGCTCGCACCGCCGTCCGACACCGACCACGCATCGCTGGTCGACGATCTCGACGCGCCCGACCCGATCGGGTTCGCCGCGCTTCCCGCCCCCGACGACGGCGACGTGTTCCTCGACTTCGAGGGCCATCCGTTCTGGCATGCCGACGCCGAGTTGTTCTTCCTGTTCGGCTTCATCGAGCGCTCGTCGGCGGGCGTGTGGGAGTTCAAGGCGTTCTGGGCACATACCAAGGCGGAGGAGGGGGTCGCCACGAAGGCACTGATCGATCACCTCGCCGCCCGCCGGGCGCAGTTCCCGGACATGCACGTGTACCACTACAACCACACCGAGCGCTCGTCGCTCGAGCGGCTGGTCACCGAGCACGGCGTCGCCGAGCTGGCGCTCGAACAGCTGATCTCGACCGGGCTGTTCGTCGACCTCCTGCCGATCGTGAAGGGGGCGATGCAGGTGGGCGTCGAGGGCTACGGCCTCAAGCACATCGAGCGCCTCACCGACTACGAGCGCGGTCACGAGATCGACAAGGGCGCCGGCGCGGTCGTCGAGTACGAGCGCTGGATGGGGTCGGGCGATGAGGTCAGCCTCACCAAGATCTCCGCCTACAACGAGGACGACGTGCGCGCCACCCGGGCACTGCGCGACTGGCTGGTGACGCAACGCCCGGCCGACGTGCCGTGGCGCCCGGCGGTGCTCGGCCGTGAGGAGCCGGCCGCCGAACTCGACGCCCGGATCGAGGCGCTGCACGCGTTCGGGCCCGACACGGTCGAGCACCTGATGGGTGACCTGCTCGGCTACTGGCGCCGTGAGCGCCAGGTGGTCAACGCCGACGCGTATCGCCTGTCGATCGCGGACGAGGTCGATCAGCTCGACTCGCTGTCGGCGATCACCCGGTTGACGTTCCGGGGCTTCGAGCAGCAGGTCAGCGCGAAGACCGGTAAGCCGTTGAAGTGGCCGTGGGCGCGCTTCACGTTCCCGGCGCAACCGATCGACGTCGACATCGACAAGGGCTCGAAGCTGATCGTCGCGCTCAACGAGCAGGAGTGGTTGTTCTTCAAGCTGGAGCAGATCGATGTCACCGCCGGCGAGTTGTCGGTCACGTGGGACGACAGCGCCGAGGAGGCGGGGGTGTATCCGTCGTCGCTCGTCCACTACGAGTGGTTCCAAGAAGGGGCGAAGCTGACCGCGCTGGAGGAGCTGGCCGACGAGATGTTGGCCGGCCGCGCCGATCGGGTCGGTCACGCGATGCTGCGTCGCGATCTCCCCGCGTTCGTGCCGGGGCGTGGTCCCGCCGGTGGAGGCAATGCTGGCGTGTTCACCGGCGACGTGCCTGCGATCTGTGCGTGGGCGACCGGGCTCGACCGGAGCTACGTACCGATCCAGGGGCCGCCGGGGACCGGCAAGACGTACACCGGTGCGCACATGATCCGCACGCTCGTGAACGCGGGCCTGCGCGTCGGCGTGACGGCGATGAGCCACGCGGCGATCGACAACCTGATGCAGGCCGTGGTCGACCGGTTCGCCGAGGAGGGCGAAGCAGAGAACCTGCGCGCGGTCCGCAAAGCCAAGGAGGGTTCGGTCCGCGGTATCCGCTATGTCGACGACAACGCCAACGTGGCGCGCGGCGACTTCAACGTGGTGGCCGGGACGACATGGCTGTTCGCCAGCAAACCGATGCGGGAGAACCCGGTCGACGTGTTGGTGGTCGACGAGGCGGGCCAGCTCGGCCTGGCCGACACGGTGGCGGCGACGATCTCGGCGACCAACGTGATCCTGCTCGGCGATCCGCAGCAGCTGGCACAGGTCGTCAAGGCGAGCCACCCGGGAGGGTCGGGTGCGAGTGCGCTCGAGCACCTGCTCGATGGAGACCGGACGGTGCCGGCCGATCGCGGTGTGCTGTTGGAGACCACCTGGCGGATGCATCCCGACGTGTGCGGGTTCATCTCCGAGGTGATGTACGGCGGCAAGCTGCACAGCCACGAGTCGTGCGTCGGCCAGTCGGCCGCCGGGCAGACGGGCCTGCGGTGGCTGCGCGCCGAACACAAGGGCCGCTCGACGGAGTCGCCGGAGGAGGCGGCGATCGTCGTCGCCAAGGTTCAGGAGTTGCTCGGCCAGCCGTGGACCGACCAGCACGGCAAGACCCGGCCGTTGACGGTCGCGGACTTCATGGTGGTCGCCCCCTACAACGACCAGCGCCGTTGCATCACCGAGGCGTTGCGAGTCGACCCCTCGACGAGAAGTGTCGAGGTCGGCACGGTCGACAAGTTCCAGGGCCAGGAGGCCGCGGTGGTGTTGTTCTCGATGACGACGTCGTCGTCGGAGTTCATGCCCCGCACCGCCGACTTCCTGTTCTCCAAGAACCGGTTGAACGTGGCGATCAGCCGGGCGAGGTGTCTCGCCTATCTGGTGTGCACCGACGAACTGCTCGACACCCGGGCTCGCGACGTGGAGGAGATGGCACTGATCTCGGCGCTGTGTTCGTTCGTCGAGCGCGCCGGCTGATCCGTCCTGCGGTTCAGGCGGCGTCCAGCTCGATGCCCATCACCTGGGCGACGTGGTCGAGGTCCGAGTCGGCGGTCAGCAGTCTGGCGCCGGACCGTAACGCCACGGCAGCGATCATGCAGTCGACCATGCCCCTCGGGGTCACACCGGCACTCCGACACGCCCGGTAGATCCTCGTCGCTCCCTCGAAGTCGACCGGAGCGTCGAACCGCAGCAGTGTGAAGCGATCCATCAGCCGACGGAGATCCCGCTCCCGATGGTCGTTGCGCGCCCCAGCGAGGACCTCCATGATGATGGGTTCACTGACGGCGACGTCATCGGTGGTGGCGATCAGCTCGGTCAAGCGGTTGTCGACTGGGCTCGCGGTCGCCCGGTCGAACTCCGCCCACGCCGAGGTGTCGACCAGGATCATTCGGTGCCGGGTCCGATGTCCGGGGGAACGGCCTCGATTGCGTGGCTCCCGCGCATCTCCAACGCCTCCTCGCGTGTCATCGGTTGGCCGGCGAGGTGCCGGAGCGCGAGGTCGACGGCGTCGGTCTTGGTGCGAACCCCGAAGCGATCCATGATCGCCTCGACGTACTGGTCATCGATCTCGATGTTGGTTCGAGTTCTCCCCATACACCAATCATACACATTAGGTGTACTACAGGTGTAGAGCCGCCGCCAGCGCCTCAGTGTCGAGTTCGTCGAGGCTGATCGCGTGGCAGAGGGCGGTGCGTCGCAGAGTTCGGCAGCGACGCTCGATGTCGCAGGGGGCATTGTCGACCCAATCGTCGATCGTGCGCTCGACGACGGACGGGATGGGCCGTCTCCGTGGGGCGTCGTCGGGGAAGAAGGGTGGCCGTGCGCCGACGGGCAGCATGATCGTGCCGTCGGCTCGGATGGTGTGGGTTCGTCCGTCGATGTCGCGCCGGGTGCGCCATCGTTTTCGGTGTTTGAGCCGGTTGTGGCTGCCGCATTCGACGCCGGCGTTGTCCTGGTCGGTGCGGCCGTTGGCCGACCACTCGGTGGAGTGGTCGACTTCGCACGCCTCGGCGGGCAGGCCGCACCCGGGGTGCTCGCACTGCACGGCCAGGAGCTTGGCGGCGTGTCGTGCGGGTCCGGTGAACACCCGGGCCTTGCGGCCGAGGTTGATCGGGAGGTTGTCGGCGCCGAGCACGACGCGACGGATGTGTCCGGCGAGCGCGGCTCGCAGCACCGTGTGGGGGTCGAGGATCTGGCCGGTGGAGGTTTCGCAGCGGCGTGACCCGAGTGAGTCGGGGTCGGTCATCAGTTCGGCGAGCAGCTCGTCGGGTGATGCCAGCCCGGTGAATGGGTCGACCTGCTCGCCGGCGAGCGTGGAGTCGGGTGCGAGGCCGCGCTCAGCGAGCACGCGCCCCCACGTGCGGTGATCCGTCAGGATGTTGACCAGCGGCTCGGTCGCTGGTGCCGGGCGGCCCGCTCGGTGATTGGCGAGCGCGCCGCGCATGATCGCCACGAAGGCGTCGTAGCCGCGTTGGGTGGCGGTGCGGGCGAGGGCGTATTCGTCGGCGCGGTCGCCATGTTCGGCGCGGCGTGCGGCGACGTCGGCGTCGTACTCCAGCTCGCAGAAGTATCGGAAGATCGCTTCGAGCTCGACGTTGACGAGCGGGGCGCCACCGCCCGCGTCGAGGCACAGCGATCCGTTGAGGTTCACGACGTGGGCGCGACGGTTCTGGATCGATTCGTCGAGGTCGTGGTGGGCGCCGTCGAGGTCGGCGAGCATCACGAAGCGCTGCACGCAGGTGCGGAACTCGCGGAAGCTGAGTCGTTCCGCCAGCTCCAAGAGGTGCGGGGCGAAGTCGCGCAGCTGGTCGCGGACGCGCTGGTTGGTGTGGGCGACGGCGAGTTCGTTGGCCTGTGGTGTGCCGATGTGGCCGTGGTGGAGCGCTTCGGCGAGGCCGGGGACGTCGGCTGCAGCGGTGGTGAGGCGACCGACTCGGGCGGCTTCGGCGTCGGAGTAGTTGCAGGTTGCGCGCAGGTAGGCCTTGAGCGAGCGGTGCCCGTCGTCGAGGTACGAGCGGCGCCGGTCGATCTCGCCCGAGGTGAGTGCGAGTTCGGCCTCGATCCTGCGGCGTTCCAGTTCCAGGGAACGGACGCGGTCGTCGAGGCTGGAGTCGCTGCACTCCATGAGCTCCTCCGCGAGCGCTGCAACCCGCCCGCTGACCGACGCTTCCAACATGTCGCCATCATGCGCATGGGGGTGTGACAGAGTTGCCGGGCCGAAACGAGAATTCTCGAGATCTGTCGTGGGCTGATCGCTAGGTTCGGCGGATGGCCGACGACCAGACGTTCCACGACGACATCGAGGGCTACTGCGGTCGGCTCAGCTACCGGGCCGGGGAGACCGTCACGTTGCACGTGTCGACGCACAGTGCTCGATTCGACGTGGCCGTCGAGCGGTGGGGTGCGACGCGGGTGCGGCGGTGGGAGGCAACCGGCGTGCCCGGCCGGTTCGTCGAGCCGCCACCCGACGCCGACTCGGCCGGATGCCGCTGGCCGACCACGATCGAGATCCCTGTGGGCGACGACTGGCAACCCGGCTTCCACCTCGTCACCCTCACCGCCCGGGACGCTCCCGCCGGGCGCGACGTCGCCTATGCCTGCTTCGTCGTGCGGCGCCGCACCGACGACCGGGCGCGGGAGCGGGCGTTGCTCGTGCTCGACACCAACACGTGGCACGCCTACAACACGTGGGGCGGTCGCAGCCTCTACACCGGCGGCTCGACGGTGTCGCACGCTCGTCCCTTCGGCCGCGGGATGCTGTGCCGGCCCGAGGTCGAACGCGACGACCGCAAGGCGCGTCCCGTCCGATGGGGTGAGGAACCCGACGTCGACGGATCGATCTTCCAGAGCTACCGGACCGAGCACGACTACCCGGCGGCGATCGGTTCGGCGGGCTGGTTCACCCACGCCCGCCGGTTCGTGGAGTGGGCCGAGCGAGCGGGTCACCGGTTCGACTACGCCGTGTCGTCCGATCTCGAGCGTGATCCCGACGCGCTCGCCGGGTACGACACGGTGCTCAGTGTCGGGCACGACGAGTACTGGTCGGCTGGGCAGCGCCGCGCGGTCGAGGACCATGTTCGCAGCGGTGGGAACTTCGCCAGTTTCTCGGGCAACACGATGTTCTGGCAGGTGCGCCTCGACGACGGCCCGGGCGGGCTCGCCATGGTGTGCCACAAGTACTCCGCCCACCTCGATGATCCGGTCGTCGCGGCCGGTGACCCGACCGGGATGACCGGCATGTGGGCCGACCCGCTCGTGGGCCGACCGGAGTGGGAGTTGCTCGGAGCCGGCTCGGCGTTCGGGCTCTATCACCGGTTCGGCACGGCGACGCCGCGCGGCGTCGGCGGGTTCGTCGTGTACCGCGAGGATCACTGGATGTTGCGGGGCACCGGGCTCGGCTACGGAGATGTCCTCGGCGTCGACGAGGGCGTCGTCGGCTACGAGACGCTCGGCTGCCCGCTGACGTTCGACGACCTCCAGCTGCCCGTCGCGCGGCCGCATCCCGGCCTGCCCGCCGACATCGAGATCGTCGCGTTCACGCCGTCGAGCAATCTGATGGTCGGCGAATACCCGGCGTCGATCTCTGCGCTCAGCGACCAGGGCGACGCCGAGTTCATCGCCACTCGGCTCTACGGCGACGCCGGTGCCACCAACCTTGCCCGCGTCCGCCACGGGAATGCCGTGATGCTGACGTGTCGCCCGTTCGGGCCCGACGGTGGTGAGGTGGTCACCGTCGGCAGCACCGATTGGGTGTTCGGTCTGGCAGCCGACCAGGCGGTGATGCGGGTCACGGCCAACGTCCTCGATCACTTCGCCGCGTGAGCACGTCGTCGACGGACCGCGAAGCCGGCGGTTCGCCGCTGCGCGCCATCTCGGCGGCGGCCTCCTGCAGTGCCCGGTTGGCCGGGGTCGGGACGCCGTGGAGTCGGCCGAGCAGCACGATCTCGCCGGTGAGGTAGTCGGTCTCGATCGTGCCGGTGCCGCGGCGCAGGCTCTGCCACGACGATCCTCCGGCGCGGTGTCGGTCGTCGCCGACGGGCTGGATCGTGAGCGCGTTGCCGCGGCGGGCCAGGTCGGTCTCGGCGCTGGTCACCGTGATCCCCGCTGCCGCGAGCACCGCCTCGCCTTCGGCCTTCACCATCTCGACGAGGTGTGCGTCGCGGCCGCACACCGCTTCGACGGCGTTGCCGAGGTTCATCAGCAGCTTGCGGTACTTCCAGCTCATGATGTCGTCACGGGGGATCGAGCCGAACGTCGCCGCTTCGAGCGTGGCGGCGAGCTGCACGCTCAGGTCGTCGACGCCGTGCGGGTAGCGGCCGACGTCGAGGAGCCCGGAGCTCGGTGCGGTCCAGACGCGCGCGACCCCGGGGGCGAGGTGATCGGCGGGGAGCATGACGCAGATGCCGTAGACGTTCGGGAACAGCCGCAGCGCCTGGCGCTCGTTGTCGACGCCGTTCTGCATGCACACGATCGGCTGGTCGGTGACGCCGGCGGCCCGGAGGTCGTTCAGTACGCCGACGGTGTCCTGGCTCTTGACGCCGAGCATGAACACGTCGTCGTCGGTGATGTCGAGCTCGCCGATCGAGGTGACGACGGGCAGTTCGACGATTCTCGTGCCGCCTGGCGACTCGTAGCGCAGCCCGGACTCGCGCATCACTCGGCCGTGCTCGCCGCGGGCGACGGCGACGACCGGGGTGCCCGCCAGCGCGAGGTTGGCGGCGACGACCCCGCCGACCGCTCCGGCTCCGACGACGATGATCCGCATGGGGCGAGGCTATGGGATCGGTGGTTGCGTCCGGTCGCCGGCTGGGCCGGTGGACACGATCAGGACCGGGATGGCCTGCGACCGTGGCTACACGGCGACGAG
>JAHENF010000021.1:0-21094 GCA_024643255.1 Ilumatobacteraceae bacterium
CCACGTTGATCGGCTCCAGAGGCCGGACGCCCCAGCGCGTCGAACGCAGCGCGACCTCGAGCCGCGCGGAACCATCGACCCCCGCCGCGGTGACGACACCACCGCCGGGACGCAGGTCGACCCACGGCGCTCGTTCGACCACCGCCACCGCGAGGTCGAGTTCGTCGACGCCTGTCAGCGTCGCCTGCCAGTTCGTCGCATCGCCCTCGCGGATCGTGGCGTGGCCAAGACGGTCGCGGAAGACCGGTGGACGGCTCGGCCGCGTGAGCAGCGACCACGCGGCCAGCACGGCGAGTGGCGTGGCGATCACGAGCAGGTCGGGTCGGGTCCAGATCACCGCACACGCCCCCAACGCGATCGCGCCGACCGCGGTTCGCAGGTACGCCACGGTCGGCCGCCAGGCGATCTGGGGCGGCTGCGCCGCGACTGTGGACGGGCGAACCGTCACGACGATTCCGAGGTCGGCTCCAACGGGGCCGGTGTAGCGACAGAGGCCAGCACCGACTCGACCACGGTGCGGCCCGACACCTGGCTCATCCACATCTCGGGTTTGACGGTGATCCGATGAGCGAGCACGGGCTCGGCAACCGCCTTCACGTCCTCGGGCGTCACGTAGTCGCGTCCGGCGATGATCGCGTAGGCCCGCGACGCGAGCATGAGTCCGAGCGCGCCCCGCGGCGACGACCCCATCATGACGTGGGGATGGGTGCGCGTCGCTGTGGCCAGTGCGACGCAGTAACGACCCACGCTCTCGTCGACCGTCATCCGCTCGACGACGGCCTGCATCGCGAGCAACGTCGGCGCGTCGGTGATCTGGCGCAGTGTCTGATCCTCCCGACGTCGCTCCATCCGCCGCTGCAGCACGTCCCACTCGTCATCGGCCGAGGGATACCCGAAGCTGGTCCGCATCATGAACCGGTCGAGTTGGGCCTCGGGGAGCGGATACGTGCCCTCGTACTCGACCGGATTCGCGGTGGCGAGCACGTGGAACGGCTGCTCGAGCACGAAGGTCTGTCCCTCGACGGTGATCTGATGCTCCTGCATCGCTTCGAGGAGTGCCGATTGGGTTCGCGGCGGCGTGCGGTTGATCTCGTCGGCGAGCAGGAGGCCCGTGAAGAGCGGCCCTCGACGGAAGCTGAACTCGCCCGAGCGTTGGTCGTACACGAACGCGCCCGTGAGGTCGGCCGGGAGCAGGTCCGGCGTGAACTGGGCGCGGGCGAAATCCAGGCCGAGCGTCTGTGCGAACGACCGAGCGGCGAGGGTCTTGCCCAGTCCGGGGAAGTCCTCGAGGAGCACGTGACCGCCGGCGAGGATCGCGGCGAGCACGAGCGTCAGCGCGTCACGCTTGCCGACGACCGCTGTGTCGACTTCGTCGAGGACCTCGCGGGCGAGGCGGGACACGTCGTGAAAACCGAGCTGTTCCATGGGACCTCCTGGTCAGATCCGTTCGATGAGGGTCAAGATGTGAGTGAGTGAGCGTGGCTGCGTGAGCAGCTGCGCGGAGTCGGGATCTTCGACGAACGCGGTCAGTTCGTCGCCGAGGACCGCTCTCGCGGCGTTCGGATCCTTGGCTCGGTCGATGTGGTGCGCGCACTCGAGTTGATCGTCGATCAGATCGACGAGGTTCGAGCGGAGATTCGTCAACGAGACCCCGTCGGGCCGGCCGCTGGCGAGCCCGGCACGCAACCGCATCACCCGTCGATTCGTTCGCGGGGTCGGCGGTGCGGTCGGTGCGGTCGAGGGTCCGGCCGAGCCCGGGGCGGCCCCGATGAGTTCGGTCGTGAACCACACGCCGATACCGGCGAACACGCCGATGACGGCGACGAGGATCACGTCTGGGCCCATGCCGGCGACGACCATCAGGACGTCGACGGTGAGTGTGATGCCGACGATCGCCGAGACCGGACGCGCCCACGAACTCACGCTGTGGTCACGACCCGGTCGCGTCCGGAGCGGAGCCCTGCATGAACCAGATCGAGCGCATCGATCGCTTCGCGCCGCGAGTGCTCACTCATCGCGTGGTCGGAGAATCGAGCCTCCCGGTAGAGGTTGGCGAGCCGCCTGATCGCTTCGGGGTCGACGTCGTATGACGCCAGCACCCGTTCGGTGAGTTCGGTCGAGGTGTCCGCCGGATTGCGACGTACTCCGGCGCCGACAACTGCGGCCTCGAGGCGCAGCCAACATTCGACGATCGCGTTGCGCGGCGCCCCTCGTCGAAGTGCTGCGTGCTGTGCGTCGGCATCAGCGGTGATCGCCGCCGCCGCATCGTCGAGGACGTCGAAATCGATCGAGACCGGTCGCCGAGGCCGCCGGAGGCGGAACCTCGGGCGATGACGCCAGACGAACCATGCGGTGAGGCCCACGGCGAGCACCAGACATGCGATGAACAGTGCTCGTGCGATCAGTTCGAAGATCGGCGACACCTCCGATCGAGTCCTGTCGGTCGGCACCGCGGGCATCACCCCGGTGGAGGGCGTCAGGACCGGCTTCTCGACGGCCGGGTCACGGGCGAACGACGGCGCGCCGTCGATGAATCGGACAGCTCCCGACGTGGCGATCGTGGCGAGGAGCACCGCGACGGTCACGCCCGTCAGCACCGTGATCACCGCTCGCCGACCCACCCCCGAACACTACTTGCGATGAGATTCGCGGTCAGCCCTTGCACTGGAAACTCATCGCACACGCCGAAGGCCGCCTTGTGATGAGGTTCCGGCCCACCTGCTGGGCCCGAACCTCATCGCAGCGGGGTCAGAGGAAGATGAGATCGACGCCCGTGCCGCGTGGGAACGTGTCGCCGGCCTGGACGTCCTTGCCGTCGATCGACGCCGAGACGAACGTGCCCTCGGTCGTGCCGAGCAGGCTCTTGATCGTGTAGCCCCCGTCCTTCAGCGTCTTCTGTGCCTGGGTGTAGGTCTGGCCGGTCAGGTCGGGGAAGGCGACCAGGTCGGGCCCCTTGGAGAGCTGCACCGTCACGGTGCCGCCACGCTCGACAGGCGTCGTGGCCGCAGGCTCCTGGCTGACGACACGACCCTTCTCGATCGTGCCACTGAACACGTCGTCACCCCGAGCGATCACGAGTTGGATCGCGTCGAGCGCCGCGGTCGCCTCGTCGAGGTTCAGGTTGGTGAGGTCGGGGGCCGGCCGCGGCTCGGGGCCGAGCGAGACCGTCACCTCGATGGTCGTGTCGGGAAGCACCTGCGCGCCGGCGACGAGCGATGCGTTGCCCTGCACCTGCCACCGGATGATCGAACCGGCAGGCACGTCCTCGGAGTACTCGGGTGCGACCTCGACGAGCACCAGCCGGAGATCGTCCAGCGAGGCCTGGGCATCGACGAGCGCGACACCCGCGAGTTCCGGGATCGTGCGCAGTTCAGGACCGTCGCTGACGTAGATGACGAAGGTCTCGCCTTCGTCGAGCATCTCGCCGGCAACCGGTTCGGTGCGCACCACGTGGTCGACCTCGGGCACTGCATCGCTGCGCTCGCGGTCCGTCTCGATCACCCAGTTGTTTCCGGACACCTCGTTGAGGGCCACTGCCTGGTCGACACCGACCAGGTCAGGGACCTCATACGACTTCGTCCGCAGCAGCAGGAAACCGGCGACTCCGAGGGCGACGAGGCCGACGAGTACGACCAGCCCGATGGCGATGTACTTGCCCCACGGGCGCGAGTTCCGTTCGTCGTCGTACAGGGTTCCCGAGGGCGTCGGGTCGATCACGTCGAGCTGCGTCGTTGCGGGCGTGGTGGCCGCAGCAGCAGCCGCGGCCGCGGCCGCGGGCAACTGTTCGGTCGGCTCCGCGGCCGATTCCTCGTCGAGTTCGGTGGCGGGGATGAGTTCGGTGGCGGGCTGGTCGGCGATGTCGGTCATCACCAGCAGCGGTTCACCGACACCCTCGTCGTCGCCCGGCTCCGCGTCCGGCTGATCACCCGGCGGCGCCACGTCGATCTCGGACGCGTCGATCTCGGGCTCGTCGGCATCGAGCGCAAGGGCCTCCTCGGCGGCGTCGGGCGCCTCGACCGCAAGATCACGTTCGGCCTGTCGCTGCAGCATCGAGGCGCCGAACAGGCTCGACGCCATGATCGGGATCGGGGCGGGCCGTGGAAGCTTCTCGGCTGCCTGGACCAGCGCGTTGCCGTATTCCACCGCCGTCCAACGATCCTCGCCCTCGGGCCGACCACCTCGTTCGAGCACCGCCGCGAGCGAGCCCATGTCGGCGGTGACCGGCATCAACTTGCCGACGCGCGCCGACAACGTCGACACCGTCGAATCGCCGGCGAACGGAACGCTGCCGGTGATCGCTTCGATCAGACAGAGCGACAGCGCGTACACATCGGTCTTCGCGTCGACCTCGAGACGCAGCGCCTGCTCGGGTGAGGCGTAGCGGGCGACGTGGGTGGCCAACGTCGCCGGCTCCTCCCACGACTCCGCCCCCAGCAGCTCGGCCATCGCGAAGTCGACGATCCGGAGCCGGGCATCATCGCCGAAGACGAGCTTCGACGGGGTCAACTCGGTGTGGACGACGCCTCGAGCGTGCGCTGATTCGAGCGCCCGACAGGCTTCGAGGCCGACGACGAGGGCCTGCGACGGCTCGAGCAGGCGGCCCCGGTCGAACAGATCGCGCAAGCTGCCGCCACCGAGGTACTCGACCACCCAGAACACCGTGGTCTCGCCGGACATGTCGACTTCGCCCCAGTCGAGCACCTTCGCGATGTTGGGGTGCGAGAGCGACATCGCGATCTCGACCTGGCGACGGAAATCGTCACGGAACGTGGCGTGCAGGGCACGTTCCGGGCGCACGACCTTCAACGTGACGGGAATGTCGTCACGAACGTCGATCGCCTCGAAGATGATCGTGTTGGCCCCTGACGAAACCATCGCCTCGATGCGGTACCTGCCGGCGATCATGCGGCCGTCGAAGGGGTCGCCTCCGTCTTCGGCGCGTTGCGGCATCTGGTCGTTCACAGCGTCGAAACGCTACCGCCTGCGCATCTTGCCCTGACGGCAGGCATCATGGAGGGGTGAGCGAGCAACACGACATCGCCGTCGACGACACCGTGACCGCCGCCGACGAGACGCCTGATCACGAGCCCGATGCCGTCGCCCGGGACGGGCGCCCCAAGCGCACGTTCGATCGCGGCCTGTTCATCGCCAGCCTGGTCATCGCATGTGGACTCGTCCTGATCATCTACGGGTTCACGTCCGCGATCACCGGGTCGGACGGGATCGACCGACCCGAAGCGATCGAATCGGTGCAACCGGTCGAGAACGCCGTACAGGTGCTCCAGCAGGACCAGATCGTCGTCGACCTGATTCCCGGCTACGAGGCCCGGCTCGTCGTCGACGGCGTCGAGCTGCCCACCACGGTCATCGGTCAATCCGACGTCGACCCGAACGTCCAGGCACAGCCCGGCGAACAGATCGACCTGCCGACGACCGCGGTGTTCGACCCCGGCAACGCGGTCATCTCGTTCCAGCCGGTCGAAGGCGCCCTCGTCGAGACGCTCTCGGAGGGCAAGCACGAGGTCACGGTGTTCTTCTGGCGCATCGAGGACGGCCCCGAACAGGCCAGCACCTACACGTGGACCTTCGAGGTCATCTGAGCCTCGATCACGGCAGGTCGCCGGTGGCGAGCAGGTGCTCGAATCCGGCTTCGTCGAGGATCGGCACGCCGAGCGACTCGGCCTTGGTGAGCTTGCTGGCCCCCGGTGAATCGCCCACCACGACGGCGAAGGTCTTCTTGCTCACACTTCCGGGGCTCTTGCCGCCGCGTGACGTGATCGCCTCCTCTGCCGCCTCACGGTTGTAGCCCGCCAGCGTCCCGGTGACGACCACGGCGCGCCCCTCGAGCGTCTGTGGGATCGTGGCGCGCGCTGCGGCCGCAGCGGCGGCCGCTTGCGGGTCTCCGAAGCCGACTCCGGCGGATCGGAGACGCTCGATGTAGGCGCGGTTCGCCTCCTGCGAGAACCAGGTCACGATCGTGTTCGCGATGACCTCACCGACGCCCTCGACGGCCGCGAGCTCCTCCACCGACTTCGACATGATCGCATCGAGCGTGTGGAACTCGTTGGTGAGTGCCAGCGATGCTGCCGGACCGAGGTGGCGCACACCGAGAGCCGTCAGCAGCTTGGGCAGCGGCCGCGCCTTGGAGACCTCGATCTCGGCGACCAGGTTCCGGGCACTCGTCGGCCCGATGCGCTCGAGTTCCACCAGCTGCTCGACGGTCAACGAATAGAGATCGGCCGGATCGTGGACGAGGTCGGACGCGGTGAGCTTCTCGACCATCTGCTCGCCGAGGCCTTCGATGTCCATCGCTCCACGCGACGCGAAGTACGCGATCTTCTGGTCGCGTTGGGCCGGACAGTCCGGCGCCACACACCTGGTGTCGGCCTCCCCATCGGGTCGAACCAACGGGTTGGCGCATCGCGGACAGTGCGTGGGGAAGACCCACGGCTCACTGTCGGCGGGCCGTAGCGAGAGCACAGGACCGACCACTTCGGGGATCACGTCGCCGGCCTTGCGAACCACCACGGTGTCGCCGGGACGCACGTCCTTGACCGCCACCTGGTCCTGGTTGTGGAGTGTGGCCATCCCCACGGTCGACCCGCCGACGAAGACCGGTTCGAGCACGGCGAACGGTGTCGCGCGGCCGGTTCGGCCCACCGAGACCATGATGTCGAGCAGCTTGGTCGTGCGCTCCTCGGGCGGGAACTTGAACGCGATCGCCCAGCGCGGCGCCCGCGACGTCACGCCGAGACGGTCGCGTTGGGCCGTGCCATCGACCTTCACGACCACGCCGTCGATCTCGTAGTCGAGGTCGTGCCGATGCTCTTGCCAGTACGCGCAGTGGGCCGCGACCTCCTCGATCGTCGCGAACGAACGGAGGTGATCGTTGATGCGGAATCCCAACGCTGCGGCGTACTCGAGCGCGGCGACGTGGCTGGTGAACTCCGGCCCACCGACGACCTCGCCGAGCTGGTAGCCCCAGAACGAGAGCTTGCGACTCGCCGTCACCGACGGGTCCTTCTGGCGGAGGCTGCCGGCCGCCGAGTTCCTCGGGTTGACGAACGCCTTCTCGCCGGCCTCGATCGCTCTCGCGTTCAGCTGATCGAAACTCGATCGAGTCATGTAGACCTCGCCGCGCATCTCGAACACCGACGGAACCGCATCGACGCCCTGACCGGCGACGAGTTGGTCGGGAACGTCCGCGATCGTCGCCACGTTCGCCGTGACGTCTTCACCCATGCGTCCGTCACCCCGGGTGGCGGCCTGGACGAACCGGCCCTCCTCGTACCGCAAGCTGATCGCAAGGCCGTCGAACTTGAGCTCGCAGACGAACGTCGGCGTCTCGCCGTCGAGGCCCTTCACGACACGGTCGGCCCACGCGCGCAGTTCGTCGCCGTCCATGGCGTTGTCGAGACTCATCATGGCGACGCGATGCGTCACCGACGAGAACGTCGTGTTGATCGCTCCGCCCACCTGCTGTGTCGGTGACGACTCGTCGGCGAGTTCCGGATGATCGGCTTCGATCCGGCGCAGCTCGCGAACGAGTGCGTCGTAGTCGGCGTCGCTGATCTCGGGATCGTCGAGCGTGTGGTAGCGCTCGTTGTGGTGTGCGATCTCGGCGCGCAGCGCTTCGGCACGAGACGCGGGATCGCTGCCGACTTCGTTCGGAGTCATCGTCTGGTGAGGTTACGGCGTCGCAGCCGGCTGCCCGATCGCCGCGATCAGGCGCCGAGTGCGAACCGGGTCGCCGACGACTGGTCGCTGACGCGTTTGCCGACCTCCCCGGTGAGGCGGGCGATCCCGCGGGCGACCGAGACCGAGTGCGAGGCGAGACCACACTGCGGGCTGACCAGGCTGCGTCGACGCAGCTGCACCGGATCGCAGCCCCGTTGGACGAGTCCACACCAGAGATCGCTCAGCTCGCGCCACGGCCGATCGGCCTGAGAACCGATCGGTCCGCCGGTCGGCACGACCCCCCAGGCGACGATGCCGCCTTCGTCGATGAACCGCGTCAGGTATCCGGCCCAGTCGAGCAGCGCAGGCGACACGGGGACCGAGATCACGCCGGGGCCCGAGGCCAGCAACGTGGCCACATCGCACGGCGCACAACAATGGATGCCGGTGAGCGTCGTCGACGGGAGCGCCGCCATCGCACTCGACATCCGATCGATCGCCTCATCGGGCGGGATCGGGAAACCGGGCGACATGAGCTCGTTGAGCCAGGGCTCGTCGAGGATCACCATCTGTGGCGAGTTCGGCAGCGCGGTGGTCACCACTCGCGACAACTCGATCAGCGACGAGCGGACCATGGCGGAAGCGAGGTCGAACGCGGCTCGGCGATCGAGTCCGGCCCGTTCCAACGCGACACCGAGCGTCACCGGGCCGACGAACTGCCACTTCACTGCGCTCCCGTCGAGTCGGATCTTGCCGGCCAGGTCGAGGAATGCACGGAAACCGGCAAACCCTTCACTGTCGACGAGCGCTCCGGTGGCGACGTCGTTCGAGGCCAGGCCTGGGGCGTTGCGGTCGGCGATCTCGAGCATCCCGTGATCGTCGAGCCCCAGACCGGGCCGACCTGCCGTGGCCTGCCCGAGCATCGTCTCGGCGAGTGAACGACTCGGCAGGCTCGGGATGGTGGCGATGCCGAACTCGCCGATGGCGAAGGCCGCAGCGGCGTCCGGATCACGGTGTGGCAGGCTCCCGCAGCCGACGACTGCACCGTCGGCGAACGGTGAGGACATCGTGGCGCGTCCTGGGGCATTCGGCCGGATGCTGGTCATGTCGTCACCTCCCGTCGTCGCTACCACTGTGCCACCCCGGTGAGTGGATTCCCGGGACCCATTCATGGTCCCACGCGGCCGGCCGATCGACCGAATTGGCAGTCGGAGTGATCGAACCCCACGTCGTGTTCAATCGACTTCCGCGGCAACATGGTGAGATGCCGGCGACACCTGACCAACGCTCCGACATCGCTGCGAGCCGTTCGGCGATCGGCGATGCGGCCCGGTTGGTGCCATGGATCGCTCGGGCGGGCTGGATCGTCGTCGCCGTGGTCGGAGGGTCGGCGGTGCAGGCAGCGGTCGAGGGGCGCAGCGCTGCCGTCGTCTGGACGACGGCGATCGGCGGATGGCTGGTCTGGGCGGGGCTCGCGCTTGCCCTCGCGATCGCGTCGGTGCGATCGCTGACCGCCGTGAGGGTCGGCACGCCACTCGCGCTCGTCACAACCGGCGCCGCCGCGATCGGCGGGGCACCGGCGGTCGACCTGCTCGGGCTGGGCGTCGCCTCGATCGTCACCGTCGGCGCGATGTCCGCGGCCGAATTCGGCCGTCAGTTCGTCCAGGCCTCCGCGTACGGCGACGAGGAGCGATTTCCGTTGCGCATGCCGGTCGCCGCCGGCACCGCCGCCGTGCTCACCTGGCTGGTCTGGGCGCCGGCACTCGTCGCCGGACCGCTGTTGGTCGCCGCCCATCAGTGGATCATCGGCAGCGTCGTGCTGATCATCGCCGTCGGCGGCGGTGTCTTCCTCGTCCCACGGTGGCATCGCCTGTCCCAGCGGTGGTTCGTGCTGGTTCCGGCGGGCATCGTCCTGCGTGATCCCGTCGTGCTCGCCGATGTACTGCCGCTACGGACCGCCCAGCTCGCGCACATCGCGTTGGCACCCGCCGACACACAGGCCGCGGATCTCACCGGCCCGGCGAGCGGCTACGCGATCGAGGTCGTCACGACCGAGTCGGTCACTGCGGTCTTCGCGTTCACACCGGCGGATCCCAACGGTCGAGCGATCCATCTGACCGCCTTCCTCGTGACGCCCAGCCGCCCGGGCGCGGTGCTTCGAGCGGCCCGCCGGCGCGGTCTCCCCGTCGCCTGACCGCGGTCGGTGACAAACGGGTCAGCGACAGATGCCGCCACCGAGCACGCAGGTGTCGGTGCCGTCGTAGAACACGACACTCTGTCCGGGCGCGATTCGTCGCTGTGGCTCGGACCACGTCACGGTGACCGCTCCGTCACCGCCGGATGTGATCGTGGCCAGTCGGGGTTCGCCGTGTGCGCTGCACTGGACACGTACCGGGCCGACGACCGGTTCGTCGACCCATGAGACGGCGTCGACGACGAGGTCCGCCCGGAGCAGGTCGGCATCCGCACCGACCGTGACGGTGGCGGCGGCGTTGTCGACATCGACGACGTAGCGCTTGGGACCTCCGCCGGGCAGACCGAGTCCCTTGCGTTGGCCGATCGTGACGAGTTCGACCGAGTCGACCTCCCCCACACGTTCGCCCGACGTGTCGACGACGACGCCCGGCCGAAACGGGATCCGGTCACCGAGGAATGCCGTTCGCCCACCGGTGGAGGTGATGAAGCACACGTCCTGGCTGTCGGGCTTGTCGGCGGTGCGCAGGTCGATCGATGCGGCGAGCGCGCGCACGTCGGACTTCTGCAGCCCACCGACGGGGAACATGGTGCGCGCGAGTTGCGCCTGGTCGAGCATGTGAACCACATAGCTCTGGTCCTTCGCCGGGTCGGCACCCCGCTCGAGGGTGTAGCGGCCGGCTGCGGTGCGGCCGATGTTGGCATGGTGACCGGTGGCGACGGCGTCGAACCCGAGCAGATCGGCACGCTCGGCGAGACGGGCGAACTTGACGGAGCGGTTGCACTCGATGCACGGATTCGGGGTGACACCTCGTCGGTGAGCCTCGATGTAGGGCGTGACGACGTGTTCGTCGAAGTCGTCGCCGAAGTTGAACACGAGATGGTCGATGCCGAGCTGCTGCGCGACCCGGCGGGCATCGTCGACGTCGGAGATCGAGCAGCAGCCGGTGTCGCTGTCGCCACCCCAGAGCTTCATGGTGACGCCGACGACGTCGTGACCGGCCCTCTGCAGCAGGAGCGCGGCAACCGATGAATCGACGCCTCCACTCATCGCGCACATGATCTTCATCGTCGGAGCCGTTCCACTGCTGGCACCAGCACCTCGATCGCCCGGTCGATGTCGGCCTCGGTGGTGGTGTGGCCGAGTGTCAGCCGCAATGCGCCGAGGGCGGTCGCCCGCTCGACGCCCATCGCGGCGAGGACATGCGAGGGCTCCATCGCCCCGCTCGCACATGCCGAGGCCGCCGAGGCACAGACGTCGGCCTCGTCGAGCAGATAGAGCAGCGCCTCGGACTCGACACCGGTGATGCAGACGTGCCCGGAGCCGGCGACCTTGCGGTCGGGGGCGACGGTCTCGATGACGCCGTCGAGTCGATGTTGGAGCTCGGCCACCAGACGATCGCGGAGTCCGGCAAGGCGGACCGCTTCGGTGTCACGCTCGGCGTCGGTGAGCTGCAGTGCGGTGGCGGTCGCGACGATGCCGGCGGTGTTCTGGGTACCGCTGCGCCGTTCGCGTTCCTGGCCGCCGCCGATGATCAGGGGATCGACGCGCGGGCCGCCACGCTCGATGAGCACGCCGACACCCTTCGGACCACCGAACTTGTGGGCGCTGAGCGACAGCAGGTCGACGTGGGGGGTCACCGTGTGCAGGTCGAGCCAGCAGGCCGCCTGAACTGCATCGGTATGCAGGAGGGCACCGGGCGCGTGCCGCCGCACGACGCGTGACACCTCGGCGATGTCGGTGATCGTGCCGACCTCGTTGTTGACCGCCATGACGCTGACGATCGCAACGTCGGGCTCGGCGTCGAGCGTCGCGACGAGCTGGTCGAGGTCGACACTGCCGGCGTTGTCGACGCCGACGACGACACCGCCGAGCCGCTCGACGACGTGCAGCACGGCATGGTGCTCGACGGCCGGACACACCGCCGTGCCCCCGAGTCGCGAGACGGCTCCGCCGACCGCCATGTTGTCGCTTTCGGTGCCACACCCGGTGAACACCACTTCGTTGGGCCGACAGCCCACCACGGCGGCGACGGTGTCGCGGGATTCGTCGATCGCCTGGCGGGCCCGGCGTGCGAACCGATGTGACCCCGACGGGTTCGCGTAGGACTCGGCGAGATACGGCATCATCGCCTCGATCGCTTCCGCACGCATCGGCGTCGATGCGGCGTGGTCGAGATAGGTGATCGCCGGTTCGGTCACCCATCCCACGCTACCGCTGAGCATCCATCGCACCGGCCGGCCCGGCCGTCGGGGCCAGACACCTGCAGCAGGTCCTAGCCTCACGTCGATGGAGGGCTACGACGATCGTTCGTACGGCGACGGGTTCGCCGACGTGTACGACGACTGGTACGCCGACGTCACCGACGTCGACGCAACCGTCGCCCGCATGCTGTCGCTGGCAGGCCCAAGCGGCCGGGTGCTCGAACTCGGAGTGGGAACCGGCCGGTTGGCCATGCCGATGGCCGCTGCAGGATTGCACGTGGTCGGCGTCGACAGCAGCGAGGCCATGCTCGAGCGGCTCGATGCACGCGACATCGCCGGAGTCGTCACACCGATCCGCGGCGACATGGTCGACGACCTGCCCGACGGGCCGTTCGACGCGGTACTGGTCGCCTACAACACGATCTTCAACCTGCTCGACGAAGCAGCCCAGCGACGCTGTTTCGCGGAGGTCTCCGATCGTCTGCGGCCCGGCGGCGCATTCGTCGTGGAGGCATTCGTGCCCGACGGCCGACGCCCGAACGGCCCCACCTCCGACGTCTCCGTGCGGTCGCTGAGCGTCGACCACGTCGTGCTGTCGGTCTCCCTCGACGATCCGCAGCGACAACGCGCCGAAGGCCAGTTCGTCCAATTCACGGAATCGGGCGGCGTGCGCCTGCGGCCGTGGGCGATCCGTTGGGCGACGCCCGCACAGCTCGACGCGATGGCCGCCGACGCCGGCCTGTCCCTCGCGGAGCGTTCGGGCGACATGTCCGGCGAACCGTTCACCGACGACAGCGCGCAGCACGTGTCGATCTACCGAAAGGCGGCGGCCCACCATGTCGGATGACCCGGTCGTGCGGTTCGGACTCGGAGTCCCCAATGGGGGCGATTTCGCCGACCCGACCCGGCTGGCCACCCTCGCAGCCGATGCCGAGCGCGCCGGATGGGACGGATTCTTCCTGTGGGATCACGTCATCCGTCGCCAACCGTGGCAGCCGATGGTCGATCCGTGGGTGGCGCTTGCCGCGGTCGCCGCCGCCACCGAACGAATCGTGCTCGGCCCGATGGTGACGCCGCTCGCACGACGGCGCGTCTCGGTCGTCGCCCGTCAGACCGTCACGCTCGATCTGCTCTCGCAGGGCCGACTTCGCTTCGGCGTCGGCCTCGGTGCACCCGACGACGAGTTCACGAGATTCGGAGAGGATGCCGATGCCCGGCGACGCGCGCAGATCCTCGACGAGTCGTTGGACGCGCTCACGCTCCTCTGGTCGGGCGAGCCGGTGACCGTTCGGGGTACGCACGTGACGATCGACGACGTGCAGTTCCAGCCGAAGCCGACCAACGGGCGGATCCCGGTGTGGGTCGCAGGCGGCTGGCCGGGAACCGCACCGTTTCGGCGAGCCGCACGGTTCGACGGGGTGTGGCCGGTTGCCAGGGCCGGCGGGTACCTGTCGGTCGAGGAGTTCGCCGACTGTGTGGCAGCGGTTCGCGGCTACCGGGCACAGTCGGGCGCTCCCGAGTCGTTCGACGCCTGTTTCATCGACCGCAGCCCGGCGGTCACCGACGCCGAGACGACCGACAGGATCAACCGTCTCGCCGACGTCGGGATGACCTGGTGGATCGACTCGCTCGACGACCCGAACACCCCGTTCGACCAACACCGCGCCCGAGTCCTCGCCGGCCCCCCGACCTGACACCACCGCGACCCAACCCCCAAGACACACCACCCGAAATTCGGAGCCGGGGTTGCGCTCAGCGCAACATCCGCTCCGAATTTCGGGTGGTGTGTCGGGGGTCGAGGGGGTGGGGCGGGTCAGAAGGAGTGGTAGCCGCCGTCGATCGTGATGACGTCGCCGGTGTGGTAGCTCGACGCCGGACTGGCGAGGTAGACGGCCAGGCCGCCGAAGTCAGCAGGCACGCCCCAACGGCGCGCCGGCACGCGAGGGAGCACCTTGTCGACGAAGCGGTCCCACTGGAACGCCCCAGCGGTCATGTCGCTCTCGATCCAGCCGGGCAGGACCGAATTGCAGCGGACGCCGTGGCGAGCGTGCTGCACCGCGATCGCCTTCATCATCGAGTTGACACCAGCCTTCGAGGCACCGTAGTGCTGGCCGGACTGCTGCCCGAAGAACGCCGAACCCGATGTGGTGAACACGATCGAGCCACCTGACTCGTCGCCGTCCTCGGAGCGCTCGACCATGTGTCGAGCCGCCTCGCGCGCGGTGAAGAACGCACCGTCGAGATTCACCCGCATCACACGCCGCCACTCCTCCGACGTCATGCCGATGAAGCTCGGGGCCTGGCCGCCGACGCCCGCGTTGACGAAACACGAGTCGATCCGCCCCAGTTCGCCGACCGTGTCGGCCATCGCCTGGACCACGGCATCCTCATCACCGACGTCGCACACGATCGACAGCAACTCCACGTCGTGGCGTCCGAGGCGTTCGATCGCCGCATCGTTCTTGTCGGGATTCGTCCCCCAGATCGCGACATCTGCGCCGTGGGCCGCCAAGGCGTCCGCCATCCCGAGCCCGATCCCCCCGTTGCCACCCGTCACGAGGGCGACATGACCGGTCAGATCGAACGGGGAACCATCGGGGAGAGCCATGCACCGACTGTACGGGCCCGTCACGCACGGACTCGGCAGTGGAGATAGCGTCGGAGCTGCATGTACTTGGAGCGAGTCCGCCAACCCGCTGACCTGCGGGATCTGTCGTACGCCGAACTCGACGATCTCGCCGGCGAGATCCGCGACTTCGTCGTGTCGGCCGTGTCGGACACCGGCGGCCATCTCGGCTCGAACCTCGGCGCCGTCGAACTCACGCTCGCACTCCACCGCGTCTTCGACTCACCGACCGACGCGATCCTGTGGGACACCGGCCACCAGGCCTACATCCACAAGATCGTCACGGGCCGCCAACGACAGTTCGAGCAGCTCCGTCAGCAGGGCGGATTGTCGGGCTACCCGAGCCGCGAGGAATCCGAGCACGACTACGTCGAGAACAGCCATGCGTCGACGATCCTGTCGTACGCGTATGGCATGGCGGTCGCCCGCGATCTCGGCACCGACGACCACCGACACATCGTCGCGGTGCTCGGCGACGGCTCGATGACCGGGGGGATGGCCTACGAGGCGATCAACAACATCGGCCACGGCGCCAAGCGCGTCATCGTCGTGCTCAACGACAACGGCCGCTCCTATGCCCCCACCGTGTCGATGCTCTCGGCGAGCGTGCAGAGTCGCGACGAACGCGCCAACCACCCCAGCGTCACCGATGTGTTGACCGAGCGGCTCTCGCACGCGCTGACCGACATCCGGCTCAATCCGGTCTACGTCCGCCGGCAACGGCGAATCGAGGACTTCCTCCAGAACCTGCCGGTGGTCGGCCACCAGGCCGGCTCTGCGATGGAGGCGTTCAAGGCGGGCGTGCGCGAGTTCCTGCAACCGCCATCGTTCTTCGAGGCGCTCGGCGTCCGGTACGTGGGTCCGTTCGACGGCCACAACATCGAGGAGATGGAGCACGCTCTCCACAACGCGATCGAGCTCTCGGCCGACGGCCCGATCCTCGTCCATGTGCTCACGCAGAAGGGCCGCGGCTACTCACCGGCCGAGGACGACGACGAGAAGCACCTGCACGACGCTCCCGTGTTCGACCCGCTCATCGGGCCACCCAAGGCGGTGGCGACGGGCTACACGCAGGCGTTCGCCGAAGCGATCGTCAAGGAGGCCGACGCCGACGAACGCATCGTCGCGATCACGGCCGCCATGCCCGGCCCGACCGGCCTGCTGCCGTTCCAAGATCGCTTCCCCGACCGGTTCTTCGACGTGGGCATCGCCGAGCAGCACGCCGTCACCGGCGCGGCCGGCATGGCGATGGGCGGTCTGCGACCGATCGTCGCGGTCTACTCGACCTTCCTCAACCGGGCATGGGATCAGGTCGTGTACGACGTCGCCCTCCATCGACTGCCCGTGATCTTCTGCCTCGACCGGGCCGGCGTCACCGGGCCAGACGGCGCGAGCCATCACGGCGTGTATGACATGGCGTTGCTCTCGAAGGTGCCGGGCATGCGCGTCCTCGCTCCATCGAGCGCGCAGGAGCTGGCACAGATGCTGCACGATGCGGTCGGCCTGGTCGAATCCGGTCCGATCGCGATCCGGTACCCGCGCGGCGCGGCGCGCCAGGTGACCGAGAGCGAAGTCGGCTCGGGCCTGGCCGCTCGCAAGGTTCGATCGGGGTCGGGAGCGTGCATCGTCGCCATCGGCAAGATGCTCGAAGTCGCCGAGAAGGCTGCCGAGACCCTGGCCGCCGACGGTGTCGAGGTCACGGTGTGGGATGCGCGTTGCTGCGCGCCGCTCGACCCCGACATGGTCGCTGACGCTGCGACCCATGCCCGCCTCGTGACGATCGAGGACGGGATCCGAGACGGCGGGATCGGCATGTCGGTCGGCGACGCGGTGGATGCGCTGCGGACCGCCACCGAGGTCAGCATCCTCGGCCTCCCCACCAAGTTCATCCCGCACGACCCGAAGTCGAGCGCGATCCTCTCGCGGTTCGGCCTCGATGTCGACGGTGTCGTCGCAGCCGTCCGCGGCGATTGACCCGACTGACAGGTTCGCCACCACGGGACGCAACGGCTGACCGCGCATCTCGGGTGCGTAGGGTTTCGGACGTGACGGACAACTCCCCCGACGACCGGTATGGCGCATATACGCACCTGCGATTCGAGCGCCCGAGCGATGGGGTCCTCCTCGTCATCCTCGACGACCCGGACCGATTGAATGCCACCGGCGCCGACATGCACCTGCAGCTGTCGCGCGTGTTCCGAACGATCGACGACGACCCGTCGGTGCGCGCCGTCGTGGTCACCGGGGCAGGTCGAGCGTTCTCGGCCGGCGGCGACCTCGACTGGATCGCGGAGCAGGTCGGTGACTACACCCAGACGATCCGCGTGATGAAGGAGGCCGGCGACATCGTGCGCACGATGATCGACTGCGACACACCGGTCGTCTCCGCGATCAACGGTGTTGCCGTGGGCGCCGGACTCGCCGTGGCACTGATGGCCGACATCAGCGTGATCGACGAGGATGCCCGACTGACCGACGGCCACATCCGCCTCGGCGTCGCCGGCGGCGACCACGCCGTGGCGATCTGGCCGTTGTTGTGCGGGATGGCGAAGGCGAAGTACTACCTGCTGACCGCCGACTTCCTCGACGGTCGGGAGGCCGAACGGATCGGGCTCGTGTCGAAGGCTGTGCCAGGCGCCGAGGTGTTGCCGACGGCGCTTCGTGTCGCCGAGAAGCTGGCAGCGGGACCGGTTGACGCGACGCGCATGACCAAACGCGCGCTCAACCACTGGCTGCGGCAGGCGCTCCCCAATTTCGAGGCGTCACTGGCCTACGAGATGATCAACTTCCTCGGTCCGGATGCCGCCGAAGGCCTCGCGGCCCTCCGCGAGAAGCGGACGGCGACGTTCCCCTCCACGACGGACGGTGCACGATGAGCCTCGACGACACCGACCGGATCATCGGAGCACTCGATCACGAGCTCGCGCTGGCGCTCGACGTCGCCGATGCTGCCGACGCGTTCACCCTCCCGCACTTCCACGAAGCCGACTTCGACGTCGATTGGAAACGTAATCGCACCGAGGTCACCGAGATCGACCGGCGGGCGGAGACCCTGATCGTCGACCGACTGCTCCACGAGCGCCCGCAACACGGCGCGTTCGGGGAGGAACACGGTCCCCGGGGAGTACTCGAGTCACCGTGGCAGTGGGTGATCGATCCGATCGACGGGACGTCGGGTTTCGTTCGCGGCATCCCGATCTGGGCGACACTGATCGCACTCGTGCACGCCGACCGCGGCGCGGTGCTGGGGGTCGTGTCGGCACCTGCACTCGGACGACGGTGGTGGGGCGGACTCGGGCTCGGCGCGACCGTCTCGGTGTTCGGCGACGAGCGCCCGATCGTCGTGTCGATCGTCGACGATCTGAGCGAGGCGCAGGTGAGCATCACCCACAACGCTGGATGGGATGCGCTCGGTCTCACCCCGGCGCTCCTGCGGCTGCAGCAGCGCGCCCGTCGATCGCGCGGGATCGGCGACTTCTGGCAGCACATGCTCGTGGCCGAGGGGGCGATGGACGTCGCCGTCGATGCGGTCGGTGTGGCGCCGTACGACATCGCCGCGGTGAAACCGATCGTCGAGGCGGCCGGTGGCAGCCTGACAGATCGTTTCGGCGTGTCGACCCACCTGCACAACACGGCGATCAGCACGAACCGCCTGCTCCACGACACGGTGATCGCCGAACTCGCCGACTGACCTGGCAACGTTGCGCCGGGCACATCGTGAACAGCGATCTCGTGGGGTTGCTCGCGGTGTGAGCGGATACCGTGGTCGGCCATGTCGAATGACGGACCTTCGCCCGACGTGGCGCCCGAGACGCTGGCGATCACCGCAGGGCGCGAGGCGAGCGGATCGTCGTTGGCGCCCGCACTCTGGGCGTCGAGCACCTGGGAGTCCGAGGGTCTCGAGGATGCACACCGACGCGCCACCTCGGTGCGTCACGGCGACTTCTACAGCCGGTATTCGAACCCGACCGTGCGCTCATTCGAACAGGCGATGGCGAAGCTCGAGGGCGCCGAGGAGTCACTGGCGTTCGCGTCGGGCATGGGGGCGGTCGCCTCGACGGTGTTCGCGCTCTGTTCGACCGGGAGCCACATCGTCGCCCAGCGCCAGTTGTACGCCGGCACGCTCGCCTTTCTGCAGGGTCCGTGTCGTCGGATGGGCATCGACACGACGTTCGTCGATGTCGCGACTCCCGGCGCGTTCGCCGCAGCGGTCGAGCCCGGCCGCACGATGCTCGTGCTCGCCGAGTCGCCGTCGAACCCGCGGCTCGAGCTGGCCGACCTCGACGAGCTCGGTTCGATCCGCGGCCCGTTCACGGTGGTCGACTCCACGTTCTCCACACCGCTCGGCCAGCAGCCGCTCGCTCACGGCGTCGACATCGCGCTGCATTCCGCGACGAAGGGCATCGCCGGACACAATGACGCCACGCTCGGCGTCATCTCGGGTGAGGCCGACCTGCTCGCGGAGATCTGGGCCTACTCGGTGCTCCACGGCGCCACGCCGTCGCCGTTCGACGCGCTCAATGCGCTCCGCGGCATCCGCACGCTCGGGGTGCGGACCCGCCAGCAGAACGAATCGGCACGGTCGATCGCGATCACGCTCGCCGATCACCCGGAGGTTCGTGCGGTCCACTACCCCGGCCTGAGTGAGCACCCCCAACACGGCCTGGCGACCAAGCAACTGCGCCAGTACGGCACGGTGCTGTCGTTCGAGGTGGCCGATCGAGACACGGCCGCAGCGTTCCTGAGTCGGCTGTGCACCGCCCGCGTCGCGACGTCACTCGGTGGGCCCGAGACGCTCGTGTGTCATCCGGCGACGTCCACGCATGCCAGCTTGACCCCCGCCGAACAAGTGGCGACGGGGGTGACCGACGGTCTCCTGCGGGTGTCGGTCGGGCTCGAGGACTGCGCCGACCTCATCGCCGACTTCGAACACGCCCTCGAAACCCCCGCCTGATCCGCGGCTCCCGAAAAGACCCGAAATTCGGGGTGCCTGTTGCGCTGAGCGCAAGATTCGCTCCGAATTTCGGGTTTGGGCGGGCCGGGTCGCTCGATGATCGGGTTTGGGGGTGGGCCGGGTCGCTCGAATTTCGGGTTTGGGCGGGCCGGGTCACTCGATGATCGAGGTGGTGGCCGGGCCGAAGATGAACCACCGATCGACCACGGCGTCGATGTCCTCATCGTTGCCGGTCCAGTCCCACCCGCGAACTTGGTCGCGGCTGCGGCGGCCCGGGCGGGAACGAAAGGCGTCGAACGCCGAGATACCCGAGAGCGTCACGACCGGCGCAGATTCCGTCGGGCCGCTGCGAACGGTGCGTCCATCGGACAACTCGACGGTCAGCGACACCGGACAGTCGGCCAGCTCGACGAGGTCGAGCGCCAGCGCCTCGATGATCGGCGAGCGCTGATCGCCCGGCCGCCCGAGCGCCTGGCGGATGTCGTGTTCATGGGTGTGGCAGTCGAACGGTGGGCGCCACTGCCCCATCTGTTGGATCACACGAGCGAACTCCGGTGTCTGCGCGTCCCATCGGTCGAGGAGTTCGTCGGCCGGCAACGATCGGTTTCGTTCGATCTGTGCTGCCGTCCAGGCCTCCCCCGGGGCGCCATCCATCCGCCCCGCGAGCGCGTCGTCGGGGATCCCCGCCACGTGCGACAACGCATCGCGCACGGTCCACTCCGGGGTGCACGGCATCGAGGTCGACCAGTCGTCGGTCGACAGCGTGCGAGCGAGCTCGACGTACGACCGTTGGGCGAACAGGTACCGGGCCTCGATGTCGAACGTCTCGCTCATCGCCGGATGCTGCCACATTCGTCGAGCGGTCGGAATGCCGGACCGATGCGCGACACTCTCACTCATGACGTCATCGAGACAATCCGGTGATCTCCACGTCAGCCGACGTGACGATCGTGCTCAATACGAGTTGCATGGCGGCGAGGAGCTGTTGTCGTTCGCGACGTTCTCGCAGGTCGACGGCGTGGTGACCGTGCCCCACGTTGAGACGCCCGTCGACCACCGCGGTCACGGGTACTCCACGATGCTGATGGCGGGTGTGGTCGACGATCTGCGCACCAACGGCCTGCGGATCGACCCGATCTGCTGGGTCGCTCGAAAGTACGTCGAGGCGCTGCCCGACGCCGACACGTTGCTGGTCGACTGATGTGCCGCAACATCACCACGCTGCGCGGACTCGAACCAGCGGCGACCGCCGAGGAGATCGAGGCAGGAGCTCGTCAATACGTCCGCAAGATCAGCGGCGTGCAGAAGACGTCAGCGGCGACCGAAGCCGCGTTCGAGCGCGCCGTCACCGAGATCACCGAGATCACCACCCGGCTCCTGACCGAACTCCCGCCTCGCAAACAGCCACCGACCACCGAACCACCGCTCCGCCGCATCGC
>JAHENF010000021.1:21194-41898 GCA_024643255.1 Ilumatobacteraceae bacterium
CACCGACGTGCGGTGAGGCCTCACCGAGGTTTACGAATAGAACGGGTTCTCGCCGGTGGCGTGATCGGTGAGGTCCTTGACCCGCTCGACACCTTCGATCGCGTCGACGAGCATCGTCTGCACGCCGTCGAGCATCGTCATCTTGCTCATCGAGCAGCCGTGACAGCCGCCGCCCATCGTCAGGTAGGCGGTGCCCTCGCCGTCGTGGCCGACGTAGGTGACGAACCCACCGTGCGCCGCCAGCGCCGGGTTGACCTCCGTGGCCACCATCGCCTCGATCTCGGCGGAGAGTTCGTCGTCGGAGGTCAGACCTTCGATCGACGGAGCCGCCGGACGGTTGGGGTTGCGGATGACCAGACCCTGCGTGCTCGTGTAGTCGAGCGTGGCACCTGTCAGGAGTTCGACGTCGTTGCCCGGGATGATGACCTTCATGCCGTCGTGCGTGCGGACCTCGTCGGTGAACGCCGCTGTGAGGAACTCCTCGAACGACAGGTCGTAGCGGAACTCCTCGCCGGGGTCGGAGGCGATCGCGACGCGCAGACCGAGCTTGTCGCCGTCGACCTCGTCGTCACGCAACTCACGCAGATGGTCGAGCGCTTCCGTCGTCATCACGATGATCGGTTCGCTGGACGGCGCGCCGCTCGACTCCGCGGCCAGGGCTTCGAGAGGGCTCATTGAGAAAAGGCTATCGCCCATGGCAGGCCCCTGGGTCCCGGCCGACGCAGCAGCAGCGCCGCGACCGCAGTCGCCTACGATCCTCGAGGTGACCGACGGAAGCCGCAAGGCCATCTTCGCTGCGTTCTTCGCGAACCTCGGGATCGCGATCTCGAAATTCGTCGGCTTCCTCATCACCGGGTCGGCCAGCCTCCTCGCCGAGACCGTGCACTCGTTGGCCGACACCGGCAACCAGTTGCTGCTGTTCCTGGGTGGCAAGCGCTCACAGAAGTCGGAGAACGAAGCGCACCAGTTCGGCTACGGACGCGAGCGCTACTTCTGGGCGTTCGCCGTGGCACTCGTGTTGTTCTCGGCGGGCGGCATGTTCGCCCTCTACGAGGGCATCTCCAAGCTCCGCCACCCGCATGACGTCGAGAGCATGGGCGTGGCCCTGACCATCCTGCTCGTGGCGATCGGTCTCGAGTCGTTCTCGCTGCGGACAGCCGTGCGTGAATCGAACCACGTCAAGGATCCCGAGACCGGCTGGTGGAGTTTCATCCGACACACCAAACAGCCCGAGCTGCCCGTGGTGCTGCTCGAGGACGTCGGGGCCCTGATCGGGCTGATGTTCGCCCTCCTCGGTGTGGTGCTGTCGCAGGTGACGGGCAATGCGCGATGGGACGCCATGGGGTCGGTGATGATCGGGCTGTTGCTCATCGCGATCGCGATCGTGCTGATCATCGAGATGAAGAGCCTGCTGATCGGTGAGTCGGCGAGCGCGAAGACCCAGGACGCGATCGCGGCCGCGATCCGATCGACGAAGTACGTCGACCAACTGATCCACATGCGCACCGAGCACCTCGGCCCCGACGAGATCCTCGTCGGCGCGAAGATCGAGTACACGTCGACGTTGACCGCCGACGAACTGGTCGACGCGATCAACGCCACCGAGGATGCGATCCGATCGACGACGCCGTCGGCGACGGTCATCTACCTCGAACCCGATGTGGTGCGCAGCGACCATCCCGACCTCATCGGCGACGACCGTTCGTCGACGTGACCTGCTCGTGAAGTCCGCGTGACCGACCGCTTCAGCGGGCGCACGCTCGCACTCGTCGCGATGTTCGTGGCCGTCACCAGCTTCTCGTCGAGTTCCTCGCTGATCAAGTGGTCGGAATCGACCGGCTCGGTGGTCGCGTTCTGGCGGATGATCGGCGCAGTACTCGGATGGTGGATGGTCCTCGCCATCCTCCACGTCCGCCGGGGGCGCCCCTTTCCGACGCGTGCGGCGTGGCGGGCGACGTTGCTGCCTGGACTGTTCTTCGGTGCCAACATCACGCTGTTCTTCACCGCAATCACCAAGACGAGCATCGCCCACGCCGAGTTCATCGGCGCCCTGAGCCCACTGATCCTGCTGCCGCTCGGCGCCATGATGTTCTCCGAACCTCCGAACTGGCGGGCGCTGCGGTGGGGAGGGCTCTCGATTCTCGGCGTATCGCTCGTGCTGTTCTTCGGTCCGGCGAACGGTGCCTCGTCGATCGGGGGCGACGTGCTGATGCTCGGGGTGCTCGCGCTCTGGACGGGCTATCTGCTCTCGTCGAAACGCGCTCGGACCTCCGGCATCGGCACGCTCGACTTCATGTCGTGCATGATGCCGATCGGCGTGTTCATCGCCGGGCCGATCGCGGCACTGATCGCCGGGCCCGACGTGTTCGCCCTGAGCGCACGGGGATGGTTCGTCGTCGTGGTCCTCATCTTCCTGACCGGGATGCTCTCGCACGGATGCATCGTCTTCGCCCAGCAGCACATTCCGGTGGCGACGATCGGGATCATGCAGACCGCCCAGCCTGCGCTGGCCGTCTGCTTCGGCTTCCTCATTCTCGGAGAAGCCGTCCGGGCTCCGCAGGTGGTCGGCATGGTGCTGGTGATCAGTGGACTGGCGTTGTTCACGCTGTCGAGCCAACGCGCGGTCAACGCGGCCGCACGTCGAGAGGCCGTACGGTGAGCGGATGATCGACGTCGCGCAGCGCCTCGAGCTGCACCTGGAGTCGTGGGTCGGCCAGTGGCCGCCTCCGTCGGCGGGGGTCCTGGTGGTCGGCGACGAGTCGCGACTGGAACCGACATGGGATGGAACCGTGCGGCCGCTGCAGGGGGTCGGCAATGGCGTCGGGACGGTGATCGCCGTACCGCCCGCAGCTGTGGATGCCGTTGCGATTGCCGTTGCCGGTGGCTTCGGGCGTCCCGGCCTCGGCGACGAGCTCGGGGAGATCCTGGGGATCGGGCCCGCACGCTTCGGCACCGGAGTGTTCCGCACGACGGCACAGGTCAATCCGGACATCGCGAGCGTCGGCGAGTGGTTCGACGACCACACCGACGAGCTTCCGGAGTGGCTCGCACCGTTCAACGGCCCCCGTCTCGTGGCACGCGACGACGACGGCCGGTCACTGGCCGGGGTCGGGATCAAGATCCACGACGGGTATGGCTACGAGCTCGCCGTCGTCACCGAGGAGGAGGCGCGCGGTCGTGGGTTGGCCCGCGACCTCGTCGCCACGGCTGCGCGTTGGGTGCTCGACCGCGGCGCGGTGCCGACGTACCTGCACCAGCCCACGAACGTGGCGAGCGCACGAGTTGCCGAGGCCGTCGGTTTCGCCGACCAGGGCTGGACGGTGCACGGCCTCTGGACCGGCGCCTGAACGCGCATCTCGAGGTGCGCGCAGCCCGTGCTGGGGTCGCTGACCGTCAGCTGACGACGAGGGCAGAGAACCGGCGACGCCACTCGACCGAGAGGCGATCGGAACGAACACTGACCGTCGAGGAAGCATCGAGTGGAAGCACTCCAGCGATCCGTTCCAGCATCCGTCGATCCTCTGCCCCGATCGCCCGATCGAATGCGAGCACGTCCTCCGCTGGCACCTCGTGGTCGTGGTTGCGCCACACGACGAACGTGAACAACGACGTGACATCGTCCACCGGTGTCGTGCAGAGCAGCAGCACGCGGTCGTGTCCCGCCCGCGGACCTGATTCGTAGAACGTGTCGGAGCGCACGATGAACGGCAGATGGAAGGCGGTCGACATGCGCTGGCGAACATCGTTGCCGTGTTCGTCGTGGACCTCGACGGTGTACTCGTATCCCGTGAAGTCGGCATCGAGCGCCACGACCGAGATCGGCGCGACAACCGGATCGGTGTCGGGTCCGATCGTGCCGGCATGAACGTACGGAAAGTGGGCGACGTCACAGAAGTTGTCCGCCATCCGGGTCGCGCTGGCACTCCAGGTCTCCATACCCGCCGTCAGCCGGCGGAAGGCAGGGTCGGCGTCCTGCGCGATTCTCGGCGGCTCACCGACCGGCGTCCCGACGCACAACCACACGAGCCCGTACAGCTCACGGACGAGCAGGACATCGAGGTTCGCCGCAGCGGAGATCGACGCTCCCGGCCCCGACGACGGGACGTCGACACAGCCACCATCGCTCGCAAAGGCCCACGCGTGATACGGACACACGAGGCACCCGTCGCGCACGTGGCCGAGCGACAGCGGCGCCTCCCGATGGGGGCATCGATCGGCCGCAGCGGCGAGCTCGCCGTCGTTCCCGCGCCACACGACGTAACGGTCACCGAGCAGCGTGACGCCAACGGGTGACGATGCGATGTCGGACGCGTCGGCGACCACGTACCACTGGTCACGCAACGCTCGACTCCGACAGAACGACCCGGTGTCCATGAGCGCGGCAGCGTACCCGTCTGCCATCGCTCGCTCCCGAAGGGTTCACCTTGCGTTCAACCAATTTCCGCCTGCTCCTGCGAGGATGGACACATGCGCATCCTGGTGACGAACGACGACGGCATCGACTCGATCGGCCTCCACGTACTGACACGGGCGATCTGCGCTCTCGACGGTGACCATGACGTCGTCGTCGCCGCGCCCGACCAGGAGTACTCCGGGGCCGGCGCCGCGCTCGGCGCGCTGCACCTCATCCAGCCCGAGGTTCGGCGCGGTCACATCGAGAACTGCCCCGCTGCGGGGATCTGGAAGGTCAGCGGGCCGCCCGCCCTGTGCGTGATGTTCGCCAGGCTCGGGGCATTCGGCGACCCGTTCGACCTCGTCGTGTCGGGGATCAACCCCGGCGCCAACGTCGGGAGGGCCGTGTACCACTCGGGCACGGTCGGCGCGGCGCTGACCGGTCGCAACGGCGGGATCTCCGGGATCGCTGTCAGCCAGTCGGTGACCGGGTTCGGGGTCGAGGGCCAGGGCTGGGACGATTCGATCGCGACGCAGCACTGGGACAGTGCCGCCACCGTCGCCAAGCAGGTTGCCCAGACACTCGTCGACGACATGCCGGTCGAGCCGGTCGTCGTCAACCTCAACGTTCCCGACCTCCCGATCGAGGAGTTCGGGTCGTGGAAGTACGCGCAGGTCGGTCATCAGCCGCCGCGCTCGATGGCCAAGGCGACCCTCAAGCCGATCGTCGGGCACGAGGAGGCGTACACGGTGCAGATGGGCTGGGGCGACACGGTCGAGTTGGCGCCGGACACCGATGGCGGGATCATCGAACGCGGCGATGTCGCGGTGACGTATCTGACCCGTCTGGTCCACCACGAACGCGACGATCTCGGCTCGATCGCCTCGGCGCTCGACCAACTCCTCGGCTGAGGCCGTCGCCTCCCGAGATCAACGCCACCGATGAGTTTCAGCGCGTACAGGTCGCGCCGAGACTCATCGCTGCCCGTGAAGCTCCCGGTCAGCCCGGGCGGACCATGAGCGAGTCGACGATGCCGACACCGTCGATCGTCACCACCTCGGCGCGGTCCGTCACCTGGAACCGAACGACGCCGTCGTCCTCGACGAACAACCCGGAGCCGTCCGCCGCCCACGTGTCCGGGTAGGAGATCGCGGCGAGGCGGCCGACGTCGGTGCGGTCGCCGGTCGCCACGTCGATGATCTGGCGATAGCCGGTGTCGCGCGACGAGTCGGTGCCCACGATCGAACGTCCATCAGGAGCGATGCGTGTCGATGGGTCGACGATTCCGAAACGAGTCAGGTCGTCGAGCATCGCCGGCGATCGGATACCGGTCGCCGCCTCGACCACGAACTGTGCACACTGCAGCATCTCGTCGCACTCGTCCACGACGTAGTGGTTGCGTCCGACCGCGAGCAGGTCGCCGCCGCTGACGCGGCGCACCTGCTGTTCCAGCCCGATCGAATACACGCCACCCGGACCATTGACGAGCAACTCGCCGGTCGACATGAAGGTGGCGGCACCGAACAGCATCGCGTCGGACGCATCCGTGATGAGCGGCGTCAGCGACCCGTCGTCGGTGCTCAACACGAACCGCTCGGCCGTGCCCGACGGCGATCCTGCAGAGGTGACGACGAACGAGTCGGTGGCCGGCCATGCCTCGAGGAAGAGCACGCCGTCGGGAACGTCGAACCGCCGGATCACCTCGTCGTCGCGGATCACGGCGACGTCTCGACCGTCGTACACAACGATCGAATCGTCGCTCACGGCGAGTTTGGGATTGTCGCCCCAGCCGTCGAGGTCGAGACTCCGGACGCGCCCAGACGGCAACTCGATCCGCTGGAGCACGCGATCGGGACTCAACGTGACGAGTTCGGTCGGCAACGTCAGGCCATCGAGCGGCGGCGGCACGTCGATCGATGACTCGGTCCAGACCGGAACCTCGCCCACGACCGCAGGAGCGATGGAGGGCGCCGTGTTCGGCACGGCGGGAGCAACCGTGACCGCCGTCATCTCGGGCGTTCGGGAGAGGTCCGATGTCGAGACCTGCACCGACGGCGCGCTCGCAGGGTCGACCGCGTCATCACCACCGCGAAGCATCGCGGCGACGCCGACCACGAGGAAGCCGATACCAACGGCTCCCGCCAGGAATACCTGCGGACGAGACGGGCCGTCGTTCGACGTGCCGCCGGACGCTCGGCCCGGCGTCGGGTCCCGGTCGGCGGGTCGACATTCGGGCGAGGTGAGGTCGTCGAGTTCCGGCGCGTCAGCGGTCGAGGACCAGTCGTCGCGAGCCCATGGCGAGATGTCGTCGTCGTCGCCGGCGTCCACGTCGCTCATTCGACCACAGTCCCGCGGAGATACCGTCGCCGAGGTGGAGACCCGGGTCGACGTCGTACGCCGCTATCTCGACGCGTTCGCGTCGGCCGACCCGGATTCGATCGCCGCGTTCGTGTCGGACGACTTCGTCAACGAGCACCTCAGCGAGCTCGGCTCGGGTTGCGTCGGTCGCGACGAGTACCGCCGGCGACTCCCCGGCTTCCTCACCACGTTCACCGGCGCCAACTACGTCGTCGAGACCATCGCTGCGGTCGACGACGGCGCTGTCGTGCGCTATCGGTTCGAAGCTCGTTACGAGGACACGCCGATCGACATCGCCGGCATGATGTGGTTCACCGTGCGCGGCGACCTGATCTCACGACGCACCGACCTGTGGGACTCGCTGACGTTCCTGCGCCAGACCGGCCAGGCCGACTGATCGGTCGCTGCGGGAGCGGGCCGAAATCCGCTCGCTACAGCGCGCACTACAGTGGGTTGTTCATCGACACGTCAGGGGACGGTGATGACCGGACGAACGATCGCAACCGACTACCTCATCATGGGCGGCGGCGCCTCGGGGATCGCGTTCGCCGACTCACTCCTGACCGACAGCGACGCCACGATGGTGATCGTCGACCGACACCATCGCCCCGGGGGGCACTGGAACGACGCCTACCCGTTCGTCCGGCTGCACCAACCGTCGAGCAGCTACGGCGTCAACTCCGCACCGCTCGGAACCGGAGCGATCGACGAGATCGGACTGAACGCGGGTTTCGAGGAGCTGGCGTCCGGGCAGGAGGTCCTGAGCCACTACGACCGCGTCATGCGTCAGCGGTTCCTGCCGTCAGGGCGCGTGCAGTGGTTCCCCACGAGCGAAGTCGTCGAGGGCAACGTGATCCGTTCGTTGCTGTCAGGCGAACGGATCCGCGTCGATCCAGCGCGCTTCGTCGACGCAACCCATTCGAAGATGCTGGTGCCGTCGACGACGAGACCGAGCTACGACGTCTCGCCCGACGCCACCTGCGTCCCGCTCAACGATCTCCCGCGCGTCGCCCATCACTTCGACGAGTACGTGGTGATCGGCGCGGGCAAGACCGGGATGGACGCCTGCATCTGGCTGCTCGAGAACGGAGCCGACCCTGCCGCGATCCGCTGGATCATGGCGCGGGACTCATGGGTGCTGAACCGAGCGAACTTCCAGCCGAGTGACGGCGGCTTTGCCCGGATGTGCCGGAGCATCGCCGACCAGGTCGAGGCGATCGCACTCGCGGAGTCACTCGACGACGTCTTCGCCCGTCTCGAGGCGTCCGGGGAGCTCATGCGATTCGATCCCACCGTCGAACCGGAGGCGTATCACTGCGCGATCCTCAGCGACGGCGAGATGGCCGAGCTGCGCCGTATCGAAGGCGTCGTCCGCCTCGGCAGGGTCACCTCGATCGAAGCCGACCGGATCGAACTCGACGACGGCGCGATCCCGACGGGACCGACGACGCTGCACGTCGACTGTTCGGCAGCGGGCATCCCGACACGTCCGGCGACGACGGTGTTCGACGGCGACCGCATCACGCTGCAGTGGGTCCGCACCTGCCAGCCCACCTTCAGCGCGGCGATGATCGGTTTCGTCGAGGCCCGGTTCGACGACGACGCGGTCAAGAACCGGATCTGCAATCCGATCGTGCCGCCGACGGTTCCCCGCGACTGGCTGCGCATGATGCGGGTGGAACTCGACAACCGCAACTGCTGGAACGACTACCCGGAGATCGGCGACTGGATGGCGGCGTCGCGACTCGATCCGTTCAACAAGCGGGCCCGAACACTGCTGGGTGTCGACGCCGAGGCGACCGAACACGTCGGGCGGTACCTGGCCAACGTGGTGCCCGCGATCGCCCAGCTCGACCGGTTCCTGGCCCAGCCTGCCGCGACATGATGACCCGATGAACGAGCTCCTGGTCGACAACGCCGACATCACGCTGCGCGTCGAGGTGACCGGCGAGGGTCCCACGATCCTGTGTGTGCACGGCTGGCCGGAGTTGCCACATTCGTGGCGCCATCAGGTCGCCCATTTCTCCGAGCGCGGGTACCGGGTCGCGGCGATGGACGTGCGCGGGTACGGCGGCAGCTCGGCACCCGAGGAGATCGAGCGCTACACCCTGCGGGAGCTGTCCGGCGACGTCGCCACAGTCGCCGCAGTGCTCGACGACGAGCCGGTGATCCTGTTCGGTCATGACTGGGGAGCGCCGATCGCTTGGCAGGCCGCCATCCGGTCTCCCGATCGGGTGCGCGCTGTCGCCGGGCTGAGTGTGCCGCACACCCCCGCGATGCCATTGTCGCTGATCGATCTCTTCGACCAGCTCTACGCCGACCGCTTCTTCTACATGCTCGCCTTCCAGGAGCCGGGCCTCGTCGAGTCGCAGTTCGCTGTCGACATCCGGGCCGCCCTGAAAGCGGTGTACTTCGGTTCCTCCGGCGACGCCCCGGACAACGCGATGCTGGCCACCGCACCGCGCGACGCCTCGTTCCTGTCGGTGCTGCCGGAGCCGCCCCACGGCCCCTTGAGCTTCATGACCGACGACGACCTCGACCTGTACGCCACGACGTTCGAGCGCTGCGGCATGACGGGCGCGTTCAACCGCTACCGGGCACTGGCGTTCGACGTCGAGGCGAACAACGACGTGATGGGCGCCACCGTCGATCAGCCGTCGTGTTTCATCGCCGGCGAACGTGACCTGGTACGGGCGATGGTGCCCGGCATCGACGCGTTCGCCGATCCGGGAGCCGGCTGCACCGACTTCCGCGGGAGCACGATCATCCCGGGGGCCGGTCACTGGGTCCAGCAGGAAGCGCCGGCCGCGGTCAACGCCGCGCTCGGGGCCTTCCTCGCCTCGCTCTGAACACCAGCCCGATGCGGTGGATCTCGGCGCGACCTGTGCGCGCCGAGACGTCATCGCCCGAGCGGCCCGATCGTCTGGCGGATGAGCGGCACGCCGGGTCGATACGCGAGATGGTGATGCGTCGGCGCGTCGAGGATCACCGCGTGGCCGGCGGAACCCGGTGACAAGCGACCGACGTCGGTGCGTCGCAGTGCTGCCGCACCGCCGACGGTGACCGCCTGGATCGCCTCGTCGATCGTCATGCGCATGTCGCGGACCGCCAACGCGATGCAGAACGAGATCGACGTCGTGTAGCTCGAACCCGGGTTGCAGTTGGAGGCGATCGCCACCGTCGCTCCGGCATCGATCACGCGACGGGCGTCGGGGTAGGGCTGGCGGGTCGAGAAGTCGGTCGCCGGCAGGAACGTCGCCACCGTGTCGCTGCCCGCGAGTGCCGCGATGTCAGCGTCACTCAAGTAGGTGCAGTGATCGACCGACGCACACCCGCACTCGACCGCGAGTTGCACGCCTGGGCCATGGCCGAGTTGGTTGCCGTGGAGCCGGAGACCGAGCCCTGCCGAACGACCGGCGTCGAGCACCGCCCGGCACTGATCGGCGTCGAAGGCTCCCGTCTCGCAGAACGCGTCGATCCACCTCGCATCGGGGGTGACCCGCGCCAGCATCTCGTTGCAGACGAGATGGATGTAGTCGTCGGTGCGACCGGCGTACTCGCTCGGCAGCAGATGCGCGCCGAGGAACGTCGACTCCGGGGTATGGGCACGGGCGATCGCCACCGATCGGGCCTCGTCGGCGACGTTGAGCCCATAGCCCGACTTGATCTCGATGGTCGTCGTCCCGGCCCGATGGGCTTCGTCGAGCCGATGCTGTACGAGGCGATCGAGTTCGTCGGTGGGCGTGCTCCGGGTGGCGTCGGTGGTCACCCGGATACCGCCGCCGTCGTAGGGCTCGCCGGCCATCCTCGCGGTGAACTCCTCCGCGCGATCCCCGGCGAAGACGAGGTGCGTGTGGGAGTCGACGAAGCCCGGCAGCACACAGGCTCCGTCGGCATCGATGCGTCGGTCGGCGATCGCTCCCGCGCTCCCGATGTGTTCGACCACGTCGTCGACGATCACGACGCAGGCATGCTCGATGATTCCGAGGGGTCCGGCACCGAGCGACGGGTCGTTGGTGATGAGTGACCCGATGTTGTCGATCACGATCGATCGAGCGGTCATGCGTCCATCAGCTCCTCGATCGAGGCGGTGAGTTCTCCTGCGACGTCGATGCCGACGTGTCGACGATCGGCCACGACGTGATGGCCGTCGATGATCACATCGGTCACGTCGGCGGACGTCGCCGCAAAGATCGTCGTCTCGACGGCGTTGGCGGCTGACGCGCCGGCGGTGCGAACCGACCCGAGCGACAGCGTGACGAGATCGGCCCGCATGCCGACGGAGATCACGCCGGCGTCGTCCCAACCGAGGCTGCGATGGCCGTTGCGTGTCGCCATCGTCAGGAGGTCGCCCGCCGGGTGGATACCGCGTTGCTGCGAGCGCAACCGTTCGTCGAGTTCGAGCGCGCGTGCCTCCTCCAGCAGGTCGATGACCGCATGCGAGTCCGAGCCGATCGTCATCGCGATCCCTTCGGCTCGGAACCGATCGGTGGGGCCGATGCCGTCGCCGAGATCGCGTTCGGTGGTCGGGCACATGGCAACAGTCGAGCCGGTCACCGCGAGCGTCATGATGTCGCCTTCGGTGAGATGGGTGGCGTGGACAGCCGTGAAACGACCGGAGAGCACACCGGCGTCGTCGAACACCTCGACCGGTGTCCGACCGTGATGGGCCGCACAGTGCTCGTTCTCTGCGACCTGTTCCGACACATGGGCGTGGACCGGTGCGTCGGCCGACGCGGCCCAGTCGGCCACCGTACGCATCGCCCCCGGATCGACGGCGCGGACCGAGTGGATCGCCGCGCCGACGCGCTGTGTCTGCGCCGGGCGGAGCTGGTCGACGCGCTGCGCCCAGGCATCGGCGCTGCCGTCGGTGAAGCGCCGCTGAGTCTCGTCGGGCTCCCGGTATCCGCCTGCGTCGAGACCGCCGTGGAGATAGAGCGTGTCGAGCAGGGTGATGCGGATCCCGGCCTCGCCGGCGGCGGCGAGCAGCGCCTCGCCCATCTCGTTGAGGTCGGCGTACGGCGTGCCGCCGGGAGTGTGATGGAGATAGTGGAATTCGCCCACACAGGTGATGCCCGCCAGTGCCATCTCGGCGAAGGTCGCCCGGGCGAGTCGGAAGTAGGTGTCGGGTTCCAGCCGGGCCGCGGCTCGGTACATCAGCTCACGCCACGTCCAGAAGGTGCCGGGTCCGGACTGCGTGCGCGATCGCAGCGCCCGGTGAAACGCGTGGCTGTGAGCGTTGGCCATGCCGGGGATGGTGAACCCGTCGAGCCGATGTCCGCCGTTCGGCACGGTGCCGGCCTCGACGGACCTGAATCGTCCGCCGTCGATCTCGATCGCCACGCCGGGCCGCACGAGCCCGTCGACGAGCGCGAGCTCGCACCAGTAGCGACCCGACGCCGCTCCGGTCACGACCCGACTCGTTCGACGAAGGCCGTGATTCGTTCGACGAACGCATCGCGGTGGAACGCCTCGAACGACTCCCAGGTGGTGAGCGTCGAGGTGTCGGTCACCCTGTCGACGAACAACACGCCGTCGAGGTGGTCGCACTCGTGCTGCCATGTCGCCGCGGTCAGCCCTCGCTTGACCTCGTCGTGGGCCACTCCGTCGCGGTCGAGATACCGGACCCGGATGTTGACGTTGCGCTGCACATTCCCGCGCAGTGGCACCGACAGACATCCCTCGTTGATCTCGACGACCTCGTCGTCGAGCGGCTCGATCACCGGGTTGATCGCCACCGTCAAGGGGATGTTCGGCTTGTACGGATAGCGCGGATTGTCCTCCACCTCCATGACCGCGATGCGCACGGTCGCCCCGATCTGGATGGCCGCGAGGCCCGCTCCGTTGGCGTTGCGCATCGTGTCGATCAGGTCGTCGATCAACGCCTGGATCGGCTCGGACATGACGTCGTCGGGTGCGACCTCGTCGGCGACGACGCGCAGCACCGGATGGCCGATCGACAGCACCGCCCGGACGGTCATGATGCGGTGAGCCGTCCTGTGCTGCGCGTCCACAACAACGGGAACAGCGGGTGATCCATCTCGACGCCATCGGCCAATTCGCGGTCGAGTCCGTCGAACGGGGGTGAGGTGGTCCAGCGGCGTGGCGCGTGCATCATGTCGTCGCCGAGAAACCTCACGGAGAGGACGCGCCGACGATTCGGGCCACTGACGCCGCCGGAGCCGTGCACCGTCAACATGTTGAAGAACACCACGTCACCGGGTTCGAGCTCCCAACCGATCACCTTCCACCGGCTCGCGTCGGCGGCGAAGTCGGGCATCTCGGCCAGGCTGCCGTCGGGGAACCACTTGGCCTGGTCGTCGAGGAACGTGCGCGGCATGTACCACGGTCCCAGGTGGGTCCCGGCGACGAATTCCAGTGTGGCCGACCGGTCGACGGGGTCGACCGGCAGCCACATGCTGGCGTTCTGCCCACCGGCGACGTTGTAGTACGGCTGGTCCTGGTGCCACGGTGTGCGCTGCCTCGTGCCGGGCTCCTTCACCAGGACGTGGTCGTGGTACAGGCGGATCGAATCGGAGCCGGTGAGCTCGGCAGCGATCTGGGCGCCGGGCGACTCTCTGATGAACCGCTCCATCACGGGCAGGCGACTCCAGTTGCAGAAGTCCTCGACGAACGCTCCGTCGTCGACGGCGCTCGCCCGCTTCGCTCGCGGTGAGAGGTCGGCGAGGTTCGCGTCGATGGCCTCGCGCGCCATCGCGATCTGGTCGGCGTTGAACGCCTGACGGACGCACACGGCACCGTCGACGTGGTAATCGCCCTCGATCGTCCAGTCGCTCACGTGTCCGATTCGATCACGTCGGGCGCGCCCGCACGCATCGGGATCGTCACACCGCGCTGGTCGGCGACCTCGGTCGCCCGGTCGTAGCCGGCGTCGACGTGGCGGATCACGCCCATGCCCGGGTCGTTGGTGAGCACTCGTTCGAGCTTCTCGGCGGCGAGGTCGGTGCCGTCGGCAAGGCTGACCTGGCCGGCATGGATCGAGCGACCGATGCCCACTCCACCGCCGTGATGGATGCTCACCCAGGTGGCGCCCGACGACGTGTTGACGAGCGCGTTCAACAACGGCCAGTCGGCGATCGCGTCGGAGCCGTCGATCATCGCCTCGGTCTCCCGGTACGGCGAGGCGACCGAGCCGGAGTCGAGATGATCGCGTCCGATCACGATCGGCGCCTTCAGCTCGCCGGATCGGACCATCTCGTTGAAGCGCAGACCGAGGCGGTGGCGTTCGCCGTAGCCGAGCCAACAGATCCGGGCGGGGAGCCCCTGGAACGCGACACGCTCGCCTGCCAGCCTGATCCAGCGGTGCAGCCCCTCGTTGTCGGGGAACTCCTCGAGCACGGCCCGATCGGTGGCGGCGATGTCGGCGGGGTCGCCTGACAGCGCGACCCAGCGGAACGGGCCGAGCCCCTCGCAGAAGAGTGGGCGGATGTAGGCGGGGAGGAATCCCGGGTAGTCGAACGCACGCTCGAATCCGCCGAGCTTCGCCTCGGCGCGCAGGCTGTTGCCGTAGTCGAAGACCTCGGAGCCGGCATCCATGAAGCCGACCATCGCTTCACAGTGCACGGCCATCGCCGCTCGCGAGCGACGGGTGAACTCGCTCGGATCGGTCCGCTTCAGGTCGTCCGCGGCCTCCGGCGTGAGGTCGTTGGGCATGTAGCTCAACGGGTCGTGGGCGCTGGTCTGGTCGGTGACGATGTCGGCCTCGACGCCGTCGGCGAGCAGTCGGGGCAGGATGTCGGCCGCATTGCCGAGCAGCCCGACCGAGAGCGGCGTGCGATTGGCCTTCGCCTCGCTGACACGCCTGACCGCCGACAGATAGTCGGGCGCGATCTCGTCGAGGTAGCGATGGGCGACCCGACGTTCGAGCATGTGCTGGTCGACATCGACGATCAGCACGACACCGTCGTTCATCGTGACGGCGAGCGGCTGCGCGCCACCCATGCCTCCGGCCCCGGCGGTGATCGTGAGCGTGCCGGCGAGTGTGCCGCCGAAACGCTTGCGGGCGATCTCGGCGAAGCATTCGTAGGTGCCCTGCAGGATGCCCTGGGTGCCGATGTAGATCCACGAGCCGGCGGTCATCTGGCCGTACATCGTGAGACCCTGATGTTCGAGCCGGCGGAACTCGTCCCAATTCGCCCAGTCGGGAACGAGGTTGGAGTTGGCGATCAGTACACGGGGCGCCCACTCGTGGGTGCGCATCACGCCGACGGGCTTGCCCGACTGGACCAGCATCGTCTCGTCCCGATCCAGGGTCTCGAGGGTGCGCAGCATCGCCCGGTAGGCATCCCACGAACGCGCCGCTCGACCGGTGCCCCCGTACACGACCAACTGGTCGGGATTCTCCGCCACCTCGGGATCGAGGTTGTTCTGCAGCATCCGGTAGGCGGCTTCCTGCGGCCAGCCCCGACACGACAGGTCGGTGCCCCGCGGCGCGGCGATGCCGGTGACGGGCGTACCGATCGGACCGAAGGAATTGCTCATGTCATGCAGTGTGGTCCGCGAGCTGTCGCATGTCAACTAGTGGAAGTCGATGTCATTGTATGACATGATGAGCGCCATGGTCATACCGTCGCCCATCGCGACATCCCCCGACGAAGTCGCCGTGCCGCGCTCGATCGGGCGTGCGCTCGACCTGCTCGAGATCGTCCTCGCGGAGCATCGCTGCACCCTGACACGGGCCGCCACGCTCGCCGACCTCACGCCCACCACGGCGCTGCGCTACCTCCGCGCTCTCGAGGGACGCGGGTATCTCGAACGTAACGCCGCGGGCGAGTACTCGACGGGCCCGACGCTGCTGCGCATCGCAGCATCCGTGCGTTCCGACAGCCTGCTCGACCGGCTCGCCACGACCGCGCAGCCGTTGCTCGACGATCTCACCCGACGCACCGGCGAGTCGAGCTACCTCGCGGTGAGCGATGGCCGGACCGGCACCTACGTCGCGACCACCGAGAGCACGCGGGCGATCCGCCATGTGGGCTGGGTCGGCCAGAGCGTCCCGCTCGACGGCTCGGCACTCGGCGCAGCACTGCTCGATCCCGGTGCGGTCGTCGTGCGCACGGGCGCGGTCGAGCCGGACATCACCGCCATGAGTCGGGCGGTGGCGACCGCCGGCTCACTCGGCGTCGCCATCTCGCTGGTCGGACCCGAGCACCGATTCGGCGACAGCCAGCGGATCCAACACGAGCTGGCGCTCAACGACGCCGTCGACGAACTCGAACGAACACTGCGCATCAACGGAGAGGACCTCACATCGTGACCATCCAACTGAACGGACCAGGGGTCACGATCGAGGAGGTCGTCGACGTCGCCCGCAACGCGGAGCCGGTCGAACTCTCGCCCGCAGCGATCGAACGGATGGCAGCCGCGCGAGCAATCGTGGAGCGGCTCGCGGAGGGCGAACCGAAGTACGGGATCTCGACCGGGTTCGGCGCGCTCGCCACGGTGTCGATCCCACCCGATCGCCGGCGCGCGCTGCAGGCGGCACTCGTGCGGTCGCACGCCGCCGGGATGGGCGATCCGGTCGAGGACGAAGTGGTGCGCGCCATGGTGCTGCTGCGAGCGCGGACGCTCGCGCTCGGCTACAGCGGCGCCCGGCCGCTCGTCGCACAGGCGATGGTCGACCTGCTCAACGCCCGGATCTCCCCGATCGTGCCCGAATACGGATCGCTCGGCGCCAGCGGCGACCTCGCTCCCCTCGCCCACGGCGCGCTGGCGTTGATGGGCGAAGGCGACGTGATGTACGAGGGTGTCGTGCAGCCCGCTGCCGATGCACTGCGCGACGCCGGGCTCGAACCGATCGAGCTCGCCGAGAAGGAGGGGCTGGCGGTCACCAACGGCACCGATGCGATCCTCGGGATGCTGTGCCTTGCGATCGCCGACACGCAACGGCTCCTCGAGCAGGCCGACATGATCATGGCGATGACCGTCGAGGGGTTGCTGGCGAGCGACTCCCCGTTCGCCGCCGACCTCCAGGCGTTGCGCCCCCAGCCGGGCCAGGCGGTGTCGGCGGCCAATCTGCGACACATGCTCACCGGTTCACCGATTGTCGCCAGCCATGCGACGCCGGAGGACGCCCGTGTGCAGGATGCCTATTCGATTCGGTGCACCCCGTCGGTCCACGGTGCCGTGCGCGACACCTTGGCCCATTGTCGGGTCGTCGCCGAGAACGAACTCGCGTCGGCGATCGACAACCCGATGGTCCTGCCCGATGGTCGGGTCGAGTCGTGCGGGAACTTCCATGGCGCACCGCTCGGCTTCGCCGCCGACTTCCTCGCGATCGCGGTCGCCGAGATCGGCGCGATCGCCGAGCGGCGCATCGATCGCATGCTCGACAAGAACCGCAGCCACGGACTGCCGCCGTTCCTCGCCGAGGAGGCGGGCGTCGACAGCGGCCTGATGATCGGCCACTACACCGCGGCGGCGATGGCGTCGGAGAACAAGCGACTCGCAGCGCCGGCATCGGTCGACTCGCTGCCCACCTCCGGCATGCAGGAGGACCACGTGTCGATGGCGTGGCTGGCCGTGCGCAAGCTGCGTCGTGTGGTCGACAACGTGCGCCGCATCCTCGCCGTCGAGTACGTCTGCGCCGCCCGGGCGATCGATCTGCGCGCACCGCTCGAGCCGGCACCCGCGACCGAAGTGCTGCGCACGCTGCTGCGCCGCGACGTCGCCGGTCCAGGACCGGATCGGTACCTCGCGCCCGAACTCGCCGCCGCCGAGCAGCTCCTCGACTCCGACGAGCTCCACGCCGCGCTGGCCGCCGCCGGCGTCACCCTCGCCTGAGCGCGGAACATGCTCGAAACTCAGCGGTCGGTACGCCGGACTCCTCCTGGGTGCGGCATCCTGTTGCCATGGCTGAAGGAACGATTCCCACCGACGAAGAGTTGCGCGAGCGTCTCACGCCGCTGCAATACGAGGTGACCCAGCACGCGGCGACCGAGCGCGCGTTCAGCGGCACCTACTGGAACGTCGACGACGCCGGCACGTACCACTGCATCGTCTGCGACGAGCCGCTGTTCTCCTCCGAGACGAAGTACGACGCCGGCTGCGGTTGGCCGAGCTTCACCGACGCGCTCGACCCCGAGAAGGTCACCCGCAAGGAAGACCGCTCGCACGGCATGCTCCGTGTCGAGACCGTCTGCGCGAAGTGCGGCGCCCATCTCGGCCACGTCTTCCCCGACGGTCCCGGCCCCACGGGCGACCGGTTCTGCATGAACTCTGCCTCCCTCGATCTCAAGCCCGCCGACTGATGGTTACGCCGGTGCCAGGCACCGGCGTAACCAGACGCTCGCTAGGGTCGGTCGAATGGCGACGAGCTGGGGTGACGACGAGCGACGGTTGTCGTCGTCGGTGAGCGTGCTCGTCGGTGACGCGCACGGCGCGTACCCGTCGGGCAACACCCTGCTCGTTCGTGGTGCGGGCGAGACGGTCCTGATCGACCCGTCCGTCACGGTGGTCGCTCGCGGTGGCGCGCCGGCGACGGTCGACGCGGTGATCAACAGTCACGCGCACGAGGACCACATGGCCGGCAACGGTCTGTTCGCCGACGCCCGCATCCACATCCACGACGCTGACCTCCCCGGCGCCCGGTCGTTGGATGGGCTGATGGAGGTGTACGGCCTCACCGGTTCGGCCCGCACGACCTTCGAGCGCGTGATCCTCGACGAGTTCCACTTCACACCCCGACCCGATGCGGAGGGCTTCAGCGACGGCCACGTGTTCGACCTCGGGGGCGGAGTGACCGTCGAGGCGGTGCATCTGCCCGGTCACACCCGAGGGCACAGCGGGTTCCGGATGGACGGTGTGTTCTTCCTGTCCGACATCGACCTGACCGGCTTCGGCCCCTACTACGGCGATGTGTGGAGCGACCTGGAGGATTTCGAGGCCAGCCTCGCCAAGGTGCGCGACGAGGAAGCCGAGTTCTACGTGACGTTCCACCACAAGGGCGTCATCGAAGGACGAGAGCCGTTCGTCGAGATGATCGACGCGTTCACCGCCGTCATCGGCAGACGGCACCAGGCGATGCTCGAGTTCCTCGCCGAGCCGCACACGATCGACGAGATGCGAGCGCACCGGTTCATCTATCGCCCGCATGTCGAGATGGCGTTCGTCGAGTCCGTCGAGACGCGCAGTGCCGACCTGCACGTGCAGCGGATGCTGCGGCGCGGCGAGGCCGTCGAGGTCGAGCCCGGAAGGTTCCAGCGCACGTGACCACCGATCGGAGAGATGCATGAGAATCGCAACCGCACGACGCGCCGACGGCAGGGTCATCTGGGGACCGATCGTCGCCGATCGACTCGCCGATGTCTCGCTGCGTTGGCAATCGCCCGCCGACCTGATCGAGGACTCGATCGACGACATCGGTCGCGTCGCGATCACCGAAGCGGCAGAGGGCTCCGAGACGACCCCACTCGACGACCTCACCATGCTCCCGCCGAACCCGAACCCGAGCAAGATCATCTGCGTGGGGGTGAACTACGCCGATCACGCCGCCGAATCCGATCGGGCCGCGGAATCCCCCGGCCATCCGGTGCTCTTCACCCGCTTCGTCTCGTCGCTCGTCGGACATCTGCAGCCGGTCGAGCGACCGAGCGTCAGCCACCAGTTCGACTGGGAGGGCGAGCTCGCGGTCGTGATCGGTCGGCCCACCCATCGGGTCTCGCGCAGCGATGCCCTCGGCCGCGTGGCCGGCTACTCGTGCTTCATGGACGGCACGCTGCGCGACTGGCAGCGGCACACGAGCCAGTTCACGCCCGGCAAGAACTTCGACCGATCCGGTTCGTGGGGGCCTTCGATCATCACCGCCGACGAGATTCCCGACCCCGGATCGCTCGTGCTGTCGACCATCCTCGACGGTGAGGTCGTTCAACACGCCTCGACCTCCGAGATGATCCACGACGTGGCCGCCATCGTGTCGTACTGCTCGACGTTCACGACCCTCGAGCCTGGCGACGTCATCGCCACCGGCACGCCCGGCGGCGTCGGATTCGCCCGGTCCCCGCAACGGTGGCTGGAGCCCGGCAACGAGGTCCGGGTCGTGATCAGCTCGATCGGCACGCTGGTCAATCAGGTCGTCGACGAGCCGACCTGAGCGGCCCGGCTCATTCGGGGCCCGACGTGGGTGCCACGATGAGGCTCATGACCGAGCATGCTGCACCGACGTTCGCGACACTGCGGGTCGAGGTCGATGATCGGATCGGTCGACTCACACTCACGCAACCCGACAAGTTGAACCCGCTCGGGACGGTGCCGTTGCGCGAGATCGCCGAGGCAGCTCGGTGGTTCGACACGACGTCGGCATCGGTGGTCGTCGTCACCGGCGAGGGTCGGGCGTTCTCGTCCGGGTTCGACCTGCGGGAGTTCGCCGGCACCGATTCACCGACGAGTGCGTCGAGTCGCGACCAGGCCGACCTGGGCCGGCTGATGGCCGAGGCGATGGAGCGGATGTCGGCGCTGTCGATCGCCGCGATCAAGGGGCCCTGTGTGGGCGGAGGGGTCGTGTTGGCAGGTGTGTGCGACCTGCGAGTGGCCGCCGACGACACCGTGTTCTCGATTCCCGAGGTCGACCTGGGCATCCCGCTGGCATGGGGAGGCATTCCGCGGCTCGTGCGCGAGATCGGCCCCGCATTCACCCGCGAGTTGGTGTTGACGTGTCGACCGTTCGGTGCGGACGAGGCGAAGGCGCTCGGCTTCGTCAACAGGGTGGTGCCTCGCGCTGAGCTGGAGTCGGCGGTCGACGAGCTCGCCGCGCAGTTGGCCCGCAAGGCGCCGAGTGTCGTGCGCGCCACCAAGCGGCAGGTGAACGAAGCACTCGAGGACATGGCCCCGATCGTCGGAGCCTGGTCGGATGCCGACCTGCTGGGCGCCGCCATGCGCGACCCCGAAGCCCGCCAGGCCGCCCGCGACTACCTCGCCTCCCGCCAACGCTGACCC
>JAHENF010000021.1:41998-47149 GCA_024643255.1 Ilumatobacteraceae bacterium
ACCCACACCACCCACCCCGTTTGCGGCGCACTCTGGTTGGGACGGATCAACCAATCCGCACCACAAACATCCCAGGGGTCGGGGGACGACTGCTCAGCCGAGGAGGTCGGTGGTGACGTGGCGGAACAGGCGGGTGGTGAGCGCGAGCGACTCGATGTCGATGCGCTCGTTGTTGCCGTGGAAGCGTGAGCCGTACTCGCTGGAGTCGAGCGAGGGGCTGAACAGCCCGGCGCCGTAGGCGACCGCGCCCATCTCGCGATAGATGCGCGCATCGGTGAAGCCGACCACGAACTGCGGCGTGAGGCGCGCCGTCGGGAACGGCACGTTCACCGCCCGCTGCAGCGCGTCCCACAGCGGCGTGTCCAGCCGGCTGATCGAGGCGGCATCGTTCATCAAGGGGGTCATCTCGACCTCGTCGGCGAGGTCGCCGAGGGCCGCACGTAGGTGCGCCTCCACCTCGTCGGGGCCCTCGCCCGGCAACGTACGGATGTCGACGTCGATCACCACGGTGTCGGGAATGACGTTGACCTTCATGCGTCCGCCACCCGATTCGCTGCCGTCGATCAGGTTCGGCGAGAACGTCGTGTGGGTGCAGGCATGGAAGTGCGATGCCGCGGCTGCGCTCGGGAAGGTGTCCAGTACGTCGTCGATCGTCGCCGGGTCGAGCAGCGAGGCCTCCAGGTCGTCGGGCAGCCCGAGTGCCTCGACCTTCTGCGCCCACAACTCATGGAAGCGCGGCGCCGGCCGGTAGTCGTTCAGCCGCTGGATCACGCCGGCTGCCTTGACGAGCGCGTTGTCGCGCCGGAACGGCGCCGACCCATGACCCGGCGTGCCCTTCACCCGGAGCCGTCGCCACGCCACACCCTTCTCGGCGATGTTGACTCCGATGAACGGCGCCTCGGTCGGCCCGGTGTGGAGCCCGCCGCTCTCGGTCAGCACGTAGTCGGCCATGATCGCATCACGGTGATGGTCGGCCATCCAGCGGGCGCCGTACGCGCTTCCGGCCTCCTCGTCGGCGACGCCGAAGTAGATCAGGTCGCCGGTCGGCCGGAACCCGCTCTCGGCGAGGCTGCGGAATGTCACCGCCATCGACGCCGTGAGGTTCAACATGTCGACCGCGCCGCGCCCCCACACCTCGGGTCCGTCGGGCCCGTCGAGGATCTCGCCACCGAAGGGGTCCTCGCTCCAGCCCGACTCGTTGACCGGCACGACATCGGTGTGGCCCATCAGGCACAGGCTCGGGGCATCGGGATCCGACCCGGCGATCCGCCCGACGATCGACACCCGGCCCGGCGCTGCCTCGTAGCGCTCGACGTCCACGCCGGGACCTTCGATCACCTGCTGCAGCACGTCGGCGTTGCGCACCTCCCCACCGGAGGCTTCGGTGCCGTCGTTGACGCAACGATTGCGGATCAGCACCTGGAGGAGTTCGACGGTCGCATCCGTGAGTGTGTCGAGTTGCCGGTCGTCGAGGTTCGGTGGCGTCACCATCACCTCAGCTTCCCACGTTTGTGGCGCGAATTTCTTGGGACGGGCCAACGAAGACGCGCCGCAAATGTGAAGGGGAACGGGACAGCCGCGTCGTGCAATAATGCGCACGCTGCAACACGACCTGATGCGAGGTGAGGATGTTCAATTTCTGGACGGTGACGTACCTGCTCTTCGTGGGCATCGTGGCCGGCTTCGTGGCCCGACTCCTCGTGCCCGGACGAGATGCGATCGGCTTCTGGTGGACCGTGCTGCTCGGCATCGTCGGCTCGTTTGCCGGTGGCTTCCTCGCCTGGGCACTGTTCGGTTGGGACGAGGACGAGGGTGCCCTCCAGCCCGGCGGCGTGGTCTTCTCGATCATCGGCGCAGTGCTCGTGCTGCTGATCTGGCGGGCGATCGACCGACGCCGCACGCCGGCCGCCTGACTCAACGCGCCAACAGTGCCGCGATGCGCTTGGCGCTGACCGACGGCTGGCCGGGGCGCTTGACCATCAACGGTTGCGCGAATGTCGCGACGCGCAGCTCCTCCAGCTGCCAGCGCACGTCGACGAGTTCACCCGACAACTTGCCGGCGCCGGCGGTGTCGACGATTCCCGCGTAGCGCTGTTCGAGCGGGACGATCTCGGCCATGCGGTGCCGGTCGCGATCGTGGGCGCCGGCGAGGTGCGCCAGGCGGTAGGTGATCGCCCGGACGTAGCGTTCGATGTCGTCGAGCCGTTCGGTTCCGGCGCCCAGCACGAAGCCGGGATGCACGAGCCGACCGAGGTGGACGTTGGCATCGTCGACCGACTGCCGCAGCGCATCAGCGTGCAACCGGGCGAGCAGATCGCGGGCCTCCGACGCCGCCGCCATCACCCGTGCGGCCTTGTGCAGCGCATTCGCGGCGAGCCCCGGCGCAGCATCGCGCACCGCCCGACGAAGATCGTCGAACTCGGCTTCGGTCCACGGCAACTTCCCGTGGTCGGCCATCACCCGGTCGACCGCTGCGGCCACGCAGTCTCCGCTCAACGCACCGAGGTCGATGTCACCGGCCGCGATCGCCAACCGGTCGTCATTGTCGAGTTTCCGCACGATCGACGACCGTGTCGGCGCGCCGTTGAGCAACAGCAGCCGACGGACTCCCCCGCGCATGATCCGCTGCTGCAAGTCCGGCGTCGTGACCACCCGCAGCGCGACGCTGTCGCCGATGTCGAGCAGCGCCGGGTACGCCTGCACGTCCATCGCGCGATCGGTCGACTCGACGACCCGGGGTAGATCGCCCAGGTCCCAGGTGACGATGCCACGCCGCTCGTCGATCGGCGCAGCGGCCGCGATCGACTCCCGCACCGAGCCGGCGAGCTGCGCCTTGATCGCATCGAGATCGACGCCGACGGCGTGCACCGTTCCGTCATCGTCGGACACCACGAAATGGATCACCAGGTGCGAGGGCACCGCCGACGGGTCGAACGACGATGACGACACGTTCACACCCGCTGCCTCGCGCACGGCGATGGCCAGCGCGTCGACGAGCGGGCCGCCCTCGGGATCCGAGCCGCCCAGATGTTCGAGCACGGCGTCGACCGTCTCACCGAACGGGATCAGCCGGCGACGAACATCCTTCGGCAGCGACTTCACGAGTGCCGTCGCGAGCTCGGCGCGGTGGCCGGGAATCTGCCAGTCGAACCCGTCGTTGCGAACCTGGTTGAGGCCGGCCAGCGGCACGTGGACGGTGACACCGTCGAGCGGCTCGCCCGGCGCGAACCGGTAGGTCAGCGGCAGCTCGATCGCGGTGTCGCCGCGGCGTTGCGTCCACACGTCGGGATAGTCGGCCAGCCGAACGCCGTGCCCGCGACCTCCGCCAACCAGGTCGTCGGTGACGTCGAGCAACTCGGGTCGGGCCCGTCGAGTCTCCTTCCACCACCGGTCGAAGTGGCGCAGCGACGTGATGTCACCGCCGATCCGATCGGCGTAGAAGTCGAACAGCATCTCGTCGTCGACCAGTTCGAGGCGCCGCACCCGTGCCGCCATCCTCCGGATGCGTTCGAGGAACTCGGCATTGCGGGCCAGGAACTGCTGGCGGTCGATCCATGCCGCGTCGGCGACGTCGCACTCGATCAGCGCCTTGGTGATGAACCACGCGCGCGCCTGTGCCTCGTCGACGCGGTCGTAGCCGATGACGCGGTCGCTCACGATCGGCAACCCGTAGAGGGTGACCGATTCGGTCGCGACCGCTCGCCCGGCCTTCGGATCCCAGCGGACGTTGTCGAACGACCGCTTCACCAGATGGGCACCGGCACGCTCGGCCCACTTCGGCTCGATCTTGGCAACGCGGCGGGCGTACAGCTGGTTCGTCTCGACCAGTTCGGCGGCCATCACCCAGGGGGGAGGACGGCGGGTCAGCGCCGACCCCGGCGCGATGACGAACCGCGACTGGCGGGCCCCCACGAACTCGCGGGTCTCGCGGTCGCGCATCCCGATGTGCGAGAGGAGCCCGGCGAGCACCGCCTGGTGGATGTGGTCCGGGTGACTCTCCGTGATGCCGTTCGACGACGTCGTCGGGTGGATCTCGAGCTGGCCGGCGATCCGGCGGAGCTGGCTGAACAGGTCCATCCACTCACGTACGCGCAGGTAGTTGAGGAACTCCTTGCGGCACATGCGGCGGAACTGGTTGCCGGACAGCTCGCGCTGCTGGGTGCGCAGGTAGTCCCACAGCGCGACGATCGACAGCAGATCGGAACCCTCGACCTTGAAACGGTTGTGGAACTCGTTGGCCTGCTCGCGTTTGTCCTGTGGGCGTTCGCGAGGGTCCTGGATCGACAGCGCCGAGGCGATCACCAGCACTTCGCGCACACATCCGAGCCGGTCGGCCTCGAGCACCATCCGACCGAGCCGCGGGTCGACGGGCAGGCGGGCCAGGTCACGGCCGATCTGCGTCAGGCGTCGAGGTCCGGCCTTCAAACCGGCGGGCGCCGGTTTCACGGCGGCCAGCTCGTCGAGCAGCGCGTACCCGTCGACGATCGAGCGGTGGTCGGGCGGCTCGAGGAACGGGAACCGTGCCACGTCACCGAGCCCGATCGCCGTCATCTGGAGGATCACCGACGCCAAGTTCGTGCGCAGGATCTCGGGGTCGGTGAACTCGGGCCGCGATTCGAAGTCCTCCTCCGAGAACAACCGGATGCAGATGCCAGGCGCAACGCGCCCACACCGACCGGCTCGCTGGTTCGCCGATGCCTGCGACACCGCTTCGATCGGCAAGCGCTGCACTTTGAGGCGATGGCTGTACCGGGAGATGCGCGCCGCGCCGGTGTCGACCACGTACCTCACACCGGGCACGGTGAGCGACGTCTCGGCGACGTTGGTCGCGAGGACGATGCGACGGCCCGGGCCGCCCATCGGCGCCCGTTCGAAGATCTTGTGCTGCTCCGCCGACGACAGGCGTGCGTAGAGAGGGAGCACCTCGGTGCTGCGCAGCTCCAGGCGGCGCAGTGCATCCGCGGTGTCGTGGATCTCGCGCTCGCCCGACAGGAACACGAGCACATCGCCTGGCCCCTCGTGCGACAACTCCTCGACAGCGTCGATGATCGCCTGCACCTGATCCCGGTCGTCGACGTCCGGCTCGTCGGAGATCAGCGGTCGGTACCGCATCTCGACAGGGAACGTGCGGCCCGTCACCTCGATCACCGG
>JAHENF010000021.1:47249-52545 GCA_024643255.1 Ilumatobacteraceae bacterium
TCACCGGGGCGAAGTGTTGGGCGAAGCGTTCGGTGTCGATCGTGGCACTGGTGACGATGACCTTCAGATCGGGGCGTTGCGGCAGGAGCTGCTTCACGTAGCCGAGGATGAAGTCGATGTTGAGGCTGCGTTCATGGGCCTCGTCGATGATCAGCGTGTCGTACCGGCTCAGCATCCGGTCGCGTTGGATCTCGGCGAGCAAGATGCCGTCGGTCATCACCTTCACGAGCGTGGCGTCGCTCACCTGATCGGTGAATCGCACGGTGTACCCGACGTCCGTGCCGAGCGGCGATCCGAGTTCGTCGGCAATGCGTTCGGCGATCGTTCGGGCGGCAACTCGGCGCGGCTGCGTGTGACCGATCATGCCCTCGACGCCGCGGCCCGCTTCGAGGCACAGCTTCGGCAGCTGGGTGCTCTTGCCCGAGCCGGTCTCGCCGGCGACGATCACCACCTGGTGGTCGCGGATCGCAGCCAGTAGCTCGTCTCGTCGTTCGGTGATCGGCAACGAGTCCGGGTACGACAACCGACCACTCTCGACGATCGCCAACGCCGCGGTGGCTCGTGGATGTTCGGTGGTCGTCGTCATGGCAGGCCCGGCCGTCCAGCCTCGCAGCTCCGCGCTCCCCTCCCACCCCGAATTCGTCAGCGAACGAGGAGCTGTCCGGGTGTCGGCGCGACCCGCGCGGCGCCTAGGTTCGGATGCGTGACGTACCAGTCCAAGGTGATGACCATCTACATCCTCGGGCTGTTCATGACGATCATCGACGGCTCGATGGTCAACGTGGCCCTGCCGACGATGGCGAAGGACTTCGGCGTGCCGACCACCGACATCGAGTGGATCGCGGTCGGCTATCTCCTCACGTACGCCGCGGTGATCCCGGCGGCCGGTTGGATCGGTGACCGCTTCGGCACGAAACGCGTCTTCGTAGGTGCGCTCATCGTGTTCGTGGTCACCTCGCTGGCATGCGGATTGTCGCAGACGCTCGACCAGCTCGTCCTCTTCCGTGTGCTGCAGGGCATGGGTGCCGGGCTGGTCACACCGGTCGGCGCGGCGATGCTCTACCGGGCGTTCGCCATGGAAGATCGGGCGAAGGCCGCCATCGGCGTGCTGAGTGTCGCGGTGATCGCCCCGGCGATCGGGCCGATGCTCGGCGGGATCCTGGTCGACGGCGCATCGTGGCACTGGATCTTCCTGATCAACGGCCCGATCGGTGCGATCGCAATCCTGTTGTCGATCGTCTGGCTCGACGAGACCCGTCAAGACGCGCCGGGCCGCTTCGACCTCGCCGGCTTCGTGCTGTCCGGCACGTCGGTGGCAGTGCTGCTCTACACGCTGTCGATCGGGCCCGAGAAGGGCTGGTTCTCGACGTACACCCTGTCGTTGGCGCTGGTCGGCGTCTCGTGCCTCGTTGCCCTCATCGCGATCGAACTGCGGATTCCCGAGCCGATCCTGACGCTCCGCCTGTTCAGGGATCGCCTGTTCCGCACCATCAACATGTCGGCAGCACTGACCTACGCGGGCTTCTTCGGGATGATCTTCGTGCTCCCGCTCTACCTGCAGAGCCTGCGCGGGTACAGCGCATTCCAGAGCGGGCTCGCCCAGTCGCCGCAGGCGATCGGGGTGTTCCTCGTGTCGAACCTCCTGGGCAAGCGGCTGTACCGCACGATCGGTCCACGTCGGCTGATGGTGGTCGGCACGGCAGCGACCGCGGCGGCCACTTGTCTCTTCGCCACCGCCGGCCTGAGCACACCGCTCTCGACGATCGCCTGCTTCGCGTTCCTACGCGGGCTCGCCGTCGGGATGGTGTTCGTGTCGATCCAGACCGCGGCCTACGCCACGACATCGATGGCCGACACCGGGCGAGCGACGAGTTTGTTCAACACCCAACGTCAGATCGCCTACGCGTCGGGCGTGGCGCTGGCGGCGACGGTGATCTCGGCGATGTTGCCGAACGGGAGCGACGCGGCCTCGGACACCGAGCTGCTGTCCGCGTATCAGGCCGGCTTCCTCGCAGTCGGCCTGATCATGCTGCCGGCGGCGTTCATCTCGTGGTTCATCCACGACGACGACGTCGCGGCCACCCGCGGCCTCACTCCACGGACGGGTTCGCCCACCACACAACCCGCTCGGGCCTGACGCTCAGTCGTTGATCGTCAGGTCGTACTCGACGGTGTCGGCCGGAACGGGCGGATCGTCGAACGACCGGACGTAGTCGAGTCGCAGGGTGCCCGATCCGGCCGCAGTCGCCTCGAACACGAACACCTCGACGCCCCCGGCACCGACCAGTGACGTGTCGGGCGCCTGGTAGTCGCTGCTCTGGACGGCGACTCCCTCGGGTTGCTGAGCGACGACCCAGCCGTACCCGGTGGTCGGGTTCGATTCGAGCTGCACCTCGAACGTCTGACCGACCGCCAACGTGATCGCCGAGCCCGAATCGCTGACGTCGAGCACCACAGGGGTTTGCGCGTCGTCGCTGCCGCACGACACCGCGACGATCCCCAGCAACGCGACGACGATCCATCGCTTCATACCGCTACCTCCTTCGCGCGTCGTTCGGCGGAGCGCACGGCCGCGCCACCTATGCGGAGCATCTTGGTGTCGCCGAACGGTGTGCCGCCGACCTGATTGAGGATCATCGCGACGGCGAGACCCGACTCCGGGTCACCCCACGCACCGGATCCGCCGAACCCGAAGTGCCCGAACGCCTGGGGAAGCACGCCCTTGGTGGTGCCCACCATGTGGTAGCCGAGCCGCCAGCGCATGTTGAAGCCGACGCCGGCGTCGCGACCGACCTTGTCGCCGCTACGGCCGTCGCCGCTCGTTCCGAGCGTCGTCTGGATCCGGGTGGCCTCGCGCAATGTCTCCGCCGAGACGAGCGGCGGGCCGTCGAAGTCGTCGGGCGTTGCGAGCGCGGCGTACATCCGTGCCAACGATCGAGCGGTGAACACTCCATTCGCGGCGGGTATCTCACCGTCGTGGATGTGATCGGTCGTGGCGACGTCGAGCATGTCGTCGACGACCAACGCCTGGTACATCGGCTGGAAGCCCTCGAAGCGCGCCAGGCGGCTCGTCATCTTGAAGAGCCGAGTGACCGCTTTCGGGTCGACGAGCTGTTCGGCGATGTCACCGCGCACCTCGGGTGGTGCCCCCACATACATGCCACTCACACCGAGGGGCTCGACGATCTCACGCTGCAGTGCCTCGTTCACCGTCAGGCCGGTCACCCGACGAATGACCTCGCCGACCAGCCAGCCGTACGTGAGTGCGTGATACGACGACCGAGTGCCGATGTCCCACTTGGGCTCGGCCTCGGCGAGCAGCTTGGTCATGTGCTCCCAGTTGATGAGGTCCTCCGCCGATCCGGCGATCGCCCGGACGTCATGGAGCGCCGCCTGATGGGTCAGCAGGTGCCGCAGGGTGATCGTGCCCTTGCCGGCGACGGCGAACTCGGGCCAGTAGGTGGCGACCGGGACGTCGTAGTCGAGCAGTCCACGGTCGACGAGCCGCTGCACGATGGTCGCCACGACGCCCTTGGTCGTCGAGAAGCTCATCGACATCGTGTCTCGCTGCCACGGGGTCCCGGCGGCGTCGCGCACGCCGGTCCAGGCGTCGACCACGAGTTCGCCGCGGTGGTACACGGCCACGGCCATGCCGCCCTGAGCGGACTTCTTCGACATGATCGCCTGGACCTTCTCGGTCACCGGGGCGAAGTCGGGATGTACGAAACCTTCCATACCTTCTTCCTATCGGCACGATCGTGTGGCGCGGTTGCGCCGAAGGTCCCTGTTCATCAGTGTTCATCCGGGGAAACACTGGGGCGTGGCCAACAACACGGCGTACGAACGGCTGACCGCGGCCGACACGGTGTTCCTGCGGATCGAGACGCCGCACGAACCGCAGCACGTCGGCTCGCTGTCGGTGATCGAGGGCGGCCCGCTGCGCGATGCGGGCGGCCGGATCCGCTTCGACGAGCTCCAGGCCCACGTCGCACGACGGGTGCACCGGGTGCCCCGCCTGCGTCAGCGCGTCATGGAGGTCCCGTACAACCAGGCCCGGCCGGTGTGGGTCGACGACGAGCACTTCGACATCGACTACCACGTGCGATTGACCTCGCTCCCCCGCCCCGGTGACGGCCACCAGCTGGCCGCGCTGATGAGCCGGCTGCAGTCGCTCGCACTCGATCGGGCCCGGCCGCTGTGGGAGATGTGGTTCGTCGACGGACTCGCCGACGACCACGTCGGGATGATCCTCAAGATTCATCACGCCCTCGGCGACGGCATCGCCAACGTCGACCTGGCGCTCGCGCTCGTCGATCTCGAAGCGGATCCGCCCACCGACGATCCCGTGCCCGAGTGGGAACCTCGACCGGCACCGTCACCGAACGACCTCCTGACCGAAGCGGTTCGCGACCAGCTGGCGAGGCCGGGTCAGATCGCCCGCTCGATGCTCGACGCGATGCGTGATCCACGACCGGCGATCGACGCCGTCACCAACGTGGGTCGCACCGTCGTCAACTTCCTCGCCAAGCCTCCGCCGGCACCGTGGAACGTGGCGGTCAGCCCGCACCGGCGGTGGGTCACCGCGTCGGTGCCGCTGGCGGGGGTCCGCACCGTTCGTGAACGACACGACGTGAGCATCAACGACGTCGTCCTCGCCGCGTGCAGCGGAGCGCTGCGCACATTCCTGCTCGAACACGGCGACACCGACATCGAGCACCGGGTGATCAAGGCGATGGTGCCGGTGTCGTTGCGCGGCCAGAGTGAGCACGGCGACACGCTCGGCAACCTCGTGTCACTGATCATCGTCGACCTGCCCGTCGACGAGTTCGACCCGGGCGTACGGCTCGAACGGATCCACGCGATGACCTCGGAGCTGAAGGGGTCAGGCCTCGTCGACGGCGCGCACCGGATCCTCGACATCGCCGATGCGATCACTCCCCTGGCCGGCCCGTTGACGCGCTTCGTGAGCCGGACGATCCCGATGAACCTCGTGATCACCAACATCCCGGGCCCGCCGATCCCGCTCTACCTGTGCGGCGCACGGTTCCTGCGGGTGTTCCCCTATGTCGAGGTGATCGACAACGAGGGTCTGACGATCGCCGTCGTGTCGTACGACGACCAGCTCCACTTCGGCATCACCTCCGATCGCGACGTGATGCCCGACCTCGCCGACGTCGCCGCGTCGATCGAGCACGAGTTCGCCGTCCTTGCGAAGCGCCGCTGAGTCCCGCACCCCTCCTGCAGTTCTCTGCGGAATGGGTTGCAGGGGCTGAGACGTATTCCGCAGAGAAGCGCG
>JAHENF010000061.1:0-3416 GCA_024643255.1 Ilumatobacteraceae bacterium
ACAGATCTCCTGCACGCGGAACTCGTGGCCGTGAGGATCGTGCTGGCCGATGTAGCTGTGGAGCGGGTGCATCCCGGCGATCCCGATGGCGATGTCGGTCTGTCCCTCCCGCCAAGGACGACCGAACGTGTCGCTGATCACGACGGCCACATCGAGACCGAGTTCGGCGAATCGCTCCCGGAAGCGGCGCGCTGACGCGTCGGAATCTCGCGGCAGCACGAGGACGCGCCCGTGAGCTCCGCTCGACGACTGATCGACCCCCGAGTTGGCGCAGCAGAAGCCGTGGTGCGTCTCGGTGATCAACACCGGTCCGATCTGGCGAATGATCCGCTTCGACTCGCGCAGCACCACCTCGACCACGCGAGGGTCCTTGTCCCATCGGGCCGACCACGACGACGCGAATGCGGACGGCTCGATGTCGTCGAGTTCGACCGCGCATCCCTCGGCCTTGGAGACGATCTTCGACGTGATGACCACGACATCGCGATCTGCCAGTGGGTCACCAGCGGCGATCGACGCCGCAACGATCTGGGCTGCCAGGTCGTCACCGGCCGCGATCTCTGGCAGCCCCTCGACACCGAACACCTCGAGACGAGTCATGGGCTCAGGCGGGCCGACCGGCGAGGAACTCGCGGATCTCGTCGTGGACTTCGCTGTGCGGCATGGGCGCACGGTATCCCATGGGCCAACATGGGGTGATGGCGAACGATGCCCCTGCCCCCGAACCGGTCCAACCGCACGATGTGTCCGAGATCTTCGACCCCGAGGCCTGGGCGACGGTGCCGGGATTCGAGTTCACCGACATCACCTATCACCGAGCCGTCGACGCCGGGGTCGTGCGCATCGCCTTCGACCGACCCGAGATCCGCAACGCCTTCAGACCCCGCACGGTCGACGAGCTCTACATCGCGCTCGATCACGCCCGCATGTCGACCGATGTCGGCTGCGTGTTGCTCACCGGCAACGGCCCGTCGGCGAAGGACGGCGGCTGGGCCTTCTGCTCGGGCGGCGATCAACGCATCCGCGGCAAGGACGGCTACAAGTACGCCGAGGGCACGACCGCCGACACGATCGAGCCGGGTCGCGCCGGACGGCTGCACATCCTCGAGGTGCAACGCCTCATCCGGTTCATGCCCAAGGTCGTCATCTGCGTCGTTCCCGGATGGGCGGCCGGAGGCGGGCACTCGCTCCACGTCGTGTCCGACCTGACCCTCGCCAGCACCGAGCACGCCCGCTTCAAGCAGACCGACGCCGACGTGGCCAGCTTCGACGGAGGCTTCGGCTCGGCCTATCTCGCCCGCCAGGTCGGCCAGAAGTTCGCCCGCGAGATCTTCTTCCTCGGCCGCGAATACACCGCTGACGACATGGTGGCGATGGGCGCGGTCAACGCGTCGATCCCCCACGCCGAGCTGGAGGCGACCGCACTGCAGTGGGGTCGCGAGATCTGTGCCAAGAGCCCGACCGCGCAGCGAATGCTCAAGTACTCGTTCAACCTGATCGACGACGGCCTGGTCGGCCAACAGATCTTCGCCGGTGAAGCCACACGGCTCGCGTACGGCACCGACGAGGCCCAGGAGGGCCGCGACAGCTTCCTCGAGAAGCGCCCCGCCGACTGGACCTCCTACCCGTACCACTTCTGATGGCATCCGAGCCCCGCCCGCGCCGCACTCCCGGGCGCACGCGATGACGCGCGCGGTGATCCGGATCGAGGATCCCGACGACCCGCGGTTCCGGCAGTTCCGACTCAACGAGCGGGGCCTGGCGAGCCGCGCCGACAAACGCGACGACGCCGGGGCCGGCATGTTCCTGGCAGAGGGTGACCTGGTCGTCGAGCGGGCGGTCGCCGCTGGCTGCCGACCGGTTGCGGCACTGGTCGACATCGAACGGATCCCGACCGTCGCCTCCGATCTCACCTGCCCGGTCTACGCGGGCGGCGAGGCCGTTCGCAGGGTCGTGTCGGGGCTGGGGGTGCCGTCCGCGATCATCGCGCTGTTCCATCGCCCACCGCGCCCGACGGTCGCCAAACTCGCAGCGACCGCCCGTCGCCTCGTCGTCGTCGAGGGAGTCGACAACCCGACCAACATCGGCTCGATCATCCGCAACGCCGCAGCGCTCGGATGGGACGGCCTGATCCTCGATCACACGAGCGCCGACCCGCTCTCGCGTCGGTCGTCTCGCGTGGCGATGGGCACCGTGTTCTCGCTCCCCCATGCCCGCACGACGACGCTCGCCGACGACCTGCGTGAGCTCGTCGAGTTCGAGCACTATGCATTGACTCCGGCTGCACATGCGGTCTCGATCGACACCATCCGGCCTGGTCACAAGCTGACCGTGATGATCGGTTCCGAACGCTCCGGGCTCAGCGATGCGCTTCTCGAGCTGGCCACACCGGTGCGGATCCCGATGGCCGACGACGTCGACTCGCTCAATGCCGCGGCCGCCACAGCGGTGGCCTGCTACGCACTCGGCCGACGATCCGGATAGAACGAAGCCCGATGACCGCTGTGCTCCTGCTCTCCTGCCCCGATCAACGAGGCGTCGTCGCGGCCACGGCCGAGTTCATCGCAGCCCACGACGGCAACATCGTGCATGCCGAACAGCACGTCGATCCCGGTGCCGATGGATCGGGGGCGGTGTTCTTCCAGCGCGTCGAGTTCGAACTCGAGGGATTCGGGCTCGATCGCGACGAGATCGTCGACGCCTTCGCTCCGATCGCCCAGCGCCTCGGGATGCACGTCGACCTGCGCTTCAGCGACGTCCCGACGCCCACGGCGATCATGGCGTCCAAACAACCGCACTGTCTCTACGACCTGCTCACGCGTTGGCGCAGTGGGGAGCTCCCGATGGATCTGCGAGTGATCGTGTCGAACCATCCGGATCATGCCGCGTTCGCGGCCCACATGGGGGTTCCATACCTCCACCTTCCCGTCACGCCCGACACGAAGGCCGAGCAAGAGGTCGCCTTGCTCGCAGCGCTCGACGAGCACGGCGTCGAGCTCGTGGTGATGGCTCGCTACATGCAGATCCTCGGTGATCGGTTCGTCGCGGCCCGTCCGATCATCAACATCCATCACTCGTTCCTGCCGGCGTTCGTCGGGGCGAACCCCTATCGGCAGGCCTACGACCGCGGCGTCAAGCTGATCGGGGCCACCGCGCACTACGCGACCGCCGACCTCGACGAGGGTCCGATCATCGAGCAGGACACGGTCCACGTCACGCACCGCGACGACGTCCAACGGCTCACGGCGCGTGGCCGCGACCTCGAGACCATCGTCCTCGCGCGCGCCGTGCGCGCCCACCTGGAACACCGCGTCCTGGTCCACGGCCGCAAGACCGTCGTCTTCTCCTGAATCTGCTCCCGAATTTCTGAGCGAATCTTGCGCCCTGCGCAAGATTCGCGCCGAATTTCGGGTTGG
>JAHENF010000061.1:3516-13523 GCA_024643255.1 Ilumatobacteraceae bacterium
TTCGGGTTGGGCTCGGGGTGTTCAGGAGGTGGCGGCGCGACGGGCGCGGCGGGAGCGTGGGGCGCTGCCGCTCGGTTCCCAGGTGAACTTGCGCAACGCCACCACGAGGCCGACCACGCCCCACGCAGCGATGAATGCCAGCTTGTCCCACTGGAAGGCCGGTGCCTCGACGAACGGGGTGAAGCACGCCTGGAATGCCTCCGCGAACGGCTTCAGCGGGAAGAGATTGCCGAAGACCTCGATCCAGCGCGGAGCGTCGTCGAGCTGGATGAAGATGTTCGACACGAACGCCAGCGGCAGGATGATCGCATTCGCCGCCGCCGACGCCGATGTCGCCGACTTGACCAGCGAGGCCAGCGCCATGCCGAGCGCAGCGAATGACGCGACACCGACGAGGAACGTCACGAACGCCGCCGGCATCTTGGCCGCATCGATCTGCAGGTCGTACGCGACGACGCCGAGCGTGACCATGAGGGACACCCCGACGAACGCGATCACGATCGCCGAGCAGATGAACCCACCGATGTAGGTCCACGTCGGCAGCGGCGTGCCCCGCCAACGCTTCAGAACGCCCTCGTCACGACGGATCGGCACCATGTTGGCGAGGTTCGTGAAGGTCGCCGACGCGGCGGTGAACGCCGCGAGCGCGCCCGTGTAGAACTGCCGCGTCGACCAGCTTCCCTCGGGTGTGACGATCGTCGAATTGCCGAAGAGGGCGTTGAACAGCACGAGCATGATCAGCGGCAGCCCGAGCGTGAAGAACATCGCTACCGGAATCCGCCAGAAGGACACCAACTGGTACCGGGTCTGGGTGGCCAGCAGCCGACCGGTCGACGGGAACTCGCTCACGTCGCGGACCCGTCCACAGTGCGGTCGGCCTCGGCCAGGCTCAGATAGACGTCCTCGAGCGACGCCCGACCCACTGACAGCGAATCCAGCTCGACACCCGCATCGATCGCCCAGCCGGTCAGCCGATGCACCGCCTCGGTCGGACGATCCACGTTGACCTCGACGAGCCGACCCGACACCCTCACCTCGGCCCCGACCACCGCGGCGAACGTGACGGCCGCATCGGCGGTCTCGATCGAATCGGGAACCGTGAAACTCACGACGGTGCCGCTCACGCGGTTGATCAACTCGTCGGGCGTGCCCTCGGCGATCATCTTGCCGCGCGACAGCACGCCGACACGCGACGCCAGGTGCTCCGCCTCGTCGAGATAGTGCGTCGTGAGCAGCACGGTGGTGCCATCGGCACCGAGCGCCTCGATCAGATCCCACGACTGGCGACGCGCCGACGGATCGAACCCCGTGGTCGGTTCGTCGAGGAACAGCACCTCGGGACGCCCGACGATGCCGAGGGCGAGGTCGACCCGACGCCGCTGGCCACCTGACAGCGAGCCGACGCGGGCGTCGACCTTCTCCTCCAGACCGACCAGCGCAACGACCTCGTCGATCGGCCGCGGCGACCGGTAGCAGCCGCCGTAGACCTCGATCACCTCGCGCACCGTGAACTCGGCTTCGACGCCCGACGATTGGAGCACGATGCCGATGCGATCGCGGAACGCACGACCCGCCGAACCAGGATCGACCCCCAGGACCTCGACCGTCCCCGACGTGGCCCGCCGATGCCCCTCGAGGATCTCGACCGCGGTCGACTTGCCGGCACCGTTCTCACCGAGGAGTGCGTAAACCTCCCCCGCGTCGACATGGAAGCTCAGGCCGTCGACCGCCGCCACGGCGCCGTACTGCTTGTGGAGATCACGGACCTCGATGACGGGCATGCCCAGAAGAAGCTATCCCCTGGATTCCGGCGCCGAGATCGGCAGGCCGGTGTCGTTGCGGAGATGCTCGGCCGCCGACACGAAGTACGCCATCAGCTCCTCAGCGGTGCCCGGCGGGACCGCGTCGACCGCACAGGTCGCTTCGACGGCTGCCGCCATGTGCACGAGCCAGCGATCACGCTGGAGTGGGCCCACCAGGAACGGGAAGTGCCGCATCCGCAGTCGCGGGTGGCCGCGCTCTTCCATGTACGTCGTCGGCCCGCCCCAGTACTGGGCGAGAAAGAGCGTCAGGCGATGACGAGCACCGACCAGATCCTGCTCGGGATACAACGGGAGCAACACCTCATCGGTCCGGACGCCGTCGTAGAACGCATCGACGAGTCGTTCGAAGAACGGCATGCCGCCGACTCGGAAAAACAGCGTGGGCGCCGTGTTGTCCACGGCGCCCACGCTAGGGGGATTCTTCCGGAAGCGAGAAGGGGATTCGCTTCGGAAGCTCTGTGCGTTCGCGTCAGGCGTCGGCGAACATCGACTCTGCGTCGAACTTGCGATACTCGACCAGTTCTTCGGTGTTGACCACGAAGGGCGTCTGGTCGTTGCACGGGTCCAGCACCAGCGCGTCGTCGGTGGCGAGGAGCACCAGGACGGTGATGACGTCGTTGTCGGGCGTCTTGATCTCGATCACGTCGCCGGTCTTCAGTTGCTCCATCAGCATCGTCGTCATCGTGGTTCCCCGTTTCGGTCTGTGTGGTCCGTGTCTTGCGTTGCTCAAGACATCGGTAACAACCGCGGGAGACTTGAGGAATTCCCGAACCACGACGTGTCAGACGTCACCGCCCGAATCAGTGGAAGTCCGGCTCCACGTAGTCGGGGAAGATGTCAGGGAGGCCATCGCTGACCTTCACCGGATACACCGGTTGACGCTTCTCCAGAAAGCTCTCGACACCCTCCTTCGCGTCGGCGCTCGCGCCACGCGAGAGGATGCCCCTCGAGTCGACCCGGTGCGCCTCCATCGGGTGGTCGGCGCCTAGCATCCGCCACAGCATCTGACGGGTGAGCGCGACCGAGACAGGTGCGGTGTTGTCGGCGATCTCCCTGGCGATCGCACGTGCCGCGGGCAGCAGGTCGTCGGGGGCATGGACACTGCGCACGAGACCACGTTCGAGCGCCTCCGCCGCGGGAAAGACCCGGCCGGTGTAACACCACTCGGCGGCGGCGCTGATCCCGACCAGCCGAGGAAGGAACCACGACGAGCAGGCCTCGGGCACGATGCCGCGGCGGGCGAACACGAAGCCGAAGCGCGCGTTCTCGGCGGCCAACCGGATGTCCATCGGCAGCGTCATCGTGACACCGACGCCGACCGCCGCGCCGTTGATCGCACCGATCACCGGCTTCGTGCACTCGAAGATCCTCAAGGAGACCATGCCGCCGCCGTCGCGGGGCACGCCGACGTCGGTCTGGATGTCGCTGCCGCCCTTCGCGAACGTGTCGCCACCCGTGCCGAGATCCGCGCCGGCGCAGAACGCTCGCTCCCCAGACCCCGTCACGATCACCGCCCGAACGTCGTCGTCGGCATCGACCTCGTCGAAGGCCGAGATGACCTCGTACATCATCGTGCCCGTGAACGCGTTCATCCGCTCCGGCCGGTGCAACGTGATCGTCGCAATGCCATCGGCCACGTCATACAAAATCTCGGAGTAGTCCATGAAGCGAACGTAACCCAGCAAGAGGCACCCGCAGAGAAGCGGCCGCGCCGGAGGCTCCGCCCCGAGCAACGAATCGCCGAGGGTCGAGCGCCGTGCGAGTGAACGGGTGGCGCCGGGGCAGTGTCGAGGACCGGCCGCAGGCCGCACGCCTCGGCGCTGTGCCGGTGACAGGACCCGTGAACGGGTCCCGCGCGCTCAGATGTCGAGGAAGCGGGAGGCAGCGATCCCGGAGCCGATGGCGCCAGCCAGCGCACCGATCGCGAGCATGATCAGCATCACCGTCTGGTCGTACCCGTCGACCACCACGAGCGCGGAGAACCCGCTGTTGTCCGGGAAGTTCTGGACACCGGTGGTCCACTGGCTGTTCCACGCCCACAGACCGATGCTGGCCAGACCTGCGCCGACGATGCCGTGCAGCAGGCCTTCGAGCATGAACGGGACGCGGATGAACCAGTCCGTCGCCCCGACCAGTTTCATCACCTCGATCTCGCGTCTTCGCGCGAAGATCGCCGTTCTGATCGTGTTCCAGATCAGCAGGATGGCCGCGAGCAACAGGAAGATCGACAGCAACAGCAATCGGAACCCGAAGAAGCTCTGCAACTGGGTGATCAGGCTGATCTGGTCCTCCGCGAAGCTGACGTCGTACACCCCCGGAAGCTCGGAGAACGCGTCGGACACCTGGCGCAGCAGTTCGACGTCGGTGTTCTCGGTCGGCACCGCCTTGAACTGCGTCAGGATCGTGTCCTCGGTGAGCAGGTCGCGCACACCGGGCTCACCGGCGAAGATCCGATCGGCCTCCTCGAGCGAGCACTTCTCGTCACAGTAGGTGTACGACTCGATGAACTGGTCCTGGGCCGTCAGGGCATCGCTCACCAGCTGGAGCTGGTCGGGCGTGGCCGTCGGGTTCATGAACACGATCATCTCGACCCCGCCTTCCCAGCGGGCGAGCAGGTTGTCGAACGCATGCTGGCTCAACAGCGTGAGGCCGACACCGAGCAGCGAGATCGCGGCCGTGATGATCGATGCCACGGTCAAGGTGGCGTTGCGGCGGAAACTGTCACCAGTTTCGCGGAGGATGTATCGGAGGCGGGACAGCACGGATCAGTTCAGCTCACTCGTAGACGCCACGGGCCTGGTCGCGCACGATCACGCCACGATCGAGCTGGATGACGCGCTTGCGCATCGTGTTCACGATGCGCTGATCGTGCGTCGCCATGACGACCGTGGTGCCCGTCTTGTTGATCCGGTCGAGCAGCCGCATGATGCCCTCGCCCGTGGCCGGATCGAGGTTGCCGGTCGGCTCGTCGGCGAGCAGGATCAGAGGTCGGTTCACGAAGGCCCGGGCGACCGAGACGCGTTGCTGCTCACCACCGGAGAGCTGGTGCGGGAGCCGGTCCTCCTTGCCGGCGAGGCCGACGAGGTCGAGCACGGCGGGCACCTGCTGCTTGATCACATGGGTCGGGCGACCGATGACCTCCTGGGCGAAGGCGACGTTCTCGAACACGCTCTTCTCGAGCAGCAGCTTGTAGTCCTGGAAGATGTTGCCGATGTTGCGACGCAGGTGTGGCACGCGCCCCGCCGGCATGTCGACGATGTTGCGACCGGCCACCCAGACCGCACCGCGCTCGGGACGGTCCTGACGGTTGAGCATGCGCAGCAGCGTGCTCTTGCCGGAACCGGACGGGCCGACGAGGAACACGAACTCGCCCTTGGCAACGTCGAAGCTGGCGTCGCGAACCGCGACGACCTCGGACGAATAGCTCTTCGTGACGTTTTCGAGTCGAATCATGTGGGTGCTCCCCCGAAGGGCTCGCCAAGGGTACCCCTGGTCATCAGGTCCACAACGTCACCCTGTTCAGGCGTCGGCGTCGCCTTGCGCCCGACGCATCCGCAGATAGCCCTCGACGAACTCGTCGATGTTGCCGTCGAGCACGCCCGTGACGTCACTGGTCTCGATCTCGGTACGCAGGTCCTTGACCATCTGATAGGGCTGGAGCACGTAGCTGCGGATCTGGCTGCCCCACCCGACCTGGGCCTGCTTCCCGGCGATCGCGTCGAGTTCGGCAGCGCGATCCTCCTCGGCCTTGGCCGCGATCATCGCCGTGAGCCGCCCCATCGCCCGCTCACGATTCTGGAGCTGGCTGCGCTCCTCCTGTGAGCTCGCGACGAGACCGGTCGGCTCGTGGATCAGACGAACCGCCGACGACGTCTTGTTGATGTGCTGGCCCCCGGCACCCGAGGCCCGGAAGACCTCCATGCGAATGTCGGAGTCGTCGATGTCGACGTCGACGTCGTCCATCAGCGGCCAGATCTGCACCGCGGCGAACGATGTCTGCCGGCGGCCCTGGTTGTCGAACGGGCTGATCCGCACGAGCCGATGAGTGCCTCGCTCGGCGGTCATCAGCCCGTAGGCGTACCGGCCGGAGATGGTCACCTCGGCCGACATGATCCCGGCCTCTGCACCCTCGGAGACGTAGTTCAAGCTGATGGTGAACCCACGACGCTCACACCAGCGCTCGTACATGCGCAAGAGCATCTCGGCGAAGTCCTGGGCGTCGACGCCACCGTCCTTCGCATTGATCTGCATGATGCAGTCGGAGTCGTCGTGTTCGCCCGTGAACAGGCTGCGCAGCTCCAGCTTGTCGAGCGTCGCATTGATCGCCGCGATCGACGACTCGATGTCGGGTTCCTGGCTGGCGTCGTCCTCGTCACGCGCCAGCTCGTGGAGTACCTCGACGTCGCCGAGCTGTTCGCTCATCTGGTCGAAGACGGCGAGATCGTCGCGAATGTTCGCATACTCGGTGTTGAGCTTCTTCGCCCGCTCCTGGTCGTCCCAGAGCGCCGGATCGGAGATCTCGGCCTCGAGCACCGCGAAGCGCTCGCGGTTGTCGCTCACCGAGAGATAGGCCTCTGCCTCACCGAGACGACGCTGGACGTCGCGGAGATCAGAGGTGAAGTCGCGCATGGGAATCGATCAGGCAGCGCCGTGGCACTGCTTGAACTTCTTGCCCGACCCGCATGGGCACGGGGCGTTGCGCGGGGTCTTGTCGAACGCGTCCTTGACGACCGTCTGCTGCTTGGTTGCCACGTCGGGGCCGACGGCTTCGGGCGGCAACTCGCCTTCTGCGATGGCGGCCCGGGCGGCCTGGTCGAATCCACTCACCTCGACGTCGTCGGAGGACGACGTCTGGAGGTTCTGCACGGCCGGCGCCTCGGCGGCCGCGGCGGGCACCTCGTTCTGCACGACCTGAACGTGCATCACGTACTTGACGAAGTCCTGTGCGATGCCGGTCATCATCCCGCCGAAGAGCTCGAAGCCTTCGCGCTGCCACTCGACGAGCGGGTCCTTCTGACCCATGGCACGCAGGTTGATGCCCTCCTGGAGATAGTCCATCTCCTCGAGATGCTCACGCCAGCGCTGGTCGATGATGCGCAGCATCACCTGGCGCTCGACCTGGCGGAGCACGGCGTCGCCGAGCTCCTGTTCACGGCGCTCGTAGTGCGCTGTGGCATCGGCCATGACCATGTCGTAGATCTCGTCGGTGTGGCCACAGCTGCGCAGCTGATCCTCGGTGATCGAGTTCGGCCAATAGAGGGTCAGTTCCTTCGCGAGCCCGTCGAGGTCCCATTCGTCGTCGGCCGCGGACGCGCAGTGCGTCGAGATCAGTGAGTCGACGGCGTCGGCCAGGTACTCCATCGCCGCCGAGCGCAGATCCTCGCCGTCGAGGATCTGGTCGCGGCGCTTGTAGATCACCTTGCGCTGCTCGTTCATGACCTCGTCGTACTTGAGGACGTTCTTGCGGATCTCGGCGTTCTTGGTCTCGACGGTGGTCTGTGCGCGTTCGATGGCCTTGGTGACCATCTTCGCCTCGATCGCCTCGTCGTCGGGAAGCGCTCGGCCCATCACGTAGCTGAGTGCACCGGTGGCGAACAACCGCATCAGTTCGTCGTCGAGACTCAGGAAGAAACGGCTCTCGCCCGGATCACCCTGGCGGCCCGAACGCCCGCGGAGCTGGTTGTCGATTCGTCGGCTGTCGTGACGCTCCGAACCGATGACGTAGAGCCCGCCGAGCTCGCGGACCCGATCACCTTCGGCCTTGCACTGCGCCGAGTACTCGGCGAGCAGTTCCGCGTACCGCGCCAACGCCTTCTCACGGGACTCACGGAAGTCGTCGGGCATCTGGTCGAACGGCACCGAGAGTTCGAACTCGTCGACGAGCAGATCGGCGCCGAAGCCCTCCTTGAGCACGTCGTGACGGGCGAGCCCTTCGGGGTTGCCGCCGAGCTGGATGTCGACACCACGGCCGGCCATGTTGGTGGCGACGGTGACCGCCCCCTCACGGCCTGCCTGGGTCACGATCTCGGCCTCACGGAAGTGCTGCTTGGCGTTCAGCACCTCGTGCGGGATCCCGCGCTGGCTCAGCAGCCGACCGAGGATCTCGCTGCGCGCCACGCTGGCCGTACCGACCAGCACCGGCTGGCCTGCCTCGTGGCGCGGCTCGATGTCGTCGATGATCGCGTTGAACTTGGACTCTTCGGACTTGTAGATCAGATCGGCCTGGTCCTGACGGGCGAGCGGCCGGTTCGTCGGAATCGGAACGACCCCGAGCCCGTAGGTGTTCATCAGCTCGGCCGCCTCGGTCTGGGCCGTTCCGGTCATCCCGGCGAGCTTGTCGTACATGCGGAAGTAGTTCTGCAGGGTGATCGTCGCGAGGGTCTGGTTCTCCTCTTTGATCTTCACCCCTTCCTTCGCTTCGACCGCCTGGTGGATTCCCTCCGACCAGCGGCGTCCCTCGAGGATGCGCCCGGTGAACTCGTCGACGATCTTCACTTCGCCGCCCTGCACGATGTAGTCCTTGTCGCGCTTGTAGAGCTCCTTGGCCTTCAGCGCGACCGTGAACTGGTGCACCAGGTTCGCCTGGACGTTGTCGTACAGGTTCTCGACCTCGAGCGCCCGCTCGACGCGTTCGATGCCCTCTTCGAGCGGCACGACGACGCGCTTGTCCTCTTCGACCTCGTAGTCGACATCGCGCTGCAGTGCCCGGACGATCGACGCGAACCGGTAGTAGAGCTTCGCCGCGTCGCCCACGCGACCGGAGATGATCAGCGGGGTCCGGGCCTCGTCGATCAGGATCGAGTCGACCTCGTCGACGATGCAGTAGTGGTGTCCCCGCTGGACCTTGTCCTCGAGACGTTGCGCCATGTTGTCGCGCAGGTAGTCGAAGCCCATCTCGTTGTTGGTGCCGTAGGTGATGTCGGCGGCATAGTTGCGCCGCTTCTCGATCGGGCTGTTGCCCACACCGGGTACGACGACGCCCACCGACAGCCCGAGCCAGCGGTGGATCTGTCCCATCCATTCGGCGTCGCGGCGAACGAGGTAGTCGTTGACGGTGACCTGATGGACACCTTTGCCGGTGAGCCCGTTCAGGTACACCGGGAGCGTCGACACGAGCGTCTTGCCCTCACCGGTCTTCATCTCGGCCACCCACCCGAAGTGCAGTGCCGCTCCACCCATCAACTGGACGTCGTAGTGGCGCTGACCAATCGTGCGTTGGGCCGCCTCACGACAGACCGCGAAGGCCTCGAGCACGAGATCGTCGAGGTCCGCGCCGTTGTCGAGCCGTTGGCGGAACTCGGCGGTCTTGGCCTTGAGCGCGTCGTCGGACAACGCCGAGATCTCCGGCTCCCAGGCGTTGATCTCCGGCACCATCCCTTCGAGGGCCTTGAGTTTCTTGCCTTCACCGGCCCTGAGGATGCGATCGAGAATTCCCATGCAGCCAACGATGCTACCGGCGCCCGAACCTGCGACGGGTCAGGCCGCGACGTCGTGGGTGACCGGCCTGAGGCGTCGTTCGGTCGGCCGCACGATCGATGCCACGCCGGACGGTGTCGATGCGACCGCGTACAGCCCGACGACCACGGCTCCCGAACGAGCCAATGCGAGGCGCGCCGACCGAAGTGTGGCGCCCGTGGTGACGACATCGTCGATCACGAGCACGCGACGACCGTCGAGACCTGGGCGGGCGCGAAACGTCACGCCCTCGAGCCGCTGACGCCGCGATCGACCGGTCTGGGTGTGGTCGTCACCACTTCGTTCGAGGAGGTGGCGGCACGGGACGCCCAGTTGACGAGCGACGTACCCGGCGATCAGTTCGCCCTGATCGAATCCACGGGCCCGGCGCCGCGCCGCGCTTGTCGGGGCCCAGGTGATGGCATCGATCTCGAGGTGGTCACCTTCGGCGACGATCCTGTTCACCACCAGCCCGGCGAGATGCCGTGCGACCTGGCGCCGATTGCGGTACTTGAGCCCGAGCACCACATCGCGAGCGCGACCCGTGAACGGCACCGCTGCCTTGACCCCGTGGCCGCCCGTACGAGGGCGCGGGCCGAGGAGCGCGAAACGGCAGGTGGTACACACTGCCACGCCAGGGGCGTCGCATCCGGCACAACGTGTCTGAAACATCATGGAAGCAGTGTGACGAAGGGGTGTCACAGGGTTGTTCGAGCCGGAAGATGTCAA
>JAHENF010000022.1:0-34096 GCA_024643255.1 Ilumatobacteraceae bacterium
TCGGCCACTCCGCGACCGGACCAGAACCATGCACGGACGGGTCGGCGTCGGCGTCGACGACCACCACGTACTCGCAGCGCCCCGAGCGGGTGACACCGGCGGTGCCGTCGATCAACGCGGCCAGGGCATGCCCGGTGAGGAACCTCTGCTTCTCGACCGGATCATCCGGGCAGCCGTCGGGCACGGCTTCGGCGAACAGTGCCTCGACGGTCGCTGCCAACTTCGACGCGAGGCGGACACCGCTCACCGGGTCGAACTGGCCGCGCAGGTTCCACATGCCTTCCGCATCCACCCATGACGAGGCCCGCACTGCACGGCGTTGGCGGGCCAACCGGTCCACTCCGTCGTCGGTCTGGATCCGCTTTGCCTCCAGCGCTACCCGACGGGCGAACTGCTCCACCGTCGACGCCGCCGCTACATCGACCAACGCATCGACACGATCGAACAACTCACCCCGCTGCGCCACCGGCAACTGCGCCGCCGCCCGGGTGACCGCATCCACATGACCAGACGTCGTCTGACCATCACCCAACGTCTCGGCCAGCTTCGGCGTCAAAGCCAGCGTGCGTGAACGTTGGGTGGACTTCGCCGCCGCGCCGATCGAGGTCTTCGCGGCGTTCGCTACACGGGCCTCCGGGAAGTCGTCCGACGACAATTTCGCCACCAACGCCGCCTGCTGCGCCTCCGCCCACGACTGGATCTCGCGCACCGCGACCAGACCCGACTCGATCAGATCATCCGACGCCGAGACATCGTCACGAACCGCAATGATGCGCTCCACCCGCTCGACAACCCCAACCGAATCCATACCCACATCATGACCAAGGGGTCTCACAGAGTTGGCCGGGGTATGGCACCGGTGACAGAGCGGCGCTCCGGTCGGTTGCTCAGTCGCCGAGAATGGCGAACGTGCCTGCCGCGGTCGCGACGAGCCGCTCGTCGTCGCCGACGACCCTCGCCTCGAGGTGCACGACATTGCGGCCGCGCTTGACCACGGTCGCGGTGGCCGTGAGCCGACCGGCAACCGCCGGCCGGATGAATCGCAGTGCCACCTCGATACTGGCGCAGTAGCGACCGGGCTCGTCGAGCATGCTCATCGTCGACTTGCCCATCGCGGTGTCGACCAGGGCGAAGAGCACCGCACCATGCACGACGCCGTTCGGGTTGAGATGGTCGGATCCGACGTCGAGATGGGCGAATCCCTCACCAGGTTCGTCGCCGGTCAACTCCATGCCGAGAAATTGCTGAAGTGGGAAGTCGCCGAATCCAGCCGGCTTCTCGAGGCCCGACTCGTCGGTTCCCCCTGCATGACCGTCCGCTGCCATGAGGCCAGAGGCTATTGGCGCAGTCAGTGCTGGTGACAGTGCGGCGGTGCGACCGTCCTCCCGGAATCACGCGCGGGGCATCCTGTCGGTGCGCCGGCCGAAACGCCAGCCTGCCGATCAGCCGCGGTTGCGCGCGGCGAACTCGCGGCTGGCGTCGGTGAGCAGCCGGCGCAACGTCGACTCGATGAACGCGAACTCCTCCTCGCCGGCGATCAGTGGTGGCGACAGCGTGATCACCGGTTCGCCCCTGTCGTCGGCCCGGCAGATCAACCCGGCCTCGAACAGGCGCGGCGACAGGTACTCGCGCAGCAGCCAGTTCGCGGTGTCGTCGTCGAACATGCCGCGGCCCGCCTGATCGGTGACGAGTTCGATCGCCAGGAAGTAGCCGTCGCCACGGACGTCACCGACGAGAGGGATGTCACGCATCCCGTCGATCAGCGACTTGAAGCGGCCCTCGTTCGCGAGCACGTGCCCACACAGGTCCTCGCGTTCGAACACGTCGAGGTTGGCATTCGCCACCGCGCACGACACCGGGTGGGCGCCGAAGGTCTGGCCCTGCAGGAACGCTCCCGGCGCGTCGACGAACGGCTCCGCGATGCGGTCGCTGATCATCACGCCACCGAGCGGTGAGTAGCCGCTGGTGACCCCCTTGGCGAAGGTGATCATGTCGGGCTGGTAGCCGTAGCGAAGGCTCCCGAACATGTGGCCGAACCGACCGAACGCGCTGATCACCTCGTCGCTGACGAGCAGCACCCCGTAGTGGTCGCAGATCTCGCGGACACGCGCCCAGTACCCCTCGGGTGGGACGAACGCGCCGCCGGTGTTCTGCACCGGCTCCATGAACACCGCGGCGACCGTGTCGGGGCCCTCCATCTCGATGCGCAGCGCCAGGTCGTCGGCGCAACGCAGCGTGCACGCGTCGAGGTGCATGCAGTCGCCGCAGCGGTAGCGATAGGGCGTCTGCACCTTGACCGCGCCCGGCAGCAGCGGTTCGAACACCGACTTGATCGACGGCACGCCGGTGAGACTGAGCGCGCCGAGCGATGTGCCGTGGTAGGCGAGGTAGCGCGAGATCACCTTGGTGCGCATCGGCTCGCCGCGCAGTTTCCAGTACTGGCGCGACAGCTTGATCGCGGTCTCCACCGCGTCGCCGCCCGACGGCGTGAAGAACACCCGTTGGAGATCGCCGGGAGCCATCGCCGCGAGCCGCCCCGCGAGCGTGACCGCGGGTTCGTGCGCGAACCCCCAGATCGGGAAGTAGGCGAGCGTGGCCGCCTGCTCGCGAGCGGCGTCGGCGAGTTCGGCACGGCCGTGGCCCACCTGCACGGTGAACAGCCCCGACAGGCCGTCGAGGTACCGCTTGCCGTCCTCGTCCCACACGTAGCAGCCCTCACCACGCACGATCACCGGCGCCCCGCCCTGCTGGGCGCGCAACGGCGTGAAGTGCATCCAGAGGTGGCGGCTGGCGGCGTCGGAGATCTTCGACATTCGTGATCCTCGTTTCGGTGGGCAGACGATGTTGGCCAGGGAGCCCGCATCAGAGCAACAGCGGTGGTCAGAGCACCAGCCACTGTGAGCCGTCGATGAGCTCGCGAGCGGCGTCGAGATGTCCGGCGTGGCACGCGGTCTCGCCGATCATGTGCAACATGATGTGGCGCAGACTGGGGAAGTCGAGGCCCCACTCGTCCCACTGCGGGTCGCGTCGGCGAGGAGGGTCTCCGGGATCTGTCGACTCGATGACCGCATTGGCCTCGGCGATCTCGTGTCGGTAGAGGTCGATGATCCCGCTCGTCGTGTCGGCGGTGTCGATGATCCAGTCGGCGTTGGGTTCGGGCGGGAAGAAGTCGAGCGATTGCCCGCCGACGATGCTGCGGAACCAGTAGTGCTCGTCAGCGAGGGAGAGATGTTTGAGCATGCCGAGGCAGCTCCAGCCGGACGGGAGTACCGGACGCCGGAGTTGCTCATCGGTGAGCCCGTCGATGGCGGCGAACACGTGGTGGCGCTGGGCGTCCAACGTCGCGAGGAGGTCCTCCTTCTCGGTCCTCATCTCAGCCGAGCGCTCGCTGCAGATCGGCCCACAGGTCATCGACGTGCTCGCAGCCGACGCTCATGCGGATCAACGACGGTGGGATCCGCTCCTGGCCCGGAATCACCGCGCGCCGTTCCATCGTCGACTCGACACCACCGAGGCTCGTCGCATGGTTGATGAGCTCCACTCGGGCACAGACCTCGCTCGCTCGTTCTCCGCTCCCGGTCGGCTCGAAGGAGAGCATCGCTCCGAACCCGACCATGAACGACGCCGCGACGGCATGGGTCCCATGGCTCGGGAGACCGGGATAGAGCACCCGCGAGATCTGGTCGTGAACCTCGAGGCGCGCCGCCAACTCCATCGCGTTCTGTTGTGCTCGTTCGAGCCGCAACGCCAGCGTCCTGGCTCCGCGGATGGTGAGGAAGGCCTCCATCGCGCCGATCGTCGCACCGTGGAGCAGGCGCCGGCGGTCGAACTCCTCGTACACGTCGTCGTCGCGGGTGACGAGCACTCCGGCGAGCAGGTCGGAATGTCCGCCGATGAACTTGGTCGCGGAGTGCATCACGACGTCCGCGCCGTAGTCGAGCGGTCGTTGGTTCAGCGGCGTGGCGAACGTGCCGTCGACGGCGACGAGCGTCGTCGACGGGCGCGGCGCCCCGCAGATCACCGGGAGGTCGGCGACGGTCATCAACGGGTTCTCCGGCGACTCGAGCCACACGAGATCGCACTGCGCCAACGCGTCGAGCCATGCCGGGGTGTCGGCCTGGTCGAGCCGACGCACGGTCCAGCGACCCTGGGCCTCGCCCTCGTCGACGATGCCTGCGACGCCGTGGTACGGATCGGTGGGAACCGCGATGTGCGCGCCGACCGCCAACCGGTTGAAGACGACCGCCGCGGCGGCCATGCCCGACGCGAACACGAGCGCCCGGCCGCCCTCGAGCCCGCCGAGCAGCGTCTCGAGCGCATCGGTCGTCGCGGTGCCGTCCGAGCGGCTGTACACGCGGTCGTCGGGCAGGTAGAAGTTCGATGCGAACGCCGGCGGGACGTTGAGTGGCTCACCCGCCGTGCGATTGCGACCTCCGGCGACCAGCCACGACTCGGGACTCCACTCGGACATCGAATCAAGCTACTGGGGGCGCGAGCCGCCCCGAGATCTCGTCGTCAGCCGATCACCTCGGCGACGCGCTCGATCACCGTCGGCGGCTCGGATTTCGGGATCGAGACGATCACGAGGTCGACGCCGGCCGTCCCGAACGCCTCCAGGCTCGTGCGGAGGGCGTCGTCGTCACCGTCGTAGCGTGCGATCGCGCTGCAGGTGATCTCACCGGGGTCGCGTCCGATCGCCGTACACGAGTCGTGCAGCACGGCGCGGCACTCGGCGAACTCGGCCAGGTCGGTCCCGCTGAAGTTCCAGTGGTGCGCGTAACGCGCCGCGAGCGGAAGTGTGCGGCGCTTGCCGCGCCCACCGATACAGATCGGCAGCGGGCGCTGCAGCGGCTTGGGGTTGTTCATCGCCTCGTCGAGCACGTAGTACTCGCCCTCGAACGACGTGTGCTCGTTGCCGAGCAGCGACTCGAGTACCGCGAGACCCTCCTCGAAGCGGTCGAAGCGTTCGCGCATCGAACCGAGATCGATCCCGAAGGCGTCGCACTCCTCCTGGTTCCAGCCGGCGCCCACCCCGAGCTCGAGACGCCCACCCGAGGTGATGTCGAGCGTCGACGCCATGTTCGCGAGCACCCCGGGGTGGCGGTACACCATCCCGCTCACGAGCACACCGCCGCGGAGCCGTGCGGTCTCGTGGAGCAGTGCGGTCAGGCTGATCCAGCCTTCGAGGCAGTCCTCCGTCGAGTCGCCGAAGAGCGGGTACAGGTGGTCGAACGTCCAGCCCGATTCGAACACCTCGAGCTGGTCGGCTCGCTGCCAGACCTCCTTCATCCATGACCACGAGGTGCGTTGCGGTGAGGTCGAGAAGGCGAAGCGCATGTCAGGAACGATCGCGCGTCGGTGCCGCCGGGCCGTTGCCGGACGGCGCGTCAGCGGATGGGATGATCCGTCGACGCGAGGTCGCGGTACTGGTCGACGAGCCGGCGCTTCTGGACCTTGGCCGACATGTTGCGCGGCAACGGCTCGTCGCGCACGACGAGGTAGCGCGGGAGCTTGAAGTCGGCGAGCGTCTCGGAACACGCCGTGAGCACGGTCGCAGCCGTTACCAGGTCGGGGTCACCGACCGCGATGACCGCGGGCGTCTCACCCCACCGTTCGTCCGGCACTCCGATCACCGCCACCTCGGTGATCCCCGGAAGTGCGGCGAGGAGTCGTTCGATCTCGGCGGGATACACGTTGAGCCCACCCGAGATCAGCATGTCCTTCATGCGGTCGACGACGTACAGGTACCCCTCGTCGTCGACACGCCCGATGTCGCCGGTGTGCAGCCAACCGTTGCGCAGCGCGTCGCGGCTCTCGTCGGGTCGGTTCCAGTAGCCGACCATGATCTGGGGGCCGCCGACGAGAATCTCGCCGAGTTCGCCGGGCGGTACCGGTCGGTCGTCCTCTGCAGCGATCATGACCCGGCCGTGCATGACAGCGAGGCCCGCCGAGCCGAGCTTGCGCAGCGCATCGCTCGGCGCCAGGACCGTGACGGCCGCCGATGCCTCGGTGAGGCTGTAGCCCTGGGCCATCGGCACCCCGCGCGCCTGCACCGCGCGGATGATCGACTCGGGCACGGCAGCACCCCCCGACGACGCCACCCGCCACGACGACAGATCGGTGTCGGCCCAGCGTTCGTGGCTGATCATCGACTGGTAGATCACGGGCACGGCGAACAGCCCGGTGATCCGTTCGGCTTCGATCAGCTCCAATGCGCGCGTGGCGTCGAAGCCACGTTCGAGCACGACGCAGCCACCGGCCCAGTAGGTGAACAACCACACGGCCAGACCGCCGGTGAACGCCAGGGGGAACGGGAGCAGCACCCGCTCGTCGGGACCGAGCGCCATCGCCTGAGCCCAACCCTGCGATGCCGAGTTCCACGAGTCGTGCGTCAGGATCGCACCTTTCGGATCGCCGGTCGTGCCCGACGTGTAACAGATGAATGCCGCCTGTGCCCCGCCGCCGTTCGAGCGGGCAGGCGATCGGCCGACCCGACGGTGGTCGTCGAGTTCCTCGGCCTCGACCACCCGTCGGTCGGCCAGCTTCGCCAGCGCGTCCTCGAAGGCGGCTTCGCTGACGATGACCCGGCAGTCGGCGTCGTCGGCCACGTAGGCGACCTCGGTCGCAGTGAACCTGACGTTCATCGGCACGACGACCGCGTCGAGTTTGAGCGCCGCCATGGCGACTTCGCACCACTCGGGCCGATTCGTCATCAATAGTCCGACGCGATCGCCGGCAACGACGCCGAGTTCGGCCAACCCGACGGCGAGTTCGTCGGTTCGGCGCTCGATGTCGAGCCACGTGAAGTCGCGTCCCTCGAATCGCAGGCCGACCGCGTCCGGCCGGTTCGTGGCCCAGTAGCGGCCGATGTCGGCCAGATGCACCATCGTCGACACCCCCTCGATCGCCGGACGACCTTCGGTCGTCGACCGCGACGACACCGTCGACAGTACGTTGTCGGCGATGACTCGGACGGCTCGGATCGGCATCACGCTCATGCTCGGCGATGACGGCATCTCGCCGAGCGAGCTGGCGCGGGCGGTGGAGGAGCGTGGCTTCGAATCGCTCTGGCTCCCCGAGCACAGCCACATCCCGATCAGTCGCGACACGCCGTGGCCGGGGTCGCTGAGCGGTGAACCGCTGCCCGAGGTCTACTCGCACCTGCTCGACATGACGGTGTCACTGGCGATGGCGGCGGCGGTCACGACCCGTCTTCGACTCGGCACGAGCGTGGCGCTGCTCGCGGCGCGAGACGTGCTGTGGACGGCGAAGGAGTATGCGACGCTCGACGTGCTGAGCGCGGGGCGAGTGGAATTCGGTGTCGGGTTCGGCTGGAACCGCGAGGAACTCGCCCACCACGGCGTCGATTTCGAACGTCGCTGGGATCACACACGCGAGGCGGTCGCGGCACTCCGCTCGGTGTGGAACGACGACATCGCGTCGTTCGACGGCGAACACGTGGCCTTCACGCCCTCATCGGCATGGCCGAAACCCGGCCGCGACGGGCCGAAGGTGCATGTCGGCGGTGGCGCCGGCCCGCGCGTGCTGCGCAACGTCGCGGAGTGGGCGGACGGGTGGATGCCGATCAGCGCCCGGTCGAGTCTCGCCGGGCGTCTCGCCCTGCTCGACGAGGCATGCGATCGGGCTGGACGCGACCGCCGCGAGATCGATGTCAGTGTGTTCGGCGCCACGACCGACCCCGACGGCCTGGCGAACCTCTTCGACGAGGGTGTCCACCGAGCCGTGCTGACGCTGCCGAGTCATCAACGCGACGATGTGCTGCGCCGGCTCGACGAGTGGGCGCCGCTGGTCGAGCTCAACGCCGGGCGGTGACGCCGGCCCAGTCGCAGAAGTTGGCGATCAGCCGACGCCCGGCCGGGTGCTCGTCGGTCCAGTACTCGGGATGGAACTGCGTGCCCGCGAGCGGTCGCGAGCCGTGTGCGAGGTACTGCACCTCGGTGATGTCGGTGCGGGCGAGGTTCACGAATCCCTCCGGCACGTCCTTGAGCTCCCACGTGTGGGCATGGCGGAACACCGGGCGGCGTTCCATGCCGACGAGCAGCGGGTGCTCGCCGATCAACTCGACGGGTTCGTACCCGAGCTCCTTGCGCCAGCCGGGCTCGTACTTCGGATGCGGGTCGGCTTCCGCTTCGTCGAGCCGCCCGACTCGCTCGAGGCGGGCCCCCATCGCCTGGCCGAGCAGTTGGAATCCGCCGCAGAATCCGAACACCGGGGTCTGGCCCGCCCGGATGATCTCGATGAGTCCGCCGAGATCGCGCTGGTCGTAGGCCTCTGCCGGCGCGCCGTTGCCGCTGATGAAGACCGCCGTGATGTCGAGTTCGTCGACGATGCCGGCGTCGACGTCGGTGTAGCGCTGGAGCAGACAGCGTTGACCGGTGACGTCCTGGAGCATGTACGAGATGCGCGCTCTCGCCGCGAGCAGCCAGTCGGTGTGCGGCCTCAGGTAGGTCGAGGCGTGTTCGTAGTCGACGTAGAGGATCATCGCGGCGGCCAACCTACCGGGCCCCCTGATTCGCGATGAGCGAACACTCCTCCATGCGGTGCGCTCGCTCATCGCTCGACTGGTCGGCCGACGTAACGTTCGGTGATTCCTGGAGAGGGGAGACGACATGACCAGTTTGATCGATCGTCCGAACACCGCGCTGGTGGTGGTCGACGTGCAGAACGACGTGGTGGCCAACGCGCACGAACGCGATGCGGTGGTCGCGAACATCAGTGCCCTCGTCGACAAGGCTCGTGACGCCGACGTGGCGGTCGTGTGGGTGCAGCACTCCGACGATGATCTCGTCGAGGAGAGCCCCGGATGGCAGCTGGTCCCGGAGTTGCAGCCGCTCGAGTCCGAGCCGGTCGTCCGCAAGCACTACGGCGACTCGTTCGAGGACACCTCGCTCGAAGCCGAGCTGGCGGCGCGCGGCATCGGCCGCGTGATCGTCGCCGGCGCGCAGACCGACGCCTGCATCCGCGCCACGCTGCACGGCGCGTTCGTCCGCGGCTACGACACCACCCTCGTGTCGGACGCCCACACGACCGAGGACTTCTCCGACTACGGGCTGCCGCCGGCCGACAAGGTGATCGCCCACACCAACATGTACTGGTCCTGGCAGGCCGGACCCGATCGGACTGCAGCGGTGGTCGAGACCGAGGCCGTCGAATTCGGAGGACAGAACCCATGAGTACCACCGATCCCGTCCTGCTCGTCGACGACCCGCTTCCCAAGGTGCGTCGGCTGACGCTCAACCGGCCCGACAAACGCAATGCCCTCAATGACGATCTGCGTGGCGCCTTGTTCGACGCCCTGCGTTCTGCCGATCGCGACCGCGAGGTGTCCGTGATCGTGATCCGCGGCAACGGGCCGGCGTTCTGCGCCGGCTACGACCTCGGGTCGGTCAACCACGATGTCGAGCGGTCGATCGCTCCGGCAGACGGTTGGTGGAGCCGTCACGTCGTCAACAACTGGTTCGAGATGTGGGACATGCCGACCCCGATCATCGGTCAAGTGCACGGCTACTGCCTGGCGGGCGGCACGGAACTCGCTGCTGCCTGCGACCTCGTGTACGTGGCCGAGGACGCTCAGATCGGATATCCGCCGGTCCGCCTGATGTCACCTCCCGACATGCAGTGGCAGACCTGGCTGATGGGTCTGCGACGCGGCATGGAGGCGTTGCTGACCGGTGATGCGATGAGCGGCATCGAGGCCGTCGAGGCCGGCGCCGCCAACCGGGCGTTTCCTCTCGCCGATCTCGACGAGGCGGTCCTCGCCGTCGCCGAACGCGTCGCCAAGGTGCCGCCGGAACTGCTCGCGCTCAACAAGCGAGCCGCGCACCGGGCGATGGATGCGATGGGGATCCGGACCTCGATCCGAGCCACCGCCGACATCCAGGCCCTCGGCTTCCACCAGCCGCCGTCGAAGGCGTACATGCGCTCGTTCGGCGAGAAGGGCGTCTCGGCCGCACTCAGCGATCGCGACCGTCAGTTCTCCGACTACCGCGAGCGCTGATCGCGGACCGCGGCGAGCTGAAATGCAGGATCAGGTGAGGTAGGCGGTCAGCAGATCGCGCATCGACACGACACCGACGAGCATGCCGGCATCGTCGGCGACGAGCATGTGGCGCAGGTAGTTCTCCATCATCTCCTCGGCGACGTCCTCGACGGACGATCCCATGGCGGCCCATTTCAGGTCTTCGCTCTCGACGGTCGCCACGACGGTGGCATCGAGATCCATTCCGAGTGCGACGCACCGGACGATGTCGCGCTCGGAGACAACACCCATCACGGCGTCGAGTGAACCGACGACGAGCAGTCCGACCTCAGCGGCCTGTAGCCGTTCGGCAGCCTCGCGCAGCGACGCCGAGGGGTCGAGCATGGCGACCGCGTCGCGCATGAACAGCTCGACGGCCTGATCGCCGCCTCGCGCCGGCTCGTCGTCGGGCATCGATGCCTCCTGCGTCGAATCTCGTTGCGTCTGGGTCATCTCGGGTCCTCTCTCTGGAGACCTCGACGTCAACGAACGACGACGGTCGGGCAGCTGCTGTGCGTGGCCGCTGCACTGGCGATCGATCCGAAGAGCATCGCTCGGAATCCGCCACGGCCCCTCGAGCCGAGCACGAGCAGGTCGGCGGTCGTCGACAGCTCCAACAGCGAATCGGCCTCATTGCCCTCGATGAGTTCGCCGCTGACGCCACCCCCGAGTACCTCGCGGGCGGCTTCGACGGCCTGGTCGAGGATCAGCTCCGCATCGACGGGCGTGAAGTCGTCGGCACGGTCGATACCGCCCATCGTGAGGTGGTAGCCGTACTTCCACACGTGGGCAACCACCAGGTCGGCGCCGCGTCGGGCGGCTTCGTCGGCGGCCCATCGCACGGCATGGTCGGCATGTTCCGAGCCGTCGGTCCCGACGACGATTCGCGAGGTCGGGGCGTGCAACTGCTCCGGCACCACGACCACGGGACACGGGCACGACGCGAGCAGGGAACCGGTGACCGAGCCGAGCAGGAACCGGGTGATCGCCCCGGCGCCGGAACTCCCGACGACGACCAGATCGGCCTCCTTGGCTTCTCGCAGCAGCGCCATGGCGGGGCTCTCGCGAACCGCCTCGATGTCGTGGACGACGCCGGGATACTGCTCGAACACCTTCGCCGTGGCGGTCTCGAGGCGATCGAGGCACCACGTTGCGATGTCGGTCATGTCGACTCCCGTCCCGGTCGCGCCCGAGCCGAAGTCGATGACGGGCTCCATCGAGTACGACGAGACCACCCGCACCGAGGCACCTCTCGCCTCCGCCTCCTTCGCCGCCCAGTCGATGGCGCCCAGCGACGAGTCGGAACCGTCGAAACCGACCACCAGACGTCGGTGGAGGGCACTGTCGTACGCGCCGGTCGAGGTCATGACTCGATGGTCGCGCCGGGCGGCCGCGGCACCAAGGGGCGAATGACCCAGGTGAGGGGACGAAATTCCCTGATCAACGGCCTCGCGATCCGTCAAGGTTGAATCGTGACCGAGTCGTCGAGAGAACATCACACGGTGATCGTCGGTGTCGACGGCTCGGCCGGCTCTGCGGTCGCGTTGCAGTGGGCGCTCGATCATGCCGACCGGCTCGGTGTGGTCAGACCTGTGATGGCATTCACGAGCGGCCTGTACGCGCTGGGATACGGCGCGATCGAACAGTTCGACGCCGGCGGAGGGCCGTATCGCAGCGAGGCGGAACTGCACCTTCGGATGTTCCTGCAGGAGCACGCACCCTCGCTCGCCGACGTCGGCCTGGTGGTCGAGGATCGTGCCGGTGCCGGCCTCGTCGAGTCGGCCGCAGGGTCAGAACTCCTCGTGGTCGGCACCCGCGGGTGGGGTTCCCGAGTCGACCTCTCGATCGGATCCGTTGGCGCCTACTGCATTCGACATGCCCGGGTGCCTGTTGCGTTGATCCCGGCAGCGGTGCCGCCGATTCACGAACAGCTCGACGTCGTCGTCGGATTCGACGGATCGGCCCATTCCCGGGCCGCGCTGCGGTGGACGCTCACCCATCTGCGGCCATCTGCGACCGTGACCGCGGTGCGGGTGTTCACCAGCGACTCGGTCGTCGGCGAACCACTGCCGCCATCGCCCGAGACGGCGGAAACCAGGGCTCGCGAAGAACTCGAACAGGGTGTGATCGACGTCCTGAGCGGCGTCCATGGCCATCCGGCCGTGGAGTTGCTCGCCGTGTCGGGGGATCCGCGTGCCGCGCTCCGATCGGCGAGCAGCGATGCCGACATGCTGGTCATCGGCTCTCGCGGCCATGGCGTGCTCGACCGGCTGCTGGTCGGATCGGTCGCCACCGCGCTGGCGCACCATCCGTCGCTGCCGACGATCGTCGTCCCGCTCCCGGACGACACCGTCCGACGAACCTGAGCGTCAGGCGGTCGGCTGCGGCACGAACGCGCTCGGGTCGACGGCGATGAACGTGGCGGTCGAGCGGGCGAGCACCTGTCGTGTCGCCGCGACACTCAGTTCGCCGGTCATGTACCGCTTGCGCCGTTCGCGCCGTTCGAGGCGCACCCGGCAACTCAGCGGCTCGCCGATCGGGACACCCGCCTCGTAGCGCATCGACAGTTCACCGGTGAACGCCATCTCGGTCTCGATCTGCAGGATGAACCCGAACAGGTCGTCGAAGAGTGCGGCCACGATGCCTCCGTGGCTCCGTCCCGGTGCACCTTCGTGCGCAGCGCGCAGCGTGAGTGTTGCGACCGCTTCGTTGCCATCTCGCCTGACCTCGATGTCGAGCCCCCAGGGACTGGCGCGGCCCGACACCGGACGTTCGTCGTACGACGTCATGATCGACCCATCGGGTGGCGGTCCGCCGAACTCGCCGTCGCGGCGAACCTCGCTCCGTGTGCGATCGGCGCCCTCGTCCAGCCGGAGCGTGAGGCCGTCGAGCAGCCGCGCGACATCTTCGAGGGTCTCGGTCGGTGCATGGTGGCCGATCAGCGAATGGCCGATGTCGCGTATCGCCCGCCCGGCATGTGCTCGCGCGTCCGCCTCGCGGTCGGGGTGGTCGGCTTGAGCGACGTGGACCAGCGGGTCGAGGTGGGCGTCGGACACTCCGAGGACCCTAGGTGCGCAACGGCCGGTCAGCGAAGTGGGCGGGCTTCATCGGATCTTCACGGTCGCCGCGTTCGGCGCTTGATGCTGCGGGGGGCATATGGGTGGTGCAAGGACAAGGGAGCCCGGTGGAGATCCGGACACGAGGTGCGGCGACGCCGGAGGCTCGAGACACTCGGAAAGGAGTGGTCATGAAGAAGATGCTGCTCACACTCACCACGGTCGGAGTGCTCGCCGTTCCGGCGGGCATGGCACTCGCCCAGTCCGACACCCCCGAACCAGCAGGGCCGGTTCCCACCTGTGTCGATCCCGTGCGAGACCGGGATCGTGATCGCACCGCAGACCAGGATGCCCTGGGTGTGCAGGATCAGCTGCGCACGCAAGCGCGGACACAGCTCCGTCTCGATGACGGCACCTGTGTCAGTGACTGCACGGGCGATCAGAACCGCTTGCACGACCAGATCCGTCTACAGGATCAGACCCATCTCGCCGACGGTCATGGCGCTGCCGCCATGCACCGCATGGGCGAGATGGGCGAGGCCACCAATGGCTGACGTCGACGAACTGCCGGGACGAGACGGTCCCGGCAGTTCCGCGTCCACGAACGCCTCGATGCACGAGCCCGCTCGATGAACCGGCTCCTACGATGAACTCCGTGCCCGGTGAACGAATCCTGGTGGTGGATGACGAGGCGGCCATCCGCGATCTCGTCGGCACGTACCTGCGCAGCGAGGGGTTCGAGGTCGACGAGGCGGCCGACGGCGAAGACGCACTGGTTCGCTTCGGCGAGCGCGCTCACGATCTCGTCGTGTTGGATCTTCGGCTGCCGGGCATCGGCGGGCTGGATGTCCTGCGTGAGATCCGGCGCACGTCGTCGGTCTACGTGATCGTGCTGACCGCCCGGGCCGACGAGACCGACAAGCTGGTCGGGCTCGAGCTCGGAGCCGACGACTACGTCACCAAGCCGTTCAGCCCACGCGAGCTGGTGGCCCGCGTCCGCGCCGTGCTGCGACGCCCGCGGGCGGGCGACACCGACAGCGACGACGTGACGGCGTTCGACGGTCTCACCATCGACACCGGTCGTCACGAGGTACGCGTCGACGACCGACCGGTCGAACTCACCAGTCTGGAGTTCCAGCTCCTGGCAACACTGGCAGAGGCGCCAGGGCGGGTGTTCACGCGCCGGCAACTGATCGAGCGCGTGTGGGGTTGCGACTTCTACGGCGACGAGCGGCTGGTCGACGTCCACATCGGAAACCTGCGCAGAGCCATGGGCGACGCGGCCGACGAACCCCGATTCGTGGGGACCGTGCGCGGGGTCGGCTACAAGTGCGTCGCCGGACCGTCGTGAGCTTCACGCTGCTGCCTCGCCGGTTGCGGACGCGGTTGTTCCTGTCGTACGTGGTCGTCGTCGCCGCCGGTGCGGTCGCGATGCTGGTCGTGGGCACCGTCGTGACCAGGACGGTGTACGAGCGAGAGATTCGTGGGTTCGGGCTCGGCCGCGGCCAGGGTCGCGCCGACGCGGTGAGCGAGACCCAGCTCCGCTCGGCGCTCGACGAATCGCTCGTGCCGGCGCTCCTCATCGGGGTGGCAGCTGCGTTGATCACGGCAGCGATCGTCGCAATGTTCGTCGGCGCCCGGCTCCTGAGCCCGATCGACGAGTTACGCGAGGCGACGCGCCGGATGGCCGCGGGTGACTACTCGGTGAAGGTGCCAGTGCCCACCGAGACGGAGCTCGCCTCGCTGGCGAACGACGTGAACGAACTCGGCGCGCACCTCGCGACGACGGAACAGCGGCGCACGCAGTTGCTCGGCGAGGTCACACACGAGTTGCGCACGCCGATCACGGTGATCCGCGGCCAGACCGAAGGTCTCATCGACGGCGTGGTGACGCCATCGGCCGAGGTGTACGCGCTGATCGCCGACGAAGCATCGCGATTGCAGCGGATGGTCGATGATCTCACGCTGCTCTCGCGCGCCGACGAGGGCACGCTCGAAATCCAACTGGCCGACCTCGATCTGGTCGCCGTTGCCGCGGCCGCAGCGGAGCGACTCAGGCCACAGTTCGAGTACGCCGACGTCGCCCTCGTGGTCGACCTCGGCGACCCGCCCCGGTCACTCCCCGTCCGCGGCGACGCTGACCGGTTGACCCAGGTCTTGTCGAATCTGTTGGGCAACGCCCTGGGCCACACACCGTCGGCCGGCACGGTGACGCTGCGCACGGGCCGTGATCATTCGATGGCATGCGTCGACGTGATCGACACTGGGTCGGGCATCCCGGCCGAAGAACTCGAACGCATCTTCGAGCGCTTCTACCGCCGCCCCGACCACGCGGGCCGCACGCGCGCCGGACGCGGCCTTGGCCTGACGATCGCCCGCAGTCTCGCCCGCGCGCAGGGCGGTGACGTCGTGGCGTCGTCGAGCGGACCCGGAAGCGGAGCCACATTCCGCCTGACGATCCCCGATCGAGGCGCGCCGTCGTTCCACGCGTAGGTTCGGGCCATGAGTGAACGACGTCCCGCCCTGTCTCTCGCCGCCGTGCCCGGGCGACGTGCCCAGACCGTGGAGCTCGCATCCGAGATCGAGCGACGCGGGTTCTCGGGTATCTACTGCCCCAGCTTCGGTGACGCCTTGGGGCTGTGCCTGTCGATCGCGCACGCCACCTCGCACATCGAGTTCGGCACGTCGATCCAGCCGATCTACCTGCAGCATCCTGCGGCCCTCGCCACAACGGCGAGCTACCTCCACGAGATCGCCGACGGTCGCTTCCGTCTCGGGGTCGGCGTCACCCACGGTCCGGTCGTCAAACGTCTCGGTGTCGAGACCGGCAGGCCGCTCTCGGACATGCGCGAGTACGTGACCACCATGCGAACGACGGCCGAGGCAACCGGCGGTCTGCCGCCCGTGGTCCTCGCGACACTGCGCGACAAGATGGTCGGTCTCGCTGTCGAGATCGGCGACGGTGCGGTCTGGGCGAACGCGTCGATGAGCCGGATGGCCCACTCCTTGTCGCTCGTTCCCGACGAGCGCCGGGAGGCAGGCTTCTGGATCGGCAACATGATCCCGACGGTGATCGACGACGACATCGATGCGGCGCGCGCCCGCAACCGCAAGACGTTGCAGGGATACGTGGCGTTGCCCAACTACCGCAACTACTGGATCGAGGCGGGCTACGAGGCCGAGATGGCGGCGGTGCAGGTCGGGCTCGCGGCTCGTGACGGCGACGCGGTGCTCGCGGCGATGAGCGATCGCTGGCTCGACGACTGCACGCTGTCGGGTTCAGCCGATCGCGTGCGCGGCGGCATCGAGGCATGGTTCGATGCAGGTGTCGTCGCCCCGATCATCGTGCCGTCGTCGACATCGGGCGGGCAGGCCAAGGCCTTCGCCGAACTGTTCGATGCGTACGCTTGAGCGCGATCCGAACCGAGGGAGCGAACCATGAGTGAACCCGAAGCCGTCGTCGCGGCATTCATCGCCGCAATCGAATCCAAGGACATCGACGCGGCGGTCGAGTTGCTCGCCGACGACGTCTCGTACGAGAACGTGCCGATGTCGCCGATCGCGGGCAAGGAAGCCGTGCGGGCGACGCTCGGGGCCTTCCTCGGCGCTGCTGCGCAGGTGGAGTGGCCGATCCGGCGCCAGGTCGTCGCCGGCAACGTGGTCGTCAACGAGCGTCTCGACCGGTTCCAGATCGGCGACGGGTGGCTCGAGCTCCCGGTCGCCGGATTCTTCGAGGTGACCGACGCGGGCCTGATCAGCCTGTGGCGCGACTACTTCGACATGGCGAGCTACACCGGCCAACTCGCGGCGCTCACCGCCACCGACTGACCCAGCTTTGCGATGAGATTGTGGTCGGACAGGTGGTCCGGAATCTCATCGCTCGTGGGGTTCCGCCCATTGCGATGAGGTTGTGGCCCGCTGGGCGGCCCGAAACCTCATCGCCGGTCGGGGTCGTGCTCGGTCAGGCGAACTCCCTGACCGGCTGCGGGGTGTAGGGCGACTCGAGGCGCGCCACTTCGTCGTCGGTGAGCACGAGCTCGAGCGAGGCGATCGCGTCGTCGAGATGCTGCTGCTTCGTGGCGCCGATGATCGGCGCGCTCACCGCGGGGTTGCGTGACACCCATGCCAGTGCCACCTGCGCCCGTGACACTCCTCGGTCGGCGGCGATCGCCGCGACTTCGCTGATGATCTCGGTGTTCGCGGAGCCGTACAAGGTCTTGCCGAACTCGTCGGTGTCCTGTCGCGCGGTCGACTCGTCGAGGTCACGGGTGAGCTTGCCCCGGGCCAACGGGCTCCACGGGATCACCCCGACGCCCTGATCGGTGCACAGCGGGAGCATCTCGCGTTCCTCCTCGCGGTAGAGCAGGTTGTAGTGGTTCTGCATCGTGGCGAACTTCGTCCAGCCATTGCGCTCAGCGAAGTGCTGGGCCTTCGCGAACTGCCACGCCCACATCGACGACGCACCGATGTGCAGCGCCTTGCCGGCCTTGACGACGTCGTGCAGCGCCTCCATCGTCTCCTCGATCGGCGTGCGGTGATCCCAGCGATGGACCTGGTACAGGTCGACGTAGTCGGTGCCGAGCCGGCGCAGGCTGTTGTCGATCTCGGTCATGATGGCCTTGCGCGACAAGCCCCGGCCGTTCGGGCCGATCCGCATCTGCCCGTGCACCTTCGTGGCGAGCACGATCTCGTCGCGGCTGGCGAAATCGGCCAGCGCGCGTCCGACGATCTCCTCGCTCGTGCCATCCGAGTACACGTTCGCGGTGTCGAAGAAGTTGATCCCCGCCTCGACGGCGCGCTGGATGTGCGGGCGGCTCTCGTCTTCGCTCAAGGTCCAGGCATGGTTGCCGCGGTCGCTGATGCCGTAGCTCATGCACCCCAGGCAGATGGGTGACACGTCGAGTCCGGTGGTGCCGAGTTTGCGATACCTCATGCTCCGACCCTACGACCCCATGCTGCCGGCGTCGCCGTCGAACCCGTCAGCGATGAGTCTGGGCGCGCACGGGTCGCGCTGAGACTCATCGCAGCCGACTGGAGGATGACCGCGTCTGCGGGGTTGTTCGGCGAAGGTGGCGTGACTAAGTTGTAGTAATCGCTACAACCAGGAGGTTCCCATGACCACGCTCACGCCGTCGGACGCCGCCGATCTGTTCCGCCGACCGCCGGGGCGCTTGCTCGACGTCGGGGCAGGCGAGGTTGCCCATCGCCAGGTCGGCAGCGGGCCGAACGTGCTGTTCATCCACGGTTGGCCGGTCAGCGGGGCGACGTTCCGCAAGCTGCTCCCGCACCTGGTCGACCACGTGACGTGCCACGTGATCGACCTGCCGAGCAGCGGTTCGAGCAGGTTCGACGACACCACGACGCTGACGATCGACCAACACATCCGCAGCGTGCGGCGGGTCGTCGATCTGCTCGAACTCGACGACGTGGCCGTCGTCGGTCACGACAGCGGCGGTCTGATCGCTCGCCACGCGATGGTCGGCGATCCGAGGCTGCGCGCCATGGGTCTGATCAACACCGAGCAGCCGCAGGGATCGAGCTGGCGGTTCCGGATGTTCCTGGCCGGGCGGCACATGCCCGGCTTCGCCGGAGTGCTCGGCTGGGCAGCAGGGAATCCACGGGTGCGCCGGAACCCCTTCGTGTTCGGCGGCGCGTTCGAAGACCGTTCACTGCTCGACGGTGACTTCGACGAGTTCTTTCTTGCTCCCCTGAACGAGAACCCCGCGAGGCGCCACGCTGCCGTGCGTCTGCTGCGCAGCTTCGACTACCAGCTGGTGCACGACCTGGCCGATGTGCATCGGCGGATCGAGGTGCCCGTGCAGTTGGTGTGGGGCGACCGCGACCCCTTCTTCCCGATCGCGCGTGCCGAGGGCATGGTCGACACGTTCCCCGACGCTCGACTCGCGACCATCGCTGGCGCCGGCCTCTTCTCCCACGAGGAGGAGCCGGCCGCGGTCGCCGAGGCCCTCCTGCCGGTGCTGACCGGAGGCTGATCAGGCGACGCCGAGGCGCGTTGCCGCCCGACCGGCAGCTTCGGGCCCCGCGAGTTGCCGGACCAGAAGGAGCCCATCGAGGAGCGCGATCGCAGCTTCGGACTCGGCGCGCCGGGCTGCAGGTCGACCTTCGAAGAACGTGGCGAGCCATTCGACCCAGGCGCCGACCAGACCGGTGACCACACGTCGGTACGGCTCGCGGCCCGCCGCTGCGAGACCGTTGGCCTCGAAGAACAACGCGAAGACCGGGTCGGCATCGCGATGGGCGAGGACCGGCCAGGCGGTCCGGGCGAGCTCGAGATGGCCGGCGGCCGGAGTGGTGAATGCCTCGGCCAGGGTCAGCTGGAGCCTCAGGCCCACCGCCCCCATCACCTCGGTGATGAGATCGTCCTTCGTGGGGAAGTAGTAGACGATGATCCGGTCGCTGATCCCGAGGCGTTTGGCGAGTCGGCCGAACGTGAGCTGGCTGAGCCCGTCGTCGAACACCGCATCGAGCGCTCCCTGAAGGATGTCGTCCTTGCTGTGCTTGTGGCCCATCGGCTCCGATCGTAGTGACCGCTACGACCGGCGCTCGGGCGTAGTTCCACGACGCGTGACCGAGGTGCCGTCGGCGGGTACGTTGGCGTGATGGACCTTGGAATCTTCGGTGGCGTGAGTGGACGGAGCGGGATGGCCGGAGTCATCGCCGACGTCAAGGCAACCGCCGATGCGGGCTTCGCCTCGTACTGGCTTCCGCAGCTCGTCCAGAGCATCGAGGCGATGAACGTCATCGGCGCGGTCGCGCAGCACGTGCCGGACTTCCGTTTCGGGACCTCGGTGGTGCCGACCTATCCCCGACATCCGATGGTGATGGCCGAGCAGGCGATGACGACCAGCAAGGTGACGGGCGGGCAGTTCACGCTGGGGATCGGGTTGTCGCACCAGCCCGTCGTCGAAGGGATGTGGGGCATGTCGTTCGACAAGCCATTGCGCCATGCACGCGAGTACCTCGAGGTGCTGATGCCACTGCTCGGTGGCGAGGCCGTGAATTTCGTCGGTGAGACCGTGACGGCGCGCGGCAAGCTGGACATCGACGCCGTGGAGCCGCCGGTGTTGCTCGCGGCGCTCGGTCCGCAGATGCTGCGTCTGGCCGGGGCCCGCTGTGCCGGCACGATCACGTGGATGACCGGTGCCTCGACGCTCGCGTCGCTGACCGTGCCGACCATCGGTGAGGCCGCCGAGGCAGCGGGTCGCCCCGCCCCTGAGATCGTCGCCGGCTTTCCCATCTGGGTCACCGACGATGCCGAGGCCGCCCGTGCGAACGCCGCCAAGACGTTCAAGATCTATGGACAGCTCCCGTCGTACCGGGCGATGCTCGACCACGAAGGTCTCGCCGGCCCGGAAGACCTCGCCATCATCGGCGACGAGGCGACTTGTGCAGGTCGGATGGACGAACTCGCAGCGGCGGGCGTCACGCTGTTCATCGCGTCGGAGTTCGCCGCCGATCCGGAGGATCGAGCACGAACCAGGGCGTTCCTCGCCAGTCGACTCTGATGGAGCTCTCCGCTCGCTCGCTCGGTTGGTTGCGGTACCTGCACCGCAAGGCCCACACGCCCGACGACTGGAGCCGTGGGGGGCATCCGCATCCGCACTGGGACGATCGTTCCGATCCGCCGATGGCGAGCTGGCATCGTTTCGATCTCGTCGACTCGTCGTACGCGATGGGACTGATGGCGCACCGAACGCCTGCCTGGACCGAACCGTACGTCGCCGTGCTCGACCAGCTGATCGAGCGACACACCGGCTGGTGGTCGGCCGCCGACTGGCTCACCCAGTTCGGTCACGACCCCGATCGTGCGAACTACCCGGACATCTACCGCTTGTTCATTCCCCAGGAACTGTGGGGCGACTACGACGTGCCGGGGTGGACCGCCAACGGCACCGAACCGTGGGGCGTCCAGATGGATCCGGTCGCGGCCGACGGGATGCTGTTCTACAAGGGCTTCCTGCTCGTGCTGCTCGGCATCCGTTCGATGGTCGACAACTCGCCCGATGCTCGCGACCGGTGGAACGAACCGTTCGAGATGATTCGCGACGGCGACAACACCTTCACGTGGACGCATGCCCAGATCGCTGACCACCTGACCCGGCAGTGGCTGGCTGCACCGATCGGGTGTCATTGAGAGAACACCAAGGTCTGGCCGTTTTGACTGGCCGGAGCTGGCCTCGGTCTGAGGCTCCACGACAACCGATACGGGACTGACTTCAACGCTCAGGCGTTCGAGCCGTGGTGGGCCTACGCCCGCGAGCACTATCTCGACCTTGCCGATTCGGCGCCGCCCCAGATGACGACCTTCTACTACGACCCTCAGGTCGACGTGCACCATCGCCTTCCGGTGGCCGCTGCGCTGACGACGTCGTTCTACGCCGCCCCGCAGGTCCCCGCTGATGCCCGTCGGCTCTTCGACGCCGGGTGTGTCTCGGCGGGCATGAACCGACCGATCGTCACGCCGGTCAGGGCCAGCCGTGCCTTCGGGTCGTCGCTGCTCCTCGCGCGTGAGTGGGCGGTGACCGAGCTCGAGGGGCATCTCGCAGACGCGATCGAGGCGTCGTACGAACCGAGATGGGACACCGCGCTCGGTGAGTTCACGTGGGGGCTGGGACTGAACGAGCCGCATCCCCGCGGTCAGTTCAATGCGTTCCTGGCGGCTGCCGAAGCTGGTGGGCCGGGCGCCTGGACGCGTCTGTCGGCGGCACCGCTGGCGCGTTGTCCGCAGATCGTCGACGTCGACTTCCCGGCGATGGCGCTCAGCCGTGCCGAGTGGGTCGACGGTAATCTTCGACTCCGGTTGGCGCCGCGGCGCGAGGATCCGACGATCTTCACGACCTTTCGACTGGTCGGCGCCGAACCGCGCAACTGGGACGTCCACGGTCTCGACGGCGTCAGCCTGGATCTGTCGACGACCGGCCTCACCATCCGCGTCCCGATGGTCACTGCCGATCTCGAGTTGATCCGCGGCAGCTACTGACCCCGGCCCCGGCGATCCGGTGGGGGCAGGCCGGGTGTTTGTGGCGAGGATTGGTTGACCCGTCCCAACCGGAGTGCGCCACAAGCGGATGTGGGGTGGCACGCCTGATGTTTGTGGCGAGGATTGGTTGACCCGTCCCAACCGGAGTGCGCCGCAAACGGGGAAGGGCGGTCAGGAGAGCAGGGGTTCGCAGCCGGTGCCTGCGAGCAACCGGTCGACATCGGAGCGATCGGTGGCGGAGAGCGCGGCGTACTGCTCGCGCAGCCAGGCGAGGCACTTCCCCTGGTAGGCGAACGGGCCCTGGCGGTACTCCTGGCCGTCGATCTCGCACACCATCTCGTCGGCGCCCGACTGCAGCGCCTCGGCGTTGGCGATCATGAACGGCGCGTAGGTCCGGCCGATCTCGTGGAGCAGGGAGATCGTCGTCGCCGGGATCTCGTCGCGCCCGACCCAACCCTCGTTGCCAGTGACCGACCACCACGACAGGTCGTCGGTCATGTCGACCCAGTGGACGACCCGTGGCGCCCGCTCGACGGCGATGCGCGCGGACTCCGGATCCCAGCCGACCAGCTGTCGCAGCTGACCGAACAGCCCGAAGTCGCCGCGACCCGGCCGGTCGCCGAGCAGGAACGTCCCGGCGCTGAAGCTCGCGGTCAAGAGGTCGAGCAGTCGCGTGTACGAGTTCTCGATGATCGGACGGTTCGCCTCGGTCGAGCCCACCAGCGCCATGCGACCGATCTGGCGATCGGTGATGAAGCGCTGCCTGTCCTCCCAGTCGGCGTCGGACACCTGGAGGTTCTGATCGAGCGGCAGGAGCTTGGCTGCCTTGTCGATCGCGTCGTCGTAGTACCAGCGGTAGTGGTACATCGGCTTGGTCACCCACTCGTCGCCGTAGTCCTCGATCAGGTAGTCGAGGAACGCGACGACCGGGTCGGTCGGCACCAGGCTCCGCTCGGCGAACATCGTCTCGAGTCGCATGATCTGCGGTGACGAGTCGATCATCGCCTCGGTGTACTCACCCTGGTCGTCGGGGAACGCGACGACCGGGATCAGCCGGACCGGAACCGGCGGGAGACGGTCGTGCTTCGAGCCGCGCAGCACCCACGTGAACGGGATCTGCCGGTAGCGGAACACCGAGCGCATCTTCAGCGAGTACGGCGACCCGTACCCGCCGCCGAGCTGGAGCGGGTACTCGGCGCTCATCCGGTCACCGACTGCTGGAGGACATCGAGCGTCGGACGGACGATCATCGTGTAGGTGTCGGCGATCGCTTTCTCGCGGTGGTCCTTCTGTGCCTCCAGACGGGCCGGGTCGGTGACGACCGCCATGAACGCCCGCTTGCTCGGGAACTGGTTGAAGCGCACCTGGTGCCAGACGCGTCCGTCGCCGATGATCGTGCCCTCGACGGCGAACCACCCGGCGACTCGGACGCCGTGTTTCGACGCCGAGATGGCGGCGGCCGACTGGTACGCCTGCATGTGGGTCGGCGTGATGTGTGCCGCCTCGGGGTCGTCGAAGCGGATCACGTGCAGCACCATGACCGGCCCGTCGTCGTCCGTCGGTGGGTGGGGCACGTCGGACCAGTCGACCGATGCCGTGCCCTCGGGTGCGGTCGGATACGGCATCGGCTGGCAGCCCATCACGATGGTCTGCTCCATGCCGGCGTCCTTGTGTGCGTGCGACGTCTGGAACTCGGGCCGCGACTGCATCTCGATGAACGACCGCCGGGTCGGGTACTTCACGACGCCGATGCGATCCCAGATCGGGGCCTCACCGAGCAGCTGCTGATCGACGTCGCCGAAGAACACCGGCGCCGCACCGACGGCCGTGAGCGACTCGAGCGGCATGTACTCGTCGTCGGCCTCCATCCCACTGAGCGTCGTCTCGCGACCGTCCTCGTACTCCGCGACGTCGCGATACTTCATCAGGTTGACCATCCACACCGGGCCGTCATCGCCGCGCGGCGTGGTGGCGAGGCGCATGCCGTAGTCGCGGTCGACCTGGCCGTAGCGGGGTGCGTTGGTGCTCATGACCGGTTCCCTTCTGCGGCAACTGCGTCGGCGACGAGTTGCATCATTTCCCGGGCCACCATCGGGCCTGCGTTCTGGTTCTGACCGGTGACGAGGTTGCCGTCGACGACCCAGTGGTTGGCGAGCGGATCGCGGCGGCGGGTCTCGCTCTCGAAGAGCGCACCCATCGCCCGCAGTTCGGTCTCGGGATGCTGCGGCGTCGACTCGATGCCGAGTTCGCGCACCTGCTTGTCGGTCACGGCAGAGACTCTGCGGCCCTTGACCAGTGGCTCTCCGTCGGTTCCCTTCGCATTGCGGAGCCCGAGGGGGCCATGGCACACACCGCCGATCACCTTGCCGAGCGCATTGGCCCGCGTGATCTGATCGGCGAGCACCTCGGAGAAGCCGAGGTCGAACGCCGCACCCCAGCCGCCGGCGAGGTACACGATGTCGTAGGCGGCCATGTCGAGATCGCCGACCGCGAGCGAGCGGGTGACCTTCTCGCGCAGCACGTCGTCAGCCAGGAAGCGGTCGTCGTCGGTCGAGCGTAGAACCGGCTTGAGCGACTGCGGGTCGACGGGGATGACCCCGCCGAGCGGGCTGGCCACGTCGACGTCCATGCCGGCGTCGAAGAACGCGTAGTACGGCACGGTCATCTCACTCGCGAACACTCCGGTCGGCTTGCCGATGTCGAGCATGGCGTGGTTCGTGGCGATCACGAGCGCCCGCCGCCCGAACAGGTCGAACTCGCGGGCATCGGGATCGTCGGGGTGCATCCCGAGCTTCTGCAGCGCCTTGCGCAGCGCCCGCGCCGGAGCCGGCGGGCGCTTCGATTCGGGGGTGAGCTTGCGGCGCGAGGCATACGGCCAGGAGTGATGACGTTCCGGCACACGCTCGGCGCGCTCGTGCTTCATGACGTCCTTCAGGTGGGCGAACACCGACGCGACGGCCGGATCGTTCCATCTGTTCGCCGCCTCGATCGGGTCGGCGTCGAGGTCGTACAGCTCCCATTGATCGGGCAGCACCGAGGTGCGGAACGTGTCGCCGCCGGGCCCGCTCGACGCCAGTTGGCGCACGCCGGGTTCGGTCCAGGTCGCCGGGTCGTCGAATGTCCGCACGAGCTTCCAGAGATGGTCGGACCCACCCTCGGCGCCGGCGACGCGTGCGACGACGCCCTCGAAGTTCGAGGCCACGTGGGCCGGAATCTGGATGCGCAGCGGTGCCGGCGGCTTGGCGGCGCGGCCGAGACGGCGAGCCATCCCCGACGCGCCGGAGTCACCTTCGAGCATGTTGTCGCGGGTCATCAGATACACCGGCCGGTTGCTGTCGGCAGGCTCCCCGTCGACGACGGGCATCAGGTTGCGACCGGGGAGCGGGTGAACCTCGGAGAACGACTCGCGCAGCACCGCTGCGGTCGCCTCCTCGTCGATGCCCGCGGCGCCGAGCAGCGTCGGCACGATGTCGACGTGCGAGGTCGGTGCGTCGTCGACGGTCCGGCCGTCGGTGACCGTCGATCCGATCCGGGCGATCGAGAACGGCACACGCGTCGCCTCGTCGTAGAGCGTGTACCACTTCTGGTGCAGACCGCCGTGCGAGCCGAGCAGGTCGCCGTGGTCGGAGGTGCGCACGATGACGGCGTCGTCGGACCCGCCCTCGGTGATGGTGCGCCGGACCTGGTCGAGCGGCGCGTCGACCTCGGCATGGAGTCGGTAGTAGGTGTCGCGGTACTGCTGTGCGTTCTTGCGGTAGATCCGCTCGACGGCCGCGCCGAATCCGTAGGCCGTCGGGTACGAGGTCCGGTACGCGATCTGGGCGGCGGGCTTGGTCGCCAGATCCTCGTCGGCGGTGGGGGAGGCGGCGATCGACGGAGGGTCGAGCGGCGACGGGCTCTCGATGGGTGCGCCGCGCGCGGCCCACATCGGGAACAGCACGATGTCGTGCGGGTTCACGAAGCTGGCCACGAGCAGGAATGGCTTCAACGCCTCGGCGTCGCCAGCGCGTCGGCGGGCATATCGGTCCTCCAACCACGCCACCACGCGGGCAGCGATCAGCGGGTCGCGCCGCGTGCCGCTGTTGGCGAGCGGCGCCCCGTGTGGTTCCGGGCCGATCCAGCCGGAGAATCCGTAGGGGTCGAGCGGGTCGGCGGCTCGATATGCCGCGACCGCTGCGTCGTCGACGACCCCGTCGTCGTCGTTGGTTGCCAGGGGCTGTCCGTCGTCGCCGGTCAGGTCGGCGTGGGAGATGTGCCACTTGCCGTCGTAGTGCGTGTCGTAGCCGGCGGCGCGGAACCAGTGACCGAGCGTCGGGACCTCGCCCTGCGGCAGCCAACGCAGACGCGAGTCGTCGTACATCTTGCCGAGGCCGTCGGTCTGGGTGACCCCGTGCACATCGGGATATTGGCCGGTGAAGATCGTGGGGCGGCTCGGCACGCAGGCCAGCGAACCGGTGTAGTGGCGGCCGAAGTTGACGGCGTGGTCGTCGAACCAGGCGCGGCCGGTGAGGACGTTGCGGCGCCACTCGGCGACGTCGGCGCCTTCGTACGGGGGAGCGGCGCGCTCCTCGTCGGTCATGATGATGATCACGTCGGGGCGGATGGTGCTCATGCGTTGGTCTCCGTTGTGGCGATGTGACTGGCGAGGTGGCTGGTGAGTCCGGCGATCATCTCGTCGGACGCGGCGGCAAGTTTTCGGCCGACCACCTTGGCGACGACCTTCTGGGGTGGACGTGGCCCGGTGTCGATGGTGCTCGTCAGGGTCACGGCGGTGCCCGCTCCGTCCTGTGTCAGGCTCCACGTGTTCGTGACCGAGCGGACCACCTTGGGCAGCCCGGCGAGCGAGTAGGCCAGTGCACCCGGCTGGTCGGTGGTCGGGGCGGTCCACGTCACGACCGTCTCGACCAACGTCGTGCGGCCGGTCTGGATGCGGCGGGCCGTGCCGATTCCGGTCTCCTGTTCCGTGAGCAGGCACGAGTGGTCGACGTTCGTCGCCCACGCGCTGATCGCCCCGAAGTCGGCCAGTGCGGCCCAGACCGTGTCCGGTGTGGCGGGGATCATCCCGGAGCGTTCGACGGTGGTCATCGTGGGGGCCTTTCTCGGGCGGCGGGCATCCAGTTGGGGCCGGCGGTGAGGTCGACGCGTTCGACGAGACGGTCGCCGACGGGTTCGATCAGGTCGAGGAACTGTCGTGTGCGTTCGTCGCCGAGCGCCTTCCAGGCGATGGACGCAAGGGCGTCGAGGCGATCCTCCAACTCCTGGCGGTACTCGATGCCCCGCGCGTTGACGGCACCGCCGGTGGCGAGTCCGCGCCGTTCGAGTTCGGTGAACGCCGCGTCGAGCGCGGAGTCATCCGCGCCGCGGCTGCGCGGCAGCCAGTCGTCGGCGTAGCTCATCCAGGCGCCGTGGAGGATGCCGGACTCGACCTGGCCGATGTCCTCGGCGGTCAGGATCGCCCAGTGCGTGTCGCCGCGCCACTCGCGGATGCAGTTGACCGCGAGCCACGCCGACAGCAGGTCGTCGTCGGGCCGAGGCCAGTCACGGCACGTGCCGAACAGCACCCGTCCTGCGATCGGCAGTGCTTCTGCGGCCGCCCAGAGCGGGTCGGCCAGCGAGGCGAGCTCGTCGCAGATCTCCGGCACGTAGCTCCGCAGGCCCGCAACGACGCCGTTGTCGCGGGCAGCAGCAGCGTCGGCGAAGGTGGTGCGCTCGCGACACTGGTCGAGACACACCGAGATGAAGGGCGGGCTGATCGAGTAGAACGCCGCCACGACGGCAGCGTTGCCGGCATCGGCCAGGGTCGCGCCGCGGGTGGCGATGTAATAGGTGAACGGGTCGGGCCCGAGCGCGGCGTAGTTCTCGATCGCAACCGGATCCCAGTAGATCCAGCCGATCAAGCGGTGCGAGACGAAACCCGCGCGCCGCGTGAGCTCCAACCAGTCGGTCATCGGCCGATGGCGTCGATGAGGACCTGGGCGAGCTGTTCGGCGCCGTCCTCCTGGAAGAAGTGGGCCGCCCGCTCGATCGTCACGTGAGGCTGTCCGGCGGCGCCCGGCACGCGCTGCTGGAAGACGCGTTCGCCACCAGCCGTCACGGGGTCACTGTCGCTGAAGCACGTGATCAGCGGCTTGTCCCACGCCTCCAGCACCTTCCACGCAGCGCGATTGTCGGCGGCGGCAGGATCGTCGGGCCTGGTGGGCACCAGCGACGGGAAGATCCGGGCTCCGGCCTTGTACGAGTCGTCGGGGAACGGTGCGTTGTACGCGGCGATCTCGCCCTCGGTCAGCTCGGCGACCGTCGCGCTGTCGATCAGGAAGCCGATGTCGAACACCGGTGTCTCCTGCGAGAACTTCTGCCAGGCCATGAACGCGTCGCTGAGCGGACCGTCACCGGTCGGCAGGCCGGTGTTGCCCACGACGATGCGGGTGAACCGGTCGGGATTTTCGGCGACGAGGCGAAGGCCGACGAGTCCACCCCAGTCCTGCCCGAAGAACGTGGCGTCGCGCAGGTCGAGGTGGTCGATGATCGCCGCCTGCATCCAGGCCACGTGGCGGGCGTAGGTGTAGTCGCTCTTCTCGGTCGGTTTGTCGCTGCGACCGAATCCGACGAGGTCCGGCGCGATCACGCGGTGCCCGGCGTCGACGAGGATCGGGATCATCTTGCGGTAGAGGTAGCTCCACGACGGCTCGCCGTGCATCAGCAGGATCGGGGCCGCGTCACGTGGGCCCTCGTCGAGGTAGTGGACGCGAAGTGTTGCGCCCTCGCCGTCGGGAACGTCGGCGTAGTTCGGCGCGAAGGGGTAGCCGGCGAGGCCGGCGAACCGTTCGTCAGGTGTGCGCAGTGCCTTCATGGTGCTCCATTCGATTGGTGACGCCGATGCCTGGCACCGGCGTCACCGGGTTGATCTCGATGCGGTGGAGGTCGTCGCCGAGTTCGACGACGCCCGTGAAGTGGTCGGCCGTGAGCGCCTTCCAGTCGTCGCCGCTGCCCCCGGTCGGGATCGGTGGGACGTAGTGGGTGAGCACGAGCGTGCCGACGCCACCACGCGCCGCCGTCTGCGCGGCTTCCTCGGGGGAGGAGTGGTAGTCGAGGGTGTCCTTGATCCGCTGCATCGGCACGTTGGCGATGATGTCCTTGCGGATCACGGTGTGAACGAGCGCATCGGCGCCGTCACACAACGAGTCGAGACCCGGGCACGGCACCGTGTCGCCGGCGGCGACCACCGCGACGCCGTCGTGCTCGAAGCGAAACCCGACGCTGGGCTCGACCGGCTTGTGATCCGTCTGGGCGCAGGTGATGCGCACGTCGCCCGGCAGGGTGACGTCACCTTCGGTGACCTCGATGACGTCCACCTGGGGTGGCGCATCGAGATCGTGGTGGTGCGCGATGCGGTACGCCATGTCGGGTTCGAGCGACGCCATGATGTGCTCGACGACGGCCTTCGTGCCGACCGGTCCGACGATCGTGAGCGGGGTCGGCACGAACGTCATCACCCAACGGGTGGTGATCACGTCGTTGAGGTCGGTGATGTGGTCGCTGTGCAGGTGGGTGATCAGTACGGCCGAGAGGTTCGGCGCGCCGAGGCCCGCGGCGGCGAGGCGCATCAACACGCCGCGGCCGGCATCGACCAGGTAGTGCTCCTCACCGGCGGAGATCAACGTCGCGGGCCCGGCTCGATCGGGGCTCGGTATCGGGCTGCCGGTGCCGAGCAGGGTGATGGCGATCATTGACGGCTCATTTCCGCGGCTGCCTCGGCAGCTCGCGCTTCGAGATCGCTCGGTGAGAGGAGCTGGATGACCACCTCGTGCAGGTTCCCGGTGAAGGCAAATGGCGCCTCGTAGCGGTTCGACACCGGTGAGCCGTGGTCGGAAGCAATGCTCGGTCCGACCGACGACATCATGCGCATGAACAGCGGCAACTCGGCGCCTCCCACCGATGACCCGTCGATCTCGATCTCGATGCTGCCGATACGACCGTCACCGCGGCGGAACTTGGCCACCAGCGTCGAGGTGCCGTCGGGAACCTCGACGTCCGACTCGACGATCGTATGGTCGTCGAACGCGTTGTAGTCGACGACGAGCCGGTCGTCCTGCAGGAACACCGAAATCCCGGAATTCTGTGTGCCGGTCGCGAACAACACGCCGTCGTCGCCGCGTTGGCGGGTCACGGTTGCCGTCAGGTCGAACGATCGGCCGCCGATTGCAGCGCCGGCCTGGCCGGGCAGCGGTGACATGGGTGGCCGGTAGACGTAGCGCCGGTCACCGGGATGTGGCGAGTTCGGTCGGAATCGCGCCCCGAAGAGCTCGACCAGGCGGTCGTCGAGGGGCAGCACTCCATGCCGTTCGGCCTCCACCCACCACCGCTCGATCAGTTCGGCGAGCTTGTCGGGTCGTTGCTGCGCGAGGTCGTTGCACTCCGACCAGTCGTCGGTCAGCCGGTAGAGCTCCCACGGTTCGGTGTCGTAGTCAGCGCCCTGGGTGTGTTTGCAGACCGCTTTCCAGTCGCCCGCGACGAGCGCCCGGCTGCCGCTCATCTCGAAGTACTGCAGGGTGTTCGTCGCCGCTGCGTCCGGGTCCGCAAGGACCGAGGCGAAGGAGTGACCCGTGATCGGCAGCTGTTCGATCCCCCGATACACGTCGGGCGCGGTCGCACCGACGAGTTCGTAGATCGTCGGCGTGATGTCGGACACGTTGACGAACTGCGAGCGCTTGGTGCCCGCCTGATCGGCCGGGACGATGCCGGGCGCGTGCACGATCATCGGCACGTGGACGCCACCCTCGTGGGTGTTCTGCTTGTACCACTTGAAGGGGGTGTTTCCGCACTGCGCCCAGCCCCACGGGTAGTTGGTGTGGCTGTGCGGGCCGCCGATGTCGTCGATGCGCTCGACCGCTTCGTCGGGTGTCTCGAAGATGCCGTTGAAGAACTTCATCTCGTGCATGACCCCGAACGGGCCGCCCTCCTGCGATGCGCCGTTGTCGGCCATCACGACCAGGACGGTGTTGTCGAGTTGGCCCATGTCGCGCAGTCCGTCGACGAGGCGTCCGATCTGGTCGTCGGTGTGGTCGAGGAATGCGGCGAAGGCCTCCTGCAACCGACAGGCGAGGCGCTGTTGGTTCTCGGGCAGGTCGTCCCAGGCGTCGACACCCGGGTTGCGCGGTGCGAGCTGTGTTCCGTTGGGTACCAGTCCCGATTCGAGCTGGCGGGCGAACCAGCGTTCGCGGACGACATCCCATCCCTCGTCGAACCGTCCCCGGTACTTCTCGAGGTACGCCGCCGGCGCCTGGTGAGGAGCGTGTGTGGCACCGAACGGCAGGTACGCGAAGAATGGTCGGTCCGGTCGCACCCCCTTGGAGTCCGACACCATCTTCAACAGCTGGTCGACCAGGTCCTCGGACAGGTGGTACCCGTCCTCTGGCCGCGACGGCGGATCGACCGGGTGGTTGTCGCAGGTCAGCTCGGGATGGAACTGGTCGGTCTCGCCCTCGAGGAAACCGTAGAACCGGTCGAAGCCACGGGCGAGCGGCCATTGGTCGAACGGTCCGGCGGCCGAACACTGTTCCATCGGGGCGAGGTGCCACTTGCCGACGCAGAACGTGGCGTAGCCCTCTTCGCGCAGCACCTCGGCGACGGTCGCCGCGTGGTTGGTGATGTGGCCGAGCATGTTGGGGAAGCCGGTGCGGAAGTTCGACACCGCGCGCATGCCGACGGCGTGCTGCGAACGACCGGTGAGCAGCGACGCGCGTGTCGGCGAGCACAGCGGGGTCACGTGGAAGTTCGTGAACTGCAGGCCGTTCGCCGCGAGCGCATCGACGTTCGGGGTGTCGATGTCCGAGCCGTAACAGCCGAACTGTGCGAATCCGGTGTCGTCGAGCAGCACGATGACCACGTTCGGTGCGTCGACACCGGGATGTGGCGGCTCGTCGTACCAGGCCTCGGAGTCGGCCACCGTCTTGCCGATCGTCCCCTCGAATCGAGATGCTCGTGTCATGTCTGTCCTCCCGTCGCGATCGGGGTCAGACCCCGATCGCGATCGTTGGTGATCAGGGTGAGAAGGCTGGCCTTCCACGCTCTGGCGATCTGCGTGTCGTTGCGTGCGTGGGCGCGGGTCATCAACTCGTACGCCTCGGGTGAGGTGAGTGAGTCGACGACCGCGACGAGGTCGGCGGCATCCGACGGCGTCAGCCCGTCGATCTCGCTGCCGAAGCACGCTCGGGTCTGGTCGGCGAGGGTCGCCCGGTTGCGGGCGACGGCTTCGACGAGGGTGTCGTGCTCGAATGCCCGAGCGCGGGCCATCGACATCAGCGGGCCGGCCTGCTCGTAGAGGTCGAGCCGAGTGCGAACGAAGAACGCGACGCGGTCGTCGAGATCAGCGTTGCGCGGCGGCGTCGCGTCCAGGAGATGTGAGAAGCGTTCGCGGAACTGGTCGAGCGCCTGCTGTTGGAGGTCGCCCAGGCCATCGAAGTTCCGGAAGATCGACGACACCGACACGCCTGCGCGCTCGGCCACTGCTTCGGCCGACGGGGCGCCCTTGCCCTCGACGATCAGCGCGAACGCTGCGTCGACCACGGCCTGGCGGTTGCGGTCGCGCCGCGCCCGGCGACCATCGATCGGTACGTCCCCACTCACGGGGAGCGACTGTAGACCCTCGACGAAGATAATGCGAGTCCAACTCGCAAAAGAATGTGATCGGTCGAATATGGTGAGCTCATGACCCACCACGGAACATCGAGCCCGGCATGAACGGCGACCAGATGATGCGGGCCCATTCGGCGACACTGCCCGGGCCGGAGTTCCCGAATCCGGCGTGGGTGACGCCGCCGGCGCTGGCCGACGCGACTGTCGCGATCGTCACGTCAGCGGCGCTCTACGCGGCGGGCGACGACGGCTTCACCGCCGGCGACACGAGCTATCGACTCATCGACCGTGAGCGCCGTGATCTCGTGATGGGGCACTGGAGCCCGAACTTCGACCACACCGCCGTGGCGATGGATCTCAACGTGGTGTACCCGATCGATCGGCTGGAGGAACTCGCGGACCGCGGCGTCATCGGCGCAGTCGCTCCGCGGCACGTCTCGTTCGCCGGCAACCAGCCCGACGACGTCGCGACGATCCGGCTCGACACCGGCCCGGCGGCGGCCGCCGCGTTGCGCGCCGACGGCGTCGACGTGGCGATCTTCACGCCCGTTTGACCGTTGTGCACGCGCACCGTGAGTGTGCTCGCCCATGTGTTCGAAGCTGCGGGGATCGCCACCGTGGTCTTGTCGTCGGTCCGCGAGATGGCCCTGAAGACCGCGCCACCCCGCGCCCTGCACTGTGAGTTCCCGCTCGGCCGCCCGCTCGGGCGCCCTGCCGATCCCGAGTTCCAACACGATGTGTTGGCGCGGGCGTTCGCGTTGCTCGAGGCGGATTCAGGTCCAGTGCTCGTCGATCACCCCGACGTGATCGAAGCCGACGAGCAGCCGGCCTCGTGTGCGTTGCCACCCCGGTACGACCCCGACCTGCCGCCCGCAGTCGACGAGGCTCGCGGGCTGCGCAAGGCCTACGACCGCGGGCTCGCGCGTCGCGGCGTCACCTCGGTTGGTCGTGTGATCGATGCCGACGGTGTGCCCGACGCGCTCGGCGTGCTCGACGCGATCGTCGAGGGCGAGGACTGGTCGACGGCCGGCATCCCCGGCGGCAACACCATCGCCGTGTGTCACGACATCCGCACGTACTACGAGGAAGCCGCTCTCGAACTCGTCGACGGACCCCTGCCGGGTGGGCGAGCCCTGGAAGATTGGTTCTTCGACCAGACCGAGGCCGGCGCCACCGTTCTCGCTGCTCGGGCGGCGATCCGTGACAGCGGCGCCAAGTTCCCGATCTGGTTCTACATGACCCCCGGCCAGCGCTGACGTTACGCCGGTGCCAGGCACCGGCGTCACCATCGCTACGTTGGCCGGATTCACCTCAGGAGGAACCCATGTCCGACGCACTGATCATCGACGCCTGCCGCACCCCTCG
>JAHENF010000022.1:34196-50948 GCA_024643255.1 Ilumatobacteraceae bacterium
GGCCAGCGCTGACGTTACGCCGGTGCCAGGCACCGGCGTCACCATCGCTACGTTGGCCGGATTCACCTCAGGAGGAACCCATGTCCGACGCACTGATCATCGACGCCTGCCGCACCCCTCGCGGGATCGGCAAGCCGGGCAAGGGCGCACTGTCGCATCTGCATCCGCAGCACCTCGCCTCGACCGTGCTCGCAGCGCTCGTCGAGCGCAACGGGTTCGACACCGCCGATGTCGACGACGTCGTGTGGGGCACCAGTTCGCAGGTGTGTGAGCAGAGTGGCGACCTCGGTCGCATGGCCGCGCTCGACGCCGGGTACGCCGTGACGGCGAGCGGCGCGACCCTCGACCGGTTCTGTGGGTCGGGCATCACGTCGGCGAACTACGCCGCGCATGCCGTCATGGCCGGCATGGAGGATCTCGTCGTGTCGGGCGGCACCGAGATGATGTCGCTGCCGAAGAAGGGGCTCCTGCCGATGGGTGCGAACAACATGCACCTCCAGGAGATCCACCCGCAGTCGCACCAGGGCGTGTGTGCCGATGCGATCGCCACGATGGAGGGCATCCCACGTGAGGCGCTCGACGCCCTGGCCGCCGAGTCGCAGGCCCGTGCCGACCGGGCGATCCGTGAGGGCCGTTTCGACAAGAGCCTGATCCCGGTGTTGAACATGGACGGCACGATCGCGCTCGACCACGAGGAGTTCCCGCGCCCGCAGACCACGGTCGAGTCGCTTGCCGCGCTCCCGCCGAGTTTTCCGCAGATCGCCGACCATCGCTTCTCCGAGGACTCGAAGACGTTTCGCGAGCTGATCAACCAGAAGTACCCCGACCTCGACATCCAGCACGTCCACCACGCCGGCAACTCCTCGGGTGTCGTCGACGGCGCCGCCGCGCTGCTGTTCGCCAGCTCCGACTATGCCAAGGCCCATGGGCTGCCGGCGCGAGCCCGAGTCGTCGCGACCGCCAACATGGGTGACGACCCGACGCTGATGCTGAATGCGCCCGTCCCCGCAGCGCGCAAGGTGCTCGAGAAGGCGGGCATGACGCTCGACGACATCGATCTGTTCGAGATCAACGAGGCCTTTGCGGTCGTCGCCGAGAAGTTCATCCGCGATCTCGACCTCGATCGCGACAAGGTCAACGTCAACGGAGGGGCGATGGCCCTCGGCCATCCGATCGGTGCCACCGGGGCGATCCTGATCGGCACCGTGCTCGACGAACTCGAACGCCGTGATCTCCAGATCGGCCTGATCACCATGTGCGCCGGCGGCGGTATGGCCCCAGCGATCATCATCGAACGCGTCTGACGTGCCAGTGTAGGCGCCGTGAAGAAGTGGGCGCCGCTCGCGGTACTCGGTCTGGCGCAGTTCCTCATGGTGCTCGACCAGGCCGTGATGAACGTCTCGATCACGCAGCTCGTCGCGGACTTCGACACATCGGTCAGCACCATCCAAGGTGTGATCACCATGTATTCGCTGGTCATGGCGATGCTGATGATCACCGGGGGAAAGGTCGGCGACATCCTCGGTCGTCGTCGCACGTTCGCGATCGGCATGGTCATCTACGGTGCCGGATCGGCGCTGACCGCGGTGTCGTGGTCCGTGGCGACGCTTGCCGTCGGATGGTCGGTCCTCGAAGGTGTCGGCGCCGCCCTCGTGCTGCCGGCGCTCGTCGCACTGATCGCCGGCAACTATCGCGGCCGCGACCGTGTGACGGCCTACGCCGTGATCGGCGGCATCGCGGGAGCGGGCATCGCGGTGGGCCCGATCATCGGTGGATGGGCCACCACGGAGCTGTCATGGCGGGTGGTGTTCGTCGGCGAGGTGGCGATCGTCCTCGTCGTGCTGGCGACGGTGCGTCTGATCAACGACATCGCCGCCGTACGGCGCCCCCAGCTCGACTGGATCGGCTCGGTCCTCACAGCGCTCGGCCTCGGCATGATCGTGTTCGGGTTCCTGCAGGCCGGCACCTGGGGGTGGATCGCGCCGAAGGACAGCCCGGTCGAGCCTCTGGGGTTCTCGCTCACCCCGTTCATGGTCGTCGGCGGGCTCGGGGTGCTCGCAACGTTCCGCTGGTGGGAGGCCGGCCGCGTCGAGCGCGGTGAGGACCCATTGTTCAAATTGGAACTGCTGAGGATCCCGACATTGAGATCCGGGCTCGAATCGTTCGGGGCCCAGAATCTCATCCTCATGGGGGTCTTCTTCACGATCCCGCTCTATCTGCAGCTCGTGGTGGGCCTCGACGCGCTCGAGACCGGCATCAGGATGCTGCCGATCTCGATCGCGATGTTCATCACGTCGAGCTGTGGCGGTCTGCTGTCGTCGCGATGGCCGGTGCGCTCGATCGTGCGGGTCGGTCTGGTGTTCGTGCTCGTGTCGATCCTCGTGCTCATCGGGACGATCGAACCGACGCTCGACGGGTTCAAATTCTCTGCGGCCATGTCCCTGCTCGGTGTCGGGATGGGGCTCCTCGCGTCGCAGCTCGGCAACGCCGTGCAATCGGCAGTCGGCGATGACGATCGCAGCGAGGCTGGCGGCCTGCAGTGGACGTCGGCCCAGCTGGGCTCGGCGCTCGGGGTCGCCGTGATCGGCTCGTTGGTGCTGACCGGCCTGACGAACGGATTCGTGAACTCGGTGTCGGCTGACGCCGGTGTCCCCGAGGACGTCAAGGTGGCGCTGGTCGCGAGTGCCGATGCCGGAGTCGACTTCGTCGCCTCCAGCGACGTGAACGATGCGCTCCTCGCGGGCGGCGTTGATCAGGCGACGACCGACACCGTCGTTGCGTCGTACGAGGAGGCGCAGCTCCGATCGCTGAAGGCCGGTCTGCTCGGTGGTGCGTTCCTCGCGTTGCTGGCGTTGTACGCCACGTCGAACCTCCCTGCGTCCGTCCCGGGGCGGGAACCCGACGAGGCGAACCGCGACCCTGTGGATGGTGCCGAAGGATGAACACGCAGCCGTAGAGTTCCGCCGGTGAACACCTGGACGATCATCGCGTTGGTCGTCGGGCTGGTGTGCCTCGTCGGCGGGGCCGAGCTGCTCGTGCGCGGTGCCGCATCGGTCGCCATCCGCCTCGGGGTCGAACCGGTGATCATCGGGTTGACGGTGGTCGCCTTCGGGACGAGCGCGCCGGAACTCGCCGTCAGCGTCGGCGCGGGCCTCGGCGGCAACAGCGACGTCGCGCTCGGCAATGTCGTCGGCAGCAACATCGTCAACATCCTGCTGATCCTCGGAGCGTCGGCGATCGTCGGCGGCCTCGCGGTGTCGCAGCGGATCGTGCGCATCGACGTGCCGCTCCTGGCGGTGGTGTCGGGCGCCGTGATCGTGATGTCGCTCGACAACAGGATCGGCCGCATCGACGGCATCGTCCTGTTCGCCGGCATCCTCGCCTACACGGGATGGCTGGTGAGGGCGTCTCGACGCGGTGAGAGCCCAGAGGTGACCGAGGAATACGAGGACGCGATCGGTGCCGTGGAGGGTCCCGCAGGGTCATTGCCGGTCCAGGTGCTGTTCATCCTCGGCGGGCTCGGGATCCTGGTGCTCGGCTCGCAGCTGCTGGTCGACTCGGCGACCGACATCGCGGTCCACTTCGGCGTGAGTGAGCTGGTGATCGGACTGACGGTGGTGGCCATCGGGACGTCACTGCCCGAACTCGCGACGTCGATGATGGCGGCATTCCGCGGCCAGCGCGACATCGCCGTCGGCAACATCGTGGGGTCCTGTCTGTTCAACCTGATGTGCGTGCTCGGCGCGACCGGAATCGTCACGTCGGGCGGCGTCAACGTGACCGACGCGTCGCTGCGGCTCGATCTCCCCGTGATGTTGGCGGCGACCATCGTGCTCGTCCCGATCTTCTGGAACGGCTTCGAGATCAGGCGATGGGAGGGCTTCGTGCTGGTCGCGTTCTACCTCGTCTACGTCGTGTACCTGATCCTGAGCGCCAACGGCAGCGAGGCCGCCGACGTGATGCGACCTGCCGCGCTGATCGTCGCTCCACTGGTGCTGATGACGTTCGCGGTCACCGGCTACCAGGGCTGGCGCCGCCACCACGCTGCGCGCTGATCGGCTTCCGATCGTCGGGTCCACGTGAGTACGGTCGGGTGACACCCCGGACGAAAGGCCCTCGGCATGAAGATCTCCACCACCATCGGATTCAATGGCGATCCCAAGCAGCTCGCCGCCCAGGCCCGCGATCTCGAATCGGCCGGCGTCGACCTGATCTGGGGCGCGGAGATCTACGGCTACGACCTCGTGTCGACGCTCGGCTATCTCGCCGGCCAGACCTCGACGGTCCAGCTGATGACCGGCATCATCCCGCTGTACTCGCGCAGCCCGGCACTGATCGCGCAGACGGCAGCGACGCTCGATGCGCTCTCCGACGGCCGGTTCATCCTCGGTCTCGGCACGTCGGGCCCACAGGTGATCGAAGGCTGGCACGGCGTGCCGTTCGAGAAGCCGATCGCACGTACTCGCGACACGATCGAGATCTGCCGGAAGGTGTGGAGCGGCGACAAGGTCGAGCACAACGGCGTCGCCTACAACCTCCCGCTCGCCGAAGGTGGCACGGGCCTCGGCAAGGCGATCCGGTTCATGAACCGCCCGCCCGCAAGGGACATCCCGATCGCGCTCGCCACGATCGGCCCGAAGAACGTCGAACTCACCGCCGAGATGGCGGACATCTGGCAGACGATCCACTTCGTTCCCGATCGCTTCCAGCAGGTGTGGGGCGACTCGCTCGCCGCGGGCCTCGCCAAGCGTGACCCGGCCAAGGCACCGTTGGAGATCATCGCCGGTGGCACCGTCGCGCTCGGTTCGGGCCCGCACATCGCCGAGGCCCGCGAGGCGGCTCGCGGCCTGATCGGTTTCTACGTCGGGGGCATGGGGGCCAAGTCGAAGAACTTCTACAACGACCTCTTCGTCCGGTACGGCTGGGAGCAGGAAGCTGCCGAGATCCAGGATCTGTTCCTGTCGGGCAAGCGCGCCGAGGCGATCGCTGCCGTCCCCGACGAGTACATCGACCTGTCGTCGCTGATCGGCGACGAGGGCTACGTACGTGAGCGTCTCCAGGTGTTCAAGGAGGTCGGAGTCACGTATCTCAACGTGAGCCCGGTCGGGCCCGAGCCGCTCGAGACGATCGAGAAGATCAAGTCCTGGGCGGAATGACGATGACCCAGCCGGACCCGCTCTGCGCCGGAATGGTGCTCGTGAGCCCTGTCGGCGACGTCAGGATCCTGCGAAGCCGGACCGCCGATGACACGGGCTGGAACTGCTCGGACGGCGCAGCCATCGATGACGACGAAGCGAACGACCCTTCGTCGTGGAACGCCTACTCGCCCGAGCAGCTCGCTGCCGACCTGCAACTCGCTCGTGAGGTGAGTGAGATCAGCGGTCATCGTGCACTCAGCGGCGGCCTCGCGACGTGGGACGCCTGCTCGGGACGCCCATGTGTGCTCCCCAAGCTCGCGCGCCTCGTTCGCTGACCGTGTGCGACGACGCTGAGCGCGTGCGACGACGCCGACCGGTAGCGCCGGCTCAGATCTGTTCGGCGAAGCCCTCGACGTCGTCGATCACCACGAGGATGACGCGATCGAGGTTCGTCGCCTGCATCTCGCGACGTACGGGGTGATCGGCGTCGAGGAGTTCCGGCGCCCACGGAACCCAGGCCGTCGTGATGAACGGTCGTCCTGCCGCAGCGGCAAGCGCGGTGTGCAGGAAGTCGTCGCGTCGGGGATGGTTCCAGGCGACGTTCACGCCTTCGGCGCGCTGGCCGGCGATCGTGCTGAGCGCTGTGCTGTTGACCCCGACGATGCGTGGTGGCGTCGGTGATGGGAGCGGAAACGACGCGAAGCGTTGGTCGCGCATGGGGTGCCACATCTCGTCGGTGAGGTCGAGGAGTTCCTCGACGCGAGCGTGGCGCTCGTCGAGTCGATCCTCGAGCTGCGCTCGAACGGCGTGCTGCTCGGTCGCCCATCGGCTGGTCGGCGCGGTACCGGCGCCCACCCCGAGCAGGAACCGTCGGTCGGAGATGACGCTCACGGAGGCCGCCGCGACGGCGAGCGTGCCCACCTGTCGGTTCCAGGTGTTGGCGACCATCACGCCCAGCTCGATGGTCGAGGTCGCCTCGGCGAGTGCCCCGAGCCAGGTGAAGCACTCGAGGCTGCGGTCCCCGCCCAGTGACACTCCGGCGATGTGGTCGAACACCCACACCGCATCGAACCCGGCCTGCTCGGCGCGGAGCGACGCGGCGCGCAGCGTCGGCCAGTCGGCATGGGTCGAGGCGAGCTGAATGTCGACGGCGACCACCTCGGCATCCTACGGTCGGTCGATCGGCGGCGGCCGTGGGCGCATGCGGAGCCGGTGCAGCGAGGAAGGGACTTTCGGCCCCGTCAGGATGGGTCCAAGGGCCCTGATCGTTTGCTTGTACACGCACCATCATGGAGTCAGTTCGTGAATTGCTTCACGACTCCTCGAGACCAGTGAAAGGGGTCTGTCATGTTCAAGAAGCCAATGGGTTTGCTCGGGATCTTTCTCGTCGTAGTCGGTCTGGGCTACTTCGTCGGTGCCGGCGTCGCCTACAGCAAGGTCCAGGGCGGGTATGACTCCCTCCAGGCATTCAGCCAGGCCCAGAACGTCGAACTCAGCTACAACGACCAAGGTCAACTCGTCGACCGCGGACAGGTCGAGGGCGCGCAGGCGATCATGACGCTGCTCAAGGACGACTGGAACTTCCCCGTCGTCAACGGTGACCTCGACCCCAACGATCCGTTGGTCAACACCGCCACGGAGTACATGTTCCAGATGGCGACGATCGTCCATCACACCCTGACCGGCACGCAGAACGTGACGATCACTCAGGACCAGATCGACGCGGCAATCGCGTCGGAGCAACTCGATCCCGACGGCACCTACAACGGTGTGGTCGAGGCCTACCAGGGCACGGTCATCGAGCCCGGAACCTACGAGGTCCCGGTCAACAACCGGTACTGGACGGGCTTCGACCGGATGGATCTGCTCGACGGACCGGCTCGTGACGGTGCCTGGAGTGGCACGGCTCACGCACTGGTCGCCGAACTCGGTGTGGGTGCGGCAACGCACAGCACCCTGCAGCTCGCCCTCGGTGTCGCTGCACTGCTGGCCGGCCTCGGTGTGGTCTGCACGGTCGCCGGTGGAGCGCTGATCTGGGACACCAAGAAGAAGGGGCGGGTCACGGCGCCGGACACCATCCCGGACTCCATGCTCGCCGACTCCCCGGATTCGGCGGCACAGTCCGTCTGAACCACGACACGATCCAGAACGGATCCCAGCCGGTGGGCCCCTCCTCGGAGGGGCCCACCCTTCGTTTTCCGGTCGCTCCGCTCAGCTCCAGCGGTCGTGGCGCACGAGTTCGTCGAGTGCCACCCGCGGCCGCTTGAGCGGGCTGTCGGGATGGTCGGCGACCGGATAGCCGAGCGTGATCACCATGGGCATCACCCAGTCGTCGGGCAGTCCGACGGCCGCGCGTGCACGGTCAGGGTGCCCCAGGGTCACCGGACACGTGCCGACACCCTCCGCGTGCGCGGCGATCATCATGTTCTGGGCCTGACGTCCCACGTCGAACAGGCGGAGTTGGTCGTCCGGCGACGCGAACCCGATCACTGCCGCCGAGGAGCCGATCCACGAGGCGAAGTCGCCGGCCAGCGCCAACGCGTCCTGCACCGCCTGATCGGTCACGACGATCAGGCGGTTCGACTCCAGGTTCTTGGCACTGCCTGCCATCCGGCCCGCTTGGAGGATCCGGCCCATCACGTCGTCCGGGATCGGCTGGTCGGTGTACATCCTGAGGTCGCGCTTGGAGACGATTGCTTCGTAGGGGGTCATCACCTCAGTGTTCCACCCCCGGCGGCGGGAGGTGGCACGTAACCGCCCAGCACCTCGGACATGCAGCGGGCGAACGCGAGCGCCGTGCGGTCGTGGAGGTACGGCGCGACGACCTGAACGCCGATCGGCAATCCGCCTTCGGTGCGTCCGACGGGTGGCACGGTGACGGGGAGGTAGGCGCTGCCGATCAGCGCACTCCAGCCGATCAGGTCTCGGTAGGGCCGATCGGCGTGGTCGGCAAGGGTGGCCGATGACCAGTTGGAGCCGTCGTCGGTGTGCACGTGTCGGAACGGCGGCACCGGGATCACCGGGCACAGCAGGATGTCGACGTCGGCGAAGAACTCGGCCCACCGTCGGCGGAGCTCGCCGCGTTCGCGCGACAGGACGTCCCAGGAGCGGTGGGGCAATGCCCGCCCGTCGGCGGCAGCTGCGGCGAACTCCTCCTCGGTCTCCGAGATCGCGGTCGCGACCGAGATGAGCACGCTGCCGACCCCCGCCGCTCGCGACGGGTCGAGATCGGGCCGTCGCCCGTGGTCGACGCGGGCCCCGGCCGCCTCCAACTGATCGACCATGGCGGTGAGGATGTCGAGAACTTCGGGCTCGACGTGGCAGAACGCGTCGTCGAGCCATGCGGCGACGCGGAATCCACCGAGTTCGACCGCCCTTGGGGGTGGGAGCTCGAGCCTCCATGCCGGCGCGTCGTCGAGGTTCGGGCCGGCGAGCAGCCCGAGGAGCAGTTCGAGATCGTCGACCGACCGTGCGATGGGGCCGAACACGTTGACGTCGGCGACGTTGTGATGCAGGTTCGGATGGTCGAGGTAGCCGTATGTGGGGATCACGCCGAAGCTCGGCTTGTGGCCGTAGACACCGCAGAACGACGACGGCACCCGAATCGAGCCGCCGATGTCGGTGCCGATCTCGAACGCGGTGAACCCCATCGCCACGGCCGCCGCCGGGCCACCGGACGAACCTCCCGGCGTGCGCGTGAGATCCCACGGATTGTTGGTGGTGCCGAAGATCTCGTTGTCGCTCTGGTAGTCGCCCGACCAGCGCGGAATGTTGGTCTTGCCGAACACGACCGCCCCGGCACGTCGCACCGCGTCGACGACGGTGGCGTCCTCGATGGGCACGAAGTCGCGGAGTTCGGTGGCGCCACCGGTCGAGCGGATCCCTGCGGTGGCGATCGCGTCCTTGATCGTGATGGGCACGCCGGCGAGCGGGCCGACGTCGTGACCGTTGGTGCGGGAGTCGTCGATCGCCCCGGCCTCCGCTCGGGCTCGGGCCGGCTCCAACGTGATCACCGAGTTGATCGGTCCGTCGAGACGTTCGATGCGCTCGAGATGTGCGTCGAGGAGTTCGCGCGCCGACACCTGGCGGGCGTTCAGCGCGGCGATCTGCGTGGTGAGCGGAGCGGTCGTCTCGAACATGGCGGACATCTGATCACGATGTCGTCACCTCGTTCGACACGCCGACCAAAACCGTGCTTGACTGCGCAGATGAGCGACATGGAGAACACGGGCGAGATCGACATGACCATCGAGACCGAGGTCATCGATCTCGATGGCGACGGCATCGCCGACGCGGTCGTCGAGACGACCACGACCCTCATCGACGTCGACGGTGACGGCATCGCCGACATCGTCCAGGAGACGACGATCACCGCCATCGACGTCGACGGTGACGGCGAGGCCGACATCATCGACGAGACGACGATCACCGCCGTCGACCTCGATGGCGACGGTGAGTTCTCCGAGGACGAGATCTCGATCGAGGAGACGACCGCGGTGCGCGAGGACCTTCTCGACGAAGGCTGAACCGCCCGCTCTGAGGACTCGGGCGTGGCGGCGATCAGCCGGCGACGCCGCCACCCACCGCGTGGTCGTGCTCGTGCTGATGGAGCGCTTGCGCTTCTTCGTGGGTCACCGGTGCGAGGTCGAACGTGACCTTGTCGATCGTGCCCGTGAAACTGTACGGCGCCTGGTCCTCGTAGTCGAGATCGACCACGAGCCCGTTGTCCCGACCGATGTCGAGCCCGGCGTACGACGTGAAGGCGATCGGCACCGTGTGTGCCATCGTGCCCTCGCCGATCTGGGTGTCGTCGGCCCACAGCGTGACGGTGCCGCTCGACCCGGGCTTCAACTCATCGCTCTCGAAGAGCATCTTCAGCGTGACCTTGCCGGTCGGGATCGGCGTGTCGGAGACCTGCTTGTACTGCTCGACGCCGAGGAACGAATACGTGTGGACGAGCTTGCCGTCACCGTCGACCCACAGCGCGAACCCGCCGATGAAGTCGGCGTTCGCCACCAGCACGCCCCGGGCGCCGGATTCCGGCACCTCGACGTCGGCCTCGATCGAGTACGACCGGCCGTAGATCCGCGGGATCATGCCGCGCTGGACGTTCTGCACGTCTCCCGCGAACGGGAATCGGGTCTGCGTCGGCATCGGCGGCAGGATGCCGTAGATCACCGAGAGTCCGCCCATCAAGGGGAGCACGCGGTTGCGTTCAGCCTCGTGCCACCACAACTCCTGCAACTCGTGCACCTTGTCGGGGTGATCCGCCGCGACGTCGTGCGCTTGGGAGAAGTCCGTGGTCAGGTCGTACAACTCCCAGCCGACGTCGCGGTCGGGATCCCAGTCGGCGTCGGGACCGAATGCGGCGAGGGTCGCCGGGGAGACGTCCCACGGGAGACGTTCGGGCCGTGACGCGGCCCACCACCCGTCCTTGTACATCCCCCGACTCCCGAACATCTCGAAGAACTGCTGGGTGTGCTGCTCGGGCGCTGACGCGTCGTCGAAGGAGTAGAGGAAGCTCGTGCCGTCCATCGGTTCCTGGGCGATGCCGTCGACGAAGTCGGGCTCGGGGATCCCCGCCGCCTGGAGCACGGTCGGCCCGATGTCGATCACATGGGTGAACTGGGTGCGCATCGCGGCGTCGGGAGCGATGCTCGCCGGCCAGGCGACGACCATCGGATCCCGGGTGCCGCCGAGATGGCTGGCGGTCTGCTTGCCGAACTTGAACGGGGCGTTGCAGGCGTGCGCCCACGCGCCGGCGAAGTGCGGCGCGGTGTGGACGCCGCCGAGCCCTTCGATGCCGCCGTATTGCTCGATCAGCGCGAGCTGCTGGTCGGGATCGAGCACGAGTCCGTTGAGGAACGTGAGCTCGTTGAACGAGCCCGTGACCGTGCCCTCCATCGAGGCCCCGTTGTCACCCCAGATGTAGAAGATGAGCGTGTTGTCGAGGTCGCCCATCTTGTCGACTTCGTCGATCAGCCGGCCGATGTTCCAGTCGGCGTTCTCCGAATAGCCGGCGAACACCTCCATCTGGCGGGCGTAGAGCTTCTTCTCGCTGTCGGTCAGGGTGTCCCACGCCGGGAAGAAGTCGGGGCGCTCGGTCAGCTCCGTGTCCGGGGGCACGATGCCGAGTTCCTTCTGACGGGCCAGAGTCCGCTCGCGCAACGCGTCCCAGCCATCGTCGAAGTGGCCCTTGTACTTGTCGGCCCAGTCGTTGGACACGTGGTGTGGAGCATGGCTGCAGCCGGTCGAATAGAACATCATCCACGGCTTCTGCGCGTCCTGGGCGCGCACTGCGTGAAGCCACTCCACGGCTTTGTCGGTGATGTCATCGGGGAAGTAGTACTGCGAGTCGTCGTCGTTCGTCGGCACGCCGACGACCGAGTCGTCGACGGTGATGATCGGGTCGTACTGGCCGGCGGCGCCGCTGAGGAATCCCCACCAGTGGTCGAAGCCCCACGACTTGGGCCAATGGTCGAATGGGCCAGCGGCGCCCTGGACGTTGTCGGGGGTGAGGTGCCACTTCCCGAACCCGCCGGTGACGTAACCGTTGTCGCGAAGGATGCGCGGGAAGCCGGCGCACGACCTCGGCTTCGCCGCGGTGTAGCCGGGGAACGGGCCGGGATACTCGGCGATCGAGCCGAACCCGACCCGGTGCTGGTTACGACCGGTCAGGAGCGCGGCACGCGTCGGGGAGCAGACGGCGGTCACATGGAACCGGTTGTAGGTGACACCCATTTCACCGATACGGCTGAAGGTGGGGGTGGCGACGGGGCCGCCGAACGTGTCTGGCGTGCCGAAGCCGGCATCGTCGATCAGTACCACCAGGACGTTCGGGGCGCCTGCCGGTGCCGACGGGCCGGGGATCATCGACCAGTCGGCGACCGAGTCCTTCATCGTGCGTCCGGCGACCCCGGCGAACGTCTTGTCGGGGATCGGCAGACGTGACCGGTCGGGAGTGAACTTGCCAGCGGCCTCCGCCAACGCGGACTTGAGATCGCCGAGACCGTCCATCGGCGCAACCGAATGCGCAGGGGTGCCCTCCAGCGCCCGCTCGGCCACGATCCGGTCGGCGGCGTCGATGAACGCGATGATCACTGCTGACCCGGCGGGCAGCTTCTCGCCGAGGTTCTCCTGGAGGCCGGCGTCGACCTTCTTCTTGGCGAACCTGCCGACGAGGCCGCCGGCGGCTCCACCCACCACGACGGCGCCGAGCATCGCCGGATTGAACAGACCGACGAGGACGCCGACGCCGCCGCCCCAGGTCAGGCCCTTGCGGCCGAGATTGTCAGCGGTGTGGGTGACCTTGACCTGCCCGTCGGCAGCGTGCTCGACGAGGATGATGCCGTCGGACTTCACCGCCTTGCTCGCGACTGCGGCCGCCAGCTGGTCGAAGTCCTGCTGTGCTGCGTCGGCGGCCGGATAGGCGGCCATCAACAGTTCGAACGAATCGCTCATCAGGATGTCTCTCCTTGTCGCAGGGGTGCACGACAATGCTCTCACCGGCGACGCTGACCGTCGTCATCCCACTGGGGTGAGATTGGTCCATCCCGAACGCGATGAGGTTTCGGACCACCTGTCGCACCGAAAGCTCATCGCTGAGGCCGGTCAGTCGAGTGCGACGGGTGGCGTCGACTCGCTCAGGTTCTTCCAGACGTCGGCGTCGGGCATCCCCATCAAGTGGGTGCGGACCGGTGCCGGGTAGTGCATCTGGGGCAGCGACTCGTCGTAGGCCGGCTGAGCGACCGGCTCGTCGGGACGCTCGAAGCCCGCCGGGGTGGTCAGCGCCTGCAACTCGTCGGTCGAGATGCCGCACAGCCGCTGGACATCGGGGTCGATCCACTGGCGTTCGTCGATGTCGCGGCCGGTGCAGACCTCGAGGCTGAGGCCTTCGGGGCCGGCGAAGTAGATCGACTGGATCATGCCGTGGTCGAGCGGGCCGAGCACTTGGATGCCGTGGCTGCGGATCCGGTCGCGCATCGTGAGCACGTCGTCGATCGAGTCGACGTTCAGCGCAAGATGTTGCATCGTGCCGGCGGTGACGGGGTCGCCGGCATTGCCCGAGTGCGTCACGCCCCAGATCGGCTCCGTCGGGTTGCCGGGGGCCTGGACGAAGGCGATGTAGCTGTCGTCGGCGAGCTCGACGAATCCGTGGTACGTGTTGGGGACGCCGTGCATCCAGTAGAGCGCCCGGGTCGGGCAGCCGAGCACCTCGGCGAAGAAGGTGAGTTGGGTCTTCATGTCCGTAGTGGAGAGGGCGAGATGGTTCACCCCGTTCGGATGCAGGCCCATCGACGGTTTCGCTCCGGTGTCGCGATACAGCCGAAGTGCCGGTTGTGCCGGAGGATGCTCGGTCACGCTCATCTCCCCAGTCCACCACATCGGACCCCCGGTCCGTTTGCGGTGCACTTCGGTTGAGGCGGGTCAACAATTTCGCGCCGCAAACGTCGGGTGGGCGGGTTCGTGGCGGCAGGCCGGCGTCGGCGAGGATGCGGACACACCGATCGAAGGAGTGGTGATGGCCGATCAGAAGATGAACGAGACCGAACGGCAGGGGTTCCTCGCCGGATTGCATGTCGGCGTGCTCGGCATCGAGCGCGCCGACGGGCCGCCGCTGCTGCTGCCGGTCTGGTACTCGTACGAGCCGGGTGCCGAGGTCGAGGTGCTCACGAGCGCGTCGTCGTTGAAGGGCCGCCTCGCGGCCGCGGCCGGCCGGGCCTCGCTGTGTGCGCAGCAGGAGGAACTGCCCTACAAGTACGTGTCCGTCGAGGGGTCGATCACGATCGATGCGTTGGGCGCCGAGGCCCATGTGGCCACCGAGCCGATGGCGGTGCGGTACCTCGGCGACGAGATGGGACGCGCGTACGCGGCCGGCAACGTCGGCTCCGACGAGATCCGCATCCGCATCCGGCCCGAGCGGTGGTTCTCCGTCGATTACGGCAAGGGCGCGGGCTGAGCGCAGTGCTGTCATGAAGGTCTGCGTCATCGGGGGTGGTTCGACCTACACCCCCGAACTCGTCGAGGGGTTGCTCTCCCGGCGAGACGCGCTCGACCTCGGCGAGATCCATCTCGTCGACACCGACCCTTCCCGCTTGGCGATCCTCGGGCCGCTCGCTCAACGCATGTGTGATCGCGCCGGCAGCGGTGCGCGGGTCGAGTGGGGGACCGACCGCGGCGCCGGGATCGTCGGCGCGACGTTCGTCGTCAGCCAGATGCGCGTGGGAGGGATGGCGGCGCGCGAACGAGACGAACAGCTCGGTCGCGAGTTCGGCCTGATCGGCCAGGAGACCGTCGGCGTCGGCGGCTTCGCCAACGCGCTCCGCACGATTCCGGTCGCGCTCGACATCGCCAGCGACATCGAACGCCTCGCGCCCGATGCGACGCTGCTCAACTTCACCAACCCCGCAGGCCTGGTGACCGAGGCGCTGTGCCGTCACACCGATGTCACCACGATCGGGCTCTGCAACGTGCCGTGGACGATCAAGGCGCGGGTGGCCCGGTCACTGCGCGTCGATGCCGCGTCGGTCGAGTTCGACTACGTCGGGCTCAACCATCTCAGCTGGGTGCGCGGCGTCACGGTCGACGGCGTCGATCGAACCGATGAGGTCCTCGCCGGGTTGCGTGCGCACGTCGCCGACCGCGATGCCGACGGCGAGCCGGGCTGGACTCCGGAGGCGATCGATGCGCTCGGCGCGATTCCGAACTCGTACCTGCGCTACTACTACGAGCCCGAGGCGTGGATACGCCATCAGGCGGTGCACCCGACTCGGGCGTCGCAGGTGATGGACATCGAGGAGGCACTGCTCGCGCAGTATGCCGATCCGGTGCTGTCGGAGAAGCCCGCCGGACTGTCGGAACGTGGGGGCGCCTACTACTCCGAGGCGGCGGCGGCTCTGATGGCCGACATCGCCTCGGACGCACGCACGGTGCACGTGCTCAACACCCCGAACCGAGGCATGATCCCCGGTCTCCCGGGCGACGTCGTGGTCGAGGTCTCGGTCCACGTCGAGGGCGACCGGCTCGAGCCGATCCACGTCGCCGCTCTGCGTCCAGACGTCGACGCGCTGGTTCGAACAGTGAAGGACTTCGAGCTCCTGACCGTGCAGGCCGCCGTCGACGGTGACGAGGACGCGGCGATCAGGGCGCTCGTGACGAACCCGTTGGGTCCGCCGATCTCGGACGCACCCGCGGTGTGGGCGCGGCTGAAGGAGGTCAACAAGGGTTGGCTGGGAACACTCGGATGAGCGACCGGCGCGGTGTGGTGGTCGGCGTCGACGGGGGTGGCACGAAGACCGATGTGGTCGTTGCCGACCTCGGTGGCGCGGTGCTGTCGGTCGCGAGTGGCGGTGGCACGAACCACGAGAACCTCGGTGTCGACGCGGCGGCGCGAGTGCTCGGCGACGTGGTCGGCGAGGCGCTTCTCGACGCCGGTGCCTCGCGCTCCGACGTGGAGTACGCGGTCTTCGGGCTGGCCGGTGTCGACTGGCCGAGCGATGTCGTTCTCGTCGACGGTGCACTCGTGGAGCTCGGTCTCGGTGGTCGACGGCTGGTCGTCAACGACTCACGCGTCGCGCTGCGCGCCGGTTGCACGGCGCCGTGGGGAATCGTCTCGAGTGTCGGCACCGGCTCGGTGACTGCGGGCGTGAACCCTGATGGGGAATGGTTTCGGACGATGGCCGTCGGGTGGGGCGAGCCCAGCGGATCGTCGACGCTCGTGCGCGAGGCGCTGCACGCGATCGCCGCCCACCATCACGGGGTCGCCGCGGCGACGTCGTTGACGGATCGATTCCTCGAGTCGACGGGCCAACCCGACGTGGCGTCGATGTTCGAGGCGATCACCCGGCAACGATCGGACGTCGTCGGAGGCACCGCGCCGCTGGTGACCGCAGCTGCCCGCGAGGGCGACCCGATCGCCCGATCGATCGTCGTCGACGTGGCGGCGCGCCACGGCGCCATGGTGGTCGGCGTCGCCTGGCACCTCGGGATGGTGGATTCCGGTTTCGAGCTCGTCGTGTCCGGTGGCGTGCATGCCGGTGGGGGACTGTTCTCGGAGGTGTTCGCGTCGACGGTCGCGTCGGGATGTCCGGAAGCGACGATCGTGCCGCTGACGTCGATGCCGGCACTCGGAGCGGTGAGCCTCGCGATCGACGAGTTGTCGTCGACGACGCACGACGCCCGGTGATGATCGCCGGTGCGGGCGGCGGTTGAACCCGGCCGACCGTACGATCGTCGACGTGGATCGTCGGACGATCGGATGGGCGTTCGTCGCCGGGCAGGTGGTGCTGCTGGTTGTCCTGGTGCTGCTGCCCGGGCGTGACGACTGGCCGACGCCGTCATGGGTCTGGATGCTCGGTCAGATGCTCGTGATCGCCGGGTTCGTGCTGATGATCGTGGCGTCGCTGCGTCTCGGGCGCGGGTTGACGGCGACGCCCGTACCGAACGCGCGAGGGCAGTTGATCACCGGTGGGCTCTACCGGTACGTCCGGCATCCGATCTACACCGGCGTGCTGCTGATCGTCGTCGGCCTCACCGTGCGTTCGGGCAGCTTCGTCACCCTGGCGGTTGCGGCGGTGACCGTCGTGTTCTTCGACCAAAAGGCCCGCTGGGAGGA
>JAHENF010000023.1:0-10136 GCA_024643255.1 Ilumatobacteraceae bacterium
TTTCCGTGGAGCTAAGGAGAATCGAACTCCTGACCTCTTCCATGCCATGGAAGCGCTCTACCAACTGAGCTATAGCCCCGAGACTTGCGTTGGTCTCGGACTGCTGCGCCGAGACGGTGCTCGGATCAGCGAATCGATCGCCGTGCGAATCTAGCCCGTGCGGCGGGCCGCTCCAACGTCGCGGGTCTAGGTCGGCGTGCTGGAGTCCTCGGGCCGTTCCCACGCGACGCGCGGCGCATCCATGTAGAGGCGTTCGATCTCGTAGAACTCACGGACAGTCTGCAGGAACACGTGCACGACGACATCGCCGTAGTCGATCAGCGTCCACTGCTGCTCCCGAACACCCTCGGTCCGCACCGGCGAGCGCCCGAGTTCGGCCTTCACCTTGGCTTCGATGTCGTCGACGACAGCGCGCACGAGTCGCGGGTTCGACGCACTGGCGATCACGAAGTATCCGGCGATCGACAGCACCTCGCCCACGTCGAGTATGGCGACATCGGTCGCCTTCATGTCCGCGGCAGCGCGCGCTGCCAGAACGGCCAGGTTCTCCCCGGTATCGATCGGAAGTGCAGCTTCGGCGTCAGACATGCGGTTCATCCATTCGGGCCGACGGTATCGGCTGGCACGGTGTCACCGAGTCCCTCGGCACCATTCGTCGCTGCGGCGGCAGCCACTTCCCGGTCGAGGTAGGAGGTTCCGAGCGTGACCACGATGTCGACACCCTCGATGACGGTGGTCGCAACGCGCACCTCGGATGGGCCGAAGAGGATCTCGCCGGCACGAACCGTTTCGTCGTACAAGGCTGGGTCGGCGACCTCGATGATCGTCACGTCGGGCGCACCCGTTTCCGACGTGTCGACCGAAACGATGTTGGCCTGGAGGAACAGCAGACGACCGATCAGCTCGCGAGCGAGATCGGAGTTGGTCTCGTACAGGCCGGCCGACGCCGCCAGTTGATCCTGCGTGTACTGCCCCTCGATGCGCATCTTGAGGCCCGTGTTCGGTGTCGACACGAGCGACGGTGAGATCTGGGCGAACACGAGCACGGTGTCGGCACGGTCGATCACCACCACATCGGCCCCGGTCGGATTGGTCGCGGCGCTGGCCGGCGCCACCGCCAGGTCTCGGACACCGACCGGTCCATCGAACAGCAACCTCGCCAGGTCGGTGACGGTGGCAGGCGGCACGGGTCGGCCGAGTTCGTCGACCGGCACGGGTTCCGGCGGAACGTTGACCGGCGCCTTCTGGGCGATCGCCGCCCACATGGCGACGTCGATGGGATGCAGGTCGTAGGAAGGGACCGACTCGTCGACCGACGTCAGCACCTCGACGATCTGCGGCGTTTCGAGGATCTGCGGGCCGGCAGTCACGATCACACCGTCGACGCCGACGGTCGGATCCGGGGCCACACTCGAGTCGGGAACCGTGCCGTCGGGCAGCGTGCTGTCGGGTGACGTGTCGTTCGGAGCGGTGCCGTCGGGAATCGTGCTCGACGGACCGGCCGCTCCGGTGTCGACGGCATCGGTGTCGATGACTGCGTCGGGCAACACCAGCTGCACCGGCCCGAGCGGTTCGAGCAGCGCTTCGAGTCCGGCCGGATCGACGATCTCCGACTGCTCGATCGTGATCGACAGCATGTCCTCGACCTCAGCGGTGAAGCCCTCGGGATCGGACGGATCGAAGAACTCGTTCAGCGGCCGACGCTGCACACCGAATCCAGCGGTCGCATCGGCGTTCACGGGCACCGTGACGATGCTGCCGCCCTGCCCTTCCGGCAGGAGCGTGAGCACGACGACCGACGTCAGCTGTCCTGCATCGTCGGTGACCGCCAGCAGCGCATTGTGGGTCGGCGGAAAGCTCACCGTCGGTCGGGTGTCGACACCGACGGCCTCACCCTCCTGCGAGTTCGACAGCGTGACGACGCCGACGGTGAACAGCACCGACGCGGCGATCACCAGACCCAGAGCGATCGTGGCCGCAACAATCGTGCGACGCGTGCGGCGAGGGCCGATCGCCGTCACGACGACGCCCCGTACAGTCCGCGCCGGCTGATCACATCGAGCACCGGCTGGGTGATGAGGTAGTCGAGCGGGCGGCCATCGGTGAATCGTGCCCGAAGATCCGTGCTCGACACCTCCAGGCGGGGCACCTCGACACGGGTCCAGTCGATGTCGTCGGCCAGTGCGACGGCCTCACCGGGTCGATCGACCACCACGAGGTGCGATCGTTCGACGACTTCGTCCCAGCGGGTCCACGTCCGGAGTCCGGCAGCGGCGTCGTCGCCGATGATCGTGAAGAGTTCGCTGCCCGGATATTCGACGGCCAGCACCTCCAGGGTGTCGGCGGTGAAGCTGTGCCCACCCAGGTCGATCTCCTGGCGCCCCGGCAACAGACCGCGGACGTCGGAGACCGCAGCTTCCACCATCGCGAGTCGGTCGGCTGCCGGAGTGATCTGACGAGTGCCCTCCTTCTGCCAGGGCACGTTGGCGACCATCAGCACCACGACGTCGAGGTCGAGCGCATGGCGGACGTTCACCGCAGTGACAAGGTGTCCGACGTGTGGCGGGTCGAACGTACCCCCGAAGAGCCCGATACGGCGCAGCGGTGGAGCGGATCCGGGCACGATTCCCCCACGTTATTGGCTGCTGACGGAATTCCCGCCGATCTGACCACGCGCGGGGTTGACAGGTCTGTTACTGTCAATTGCTCCCCCATATACCCCCGAGTACACGGTTTACGACGGTTCCCCCGGGAATCCCCTCGTAGTCGGCGTCTGCCGCTCTTCGATCACTCGTCGAATTCGCACGATCACGTGCCGATTCGGCGCCGGTTCGATCCGCATGGCCGATGCAGTTGTGTCCGATGACACACCCTGGGCCCGGAATCATCACGAACACGAACGGTTGTAGGAAACATCATGAACGACTCCATTGGTCTCTACCTGAATGACATCGGCAAGGTCGCACTGTTGACCGCCGAAGACGAGCGCGAGCTGTCTCGGGTCATCGAAGCCGGCCGCGAGGCCCAAGAGCAGCTCGACAACGGCAAGCGCAGCGCCGCCCTCAAGGCAAAGGTCGCAGCAGCAGCCGACGCGAAGGATCGGTTCATCCGCTCCAACCTCCGTCTCGTGGTGAGCATCGCCCGCCGCTACCCGCTCCCTCAGGGCATGGACCTGCTCGACCTCATCCAGGAGGGCAACCTGGGCCTCGAGCACGCCGTCGACAAGTTCGACTGGCGCCGTGGTTTCAAGTTCTCCACCTACGCCACGTTCTGGATCCGTCAGGCCATCGGCCGGGCACTCGACCAGAAGGCCAGCCTCATCCGCATCCCCGGCGACCGTTCCGCCAGCCTGCGCGCGGCGCTGCGTCAGGCGTCCGGCGACGGCGAGACCCTCGACCAGACCAATGCGGAACTGCACCGCCTCACCACGCCGGTCAGCCTCGACAAGACCGTCGGCGACGACGGCGACGCCACGCTCGGCGACCTGATGGCCAACGGCGATGGCACGCCCGAAGATCACGTGATGACGCTGGTCGACAGCGAACTGCTCGACGAACTCCTCGGCACGCTCGACTCGCGGGCCCGTTTCGCCGTCGAGTCCCGCTTCGGACTCGTCGACGGTGAGCGCAAGAGCTTCCGCGAAGTCGGTGAGCAGCTCGGTGTCACCGCCGAGGCCGCCCGCCGCCTCGTGAGCCGTGCGGTTGCCGGTCTCCGCGACGACGCCGAACGCATCCTCGCCGTCTGATTCGCCCGCTGGCTGCGTTGCCGGGCCTCCTCGCTGACGCGAGTCAGCGTCGTCGTCCGGCGCCTTGCCACCGACCGAATCAGATCGACGAGTCACCGAATGTTGATGGCAGCGGCTGGGAAACCGGCCGCTTTCATCGTTTTCTGCGGCGGTAGCCTGGGCTGATGCCCGAGAGCCGAGCCACCTGGTCGCCGACGTCCTGGCACGATCGCCCCGTCGTCCAACAGCCCGACTGGCCCGACGCCGGCGCCCTCGAACAGTCACTCAAGCACATCGCCTCCATGCCACCGCTGGTGTTCGCCGGCGAAGCCCGCTCGCTGCAGACCGAGCTCGCCCACGTCGCAGCCGGCAACGCGTTCCTCCTGCAGGCAGGCGACTGCGCCGAGAGCTTCGAAGAGTTCTCCGCCGACAACATCCGAGAGAAGCTTCGCGTCATCCTCCAGATGGCCGTGGTCCTCACCTACTCCGTCGGCGTGCCGATCGTGAAGGTCGGACGGATCGCCGGCCAGTTCGCGAAGCCCCGGTCGTCGCCTACCGAGATGGTCGGCGAGCTGGAACTGCCGTCGTTCCGTGGCCACATCGTCAACGACGCGAATCCGTCCGAGGCCGCCCGCATCCCGAATCCTGATCGGCTCGTGCAGGCCTATCACCAGTCGGCCTCGACGCTGAACCTCCTGCGAGCATTCACCAAGGGCGGTTTCGCCGATCTGTCACGGGTCCACGCCTGGACCCAGGAGTTCGTCGCCTCGAGCCCGGAAGGCGAGCGGTACGAGCAGGTCGCCGCCGAGATCGAACGGGCGCTCACGTTCATGCGCGCCTGCGGCATCGACACCGAATCGAACCCCAACCTGTCGCAGGTCGACGTGTTCACCTCCCACGAGGCGCTCATCCTCGGATACGAAGAAGCGCTCACCCGTCAAGATTCGTTGACCGGCGGCTGGTTCGACTGCTCGGCTCACATGCTCTGGATCGGCGAGCGCACCCGCGACCTCGACGGGGCGCACGTCGAGTTCCTCCGTGGCGTCGGCAACCCCATCGGGTGCAAGATCGGCCCGACGACCAACGCCGAGTTCGTGCTCGAACTGTGTGAGGTCTTGAACCCCTCGCGCATCCCTGGGCGCCTCACGCTGATCACCCGAATGGGCGCCGACAAGATCGAGGACGGCCTGCGACCACTCCTGCGAGCGGTCGCCGACGCCGGACATCCGGTCGTCTGGGCCTGCGATCCGATGCACGGCAACACGTACGCAACTGCGAACGGCCGCAAGACCCGCCACTTCGACGACGTCGTCGCCGAGATCGGCGGATTCGTCCGAGCCCACCGGGCAGAACGGACCTGGCCCGGCGGCATCCACGTCGAACTCACCGGCGAGAACGTCACCGAGTGTCTCGGCGGCGGCGACGACCTGGTCGACACCGACCTCGATGACCGGTACGAAACGGTGTGCGACCCCCGGCTCAATGCCCGCCAGAGCGTCGACCTCGCCTTCCGGGTCGCCGAACTCCTCCGCGACTTCACCTGACCGATCGGATGATCGGGGTGACAGCGCTCGATCTCACCGATCAGTGGCCGGTCCCCCATGTGTCCGCCGCCGTCCTTCGGGGCGCCACGGTGGTCGCCACCACCGGCGACCCCGGACGCGTGCAACGGCTGGCGTCGATCTCCAAACCGATGGCTGCATGGGCGATACTCGTGGCCGTCGAGGAGGGTGTGGTCACCCTCGATCAACCAGTCGGGCAGGCCGGGTGCACGCTGCGTCACCTCCTCTCCCACGCGGGCGGCTACCCCTTCGAGGGTGACGAGCCGATCAGCCCTCCGGAGCGCACACGGATCTACTCCAACAGCGGGTTCAGCCTCGCCGCACGCGCAGTCGAGGCCGCCACGGAGATGCGGTTCGCCGATTACCTCCACGACGCGGTCTTCGCGCCGCTCGGCATGACCTCGAGTGCATTGCGCGGATCGGCAGCAGCCGGGGTGCGCTCCAACCTCGCCGACACGTGTCGATTCGTCAGCGAGGTGATGCGACCGGCGCTGATCCACCCATCCACAGCGCTCGACGCCGAACGCACGCACTACCCCACGCTCGCAGGTATCGTTCCGGGCGTGGGTCGCTATGCGGAGTGCCCTTGGGGATTGGGGTTCGAGGTTCGAGGCGCCAAAGCGCCGCACTGGACCGGGACGTCGAATTCGCCGCGCACGTTCGGGCACTTCGGAGGCTCGGGCACGATGTTCTGGATCGACCCCGACCTCGACCTCGCCGTCGTGGCGCTCGCCGACCGGAACTTCGACGAGTGGGCCGACGTCGCATTGGAGTCGTGGCCGGCACTGTCCGACGCGGTGATCGTAGAGTTCGCCGATCCGGCTGGAGCTGCTCGGTGACGACGTTCAGCCACGGCGACCGGATCCGTTACGCCACCACCGGCGAAGACGGGCTGCCGCTCGTGCGCTACGGATTCATCGGCGGGGTGTCCGAACCGGACGGTCCCATCGTGGTGATGCTCGACGGGGAACTCGGCGGGGATGTCGTCGAACTCGAACACGTGCAGCCCGTCCACATCTGCAACGTCACGCTCACGTTGGCGGGCTCCGACCTGCTCGACGATCCGTCGTTGCGTCAAGGCCTCGTCAATCTGTGGGCGGCCGAAGCCGAGAGTGCCGGACTGCAGATCGCCTCGCTGCACTGCATCGGTACCGGGGTCCGCGACTCCAGCGAGGGCTACGCGCTCGCCGAGCTCTCCAGCGGCGGCGAACAGTACGTCCTTCGGGCCACGTTGTGCATGAAACAGTACGACGCGATCGTCGTCCACGCCGACCGCCCCAACCGTTGGGAAGTCCTGTAACCGTCGCGACTGAGTTCGTCGCGATTGGCGTCAGACCCCAATCGCGAGGATCGTTCAGCTCAGACGTTCGATGATCATGGCCATTCCCTGGCCGCCCCCGACGCACATCGTCTCGAGACCGATGGTCTTGTCCTCGGCCTGGAGGTTGTTGATCAGGCTGGTCATGATGCGGGCACCGGTCATACCGAACGGGTGGCCGAGCGCGATGGCGCCGCCGTTGATGTTCACCTGATCGAGGCTGAAGCCGAGGTGCTTGGCCGACGGGATCACCTGCGCCGCGAACGCCTCGTTGATCTCCACGAGGTCGATGTCGTCCGCGCTCATGCCGGCGCGCTCCATCGCCATGCGGCTCGCGCCGATCGGACCGAGGCCCATGATCTCGGGGTTGAGGCCGGTCACACCGGACGAGACGATGCGCGCGAGCGGGGTCAGGCCGAGCGCCTTCGCCTTGGTGTCACTCATCACCATGACCGCCGCTGCGCCGTCGTTGAGCGGGCACGCGTTGCCCGCGGTGATCTCACCGTCGGGACGGAAGACAGGCTTGAGCTGAGCGAGCTTCTCGGCGGTCGTGCCGTCGCGAGGGCCGTCGTCGGTCGACACCACGGTGCCGTCGGGCAGCGTGAGCGGCGTGATCTCGTGCTCGAAGTGGCCACGCTGGATCGCGGCGACGGCGCGCTGCTGGCTGCGGGCACCGAACTCGTCCATCTCGACGCGGGTGACGCCCTCGATCTCTCGGACGTTCTCGGCGGTCTGCCCCATGGCGATGTAGAAGTCGGGCAGGCCTTCGGGCGGGGTCCACGTCGGCTGACCACCCTGGCTGCGCAGCGCGGTGCGCTCGCCGGGACCGGCGAAGATCGGGTTCGGAGCGGTATCGCTCGCGCCATGCCCGTAGCGGCTGACGGCTTCGACGCCCGCCGCGATGAAACAGTCGCCCTCGCCGGCCTTGATCGCGTGTGCCGCCATGCGGATCGTCTGGAGGCTCGAGGAGCAGTAGCGGTTCACGGTCACGCCCGGCACGTCGTCGAGACCCGCCAATCCGGCAACCATCCGACCGATGTTGAAGCCGGCCTCACCGGCGGGCTGGCCACAGCCCATGATCAGATCCTCGACGTCGGCGGCCGACACCTGAGGCACCTTCGCCATCAACGCTCGGACGATCTGGGCGGCCATGTCGTCGGGGCGGAGATCGACCAGCGATCCTTTCATGGCGCGCCCGATCGGGCTGCGAGAGGTGGCAACGATCACTGCTTCGGTCATGTTTCCGAGCGTAACGACGCGGTCTCCCCCAGTTCCAACGCCCTCCCGCCACCCCGAGCGATGAGGTTCCAGCCCACCCCCGCGCCACAACCTCATCACAACACCACCGATGAGGTTCCGGCCCACCCCTCGCGCCACAACCTCATCACAACACCACCGATGAGGTTCCGGCCCACCCCTCGCGCCACAACCTCATCGCACAGTAGGTTTCGAGCCGAGATGAGTCAGGTGGTGGCAGCGCTGGACGTCGGTGGGACGTCGATCAAGTCCGGCATCGTGCGTGGCAACACCCACACCGAGCCGATCGTCGAGTTCGGGCCGGCGCTCCCGACGCTCGCTCAGTCCGATGCGGAGACGATCCTGGCTCGACTCGCCGAGATGACCGATCACGCGCTGGCGCTCGATCGAGGGTCGAGCGGGCTCGCGATCGCCATCTGCGGCCCGTTCGACCTCGTGGCCGGCGAGTCGCGGATGCGCGGCGTCGCAAAGTTCGAGGACATCTACGGCATCGATCTCCGAGCGGTGCTGCGCGAACGCACGACGATCGGCGACCGGCCGATCCGATTCACCCGCGACGCCGAGTCGGCCGGAACCGGCGAGGCCCTCGCGGGCGCAGGCAAGGGCGTCGGTCGGGTCCTGACGATCACGCTGGGCACTGGTATGGGGACCTGCGTCACCGATCACGCATGGCCCGTCGAGTTCATCGATGGCTTCGGTATCGAGCACCTCGGGATGCGGGCAACACCGTGGAACGGCCGATCCGACGATGTGCTGTCAGCACGCGGCCTGGCAGCACGTCTCGAGGTGCCGACGGCCGAGCTCCGAGCCGCCGTCGACGACCCCATCAACACGGAGGTCGTGTTCGATCACGGCCACCGGATCGGCGAGTTCCTGGCACCCGTGATCGCCGAGTTCGATGTGCAGCTGCTGGTCATCGGCGGTGGGCTGTCGGCGGCGTTCGATCGCTTCGGACCGGCGATCCAGTCGCATCTCGACGTGCCGGTGCGCCCCATCGCGCTCGGCGCCGCCGGCCCGCTCCTCGGCGCCGTCCACCTCGCCTTCTCCTGAGACGTTCCCACCCACCTGCACGATGACGTTCCAGCCCACCCCTCGCGCCACAACCTCATCACACCACCACCGATGAGGTTCCGGCCCACCCCTTGCGCCACAACCTCATCGCAACATCACCGATGGAGTCGAATCAGCGGGTGTCGAGGACGCGGAAGAGTTCGACGCTGCGACCGGCGGCGAGGCCGCGATCGGCGGCGATCTGCTGGAAACGCTCGCGAATACGCTGTTCCATCCCGTCAGGATCGGTGAGCTGGCTCACGTGGCAGCGCAGCGCACTCATCTTGCGGTCCATCTGGTCGGTGACATCGACGTGTTCCAGGCCATCGGCCCCACCCATCGGGCCGGCCTGCACCCAGACCTCCTGCACCTTCCAGTCGTCGAGTTCCGCGCACGGCGTGCCGGGAAAGGCGAACGGGTTGCGGGCGTCGGGATACACCGCGCACATCGTCGCCTCTCCGGTGGCGGTGTGGTCGGGGTGCGAACCGTACGTGGAGGCGAGGTTGCGGATCGGCGACTGGGCGATCACGACCTGCGGGCGGACCTGGCGGATCACGAGGCTGATGTCGTGGCGCAACTCCATCGTCACCTCGACAGTGCCGTCCATGAACCCGAGGAATCGCAGATCGGTCACCCCGACCTCGGCGCCGGCCTTGGTCTGCTCCTCGCGACGGATCGAGGCCATCTCGCTGCGGGGAATCGAGTGATCGAATCCACCTGCCTGGCCGTCGGTCACGAGGCAGTAGACGACCTCGACACCGGCGTCGGTCAACGCGGCGACAGTCCCCGCCGAGCCGAAGTCGACGTCGTCGGGATGGGCAGTGACGACGAGGACTCGTTCGATCTCGGAGAACTCCAGCATCCGACCAGTCAACGCCAGATCCACCACGTCTTCAACTCCACCGCCTGATCAGTCGACTGCGCCACCCCGACAACGGTCTCCTACAGTCGCAGCCATGACGACGCTCGAACCGTACGATCGAGTCGATCTCGACGACTTCGATCTCTCCGACCCCGAGTTCTGGTCGGCGCCACGGCCTGTCCGAGAGGGGGCATTCAAGACCCTGCGCGACACGCCGGGCCTCGTCCACTACGACGAGCGTGAGATCCCCGACCTGCCATTTCCTCCCGGACCCGGCTACTGGGCGGTCACCCGGCACGACGACATCTGGCACGTCAGCCGCAACCCGAAGCTGTTCTGCTCCGGCCAGGGATCGAACATCGG
>JAHENF010000023.1:10236-42520 GCA_024643255.1 Ilumatobacteraceae bacterium
TTCTTCATCCTGCTCGTCGTGGCCGGCAACGAGACGACCCGCAACGCGATCAGCCATGGCATGAGGGCGTTCACCGACTTCCCCGATCAGAGGGCACTGCTCTACGACGACTTCGACGCCCACTCGAAGACCGCCGTCGAGGAGATCGTCCGCTGGGGCACTCCGGTGATCCACTTCCGCCGTACGGCCACGGAGGACACCGAACTCGGCGGCCAGGCGGTCAGGGCCGGCGAGAAGGTCGTCATGTTCTACAACTCCGGCAATCGTGACGAGCGGGTGTTCGACAACCCGTTCACGTTCGACGTCACCCGGCCGCCCAACCCGGCCCAGATCGGCTTCGGCGCCGGCGGCCCGCACTTCTGCCTGGGCGCCAACCTCGCTCGCCGGGAGATCACCGTGATGTTCGACGTCATCCGAGATCGACTTCCTTCGCTGCGGATCACCGGTGAGCCCGACTACCTCCTCAGCGGGTTCATCAACGGCATCAAACGGCTGCAGTGTGCCTGGGACTGACCTGACACCAGAACGCCGAGCCGACCTCGTGCGCCACCTGACGATCGCCGGCTGGCTGCTGCTCGGCGGGGCGGTCGGCTTCATCTCGTTCCAGCTCGAACGGGTGCGCGGCGTCACCGCGCAGCCGTTCGCGAGCGAGTGGGATCAGCGCATCGAGGTGCTGAGCTTCCTGATGCTGCCCCCGAATCTGGTGGTGCTCGCTCCGGCGGCGTTCCTTGCCGCGGTCACGACGTGGCTCGCTGGCGACGAACGCGAGGTGTGGCTGACCTCACTGCTCCGATTGGTCGCCGCCACCGCCATCGTGCTCGGGATGATCGGGCTCGCATCGATCGTCAGCATCCTCGCCGACAACGACGGTGCCCCGACCGACTTCGAAGGCGTGTTCCTGCGCCTCGGCGGCATCTCGATGGCGGCGGGGCTCGCTCTCGTCTGCCGAGCCGCCGACCGGTCATCCGCCTGAACCCGCGCGATACGGTGCGGCGATGGCCGACACCACCACCGACTCCCCCGACCGCAACAGCATCCCCGTCGAATTCATCGGCACGTTGAACGCGACGACCCAGGCGGTGACACCCATCGCCATCGCCGGCACGAACGGAACCCGGGTGACCGTCACCGTCACCGAGGCGACGTTCGTCGGACCCAAGATCAACGCCGCAGCGGTCACCGGCGTGGCCGGCGCCGACTGGCCGCTGGTGCGCTCGGACGGCACGTTGCTCCTGGAGGTGCGCCTCAACCTGCGAACGGAGGACGGCGCTGACATCTACATGACCTACTCGGGTATCGGCACCCCGATCGGCGACGGCCTGTTCACCATCCGGATCGCACCACAGTTCCAGACCGGCGACCCTCGATATGCGTGGTTGAACAACGTGATGGGCATCGGCATCGGACAGTCGAACCCCACCGGCGTGATCTACGACATCTACGCCGTCAAGTAGCCCTCCGGCACAGCGTGCACTCGCAGGCCACATCGGGATCCCGTGGGATCGTCCAGATCATTCGACCGAAATGACATCGGACGCCGGGAGTGGTTGGACCTGCCCGGAGTGCCACCGTGTCTTCGGTCGCCGGGGTCAGGGGCACGACTGCGCCCCGGGTCTGACACTGGAGGAGTACTTCGAGACCGGACCCGCCCACGAGCGGCCGGTGTTCGACGCGGTGATGGCCTACGTCGAGTCGCTCGGCCCGGTGCACGCCGACATCGTCTCGGTGGGCATCTTCCTCAAGAACCCTCGCAAGTTCGCCGAACTCCGCCCGATGACCAAGTGGGTGGCCGTCTCGTTCGGACTGCGACGCGAGGCACGCCATCCGACGATCACCCGCAAGGTCGTCAACTACGGCAACAAGTACTGGCACACCGCCAACGTCGCCACGCCCGACCAGGTCGACGAGGCCCTGTGCGATCTCCTCAGCGAGGCATACAACCGCTGAGGTTACGCCGGTGCCTGGCACCGGCGTAACTTCATGCGCCGAGGTCGCCGGCGCGGAAATGGGCCCGGCAGAGGAGCTCGTAACGCACCGAGTCACCGAACAGCGGGGCCTCGGAGCGGTTGGTGTCGCCGACCATCACGGTGTCGCCTTCATAGACCACGTCACCGTTGACCACGCGGGCGTTGTGGGTGGCCCGCGCGCCACACCAACAGCGCGCTTCGACTTGGAGCGGGTTGTGTTCGTCGGCGATCTCCAGCATCCGCTGTGTCCCCTCGAACAAGCGACCGCGGAAGTCGGTGAGCAACCCGAAGGCGTACACGTCGATGTCGAGCTCGTCGACCACGCGGGCGAGCTGGTCGCATTGTTCGACGCTGTAGAACTGCGCTTCGTCGCAGATCATGTAGTGGATCGGCCAGTACTTCACGGCGAGTGCGTGCAGGTCGAGGCCGGGCGTCACCTCGATCGCCGGTGCGGCCACACCGAGGCGACTCGTCACCTGGCGACCCTCACGATCGAGTGTCGTCAGCAGGAGGCCATAGAGCTGGCGACTCGACAGGTTGTGGTGGATCTGCAACGCCACGGTGCTCTTGCCGGAGCCCATGGTGCCGAAGCTGAAACGAAGAGACGCCATGTCGGACGACGACCCTACCCGCGCTCCGCTCAGCCTCCGGCGTCGGTCACCGGCGGTGGCGTCGTGGCGAACGGGTCGTACGACGGGTCGACCTGTGCGGGCCCGTCGATGCGATCGAGCCCCGGCGGCGTGTCCGGCGTGTTCGAGCTGCACGCCGATGCCGACACGAGTACACATCCGACGAATCCACACCACACACGACGCGACATCGTCCGATCATCGCGCACCGGTGCCGCATCCCGGGGTCCGACCCCGATGGAACAGGAAGAAGGTCACATTCGTACCGCCGTCCCGATCTCGTCGAGATGTGAACGCTACGGTTGCTGGCGGACAGGCGCGGCAACGAGGCCGGGCCACCGAGAATCCCTCGGGGGGAGACAACATGACGGACACGATCGACCGGTCAGGAACCGAGGACGATCATGTGCTCGACCACCTGATCATCCGTTTCGCCGGTGACTCCGGCGACGGGATGCAGCTGACAGGCGACCGCTTCACCTCGGTCAGTGCATCGTTCGGCAACGACCTCTCCACGCTGCCGGACTTCCCGGCCGAGATCCGAGCCCCGGCGGGCACCGTGAACGGCGTGTCCGCGTTCCAGGTGAACATCGCCGACCACAAGATCACGACGCCGGGCGATGAACCCAACGTGCTGGTCGCGATGAACCCCGCCGCGTTGATGGCCGACCTCCATCGCCTCGAGCCGGGTGGCACCGTGATCATCAACGAAGACGCGTTCGAGGAACGCAACCTCGAGAAGGCCGGGTACAAGGTCAACCCGCTCGACGACGGTTCGCTCGCCAACTACCGCGTGCTACGGGTCCCGATGACGAGTCTCACCAAGGAGATCTGCGCTCCGCTCGGGGTGAAGCCGCGCGATGCCGAACGTTCGAAGAACTTCTTTGCGCTCGGTCTGGTGTCGTTCATGTACACCCGGCCGGTCGACCCCACACTCGGCTGGATCACCGAGAAGTTCGGCGGCAACGAACAGGTCGAAGCGGCCAACAAGGCCTCGTTCCTCGCGGGCTTCAACTTCGGTGAGACCACCGAAGCCGTCGGCCACCGCTACGAGGTCAAGCCGGCCAAGCTGCCGGCGGGCGAGTACACGAGTGTCACCGGCAACACCGCGCTCGCCTGGGGCATCGTCGCGGCCGGCCAGCTGGCCAAGCTGCCGATCACGCTCGGCTCGTATCCGATCACGCCCGCGTCCGACATCCTTCACGAGTTGTCGAAGCACAAGCACTTCGGCATCCGAACGGTCCAGGCCGAAGACGAGATCGCGGCCATCGGCATGGCGCTCGGTGCTGCGTTCGCCGGTCACCTCGGCGTGACCACCACCAGCGGCCCCGGTGTTGCACTCAAGAGCGAGACCACGTCGCTCGCGGTGTCGATCGAGCTGCCCCTCCTGCTCGTCGACATCCAGCGTGGCGGCCCATCGACCGGGCTGCCCACCAAGACCGAGGCGTCGGACCTGAACATCGCGCTGTACGGGAGACACGGCGAAGCCCCGCTGCCCGTGATCGCCGCCTACACGCCTGCACAGTGCTTCCACGCGGCGATCGAGGCGGTCCGCATCGCTCTGAAGTACCGCACCCCGGTGATCCTGCTCTCCGACGGCTACCTCGCCAACGGTTCAGAGCCCTGGAACCTGCCGTCGATCGACTCCCTGCCCGACATCTCCGTGCCGTTCACCACCGAGCCCAACCACGTCGACGACGATGGCAACGACGTCTTCTGGCCATACCTGCGTGACGAGGCCACACTCGCCCGCCCCTGGGCGATCCCCGGGACACCGGGACTGATGCATCGCGTCGGCGGCCTCGAGAAGAACGACGGCACCGGCAACATCGATTACACCCCAGCGAACCACGAACACATGGTTCACCTCCGCGCCGCCAAGATCGCGGCGATCGCGGCCGACATCGCGCCGACCGAGATCAACGGCGATCCCGACGCCGACGTCCTGGTGCTCGGCTGGGGCTCGACCTGGGCCGCGATCGACGCGGCGATTCAACGCAGCCGCCGCGCCGGAAAGAGCGTGGCCTCTGCCCACATCATGCACCTGAATCCGCTCCCTCCCGATCTCGGAGACATCCTCAAACGGTTCAAGCGAGTGATCGTCCCCGAGCTGAACATGGGCCAGCTCACGACCCTGATCCGTGGGAAGTACCTCGTCGACGCCCATTGCCTCAGCAAGGTGCAGGGAATGCCGTTCAAGTCCATCGAGATCATGACCGCCATCGACGAGGCCCTCGAGTCGATCAGCAACGAAGGAGCCCAGTCGTGAGCACCGCTCAGGTCGCCGTCACCACGAAGAAGGACTGGTCGAGCGATCAGGAGGTCCGCTGGTGCCCCGGCTGCGGCGACTACGGCATCCTGCTCGCCGTCCAGACGCTCATGCCCGAACTGGGCATCGCCCCGGAGAACACCGTGTTCATCTCCGGCATCGGTTGTTCGAGCCGGTTCCCGTACTACATGAACACCTACGGGATGCACTCGATCCACGGCCGCGCACCAGCGATCGCCACCGGCGTCGCTGTCGCACGACCCGACCTCGATGTGTGGGTGATCACCGGCGACGGTGACGGCCTGTCGATCGGTGGCAACCACCTGATTCACGCGCTGCGCCGCAACGTGAACCTCAACATCTTGTTGTTCAACAACCGGATCTACGGGCTGACCAAGGGCCAGTTCTCGCCGACGTCACCGGTCGGCAAGGTCACCAAGTCGACCCCGATGGGTTCGATCGATCCGCCGTTCAACCCGCTCTCGGTTGCGTTGGGAGCCGAGGCGAGCTTCGTCGCTCGCACCCACGATCTCGACCGCCATCACATGATCGAGACGTTCCGGGCGGCGCACGCGCACCAGGGCGCCTCGTTCGTCGAGATCTACCAGAACTGCAACGTGTTCAACGACGGCCAGTTCGACGAGGTGACCAAGAAGCAGGCCCGCGACGAGATGATGATCAACCTGGTCCACGGTGAGCCGATCACGTTCGGCACCGATCAGCACCGCGCCGTGGCGATGGGCGTCGACGGCCAGCTCCGCCTCGTCGAGCGAGCCGACGTCTCCGCCGACGAGATCCTGATCCACGACGAGCACCGCCACGATCCGTCGCTGGCGTTCGCGCTGGCCCGGCTGAGCCACGACGACCACTCCCCCACGCCGTTCGGGGTCTTCCGCAACATCCAGCGACCCGAATACAGCCACGCTGTTGCCGACCAGGTGATGGCGGCGAGCGAGCGCAAGGGACCCGGCGACCTCGGCGCGCTCCTGCGCTCCAACGGCACCTGGTCCGTCACCTGATCGCGATGGTGATCGCGATTGGGGTCTGACCCCAATCGCGATCAGGCGATGGTGGCGCCGGTGAGTCTGTCGAACACGGCGAGGTGATCGACACGGAGTCGGACGCGTTGGCCGGCCTCGACATCGGTGCCGTCGGTCGTGGCCATGACGGGAACACCGGCCACCGCGCACCGGACGCCTCCGTCCGGTATCGGCATTCGACGCTCGACGATCGCAGGAATCGAACCGTGGTCGGAGACCACCAGGTCCTCCGGGCGAATTCCCACCGTCACGAGCGAGCCCACGTACCCGTCCAACGCTGGAGACCATGCCCGGATGCGAACGAGTTCGCCGCCGGCGGCGGCCGCCCGCACGAGCCAGTAACCCTCGCGATCCGCAGTCACGGTCATCTGCACCAGCGACAACGCCCCTGTCGCCGCTGCCGCCAGCAGGGTCGCCGGCGAGTGTCGCACCCAGGCAGTGTCACCGAACTGCACGACCCGGCCAGCGTCGAGCACGACGAGCAACGACGTCAACGTCGTGACGTCGAGCGGATCATTGGTACTCATCAGCGTGGTGACGCCATAGCCGTCCTGCAACACAGCGATCTCGGCCCGCATGCGGTGACGGAGCTGCTCGTCGAGCGCGGCAAACGGCTCGTCGAGCAACAGGACGTGCGGCACCCGCACGAGGGCCCGGGCGATCTGGACCATCTGCTGCTCACCGTGCGACAACGTGTTCGGACGGCGCATCAGCAACTGCTCGATGTGCAGGGCACGGACCTCGGCGTCGACACGCCGACGGATGTCCTCCGCATCACGCCGTCGCACATCGAGTGGAAACGACACGTTGCGCCGGACCGACAGATGCCCGAGCAGCGCCGGTTCCTGGAAGACCATCCCGACGTCACGCCCACCTGGCGCCACCCCGGTCACGTCGCGATCATCGAACCGGATCAGCCCGCTCCTGGGCGTTTCCAGCCCGGCGATCGTTCGCAGGAGCGACGACTTGCCGCTGCCCGACGCGCCGACGATCCCGACGAACGCACCGTCGGGGATCAGCAGCGACACGTCGTCGAGGCGTGACCCGCGCAGCGTGACCCGTTCCAGTCCGACCTCGGCCATCAGCGCACGACCCCCAGTACCCACCCCTCCTCCTGCTCGACACGAGCGGCATCGACGGCGCCCGGTGCGAACAGTTCGGCGAGCCGCCCAGAAGCGTCGAGGCCGGTCAGCCACTCGGTGAGCGCCACGACCTGGGCCTCGTCGCGAACGAGGCCGTCACCGACGTCCAACGCCAGCAGCGACGGCCACACCTCGGCGAACACGACCGCTCCCCGGTCGACCACCGGCGCCCGCAGGCCGGTCGTGAACGGCCACACCGACACCCGGTCGGCAAACTCAGCCGTCAGTCGGTGGAGCATGGGGATGCCGAGCAGACTCTGGCTGCCGACCGCTCCGGCGCCGAGCAACTGCCACGACGAGAACGGGCGATGGCCTTGCTCGCGCAGCAGGGACTCGACCTCGCGCCACTCGCCGAGCGGCGCGAACGATGCCGGCTTCGTCACGGTGAGCGTGTCGCCTGCACGCGACGGCGGGCATCCCCAGAACGGGGCGCCCGTGGCCGTGATCCGCGAGTTGAGCGCCGCCGCGACCTCGAACCGGTTGTTCACATTGCGATCATCATCGACGATCGATTCGCCGAGCAGTCCGGCCATCGACTCCCACGCACACCCCGGCAGGCCGAGCGCGTCTGCGGTTCCACCCGGGTAGCCCAGCGAGAAATCGACGCCGATCAGCGTTCGGCTCGTCGAGCCGGCCCCGATCAGTCCGCTGAGGAATCGTTCCGCAGCCCCCCGTGTCGAGGGATTCGACACCGACACGTCGTCGCCCTCCGACACGGCGATCCAGATCGAGTCACGGCCTCGTTTCGGCGTCGAGTTGGCGCTCCAGTCGACGACGACGAAGCGATCGAACATCGGCTCAGGCAAGCACGTTGCTGACCGCGGCGAAGTGCAGCACGGCCGCCACCACGACCAACAGGTGCCACACTTCGTGGTAGCCGAACGTCTTGGGCCATGGGTCGGGGCGACGCCGCACGAGTACGGGGAATCCCACCGTGTAGGCGAGCCCACCGGCGATCATCAGGCCGAGCTGCAAGCCGGTCAAATTGGTGACCAGGGCCGGCGCAGCAATGATTGCGACCCATCCCATGACGAGGTAGAGCGAGTACGACACGAGGCGGGCACCGTGGAAGAACCCGAGTTTGAGCACCATGCCGATGACGGCGAGGGTGCCCACGACCGCCAGCATCGGGATCCCCCAGGCCGGAGGCAGTGCCACCAGACAGATCGGGGCGTACGTGCCCGCGATCAGCAGATAGATCATCGAGTGATCGAGACGCTGCATCACTTCGCGGGCGCGCACCGAGTGGGCGAGACGGTGATACGACGCAGAGGTACCGAACAGCAACAACAGCGTCACCGAATAGATCGCGGCGGCCACGGTCGCGGCGGCCCCATCGGCGACGACGATCAGCACGATCCCGGCGGGGATCGCGGCGAAGAAGGCACCGGCGTGCATGGCTCCGCGCCAGAGCGGACGCTCCAACACTGAGAGGTGCACCGAGGCCATGCTCACAACCATCACCGTACCGGCCTGCCGGCTTCAGCGTGGGTCGGCGCGGACCTCCTCACCGACAATTCACCCGGCCGACATCTCGGCCATCAACTCGGTCACTGCGTCGCCGTACCGTTCGAGCTTCGCCGGGCCGACACCGCTGATCTTGCCGAGGTCGCGCAAGGTGGTCGGGGCGGTCCGGGCGATGGCCGCGAGCGTCTTGTTGTCGAACACCACATAGGCCGGTTTGCCGTCGCGGAGATCGTTGCGGAGTTCCCTCAGCGCGGCAAAGCGGCGTTGGCCCTCGGCGTCGAGGTCGGCGGCCGGATCGCTCGTGCTCGACGATGCGCGCGCCGCCGGCTTCGACGCCGTCTCGGGGCGATGTGACGACACGATGCGCTCGGCCGACGGCTCGATCGTGAGCTCGGCGACGAACGGGCTCGGGTTCACGCCGGTGACGATGGTGGCCTGACGACTGGCACGGGTGATCGCCACGTGGAACAACCGGCGTTCCTCTTCGACATCGTCGGCGAGCCGGTGCGGATACTGCTCGGCGTCGGCGAGGTGCACCACCACATACGGCCACTCCTGACCCTTCACCCGGTGCACCGTCGACAGCAGCACACCGCCCGGAGCGCGCTTCGACGCGAGCTGCGTCCGCAGCCACCGCTCGAATGTCGATGGATCGTCGTGCAGCGCAGCGAGATGCGTGATCGCGGTGAGGTCGTCGCCCTGGGCCGATCGGTTGGCACCGCGCCGGTTGGCGTCGAGCGAGGCGACGGAGCCGGCGAGGCCGATGTCGTCGATCAGGGTCAGCACGAGGTCGGAGGTCGTGGCGCCCGCCTGAACGGCCTTCTGGAGCGTCTGGATGTCGGCGGCGAAGTCGATCACCCGCTCGGCGTCGCGCTCGTTGGTCAGCCGGCCCGCCAGGCGGTTCAGGTCGACGATGCTGCCCTGCTCGGCCACCCAGTCGGTGATGCGGGGATGGAACGATCGAGAGGGGCGCCGGAGCGCCTCGCGGATGTCGTCGGGTGCGAATGTTCCGCCTCGTCCCGCAGCCGCCAGGCGCAGCCAGGCCAGGACCGTGCGCACCGCCGTGCGATCGGCGAACTCCAGACCGACCCCGCCGCTGATCGGGATGCCCTCGGCGACGAGCGCAACCTGCACAGGGGCGAGGAGCGCGTTCACCCTGGCCAGCACGGCCACCTCATCAGGCCGGGCTCCCGCAGCGATCGCGTCGTGGACCGCTCGACGCGAACCACCGACCGCGTCGACGCCCCCATCGACGGACCATCCGGAGGCGTCGGTCGATGCGGCCGTGATCGTCTTCGCGACTCGTCGGCGGTTGTGACGCAGCAGCCGGTCGACGACGTCGACGATGCCGGCCGGGCAGCGATAGTTCACCTCGAGGGGATGCGACCCCGAGCCGGGGAACAGCTCGGCGAAATCGATCAGCCAGGCCGGGTCGGCACCGTTGTAGCCGTAGATGGTCTGGTCGTCGTCGCCGACCCCGAACACTGCGCCTCCTGGCGCCGACAGCAGGCGGATCATCAACAGGTGGGCAGGCGTGAGATCCTGGAACTCGTCGACCAGCATGATCCGACAGGCTCGCTGTGCGGCGCGACGTGCGACCGGGTCACGCAGGAGCACCAGGAGCGCCCGATAGATCTGGTCGTCGAAGTCGACCGCTCCACGCCGTTCCAGCGCCTTGCGGTAGCTCGGCCATGTCTCCGCGAGGCCGTCGACGTCACCGGCATAGCGATCCTCGACCTCGTCCGGGTCGACCAGGCCGAGGCGGATCACGGTGAGCGCTTCGATCCATGGACCGATCGGGTCGCTGTTGCGGCGCCGCGGGAACGAGACGAGCTCACCGATGATGCGCCGCACGTCCGGCTCGTCGATGGTCCGCCATTTCGTCGCCTGCTGGGCGAAGGGTGGCGTGCCGTTGACGATCGCCAATGCGATGGCGTTGAGGGTGCGCACCTGGAGACCCGGCAGGTCCGACGTCCGCTCGACCATCTCCTCCTGCGCCCGTTTGTTGAATGCCACGAGGCTGACTGCACTCGGCGGCAGGTTCCAGTGGGTGAGCAGGTGCCGCGCGCGTTCGGTGAGCACGCGGGTCTTGCCGGAGCCCGCCGGGGCGATGATGCGCGCACCGCCGCCACGGTGCGTCACCGCCGCGAGTTGGTCGGGGGCGAGATCCGCGTCGGAGCGGTTCGCTCCGGGCGGGCGCAGCGAACGGTGCTCGACGGCGACGGCGTGCACCACCGGCACCCCCTCGATGGGATTGGTGTGGCGAACCGGCCCCGCGTCGAGCCACACGGCGGTGCCGTCCGGCAGCTCCACGTCGCCCCGCTCGCCACCGGGCGTTGCTCCCGCGGCGATCGCCGTGTCGAGAGCGATCCAACTCGGATTGTCGGGGTCGCGATGATCGACGCTGTTGGCCCACACGAGATGGTGGAGTTCCTCGAGATCGAAGGCGAACGTCGGACCCAGTTCGTACGGAGCAGCCTCGGTCATCAGCATCGGCTCGCGTTCGAACTGGGCTGCCAGCTCGATGATGAGCCGTTCCCGCGCGTGGTGGGCGGCGCGCAGGAACACGAGTGCATGCGCAGGGCTGGTCAACGTGGCGGCGTCGACGACGAGTCGTTGGGCATCGGCCCACGCCGCGGGCACTTGGCCGCCCGGCTCGATGATCAGATGACGTCCGAGTTCGTCGGGGCCGGCGCCCGCCGGGGCCACGCCTCGCGGAACGTCGCGACTCGGGGCAGCCGCCGCCCGAGCGGAGCGCCGAGCCGGCGCCGGTGGGCGCGCAGAGCCTGCCGTCGGCTCGACGGCGTCTCCCCCATCGTCGAAGGGCAGTGCGTCGTCGCCCGACGTCGGCACCTCCTGACGGCCACCGTCGTGCCAACACTGGCGCACCTCGGCCGGCGTCGCATGCTCTCCATTGCAGTATGCGCACTGAATCGCCATCGCCTCGACCTTACCGAACACGACCGCCGACCGCACACACGTTCGATCACCGCGACGTGCAGACTGGGGTGATGGCGGAACCCCCTCGTCCCGAACTGATCCTGGTCCGCCACGGCGAGACCGAATGGAGTCGCGAGCGCAAGCACACCGGGCGCACCGACGTCGCACTCACCGATCACGGGCGCGCCCAGGCCCGTCACATCGCCACCGCCGTCGAGGCGTTCCGCTTCACGCATTCGTACGCCAGCCCGTTGTCGCGAGCGCTCGAGACCGCCCGCCTCGTGGGCCTCGATCCCGACATCGAACCCGACCTGCTCGAGTGGGACTACGGCCGCTACGAGGGCATCACCACCGCCGAGATCCGCGAGACCGATCCGGGGTGGTCGGTGTGGACACATCCGGTGCTCGACGGCGAGTCGATCGACGAGGTCGGCACCCGTGTCGATCGGCTGCTCCACCGCCTCCTCGAACTCGAGGGCCACATCGCTCTCGTCGCCCACGCCCACGTGTTGCGGGTGCTCGGCGCACGCTGGCTGGGGCTCGACGCTGTCGAAGGCCGGCGATTCGCTCTCGACACCGCCACCTTGTCGATCCTCGGCTGGGAGCGCGAGAACCGGGTCGTTCTGCGCTGGAACGACCCATGCGGTTGGGGCTGATCGCTACCAGGCGATCTCGGGCCACCCGTAGGTGACGCAGAGGCCGGCACCGTTGACGAGGATCAGCGACGCGATGATCGCCGACACGGCGAGCACGCGGGGCCGTGTGCGCCGCACGGAGCCTGGCACCGGCATGTACCACTCCGGAAGCAACGCTCCATCCGTGGCAGGTCGACCGAAGGGCACAGCATCGGCGTCGATCGGTGCATCGGGATCGGCGGCGAGCGCCAGGTATGCCAGCTCTTCGTCGGTGAACGAGTCCACGTCGGCACGGTACCGCACCCCAGCTCGGGCGGGTCGACGGGTCTTCCGATCCGTCAGCGTTGCTTCCCCTCGAGAAACAGGCCGACTGCCTTGTCGATCCGTCGTTGTCGGGTCTCCGGGGCCTTGGCGGAGTTGATGTTGTCGACGTGATAACGGCGCAGGCTGTTCGACAGCGTGTCGAAGAACGAACCCGCTGCGGGACTCGCGGCGAACGCAGCCTGCAGGTCCGCCGGCACGTCGACGGTGCGCTCGGTCGTGTCGACGGTCAACGTCACCTCGACAGGATCGCCCGCATCGAGCACCGCAGCCCGACGGACCGCCGCGCTCACCGGGATCATGCTGACCCCGGACATCACGCCGATGGTCGTTCGATACCCGTATCCGTTGAGCGTCACTCTCACCGACGGCTTCTTTCCGGCTGCCAACCGCTCGATCACATCCGACGGCACGACGACGCCCGTCGCCTGCTTGCCCGGAGCCTGCTGCAACAGGGCCGAGAACTCGACGGCGCCCATCTCAGCGGCCCGTGAACTCGGCGGGGCGACGTTCGAGGAACGACGCGACCCCCTCGCGATGGTCATCGCTCTTGAAACATGCCGCGAGTGCCGCTGTGTGGCGGGCCATGTGTTCCCCCACCGGCGCGGTCAATCCGTCGTGCACCAGTGACTTGACAAGGCCCAGGCTGTGCGGTGATCCGGCTGCGATGGCGTTGGCGAGATCCATCGCCCGCGGGAGCAGTTGGTCGCTCTCCACCACGTCGAGGACGTAGCCGAGGCGGAGCGCCTCAGGGGCGTCGATCATCTCGCCGGTGTAGAGCAGCCGCAGCGCCTGTTGGACCCCGACGATGCGCGGCAGCAACCATGTGCCCGCGCCGGTGTCGGGAACCAGTCCACGGTGCACGAAGTTCCACGCGAATCGCGCTTGCGTGCTCGCCAGGCGGAGATCGCACTGCGAGGAGAACTCGGCGCCCATGCCCACCGCCGGGCCGTCGATGGCCCCGATCGTCGGCTTGCGCGTCTGCGCGATCGGCCACCACTTGTGGCGCTCCTCGGCCTCCCCGCGCAACCCGCGTACCTCGCCGGGGACTGTCGCGAGATCGGCCAGGTCGGTTCCCGCACAGAACGCACCGGGCACCCCGGTGATCAGGAGTACGGTCGTCGCCGGGTCCTCGTCGGCGCGACCGACGGTCTCGATGAACTCGCCGAGCATCGCGTAGGTCATCGCGTTGCGCTTCTCCGGCCGGTCGATCGTGATGACACCGACTTTGCCCAGCGCGTGATAGCGGATCAGTTCGCGTTCGTCACCCATGCCCGGAACGTAGCGCTCGCCACCGATACGACCCGATCCCGACGCCACCACCACCAGCGATGAGTTTCCGGTTCACCCCTCGGACCACAACCTCATCGCACGGACATCAGGAGCACCAGCGATGAGTTTCCGGTTCACCCCTCGGACCACAACCTCATCGCACGGACATCAGGAGCAGCCGCTGGTGCTGCCGCACGAGGTACAGACGTAGCAGCTGCCCGCGCGCACCATGGCGATGCCGCACTGCATGCACATCGGAGCATCGCTCACCCGCACCGGATCCGGCGCGGCGAACGGAAGCTGTGCGCCGTCGACGTGCGGCACCGACTTCGGATCGGGCGCGAGATCGGATCCCTGATGGGTCTCGGTCACCTGCTCCTCCACACCCGGAAGGGTCGGCTGGAGCCGCTCGTCGACGCTGAAGATGCCGAGCTCGGCGCGCTCGTCATAGCTCATGTACTCGATCGCGAGGCGCCGGAACAGGTAGTCCATGATCGACGAGGCGAAGCGGATGTCGGGATCGTCCGTCATTCCCGCCGGCTCGAAACGCATGTTGGTGAACGCCTCGACGAAGGCCCGCAGCGGAACCCCGTACTGCAGCCCGTAGCTCACCGACTTGGCGAACGCGTCCATCACGCCCGCCATCGTCGAGCCCTGCTTCGACACCGTGAGGAAGATCTCACCGGGCTGGCCGTCGTCGTACTCGCCGATCGTCGCGAAACCCTTGCAGTCGGCCACGCGGAACTCGAACGTACGGCCCCGACGCGAACGGGGCATCTTCTGGCGCACCGGATGGTGGATGACACGTTCGACGATCTCGACATCGAGCGGCGCGTCGGCGGGCGCTGCGCCCTTCGACGTCGACAGTGGCTGGCCGAGCTTGCAGTTGTCACGGTAGATCGCCACCGACTTCAACCCGAGCTCCCACGCCAGCATGTGCAGGTGCTCGACATCCTCGACCGTGACGTCCTCGGGCATGTTCGCGGTCTTGCTGATGCCCCCGCTGACGAAGGGCTGCACCGCCGCCATCATGCGGATGTGGCCCTCGTAGTGGATCGTGTTGTCACCCATCGAGCACGCGAACACCGCCAGATGTCCGCTCGCGAGGTGTGGTGCACCGATCACCGACATGTGTTCGTCGATGTAGGCCACGATGTCGTCGACCTGTTCGGGTGAGTATCCCAGCCTGCGCAGCGCGCGTGGAATCGTCTGGTTGACGATCGACATCGTGCCGCCGCCGACCAGTTTCTTCGTCTTGACGAGCGCCAGGTCCGGCTCGATACCGGTCGTGTCGCAGTCCATCGCGAGACCGATCGTGCCGGTCGGGGCGATGACCACCGCCTGGCTGTTGCGCACGCCGTGGTCGCCGGCGTCACGAACGACGGTGTCCCACGTCGACCGGCCCGCGTCGATCAGGTCGGCGGGGACCACGCCGTGGCTGTCCACGTTGCGGGCAGCCTGGCGATGCATGTCGAGCACGCCGAGCATCGCCTCTGCCTCGTCGGCGAACCCGTCGAACGGGCCGAGCCGGGCTGCGGTGCGCACGCTCGTGGCATAGGCCGAGGCGGTCATCAGCGACGTGATCGCCGCGGCCCAGGCACGGCCTTCCTCGGAGTCGTACGGCAGGCCGAGCGCCATCAGCAGCGCACCGAGGTTGGCGTAGCCGAGGCCGAGTTGGCGCAGTGCCCTGGTGGTGTCGCCGATCTTCTGCGTCGGGTAGTCGGCGTGGCCGACCAGGATTTCCTGGGCCGTGAACAGGACGTCGACCGTGTGCGTGAACGCCCCTACATCGAAGCCACCGTCGTCCTGCAGGTACTCGAGCAGGTTGATCGACGCGAGGTTGCAGGCCGAATTCTCGACGTGGAAATACTCGGAACAGGGATTGCTCCCGGTGATCCGTCCGTGGTTCGGAGCGGTGTGCCAACGGTTGATCGTCGTGTCGAACTGCAGGCCCGGGTCCGCACACTCCCACGCCGCCTGGGCGATCTCGCGCCACAGGTCGCGAGCGCGCACCGTGCGCAGCACCTCGCCGGTCGTGACCGCACGGAGGTCCCAATCGGTGTCGTCGACGACCGCCTGCATGAACTCGTCGGTGACCCGCACCGAGTTGTTGGCGTTCTGGTACTGCACCGAGAACGAATCAGCACCGTCGAGGCCCATGTCGAAGCCCGCATCGCTGAGCGCACGCGCCTTGCGCTCCTCCTTGGCCTTGGCCCACACGAACTGCTCGATGTCGGGATGGCCGGCGTCGAGGATCACCATCTTCGCCGCCCGCCGGGTCTTGCCGCCCGACTTGATCGTGCCCGCCGAGGCGTCGGCGCCACGCATGAAGCTCACCGGCCCGGAGGCCGTGCCGCCACCTTCGAGCGGCTCGAACGACGAGCGGATCCGCGAGAGGTTGACACCGGCGCCGGAGCCACCCTTGAAGATGATCCCCTCTTCCCGATACCAGTTGAGGATCGACGACATCTCGTCCTCGACGGCGAGGATGAAGCACGCGCTCGCCTGCTGCGGCACACCGGCCACGCCGATGTTGAACCACACCGGGCTGTTGAACGCGGCGCGCTGGGTGACGAGGATGTACTTCAACTCGGCGCTGAAGGCGTCGGCCTCGTCGCCGTCGAAGTAGCCGTCGGCAACACCCCAATCGGTGATCGTGTCGACGATGCGGTCGACGACCTGCTTCAGCGACCACTCACGCTCGGGCGACCCGAGCGACCCGCGGAAGTACTTCTGCGTGACGATGTTCGTGGCGTTCTGCGACCACGTGGTCGGGAACTCGACGCCCAACTGTTCGAACGCGACCGACCCGTCGAGCCAGTTGGTGATGCGGGCGTCACGCGTCTCCCAGACCACCTCGTCGTACGGGTCGACTCCGAGTGACGTGTACAGGCGCCCCAACCCGACGGTGCCGTCGGCGATGTGACCGGGTGCGAGCGGCATGACTGTTCCTCCGAGAGTCGATTGGATTCCAAACTACAGCCGTGCAGCGGACGGACAACCGGCTGATCCGTCCTCCCGGACGCGAACCGCCGACCACAGCGCGCCGTCACAGGTCGAGGGAAGCCCCTAAGCAGACACCGTCCTCGGCATCTCTGCGAGATGCCGGTACCCGCCTTCTCATCCGTGCGTCGCGCCGTGGTCGGCACTGGGGCGAACTCTACGGAGTCGACCCTGTGTGGAGGAAGGGGACAACCATGTGAATTTCGGTGAATCCACTGCGGACAGCGTGTGGACGCGAGGTGAACAACTCGACGTTGTCCACATCGACACATCGCGCCCCCGGCGACCAAATCAGACCGCTGCGGTCACCTCGACCGGGATGCCGTTGAGGACGGACGTCCCTGACAGCGGATCGATCGCCTTGTCGTCGGACAACACGTTGGAGTTGACGCCCGCGTGCTCGGCCGCCACGCGCATCTGCGTACCGGCAACGTCGTGTCCCCATCCGTGGGGCAAGCTGACCACACCGGGCCGGATCGACTCGGTCACCTCCACCGGCGCGTTCACCGAACCGACCCGCGACGTGATGGTTGCGGCTCCTCCGTCGACGAGCCCGAGCGCAACGGCATCGTCGGGGTGTACCTGCAACGTGCACCGCGGCTTGCCTTTCACCAGCACCGCGACGTTGTGCATCCACGAGTTGTTGCTGCGCAGGTGGCGCCGCCCGACGAGCACCAGGCCACGGGTCGCCAGTTCGTCGGCTGCCGCGGCGAGTCGCGTGAGGTCGGCCACCAGCGGTCCGGGCGCCACCTCGATCTTCCCGCTCGGCGTGCGGAGCACCTCCGGGATGCGTGGCACCAGCGCCCCGAAGTCGCGGCCGTGCGGCCGGGCCAGCAGATCGTCGAGTGAGGTTCCATCGGGGTCGGCGCCGAAGCCGTCACCGAACGGTCCGGTCCGCAGCATGAAGTCGAGCATCCGTTCGGGCCCCTTCCGTCCGGAGGCTGCCAGCTCGGCGAGCAATTCGTCGGCATCACGACCGGCGACCGGCGAGTGCTCGCCCTTCACTGCGCCGCGCACGAGCGCGTCGATCGCGAAGTCGTCGGCGACCGAGGCATCGACATCGGCGCCGAGACCCTGGGCGATCGAGGTCAGCTTGGCGATGATCTCCCACTCGTCGGGCTGGCCCTCGTCGAGCGGCAGCACTGCCGGCGAGTAGTTGGCGACGTTGCGCACGGCGAACTGCAGCAGCAGCAGGTCGTAATGGCTGCGCTGGAGCTGGGATGGCGGCGGGAGGATCACGTCGGCATGACGAGTCGTCTCGTTCAGGTACAGGTCGATGCTGACCATGAAGTCGAGTTCGTCGAGTGCCTCGGCCAACCGATCGCTGTTCGGCGTCGACAACACCGGATTGCCGGCGACGGTGACCAGCGCTCGGATCTGCCCCTCCCCCGGCGCCACGATCTCCTCGGCGAGCACGCTCACCGGGTACTCGCCCATCACCTCGGGGTGTCCGCTGACACGGCTCTGGCCCCGGCCGACGGAGAATCCGCGTCCCGAACCGGGCTTGCCGCGCGTGGTGGCTCCCCCGGCGACCGGCGTCGGGAACATCGATCCGCCGGGTCGGTCCAGGTTTCCGCTGAGGATGTTCACGACGTCGATCAGCCAGGACGCGGTCGACCCGAACTCGGTCGTCGTCGTCCCGATGCGCCCGTACACCGCCGCTGTCGGTGCGCCTGCGATCTCACGTGCGAGTCGGCGAATCGTGTCGGCTCCGATGCCGGTCGCCGGGGCCGCGAATTCCGGGGTGAACGGCAACAGCGCCGCAGACAGGTCCTCGAGTCCGACGATGTGGTCGACGACATGGTCGCCGGGCGCCGCCAGTCCTTCCGCGAGCATCGTGTGGGCGATCGCGGCGAGGAGCAGGGCATCGCTGCCCGGCCGGATCGACACCCACTCGTCGGCCTCCTGCGCCGTCCGCGACAACCGCGGGTCGACCACGACCAACTTGCCACCCCTGGCCCGCATCGCCTCGATACGACCCGGGAAGTCGGGTGCGGTACACACGCTGCCATTCGAGGCGTACGGGTTCGCCCCGAGGATCATCAGGTAGTCGGTGCGATCGAGGTCGGGCACCGGGATCGCGACCGGAGACCCGAAGACGTGGCCCGACGCGACATGGCGCGGCATCTGATCGACCGTCGACGCGCTGAAGCGATGTTTCGTCCCGAGCCCTGTCAGCAGCACCCGCGAGAACGTCATCGCCGACAGGCTGTGCGCCGTCGGATTGCCGACGTAGGCCGCCAGTGCGCCTCGGCCGTGGTTCGCGATCACTCCGCCGAGCCGGTCGTCGATCAGCGCCCATGCCTCGTCCCATGTCACGGGGACGTGCCGGCCGTCGCGCTTGACCATCGGCGTCCGGAGACGGTCCGGATCTTCGTGGAGGTGCTTGAGGGTCGATCCCTTCGGACAGATGAACCCCCTCGAGAACACGTCGAGGAGATCCCCGCGGATGCGCTGCACCTCCTCGCCGCCCTGCTCGTCGGAGCGCAGCGAGATCTCCAGACCACAGCTGGCTTCACACAGTGGGCAGGTGCGGAAAGCGGTCCGGGTCGTGGAGCGATCGGTCATCTGCCCATCGTCGCAGACCTCACGAGGTCGCTTCGCATGGGCGGATCCGACATGATGCAGCAATGCGCCGACTGCTCCCCGAGCCCGCCGACGACATCACGGTCGACCAGGCCTACGCCTCGGCGCTCGGCCTCCGAACGGATCGGCCGTGGGTCGGGCTCTGCATGGTCGCCTCGATCGACGGTTCGACGGTCGTCTCGGGCAACTCGGCCGGCCTGTCGAGCCCCACCGACTCCGCCGTGCTCTCGCGGCTGCGCGCACTCGCCGACGTGATCGTCGTGGGCGCGGGCACGGTGCGCGACGAGGGATACGGCCCGCCCCGCAAACCCGGCCAACGCATCGGTGTCGTCACCCGTTCCGGCAGAGTCGACCTCTCGCAGCCGCTGTTCACCTCCGGCGCGGGATTCCTGATCACCACCGACGACAGCACGTTCGACACCAACGGCGTCGAGGCGATCCGCGCCGGCACCGGTGCCGTCGACTTCGCCATCGCACTCGCGCGGCTGCGCGGGCTCGTCCCCGCCTGTGAGGTCGTGCAGGCCGAGGGTGGCGCGGTCCTCAACGGGGCGCTGCTCGACGCCGATGTGATCGACGAGATCAACCTGACGACCTCGCCCGCTGCCGTGGGAGGCTCGGGCCCGCGGCTCGCATCCGGCGCCGGCGACCACCTCCACCGCTTCGAACTCGCTCAACTCGCCATCGACGAGCGATCGTTCCTCTATGCGCGCTGGTTACGACAGCGTGGCTGACTTCTCGAGCAAGGCCAGCTCGCGGTGGAAGTCGGCGGCCGCGTCGAAGTCCTTGTAGACGCTGGCGAAGCGCAGATACGCCACCTCGTCGACCGAACGCAGCTGATCGAGCACAGCAACGCCGACATTCGCACTCGTCACGGTCGAGCCGAGCAGACGCATGCACTCCTCGACGCGTGTGGCGATCTCGTCGAGTTGCTCGTCGGACACGTTGCGTCCCTTCGTTGCCGCGGCGAGTCCCCCGATCAGCTTCTTGCGATCGAACGGCTCGGTGCCGCCGTGCGACTTCACCACCGTGAGCGGAGCATGATCGACGCGCTCGAACGTGGTGAAGCGATGGGCGCACGCCAGGCACTCACGGCGGCGGCGGATCGCGGAGCCCTCCTCGGCAATGCGCGAGTCGACGACCTTGGTGTCATCGGTACGGCACGAGGGGCAGAACACGACTCGGAGGATACCCCCCGCATACCGTGGCGGACCGTCGCGGCGCTGCGTGTCGGGACGACTCGGTCGAGCCCCGAACGCCGCCCGAGTCAGGGAAGTCGCACGGCTTGGCCGACCTGCACCGTGGTGCCGCCGTTGAGATCGATCAGCGCGTCGACGTAGCGGTCGCGCGACGTGGTGCCCCGATACGACTCCGCGATGGACCACATCGTGTCGCCCGCAGCGGCAACGTGGAGGCGGGGCGCCGCGACGGCACCCGGCGCGGCGATCTCGGAGGCCGCGGCAGGACGGCCTCCGAGATCGGCCAGTGCGCCGACGGCCTGACCGACCGCGACGGCGCTCGCAGCGATCACGGCAACGGCCACCAGGACGACCATCACCCGACGCGCGAGATAATTGGGGGCGGCCCCCACGGGCCGCGAGACGATCGGGATCTCTCGGCTGACCCGGTGGAAGTTCTGGGAGGGGTGGAAAGTCGCAGTCATCGTGTGCTCCGCTCGGTGATTCGATGTTTCGGCGTTCGGGTGTTCGGTCCTCACTCCGGTGAAAACTCCGGGTGGAAACAGGTGTTCGTAGAACGACTGTTCGTAGTGAAGCAGCAGATCAGCCTCGCCGTCAACCCCGCGCGGCCATTTCTTCGAACAATTGTTTGTCAAACAGATGTTTGACCCGTTCGCCCCTGATCCGTACACTGTTCGCATGGCCCCCACGATCAGCACTCGTCAGCGAAGCATCCTCGAGTTCATCGAACAACAGATCCGCGAGCGGGGCTATCCACCGTCGGTGCGCGAAATCGGAGATGCCGTCGGCCTGACGTCCCCGTCGACCGTGCACAGCCACCTCAACACGCTGCAGCGCCTCGGGTACCTCCGCCGCGACCCGACCAAGCCGCGGGCGATCGAGGTCCGCTACGACACCAACAGCGGGGCGATGATGGAGCGCCGGCCGGTCCGCCACGTGCCGCTGGTCGGCGACGTCGCGGCGGGGACCGACGTCCTCGCCGAGGAGAACGTCGAAGAACTGCTGCCGGTGCCGGTCGACTTCACGGGCGACGGCGAACTGTTCATGCTCCGCGTGCGCGGCGAGTCGATGATCGAACTCGGCATCCTCAATGGTGACTTCGTGGTCGCGACACAGATCACCGACCCGAACAACGGCGACATCGTCGTCGCCGGCATCCCCGACGGCGAAGCGACGATCAAGACCTACAGCCGCTCAGGCGCCCAAGTGACGCTGACGCCCGCCAACTCGACCATGGCGCCGATGGAGTTCACCGCCGACCAAGTCGAGATCTACGGCAAGGTCGTCACCGTCATGCGCCGTTACTGACCGACGGCGGCCCCCATGCCGGGGGCGGAACGGTCGGCTCCGAACCCGGCGCCGGTCCGGCGGAGCCAGGGGCCGGCAGCAACGGTGGACCAGCGGGGTGCTCGGCGCCCGTGGTGGGCGGAGGCGCAGGAAACCCCGGCGGCCCGATCGGCCATGTCGGTGCGGCACCATCGGGTTCCCATGGCGACACGTCCGAGGTGGACTCCTGCGGATGCTGACTGCCGAGCACCAGCAGGATGCCGCCGGCCACGAGCGCGGCGATCGCCAACGCAGCGGCCGACCATCGCAGGAGCCCGACGCCGTCGTTCGGATCGCCGCCGACGGCAATCGCGAACTGGTCGCCATCGGCCACGACGGTCAACACATGGTCGCCGGTGGCCCCGATCTGGACGACGCCGATCGACGACCCCGCCGAGGCAGTGGTGTCGTAGGAGACCCCGTCCGACGCTGAGATGTCGATGACCGCACCGTCGGGATCGACGAGTTCCACCTGCGGATCAGTGATGGGCCCGCGTGCGTAGTCCGAGTCTGCGGCACAGTCGCCGTCGAGCGCATCGAGGGTGCCGGTCGTCTCGGCGTACAGGGTGAAGCGACCCGTTCGTTCGAAGTGGAGCGTCGTCGCGCAGCCAGACGGCGCGCGAGCGAACCCGGCGACGTTGTCGTCGAGTCGCTGACCGCCGGCATACCAGAGCGCCCCGGCGCCGATGAGCCCGCCGACGAGCACGATCACGCCCACGACGAGCATCCAGCCGCGGCTCGAGGACGAGTCGCTCATCGTCGGGCGCCGAAGTGGAGTGAGTGGAGAGTTCGCATCGCTGATCGCCGATCGGTCAGCTGGCCGCCAGGCGATCGGCGACGAGTTGGATCCGCTCGTCAGGTTGTACCACGGCGACCCGGACGAACCGCGTACCACCCTCGCCGTAGAACTCGCCCGGACTCACGAGCGCACCACCGTCGCGGGCGAGCCGTTCGGCGTAGTCCCAGCCGTCACTCACCGGGATCCAGAGGTAGAAGGCGCCATCGGGAACACCGACCGGCTCACCCGACCATGCCGACAGCACGGACGCCAACAACTCCAGCCGACCCCGGTACCGATCGCGCTGTACGCGCACGTGCTCGTCGTCGTCGAGCGCGGCGACGCCGGCGGCCTGGGCGGGTCCCGGCACCATCATCCCGACGTGCTTGCGGATCTCCTGCAGATACGAGACCAGTTGCGCATCCCCCGCATAGAAGCCGACGCGGACACCGGCGAGGTTCGACCGCTTCGACAACGAATGCACCGCAACCACACCGTCGAGCCCCGACTCGAGGATCGTGCGACCGCGGCCGACCCACGTGAACTCGACGTAGCACTCGTCGGAGAACACCGGCACGGCGTGCGCGCGTCCCCACCGCGCTGCGGCATCGAGGTCGTCGAGCGCGCCCGTGGGATTGCTCGGGCTGTTCACCCACAGCAGGAGTGCCCGCTCCGCATCGGACGGTTCGATCGAGTCGAGGTCGAGTCGCCCGTCGGGCAGCGCCCGCACGGGAACTGCCCGGCAGCCCGCCAGGATCGCGCCCATCTCGTAGGTGGGGTAGGCCACAGCCGGATACAGCACGGTGTCACGCGACGGATCACGCAGCTGCATCCATTGTGGGAGCGTGGCCACGAACTCCTTCGTGCCGATCGACGCGCCGATCTGGCCGACCGGTACGCCGACATCGAACCGGCGCTGCATCCAACGCTGTGCCGCCTCTCGGAAGTCGATCGATCCGATGCTCGCCGGATACGAACGTTCCGAGCCACTCGACGCCAACGCATCGATCACCGCCTGCGGCGGCGGATCGAACGGCGTACCGATCGACAGGTCGACCGTGCCCCCCGCGTGCGCGTCGGCGAAGGGTCGCAGCCGGTCGAGGCGGTCGTACGGGTACGGAGGCGGAACGAAGCCGCTCACGAGTCGACGTCCGGTGACGCGAACTCCGACAGACGACCCGCCGATGCATCCGACAACCGGGCACGAACCGTCCAAGCGTCGACCCCGTCGCCGACGGAGACCACTTCACCCTCACGGTGCACCGACGCCAAGACGTCGCCGCGTTCGTACGGAATCACGAGCTCGTAGACGACGGTGAGCGCACGGAGCCGATCGCTCAGTGCCCGAAGGAACTCCTCGACGCCTTCACCGGTGACGGCGCTGATCGCGACCGAGCCGGGGTGGTCCGCGACGAACTCCTTCGCGGCACCCGGCGCGAGGTCCGCCTTGTTGAACACCAACAGCTCGGGGACCGCGGCAGCGTCGATCTCGCCGAGCACCTCGTGGACGGCATCGATCTGACCGATCGGGTCCGAGGCACTGGCATCGACGACGTGCACCAGGTAGTCGGCCATCGCCGCCACTTCCAGCGTGCCCTTGAACGATTCGACGAGACCGTGTGGCAGGCGGTTGATGAATCCCACGGTGTCGGACAACAGCACCGGCTCACCGCCGGGCAGGGCGAGGCGGCGGGTCGTCGGATCGAGGGTGGCGAAGAGTCGGTCCTCCACGAGCACGCCCGAGTCGGTCAGTCGGTTGAGCAGCGACGACTTTCCTGCGTTGGTGTATCCGACGATCGCCACCGAGGCCAGGCCGCTGCGCGAGCGGCCCTTGCGCTGCAGCGAACGCGTCTCGGCCAGGTCGTCGAGGTCGCGTTCGAGTTTGTTGATGCGCCGCATGATTCGACGGCGATCGACCTCGATCTTCGTCTCACCGCCGCCGAACCGGGCTCCGACGCCGCCTCGCTGCTGGGAGAGTTTGGCGTCCGCACCTCGGCGCAGGCGGGGCAACCGGTAACGCAGGAGCGCGAGTTCGACCTGCGCCTTGCCTTCCAGCGTGTGCGCGTTCTGACCGAAGATGTCGAGAATGACGGCGGTCCGATCGATCGCCGTGCGCCCGAGCAACTTCTCCAGGTTGTACTGCTGCGCCGGCGAGAGCTCGTTGTCGAACACCACCGTGTCGGCGTCGACGGCGAGGCACAACTGCCTGAGTTCCTCGGCCTTGCCCTTGCCGACGTACCACGTGTGATCAGGTGAATCGCGGCGCTGCACCATCCGCGCGACAACGTCGGCGCCAGCGGTGTCGACCAGCAGCGCCAGTTCGTCGAGGCTGGCGTCGACCTCTTCCTCGTGGTGACCCGGCAGGCCGACGGCAACGAGCACGATCTTCTCCCTGATCGTGCGATCGATCAGGGTTCCGGCCAGCGCCTCGTTGTACGGGGTGTTGCTCACGAGACCTCGATCGTTGCGATGTGGGTGGCGGGCCCGGTCAGCACAGCGCGTGCGGGCGCGTCCGATGCGAAACTCACCGTGGCGGTGCCACCGTCCATGTGGACGACGACGTCGCCGTCGCCTGCGGCGACGAGGCCCCACGACCGCGCCGCGTAGGCAGCGGCACACGCGCCAGTTCCGCAGGCCTCGGTGATGCCGGCCCCGCGTTCATGGACCCGCATGGTGATCGCATTGGGTTCGGGACCGGGCTCGACGATCTCCAGGTTGATCTGCGGGACCTGGCCGCCGAGATGGGCGAGGTCGACCACCGAGACGTCGTCGACGCCCACCACGCTGTGGGGGTTGCCCAGGCTCAGGTGGGCAACGGGGCGGTCGGGGTGGCACCCGAGTGCCGCCCATCCGTCCGGTTCGGCGAGCGGCGAGACGTCGCCCATCTCGACCCGCGCTTCGATCGTGGCAGGATCGTCGGTGGCTGTCAGCACGACGAGCCGGTCACCGGCATCGGTGAGGATCAACTGGTCGTCGAGGTTGCCCCGACGAGCCGACAGTGCCTGTGCGAAACACCGAATGCCGTTGCCGCTCATTTCGGCTCGGGATCCATCGGCGTTGTAGAGCGTCATCTGCGCGGCGTAACCGTCGGCGCTCTCGGCGACCAGCAGGCCGTCGGCTCCGATTCCTCGACGGCGATCGCAGAGGTTGCGAGCGAGCGCCGGCAGGTCGTCGACACCGGGGTGGAACACGACGAGGAAGTCGTTGCCCAGTCCGTGGTGCTTCGAGAGGGTGAGATGAGTCATGCGTCGATGGCGTCGATGAGCGCCCCACTGGCCTCGGCCACCGGATCGTCCTCGACGTCGATCCAGCGTACGCGTGGATCGCGACGGAACCATCGCTCCTGGCGGACGGCGAATTGGCGAGTGCGGGTGATGATCGTGTCGATCGCCTCATCCTGGCTGACGCGACCATCGAGCGCGTCGAGGATTTCCTTGTAGCCGAGCGCTTGGGCCGCAGTGCGCGAGAGTCCAGCTCGACGGAGTGTGGCAACTTCGTCGACCAGCCCCTCGTCGATCATGCGGCGGACGCGTTGGGCGATCCGCTCCGACAGCACATCGCGCGGCCAGCGCAGGCCGATCTGTGGCACGCCCGACGGTGGATAGTTGTCGACGCCGGGTCCGAACGAACTGAACGGTTCACCGCTGCCGATGGTGACCTCCAGGGCCCGCACGACGCGCCGCCGATTCGTCGACTCCATCTTGGTGGCAGCCTCCGGATCCAGCGCGCGCAGCCGGGCGAACAGTATGGCCGTGTCCGCCTCGGCGTCGATCTCCGCGCGAACTTCCGGCCATTCGCCCGGGAGCTCGAAGTCGTCGATCACCACACGGTGGTAGAGGCCGGTGCCACCGACGAGCACCGCGCGGCGCCCACGAGCACCGATCCCTTCGATCGCTGCGGTGTATGCCGCCTTGAACCGCGCGACGGTGAACTCGTCGGTGGGCTCGACGAGGTCGATCAGATGGTGTGCGATCTCGGCCTGCTCCGCGAGCGAGGGCTTCGCGGTTCCGATGTCCATGCCGCGATACACCTGCATGCTGTCGATCGACACGAGTTCCACGTCACCGAGCTGCCGGGCGACCTCCATGGCGACGGCAGACTTCCCCGACGCCGTCGAGCCGACGACGGCGACTCGTCGTGGCGCGCTCAGAAGTGTTCGCCCTCTGCAATGCGCTGATGGTGATGGATCACTTCGGCGACGATGAACCGCAGGAACTGCTCGGTGAACGCCGGGTCGAGCCCCGATTCCTCGGCCAGAGCTCGCAGCCGCTCGATCTGGATGCGTTCGCGGTCGGGATCGGCGGCCGGCAGATCGACGGTCGCCTTGTACCGGCCGACGGCCTTGGTGATCTTGAAGCGTTCGGCGAGCAGATGCACCAGTGCGGCGTCGATGTTGTCGATGCTGGCGCGGTAGTCGGCCAGTTGCGGATCGACCGCCTCGTCGCTCATCGCCCCGACGCTACTTCGCCCCGCACCCGAACAATGCCTGGAGGCGTCAGAGTGCGGCGACGGGGATTCGCAGCTTGTGCGTCGGCTCGGAGATGAACTCGACGAACTGTCCCTCGAGGAAGTGTGGGGCACCGCGGGTGATCTCGACCGTGGCGTAGCTTCCGGTGCGCAGCGGGCGCGGGGGCGTGAAGTGCACGAGCTTGTTCTGGCGTGTGCGGCCGCTCATCACCGACGGATCCCGCTTGCTCGGACCCTCGACGAGGACCTCCTCGATCCGGCCCACACGCGCTTCGTGACGCCGCAACGCGGCGCGTTCGACGACGAGGCGGAGTCGCTGGAACCGCTCCCCCGCCACGGCCGCGTCGACGAAGTCCGCCGTCATCGCCGCCGCCTCGGTGCCTTCGCGCGGCGAGAACAGGAACGTGTAGGCGTAGTCGTACTCGGCCGCTGCGGCGACCTCCAGCGTCTGCTCGAAATCGACCTCGGTCTCGCCGGGGAAGCCGACGATGATGTCGGTCGACACGGCGAGGTCGTCGATCGTTCGACGTGCTTCGGCCAGCCGTTCGAGGTACCGCTCGGCGGTGTAGCCACGGTGCATGAGCGCGAGCACGCGGTCGCTGCCCGACTGCAGTGGGTAGTGGAGGTGCTCACACACCTCCGGTGTCGCTGCCATGGCAGCAAAGGTCTCCGGTCGCATGTCCTTGGGGTGCGGGCTGGTGTAGCGGACGCGGCGGATGCCGTCGACCGCACCGACATCGCGGAGCAGGTCGGAGAACAGCGGACGCAGCCGCACCGAGTCGTCACCGGCCTGGCGGGCGGTGATCTGCAGGTCGCGTCCGTAGCTGTTCACGTTCTGGCCGAGCAGGGTGACCTCGGTGACGCCCTCGGTCGCCAGATGCGCGACCTCGTCGAGGATCTCGGCGTACGGGCGGCTCATCTCGACGCCACGCACGGCGGGCACGATGCAGAACGCACAGTTGTTGTCGCACCCGATCTGGATGGTCACCCACGCGTTGTAGGACGTCTCGCGCCGAGCCGGCAACGCCGACGGGAACATCGCCTGGTCGTCGACGACGGCCTCGGTGAGGATCTCGGTGATCGGCCGATCGGAGGTCCGAGCCTGCGCGAGGAGCTCGGCCGCGCGGTGGACGTTGTGCGTGCCCATCACGACGTCGACATGGCCGGCGCGCTGCGCGACGAGTTCCTGGTCTTTCTGAGCGAGGCAGCCCGACACCACGATCTGGCGGCCCTCGCGCTCGCCCTTCCACGTCTTCAGGTGGCCGAGGTTGCCATAGAGCTTGTTGTCGGCGTTCTCGCGGATGCAACACGTGTTGAGTACGACGACATCGGCCTCGGCCTCCGACGCGACGCGCACGAGCCCGTCGGCCTCGAGCAGCCCGGCGATGCGTTCGGAGTCGTGCTCGTTCATCTGGCACCCGTAGGTGCGAACGATGTAGGTGCGCGACATGGTGCGTCAGGCTACTGGCGAGCAGTCGCGACAGGGGCGGCGCTATCGTCGCCGACCGTGCTCGCCATCCTCACCCCCGAGAACAACGACCTCTATCGAGATCTGTACTTCGTGCATCTGCTGAGCGCGATCTGTGCCTTCGGGCCGCTGTTCGTGTACCCCCGGCTGCAACGCGCCGGGGAGACAGCGGCCATCGCTCGACTCCACATGCGCTTCGTCTTCCCGGCACTCGTGGTGCTGTGGATCGCCGGTATGGGCATGGCCGGCGTCGGCAAGATCAGCCTCGCAGGGACGCCGTTCATCACCGCCACCATCGTGCTCTGGCTCGTGGCGCTCGTCGCGAGCTGGTTCCTGATCCGCCCGGCGCTCGGTCAACCCGACGAGACCGCCAAGTCGAAACTCTCGATGGGCATCGGCATCACCCACCTGATCCTCGTGCTGGCGATGTACCTGATGATCTTCAAGCCCGGCGGCTACTCGTTCAACAGCTGAGCACTCAGTCGGACAACCCGCCCATGACCAGGCGGCCGTCGGCATCGAGCGACGCGTACGGGTTGTACGCCAGTTCCCACAGGTGCCCGTCGAGATCGGCGACGTACGACGAGTACCCGCCCCAGAACGCCTTGTGGGGCTCGACGGCCGAGGTCGCCCCGGCCGCCAGCCACTCGGCGAACACCGTGTCGACCTCGTCGGTCGAGGCGAGGTTCATCGCGAGCGCGACGCCGCGGAACCCCGATCCCTCAGCCGGGACCTTGGCGTCGTCGGCCAGCGCCGACCACTCGTACAGACCCAGGATCGACCCCTGCATCTCGAAGAACGAGATGGCAGGAGCGGTCGCCGAGTTCGTCCAGCCGAGTGATTCGTAGAACGCCGTCGACCTGGCGAGGTCGGCCACACCGAGCGTCACGATCGAGATGCGATTGGGAACGGTCATGACAGTCTCCTCCTACGAACCCACATGAGACGCCGGGGTCTGACCCCAGCGTCTCATGTTCGGACGACTCAGCCCAGATCGATCGGTGCTTCGTCGGCTTCGGAGAACTCGTCGGCGACGTCGGTGACCTCGGGGTCGTCAGACTTCTTGAGGCCCGCTGCGGTCAGCACCTTGTCGCTGATCTCCATCATGATTTCCGGGTTCTGCTTGAGATAGTCCTTGGCCTTCTCCCGGCCCTGGCCGAGCTGCTCACCCTCATAGGTGAACCAGGCTCCCGACTTCTTCACGATGCCGAGATCGACCGACATGTCGACCAGCGATCCTTCTCGGCTGATGCCCTGGCCGTACATGATGTCGAACTCGGCCTGGCGGAACGGCGGCGACACCTTGTTCTTGACGACCTTGACCCTGGTGCGGTTGCCGACCACCTCGGCGCCGTCCTTCAGCGACTCGATGCGGCGGATGTCGAGGCGGACCGACGAGTAGAACTTCAACGCTCGCCCGCCCGGGGTGGTCTCGGGCGAACCGAACATCACGCCGATCTTCTCGCGCAACTGGTTGATGAAGATGACGATCGTGTTGGTCTTGTTGATGTTGCCCGTGAGTTTGCGGAGCGCCTGGCTCATCAGACGGGCCTGCAGGCCGACGTGGGTGTCGCCCATCTCGCCCTCGATCTCGGCACGAGGCGTCAGCGCTGCCACGGAGTCGACCACGATCACGTCGACGGCACCGGAGCGGGTGAGCATGTCGGCGATCTCGAGCGCCTGCTCGCCGGTGTCGGGCTGCGAGATGAGCAACTGGTCGACATCGACACCGATGGCCCGGGCGTACACCGGATCCATGGCGTGCTCGGCGTCGATGTAGGCGCACACGCCACCATTGCGCTGGGCCTCGGCGACGACGTGCATGGCGAGGGTCGACTTGCCGGAGGACTCCGGGCCATAGATCTCGGTGATGCGCCCACGGGGCAGACCGCCGACACCGAGCGCCAGGTCGAGCGAGAGGGCCCCGGTCGGGATGACCTCGATCGCCATGTTCGTGCGCTCGCCCATCTTCATGATGGCGCCCTTGCCGAACTGCTTGTCGATCTGGGCCAGTGCCATCTCGAGCGCCTTGTCACGGTCGTTGCTCATGTCGTGTCTCACTTTCGTCGTGCTGCGGGCGAACCCGGTGCGGTTGTGTGATGTGCACCGTAGAGAGGGGGTGTCACAGGGTTGATCGGAACGGTGGAACGGAGTGGTCGGATGGTGCTGGTGAACTCGGCTGCGACCGAATGACACGAGTGTAGTCAACGAACAGAGGTTCGAACAAGCATTGTTCGAACGAACGTGCGGAACATCTACCTTGTGGCGATGCCAGCGCCCACGACGACCTTCGACAGCGTGGACGATCTCGTCGTCCATCTCCGTGAACTCGCCACACTCGGATCCGACGAAGGGCTCGCGTTCTCCGAACTCGACCATGGGCTCCAGACCGCGGCGATCCTCGAATCGGCGCACCCCGACGACATCGAACTCCAGGTGGCCGGCCTCGTTCACGACCTCGCCCACCCCTGGGACGGCCCTGGTCAGCCCGAACACCACCGGATGGGCGCTCGCGCCGTGCACGACCTCCTCGGCGAGCGCGTTGCGTTCCTCATCGAGGCCCACGTCGACGCGAAGCGCTATCTCGTCGCGACCGATGTCGGCTACCAGGCTGCCCTCTCCCCCGGCAGCGTGCTCACCCTCGACGCCCAGGGTGGACCGCTGTCACCCGAGGAGATCGTCGCCGTCGAACGGCATCCCGACTGGAACGCCGCTGTGGCCCTGCGGCGAGCCGACGACGGCTCCAAGGTCGTCGGTGCGGTCGTCCCCGATCTCGATCACTGGATCGCGTCGATCCACGACGTGGCCCGCCGATGACGCGCCCCAACGTCCTGCTGATCACGCTCGACCAGTACCGCGGCGATGCCCTGAGCTGCGCCGGACACCCCGTCGTGCGCACACCGAATCTCGATGCGCTCGCCGCCGGCGGCGTCCGTTTCGCCAACCACTTCGCGCAAGCCGCCCCGTGCGCTCCGGGTCGAGCGGCGCTCTACACCGGCACCTACCAGATGACGAATCGGGTGGTCGGCAACGGCACCCCGCTCGACGACCGGTTCGACAACGTCGCCCGAATGGCGCAACGCGCCGGCTATCGGCCGACGCTGTTCGGCTACACCGACCAGGGCATCGACCCTCGGCTCGTGACCGACCCCGCCGACCCGCGCCTGTCGGACTACGAAGGGGTACTCACCGGCTTCGAGATCGGCCTCGACCTGCCTGGGCATGGCGAACCGTGGCTGGCCTGGCTCGCCGACCACAGACATCACCTGCGTGACGCCGAGCACGCGTTGATCACCGAACCCGATCGGCCGGCGAGCCTGTCGCAGTCGGCGTTCCTCACCGATCATCTCGTCGACTGGATCGGCCGACAGGACGCGCCGTGGTTCGCGCATGCGTCGTACCTGCGTCCCCACCCGCCGTATGCCGCGGCAGGCAACTGGTCGAAGGCCTACGACCCCGCCGACATGCCGACGCCACTGCCCACCGGCGACGAGCTCCACGCGATTCACCGTGCCCTGCTGGCGAATCCACAGTCGGCAGCCCCGACCGATCCGGCCAGGCTCGCCCGGTGGCAGGCGCAGTACTTCGGTATGTGCAGCGAGGTCGATGACCAGCTCGGCCGTGTGTGGGAGGCCATACGGCGATCGGGTCATTGGAACGACACGATCGTCGTCGTCACCGCCGACCACGGCGAACAGCTCGGCGATCAAGGGCTGATCCAGAAGGCGGGCTTCTTCGAGTCGAGCTACCGCATCGTGGGCATCGTCCGTGACCCGAG
>JAHENF010000023.1:42620-45784 GCA_024643255.1 Ilumatobacteraceae bacterium
ACGACACGATCGTCGTCGTCACCGCCGACCACGGCGAACAGCTCGGCGATCAAGGGCTGATCCAGAAGGCGGGCTTCTTCGAGTCGAGCTACCGCATCGTGGGCATCGTCCGTGACCCGAGGCGCCCGGGCACCCACGGCACCGTCGTCGACGAGTTCACCGAGAACGTCGACGTGCTCCCCACGATCAGCCACCTCATCGGCGAGGAGATCCCGGGGCAGTGCGACGGGCACCCACTGACGCCGTTCCTCGACGGCGAGCATCCGACGACCTGGCGACAGGCGGCGCACTGGGAGTGGGACTGGCGCGACTCGGTGCCCGACGACGGCACCGATCCGTGGGATCGCCGCGCGGATCGCTGCAATCTCGCCACCGTGCGCACGCGCACACACGCCTACGTCCAGTTCGGCAACGGGAGTTGGCGTTGCTTCGACCTCGCCGCCGATCCGACATGGTGCACCGAGGTCACCGACCCGACGATCGTGCTCCCGTTGGCGCAATCGATGATCGAATGGCGAGCGCAGCACCTCGATCGCAACCTCACGGGATTCTGGCTCCGCGACGGCGGGGTGGGCCGTCGCCCGTTCATGCCATCCGGCGCCTGAACGCCGGCAGGGCGGGGCCGGTCAGGGCGACTCAGAATCCGACGACGGTGCCGCGTCCGACGACGACGCGGTGTCCATCGGCGCACCGTCGGCGTCGTGCAGGCCGACGATCTGGAAGTCGAGCGGCGTCGGCTCGCGCATCATGATGTCGATCGCCTGCCAGATGAGGTAGGCCGATCCGTAGAGCATCAGCGGCAACACGACGGCGAGCACGATGAGCACGGCGAACATCGGCACGACCTCGACCTCGGGCCAGGTGTAGGCGACCATGCCTCCCAGAATGAGCATCAGCGGACCGAACGTGATGATGGCGGTGATCGCCGCAGCGCCGAGTTCGTAGCCGACGTCGCCACGTCGCCATTCGAGTCCGCACGACTGGCAACAGTCGGCCTTCTTGAACCACCCGACGAAGAATGCACCGCGTCCGCCACACCATGGGCAGCGCCGGAATGCGCCTCGAACGAGCATGTGGGAGAGGCCGGGTCGCTTCACGATTCAAGGTTATGCGCAAGATTTGTCAGACTCTCAGCGTGCGACGTTCCCTCGGAGGCCTGATGCTGATCATCGGAGCCGTCCTGATCGCGCTCGCGATCGGTTCGTGGTGGCTGCAACGTGTCGCCTTTTCTCCCACGGATGACTCGGGCGTGGCCCATTCGATCCTCGGTGACGAGGACATTCGCGGCCAGGTCGCGAGCATCGTGGCCGCCGCGGATGCACCGATCCTTCAACAGTCACCGACGCAGCTCAAGGAGTTCATCGAGCAGATCGCGCGGATCCCCGACGGTGCAGCCCTGATGAGCCGCTTCGTGGCGGACGCCCATTCGCGACTGATCGGCGAGAACGACGCGCTGGTGCTGATCACCGCGGACGAGCAGGTGACGATCGTGCGCGACGAGGGTGTCGGCGAGGCGAGTTCGCTCACGCTGCCCGTGCAGGAGGTCGGCTCGATGGCCTTCCTCGATCGGTGGCTGGGGTGGTTCGCGATCGGTACCGCCGTGCTCGGACTGGTCTTCCTCCTGGGCGGAGTCATCCTGCGCCCGGAGCGCGGTGAAGGAACGTTTGCGCTCGGCATCGGTCTCGCTTCGCTGGCGGGTTCGATGTTCGTGTTCGGCTACCTGGTGCCGCTGGCCGTGCTCCCGTCGTTCTCGGATGACCCGTGGATGGGGGTGTTCCCGCGCCTCGCGAACCACGAGCGCAATCTCACGCTGCTGTTCGTGGTGCTCGCACTCGTGGTGGCTGCGCTGATCGTGTTCGGAACGAGCAGCCGTCGCGACCGCCGGCAGGGTTCGACCCCGCTCAACGTCACCCGGTACCGCGACGACCGCAGCTGGAGCCGCTGAGTCCCAGGTTTGGCGGCAACGCGGGCGATTCGTACCATCCGCACGAGACAACCGGACCCGAGGGAGTACGAGACATGTTCCAGTGGAGCGACGAGCACGAGATGATCCGCGACGCCGTCAAGCGGTTCGTCGACGACGAGGTCCGCCCGCACGTGGAGGAACTCGAGCACGGCGACCTCCCGCCCTACGACATCCTCCGCAAGCTCTTCTCGACGTTCGGCATGGACGCGATGGCTCGCGACCGCTTCGCCAAGCAGATCGACCGGGAGAAGGCCATCGCGGCCGGGGAGGACGTGCCCGCACCCACGTCGGCGGGCGGCGGCGACAGCGGCATGTCGCTCATCCCGATCATCGAGCTGTGCAGGGTGTGCCCCGGCATGGTGACCGCGATGGGCGTGTCGATGGGCCTCACGTCGGCGGCCATCATGTCGAAGGGCACCACGGCACAGAAGGAGCGCTGGGCGCTCGACCTGTTGACGATGGACAAGGTCGGCGCGTGGGCGATCACCGAGCCCGGCAGCGGATCAGACGCGTTCGGGTCGATGAGTTCCACGGCGCGTCGCGACGGCGACGACTACATCTTGAACGGCTCGAAGACGTTCATCACCAACGGGCCGTATGCGGACACGACCGTGTTCATCTGCAAGCTCGACGACGGCACCACCCCTCGCGAGCAGCGCAAGGTGCTGTCGTTCGTGCTCGACCGTGGCATGCCAGGGTTCGAGCAGTCCAAGCCGTTGCGCAAGATGGGCATGCACTCGTCTCCGACCGGCGAGCTGTTCCTCGACGACGTCCGCGTCGGACGTGATCGTCTGATCGGCGAGACCGAGGACCTGCCCGCCGGTGGGCGTGACGGGGCGAAGGCCACCTTCCAGCAGGAACGTTCCGGCGTCGCGGCGATGGCGCTGGGCATCATCGAGGAGTGCCTCGAACTCAGCGTCCAGTACGCCAAGGATCGCGTGCAGTTCGGCAAGCCGATCGGCGAGTTCCAGCTGATCCAGGACAAGCTCGCCCGGATGGAGGTCGCCCGGTTGAACGTGCAGAACCTCGTGTTCCGCACGATCGAGATGAGCGCGGCCGGCGTCGGCATGTCGCTCGCCGAGGCCTCGGCGATGAAGCTCTACTCGGCCCGCGCGGCCACCGAGGTGGCCCTCGAGGCGGTCCAGTTGTTCGGCGGCAACGGCTACATGAGCGAGTTCCGCGTGGAACAACTCGCCCG
>JAHENF010000023.1:45884-50525 GCA_024643255.1 Ilumatobacteraceae bacterium
GTGATCCCGAAGGCGCTCGCTCCGGAACCGTGGATCGAGTACACCAACTGGACGAAGCCCCCTGGACCCGGCGTCGGCCAGCAGAACTCGCTCGGCAACGAGCGGCACCAGGTGTGGTGCAACCATCCCAAGGTCCACAGCCCGGATCCGCTCGTGTACAAGCTCGAGCTCACGGTGGCCGGCCACTCGTTCACCACGTCGCCGGTCCTCCCCATCGACTCGAACGGCCGGCCGACACATTCGTACGACCAGTTCGGCAACCGGGTGGACCCGGGCCCGCGGGTCCTGCCGGCCAGCACGATCTACGGCTTCAACGGCACGTTCCCCGGACCGATGATCAACAACGAATACGGCCGGCCCGCACTGGTGCGATTCATCAACCGGCTCGACCAGAACCCGATGAACCTCGACCGCCAGGACTTCGGTGCCCCGGATTACTCGTTCCTGACCCACCTGCACAACGCCCACACGGCGCCCGAGAGTGACGGCAACCCTCACTACTCGATGGTGAACGGCCCGAAGTACCACGGGTACGAGCCGGGCATGTGGTGCGACAACCTGTACCTCAACTGGCCGGCCGGCGGCGACGACCGCGAGAAGCAGAGCTTCTTCTGGTTCCACGACCATCGCATGGACCACACCGGCGCCAACGTCTACAAGGGCATGGTCGGGCTCTTCCCCATGTACGACCCGAGGATCGACTTCGGCGACGAGACGAACCCGCTCGGCCTGCAGCTCCCAGGGGTCCGCAAGGGCGACACGGAGGTCAATGGAAGGGCATACAACGCCGACGGGTCATTCGACGTGAAGTACGACATCCCGTTGGCGTTCTTCGACTGCAGCTTGGACGACGGCGTGACGACGCACCAGGACATGCACGACGCCATGGGCGAATACCCCGAGGCCAACAACCCCAACACACACCCCGAGTGGTGGGGCAAGACGTTCTTCAAGCACTTCCCCAACCACGGCTTCGTCGGCGACCTCTTCACGGTCAACGGCACGGCCTATCCGATGCTCGAGGTCGAGCGCCGCAAATATCGCTTCCGCTTCCTCGACTGCTCGGTCGCCCGAATCTACGACTTCCAATTGATGAGCTCGTCCCAGGGCCCGAAGGCGGCTGCCGACCTCGGCTACGGGGGCGCCGAACTCCAGGGGCAGTACCGGCTTCCTGACGCCGAGCAGTGCATGCAGTTCGTCGAGATCGCCACCGACGGCGGCCTCTTGCCCGTGCCGATCACGCGCGACAACTTCGAACTGTGGCCCGCCAAACGGCGCGAGGTGATCATCGATTTCACCCAATACCAGGACGGTACGCCGACCAGTGAGGGTGACGAGATCTACCTGACCAACGTCATGAAGATGACGACCGGGCGGATGTGGGACAAGTCCTCACGGTTCTCGCCAGACCCCAACTACAAGATCCCGATGATGAAGTTCGTGATCGGCAAGCGCCCCGAGGAGTACCCGGGCGGACAGCCGGACCAGAGCCGCATCCCGGAGTTCATGCGAGCCATCCCCGAGGTCCCGTCGAACTGGAAGGACCTGATGGACAACCGGATGATCTTCCAGCTGGAGCGCGGGAGCGCCGGTGGCGAGATGGAGTGGCTGATCAACGGCGAGGCCTTCGACCCCGACAACGTCGTGCGGAGTCTCAAGAACAAGAGCGGCAAGCGACCGCTGGCGCAGCAGAAGATGGGCAGCTTCAACCTGTGGGAGATCCGCAACGGAGGTGGCGGTTGGGTGCACCCGATGCACCTCCACATGGAGGAACACCGCGTCGTCATGCGCAACGGCAAAGAGATCAAGGGCCCAACCGCGGGCCATCCCGACGACATGTCGAAGGAAGACGTGATCGCACTCGACCCGAGCGAGTCGGTGATCGTCTACCGAGGCTTCCGCGACTTCGTCGGACCGTACGTGGCTCACTGCCACAACCTGGCCCATGAGGACCACGCCATGATGTTCGGCTGGGAAATCACCTGATCCGACGGTGTCAACGGAGAGAGGAGGAGATCCCATGTCCATTCAAGAGACGATCGAACGCCCGATCGACGTGCAACGCCTGTTGCGTCTCTCGTGGCTCACGGTGGCAGTGTTTGCGGTCGCGTTCGCCTACATCGACGGCTTCTGGGTCACGTCCCTCCAGGGAGCGGTCGGGTCGCTCGAGCGCAGCCGGCCGCCGTTCCAACGCTGGCTCCGCGACTCGACCTTGATGTTGCCGGTCTACGTAGGGGCGGTCGTGGTTGCGCTGCTGCTGACCCGCCGCTGGGTCGGCCGGAGCCGGCGCTCGCTGGCCCGGATCGGCACGGCAACAGTGCTGCTCGTGGCGATCTGCACCGCGGTCGGCACGGCCGAAGTCGCCAACAGCTCGGCGTACGACTACCGCCTGCAGACACGGCACCTCGAAGCGGTCGAGGAGCTGAACCATGCGCACTCGGTCGGGCACCCGGCGTTGACTGCCGCCGACGCCGAGTCCGGCGCCTGTGTCGGTCTGTGTGCCGCGAAGCGTTCGACTCGCGACCTCCATGTTCGCGCTGTCACCCGCGCCGGCGCGGTATTGCTGCTGACGAACGTCTTGTTGGCCGGCTGGCTTCTCGCGCTGCGGGGCGACCGGCTGTGGAAGCGGTCCAGTGTGGTGGCTCAGCGCGGAGGGAGCCCGGCATGACCGCCGTTGATTCGCTCGTCAGCCCGGGTTCGGGTCGAGTCCGGTCACGCGTGACGCTCGGGCAGATTCCGCTCGGCCCAGACCGCTGCCTGGGTGCGATCGGACACGCCGATGCGCTGGAAGAGACGGCTGCAGTGCGTCTTCACGGTCTTCTCGCTGATGCCGAGCGCCGTGGCGATCTGTTTGTTGTGGTAGCCGTCGACGATCAGCCGCAAGACCTCGAGTTCGCGTCGCGTCAACTGCGACGCAGGAGCGTCGAGCTGCCAACCACCGCGCAGCAGATGCCCGGCGACCGAGGGACTCAGCGGGGCGCCGCCATCGAGGACCGACCGGATTCCGGCGACGAGAACATCTGGTTCGACGTCCTTCACGAGGTATCCGTGAGCGCCCGCATCGAGCGCGCCGACAACCTGTTGAGGGTCGTTGTGGGTGCTGAGAGCGATCACGCTGACCCCAGGGTGCGCCGCCACCAGTCGACGAGTGGTCTCGATACCGTCCATCTCGGGCATGGCCATGTCCATCAACACGACCTGCGGCGAGGCGGTGTCGGTGAGGTGGATGGCCTCCTCACCACTGCGCGCCGCGCCGACGACGTCGATGTCGTCGTACGACTCGAGCAGGTGTTCGAGGCCCATGCGAACCATCGTGTGATCGTCGACGATCAGTACGCGGATCAATGCGTGACCTCCAGCTCGACCGTCAACGTGGTGCCGTCGTCGACCGCCGACTCGATGGTCATTTCGCCGCCCGCGTCCTGGATGACGTCATGAATCAGACGCAGGCCGATGTGCCCATCCTCACTCCTGGACGTCTCGAAGCCGGACCCATTGTCGCTCACGGAGAGCACGAGTCGACCACGCCGGTCGATCAGACGGACAACGACCTCTGTTGCGCGCGCGTGCGCCGCGACGTTGCGCAGGGCCTCGCGGGCAACGCGCAGGATGAGCAACTCCTCCGTCGGCGTGAGCTTCACCGGCTCCACCTCGAGACGGACGTCGACGCCGAGTTGTCCCAGCGCATCGACGAGGTCGTCGATGCCGGCAACCCACCCGCCGGGCGGAACCTCGACCGGGTAGATGCTGCCGAGCAGGCTGCGCAGCGAGGTGACGGCAGCTCGCGTCGAGGATGCCATCTCCGACAGCGGCTCGGCCCGTTCGGGTGTCGACTCGGCGAGCGCGGCGAGACCGAACGAGATGCCGATCAGATTCTGCACGACACCGTCGTGCACCTCGGCGGCGACTCGGCGGCGTTCGGCATCGGACGACTCGATCAGACGCTCGAGAAGCTTCGTGTGTCGTCGTTCGGAACGAGCCAGCCGCCGGCTGAGGAAGAGCACGAGCAAGAGCTGGGCCACCGCGAGCACGACGAGTGCGGCCGTCATCACCGGGATGAACTTCTGTCGGAGCGCCGCGGCACGCTGGGTGACGAGCTCGTACGGCGCGTAGATCTCGACGACCACGGGCGTCCCGGACGTCGTGGCCGCTCCGACGTAGACCTCCAGCAGACGACTGGTTCCGCTCGCCGCTTCGAGGTTGTTCTCGATCTTGTCGAGATGGCTCACGTCGACCGTGTAGTCCTGCGATCCGAACAGGCGGCGATCGGACGCGTCGAGATCGAACGTCTCGCCGACGAGCGACCGCTCGTCGGACCAGAGGATCATGCCCTCATCCGACCAGATCTTGATGTGATCGATCTCGCCTCGGCGGAGCAGCGACCTGCCCGCCTCGTCGATCGCCGCGCGTGCCGACGGGTCCGATGCGAGCAGCTCATCGGTGAGGAACGGGGCGAGGGCGAGTGTCACCGACTCCGCCCCGAAGCTTCCCGCCTCATCGAGCGACACCTCGGTCGCCGCGTTGTCGATGATGCGAACGGCGGCGAGCTCGAGCACACCGAGGATGACGATCGAACCGACCACGGACGCCACGACTCCTCGGGGCAGTCTCCTGCGCCGAGGTCGCCGTTCGTCAGCAGAT